>CAZJCG010000099.1:0-2040 GCA_964544545.1 uncultured Lentimicrobiaceae bacterium | reverse complement strand
ATCCCGGCCTTAGCCGCTTCTTCTGCTGCTGCTACCGGATCATCATCATGGTTCTCTCCGTCGGTAATTATAATCATAGCTTTACTTTTTCCCTCTCCGGGAGAAAATGATCTCATACCAAGGTTTATGGCGGATCCTATTGCTGTGCCCTGTTTTGGCACCATCTCAGGTCCTATTGAAGAAAGGAACATCTTTGCCGAGATGTAATCCGTAGTTATCGGGATCTGTGTATAGGCATCGCCGGCAAATACCACGAGTCCTATTTTATCATTCTCGAGATTATCTATAAGCTTTGTCAGGGCCTGTTTCGCACGCGTAAGCCTGTCGGGCTGGATATCCTGCGCAAGCATTGAATTGCTCACATCAAGTGCTATGATCACTTCAACGCCTTCCTTTCTTACCTCTTCAAGCTTTGAGCCGAACTGTGGTCGTGCAAGGAGGATTATCAACGCTGCCAGGGCAGTAAGCTGAAGTATGAATTTAAGTACAGGGCGTATCATGGAAAGTTCAGGCAGTAATTTCTTTACAAGAGCTTCATCGCCGATCTTCCTGACAGCTTTCCGTTTCCTGGCTTCATTCAGAATGAAAATGGCAGCCAGCACCGGCAATATCAGCAGGAGGTAAAGCAGATCAGGGTTTGCAAATCTGAACAATTGCATTGCCTTTAATTTTAAGTAATGTTCCTGTACACAGTTGTCCTTACCAGTATCTCTAAAACCAGCAGGATGAATATCATCATTGCCGGCATAAAGAACTTTTCTTCTTTCCTGATGAACTGGCGCACGTCGATCTTCGACTTTTCCAGCTTGTCGATTTCAGAATAAACCTCGAGTAACTTGTTGTTATCAGTTGCCCTGAAATATCTTCCTCCAGTCTTGGATGCGATTTCCTTCAGCACCGGTTCATCAATTTCCACAGGCATATTCTGGTACTGAATTCCATATGGTGTCTGTACAGGATAAGGTGCAGTTCCCATTGTACCGACACCAATAGTATAAACTCTGATGCCATAGGTTTTTGCAATATCGGCAGCTGTTGAAGGAGCAATATCTCCCCTGTTATTGACACCGTCGGTCAGTAAAATAATCACTTTGCTCTTAGCTTCCGAATCCTTGATCCTGCTGATGGAAGTGGCAAGGCCGTTGCCTATCGCGGTTCCGTCCTCGATCATTCCGCTCTGTATTTCGCGCATAAGATTTATCAACACTGCATGATCAGTTGTAAGGGGGCATTGGGTAAAGCTTTCTCCGCTGAACACAACCAGGCCCATGCGGTCGTATGGCCTTCCGGAAATGAATTCAGTGGCAACGTTTTTTGAGGCTTCCAGCCTGTCCGGCTTAAAATCGCGTGCCAGCATGCTTCCCGAAATATCCAGCGTGAGCATGATATCTATTCCTTCGGTACTGGTGTTCTGGAATTTGTCGGTAGTCTGGGGTCGGGCCAGAACTATGACAAGAAGGGTGATCGCAATCGTCCGTAACGCGAACAAAATGTGTCGGAGCCAGGTGCTGTATGAGTGACCGCTTTTTTCAAAAGGACTGAGCCCCGGCATCTGAAGAGACGCAAAAGTCTTTTGCTGCCTGAAAATGTAAAATGCGATCAGTGCAGGTACGACCAGCAGCAACCATAGCCAGGCAGGATTTGCAAACGAGATTGCTGTCATACTTTTTCCTCCTTTCCTCCTGCAGGGCTATCCTGAGCAAGTTGTTCCCTGATCCTGGTTGAATCCACAAAATTCCAGGCGTCGGTATAGTACTGGTCATTTTCAGTCGGTTCCGGTTTGTATTTTGCAAATTTGACCAGGTCGGCACCTGTCAGAACCGATTTAAGCTTTATATACTGTTCATCCTTTCGGAAGCCACTTTTTACCAATACATCCAGTGTTTCGGCAGTGGTCATTTCCATTGAGTAAACCTGGTACCGGTTCTCAAGATAACGGCGTAGTATTTCTGTGAGCCTGGAATAGTATTGCTTAATTTCACCTTTCTGCCAGAGCTGTTCGCTCTTCTGGGTTTCGGCGGCTGCGGCGACCGCGGTAGA
>CAZJCG010000098.1:0-4226 GCA_964544545.1 uncultured Lentimicrobiaceae bacterium | reverse complement strand
AACTTTTTCTCGCATCTTACCTTCTGTTGCCAAATGGCACAAATATAGGAGAGGGCAGGGTGAGGTGTCAGTAATCAGGTTAATGGGTATGATACTGTGTGTAGCTTACCGCAGACAGATGAAATCACCCGATAGATAAAATCGGCCATTTTATCAGGATTTTTTTCCTGATCGTATATTTCATTTTCCTGGCCGGTATTCTACTTTCATTTTTGCAGCCGCTTAAAACAATGCTCCTGCACAATGAACATTACTCCCGGCATCAGGACCGTCCGAATTCTGCCAATACTGGTAATATTCGTTATCGCCGGGCAATACAGCACATCTGCGCAACAGCTCACTGATATTAAAATCTCGGAATATTACTGGAGTACTCCGGTGGTGAAGATCATGTGTGACCTGAAATACAAATACAAGGTCGATATCGCCTTTGATTCGGCCATGGTAAAAGGCTATACACTTGACTATCTGTTCACCGATACGCCCGTCCCCACAGCCCTCGAAATCATATTCCGCAATAATCCGGAGGTTGGCTTTTTCATCGATGATAAAAACCATGTCCAGGTTATCCCCCGGTCGATCCTCAACGCCAGCAAGCTTTCGGCTGCCAACCAGAAATACCGTGGGAAGCCTGAGAAGTTCAACTTTACAGCTACCGGCATCGTCAAAGATAAACTGAGCGGTGAGCCGCTGCCGTTCGCCTCAGTGCTCATCCGGGGAACCTCCAGAGGCAGTTCCACCAATGTGGACGGATATTTCACCCTGCCGAACATCCCTAGCGACACCTCCGCCCTGCTTGTCTATTACCTCGGATATTACAAACAGCTTTTCTATCTAAGCCCGCATGCGGATGTGCAAAATATCACCATCCTGATGGACCCGCTAACCACACAGCTGAAAACCGTCGAGGTGAAAGGACAACGGGAGGACCTGCTGAAGGCTTCCGAAGGAGGCAACCTGATCAAAATGGCACCCGCCAAGCTGGCTGAGCTGCCCAGCCTGGGTGAAAAAGATATCTTCCGAACCTTCCAGTTGATGCCGGGCATAGGTGGAAGCAGCGGCTCTTCCGCCGGGCTCTATGTCCGTGGCGGCACCCCCGACCAGAACCTCATCCTGTACGACGGCTTCACTGTGTATCATCAGGAACATCTTTTCGGCATGTTCAGCGCCTTCAACCCAAACGCTATCAAGGAAGTGCAGCTTTATAAAGGCGGATTCGAAGCCCGGTATGGCGGACGCTTGTCAAGCGTCATGGAGATCATAGGCAAAACGGGCAACGACCAGAAATTCAATGCAGGGGTGGATGCCGGCTTTATCGGTATCAACGCTTACACCGAAATACCGCTCAAAGGGAAAGGCTCCATATTCCTGGCAGCAAGGCGTTCATACAAAACCTTTCTGTACGAGAAGATGTTCAGCTCCTTTAACCGTGATAACCGGACCGGGCAACCTCAGTTCGGAGGCGAGATGCCAGGTGGTATGGCACGCATGATCGAAGAGCAGGAACCTACTTCCTATTTCTACGATCTTAATGCAAAAGTCACATACAAGCTTACAGCAAAGGATATATTTTCTTACAGTTACTTCAGCGGACAGGACTACTTCGACAATTCCCGCGACATGAACCGCTCTCACGGGGGATTCAGTGTCGACGGCGGCATCACCGACCTGACCAAATGGGGCAACTGGGGAACCAGCCTGAAATGGTCAAGAAAATGGAACGAAAAGCTCTATACCAATAACCTGCTCTCCTATTCCGACTATACCAATTCGAAGGACCGAAGCGAGGCACGCACCATCATTGACGAAGACGGTAACAGCAGCGAATTCAACAACGGCTCCATTGAAGATAACCGGCTCAAGGACTTCTCCTTCAAAACGGATAACGAATGGAAATGGAGCGACCAGAACCAGATAGAGTTTGGTGCGCAATACAACCACTACGGGATCAATTACGACTTCCAGCAGAACGACACGCTGGATATCCTGAATAAAAAAGACAATGGCGACCTGATCGCTGTCTATGCCCAGAACAGGCTCAACCCCTTCGATAAAAAGATCACCCTGCTGCCGGGGGTGAGGATCTCATATTTCAGCCCCTCCGGCAAGCCTTATGTGGAACCCCGCTTCCAGGCATCCATCAAGGCAACCTCCAAACTGAAGATCAAGGCTTCCTCAGGATTATTCTACCAGTTTGCCAATCGCATCATCCGGGAAGATATTCAGTCGGGGAGCCGGGAAATATGGATCCTTTCAAATGGCGACAACATACCGGTGAGCAGCGCCATCCATTTCATTGCAGGCGCCAGTTACGAAACCAGCGACTATCTGATCGATGCCGAAGGTTATTACAAGAGGCTTGCGGGACTCACAGAGTATACCCTGCGCTTCACCCATAACTTTGGCGAAACGGTTGACTATTCTTCCCTGTTTTACGAAGGGACAGGCTATACCCGGGGTTTTGACCTGCTGCTTCAAAAGAAGTTCGGTAAGCTGAGCGGATGGATTGGCTACACGCTTTCCGAAACCCGCTATAACTTCCCGGTGTATGGTGATGGCTATTTCAATGCCTCACAGGATGTATCCAATGAGTTTAAGATCGTAACCATCTACAAGATAAAACGCTGGACGCTTTCCGGCACCTGGGTGTACTCCACCGGCACCCCATATACGCAACCGATCGGAGGATACCTACTGACGCTGCCCGATGGCACCACGCAGAGCGCTATTATCCCGGGGACAAAAAATGCGGCTCGTCTTCCTGATTACCACAGACTGGACCTCTCGGCAAAATACGATTTTACGATGGGTGAAACCGGAAAAGGCAGCATCGGATTCTCGCTCTTCAATGTTTACAACCGTAAGAATGTATGGTATAAGGAGTTCTCTGTCGATGAAACAGGACTTACCGAAACCAATATCAATCTGCTCGGGTTCACTCCGAATGTATCAGTAACCCTGCAAATCAGGTAGCCGATGAAAACAGCTATTCATCTCTTTTTCCTGCTGAGCCTGCTTCTGCTCACCAGTTGCAGTAAAGACCTTCTCACGCCTCTGAAAGCAGATGAGATCGCAGTTGTGGAATCCTATCTTTATGCCGGCGACAGTATAATAAGTGTAACCGTATCGAAGGTGCTGCCTTTCTCGGACGACACCCTGGATGCGATCGAATATATAAGCGGATTATCGCTGGAGATCAATGGTCAGCCAATGACTGAAACGGAGGCCGGTCATTATCAGCTTAACCTGGGCGCCGGAAGGGTGAAACCGGGAGATACCTACAAACTGGGATTCTGCTACTATTCCGACTCCGTCACCTCCAGCACAACCATCCCGGAAAAACCGGTCAATCTGAGCATTTCCGATTCATACGTTTACACAGATCGAATTACCAGCAGCAGCACCGGTTTTGGAGGACCCATGGAAGACATCGATCTGACCTGGGACAATGAAGATGCAGCTTACTTCTATGTGAATGTGGAATACCTTGAGGACTCACTCGACTACATCAATGAAAACATGGCCGACCTTGACCTGCCTGTGTTTCAGAGTATGTCGCCGATCCAGTCGTCGGGAACGCGGCTGGGAATGCAGAATTTCAGGTTCTTCGGTCACTACCGCATCGTACTTTTCAGGGTAAACAGTGATTATGCAAATCTCTACCAACATATAACCGCCAATTCAAATAACATAACCAATCCGGCGACGGCTATCAAAAATGGTTATGGAGTCTTCACCGGAATGAGTACCGATACCGTTTACTTCGAAGTGAAGGAAAACTGACTTTCCCTGGGGCGATTTTTCGTCGGACAGACTTGAGGTAACAGGGAAATTGAGAAACAACTGTCAGCAGTGTATCGGTAGTTTACACGCATACTCTGGTGGAGTGAAAAAAAGGGATGGTGAGAAGCACGGGATGCCAGGTCCCCGTCGAAATAAGGAGGGTTACTTTCGACACGCTTCTCACGCCCTTTTTCAAGAAATAAAAGGGTATGTGAGAAGTGCGGGATGCCAGGTCCCCGTCGAAAAAGGAGGGTTACTTTCGACATACTTCTCACGCCCTTTTACCAGAAGAGCTGAGGGAATAGGGCTAGGGGCTGGGAGAAAGTTGTCATTCATGGTAATTCATAGTCATTCATGGTCATTCCTAGCAAGTTCTTTAATCTTTTATCTTTTTACTTTTGTCTTTAAGCAGCTGAGGGCATAGGGCTGGGGGCTGGGAGTAA
>CAZJCG010000097.1:0-5560 GCA_964544545.1 uncultured Lentimicrobiaceae bacterium | reverse complement strand
ATTACCATCACGAAGGATATCACAGTCCCGGTGGCAGGCATCAATAACAATTCCGGTACGACGGTCCTGACGGTTGCGAATCCGTTGATCAGCGTTACAGCAACGGGCGGGGTTACCTATTCATGGTCAGGAGGAAGCACTCCAAACACAGCCAATAACAGTCTTGACGCTTCCGGCATCTATATCGTGACGGTAACCGCCGCCAACGGATGTTCCGACACAGCCGGTATAACTATTACTCACGCTCCTACTGCTTATATCGGCAGCATTCTGTCGCTCCCGAGCAGTGAAGCATTTGTACCTGTAACAACAAAAGGGTTTTCCAATATCGGATCATTTAGTTTTGAAATCCAGGCTGATCAGAATATTTCATCCTTCACGGGATTATTTGATCAACTTCCGATACTGACAACCAGTGGGACCTTTACCTCCGATTTTACAAGCGGTTTGCTGCATATCAACTGGACGCTGAATCCCACGGAGAGCGGAGTAACCCTTGCTGACGGAACCAAGTTGTTCGACCTGCAATTGCAGTTTGTTTCAGGCAGCGCCCCTATGAATTTTATCGTTCAAAACTGTCAGGTTACAGCGGCCAATACCACCCAGGATCCTGTTAATGTGACCTATGTGGACGGGGGCATCACTGAAATGACCAACCGGCATCTCAACCTCAGGATATTCCTTGAAGGTCTTTACACCGGCAACGGGCAAATGAGGGAGGCATCCAATGGGGCTACTCTGCAATGGGGTCCGGGAATTGCCGATCTGATAACCGTTGAGTTGCACAATTCTTCCGACTATGAAGTGGTAGAATACACAGCCGACAGTGTCGAATTAAGCACTTCAGGACAGGCGTCGGTCTCTTTCCCGCTGGCACTTGGAGGATCATACTACATCACAATCAAGCACAGGAACAGCATTGAGACAACAACGGCAACTCCTGTTTCCCTGGCTTCCGGTCTTGTCAACTATAATTTTGACGGTCCGTCGAAAGCTTATGGTTGGAACCTGCATCCTGAACCTGATGGCAAGTATGTGATCTTTACCGGAGATGTGAACCAGGATGGTCTTGTCGATTCGAGTGATATGATCACTGTTGATAATGAGTCGGCAGCATTCACAACGGGGTATTTACCGGAGGATATCAATGGCGACGGTTTAATTGATTCATCCGATATGATTTACCTGGATAACAATACCAGCGCATTTGTCAGCAGTATCCTCCCATGATATTCTGAAAAATTTTAGTCACAACCCATTAGTAGTTCAATTTTTTTACCTACTTTTGCACTCCAATTTTATCAGGAAATCCATAATTGTTTGAAAATGTACGCAATAGTTGATATAGCCGGACAGCAATTTAAGGTTGAGAAAGACCAGAAGATCTTTGTAAACCGTCTGGAAGGTGAAGAAGGCTCAAATGTTGAGTTTAAGGATGTACTCCTTGTTGACAATGACGGCAAGGTTAGCATTGGCGAACCTCATGTATCAGGGGCATCGGTAAATGCTACCATTTTGACTCATGCCCGTGGCCAGAAGGTTAAGATCTTCAAGAAAAAACGCCGCAAAGGCTATCAGAAGGAAACCGGTCATCGTCAGGATCTGACCCAGCTGAAAATTGAGGCTATTACTGCCTGATTTCCTGTTGGATGGATTTCCCGGAAAATACCAATAATCAGAATTCATTACATTAATACCCGAATAAAATGGCTCACAAAAAAGGTGTCGGTAGTTCACAAAACGGTCGCGAATCCCACAGCAAACGACTTGGCGTGAAGATTTACGGCGGACAATTCGCCCAGGCCGGCAACATCATCCTCAGGCAACGTGGAACCGTTCATAATGTTGGACTTAATGTTGGGTTGGGTAAAGACCACACGATTTTTGCCCTGTGCGACGGTATTGTTGAGTTCAGGAAACGCAAGAACGACAAATCATACGTTTCCGTTCACCCGCTCAGCGCCGAATAACGATGTGCAGCTTAAGGCTGCCATGGTTGTTAACGACATACAAAAATCTCCTGATCGGGAAATCAGGAGATTTTTATTTTTGCGGGCAAATGGAACCAGATTGCAGGATTATTATCCGGCATCCTATACCAGCCTGCTCCCTGTTCCGGTATCCTGCTGAATAGAAGCAAAGCTGCCTTAATGAACCAAAAAATTTCTTCCTCTCACCCATAACACCATCATTATGCTCGAACTGAACGTTATCCGCGAAAACCCACAACAGGTCATCGACAGGCTTGCCCTTAAACATTTTGATGCATCGGAGGCTGTAAAACAGATCCTCGAACTGGATGTTCAGCGGAGGGAGACACAGAAACAGCTGGATGATAATCTGGCCGAATCCAATGCGATAGCACGTGAAGTCGGAAATCTGTTCAAATCAGGGAAACAGGCGGAAGCCGCAGTCCTGAAAAACCGTTCGGCCGAACTCAAGGTGCTGGCTAAGAACCTGGGAGATCATCTGGAAGAAATCCAGAAAAGCCTGAATGATATCCTGGTGACCCTTCCCAATCTACCGCATCCCACTACTCCTCCGGGACGGCATGCCGAAGATAATCCGGTTGTTCTGCTGGAAGCTGAAATGCCGGTGTTGCCCGAAGGAGCCCTGCCGCATTGGGAACTTGCCCAGAAATATGATATCATTGATTTTGAGCTGGGCGTAAAACTGACCGGCGCAGGATTCCCGGTATACAAAGGCAAAGGCGCCAGGCTGCAGCGCGCTCTCATCAACTTTTTCATCGATGAAGCCCTGAAAGCCGGCTACCTTGAAATCCAGCCTCCTCTCATGGTGAATGAAGCTTCCGGTTATGGTACCGGACAACTTCCCGATAAAGACAGTCAGATGTATTATGTTGGTCTGGACAACTTCTACCTGATTCCAACTGCCGAAGTTCCCGTGACCAACATTTACCGCGATGTGATCCTCAAAGCCGAGGATTTCCCGGTTAAAAACGTGGCCTATTCTTCCTGTTTCCGTCGCGAGGCCGGTTCTTACGGCAAAGATGTCCGCGGATTGAACCGTTTGCACCAGTTCGACAAAGTAGAGATCGTGCAGCTTCGTCACCCCGACGATTCATACAATGCGCTGGAAGAAATGCGTGAGCATGTGGCAGGACTTGTAAGGAAGCTGGAATTACCCTTCCGGATCATCCGGCTTTGCGGTGGAGACATGAGTTTCACCTCTGCCTGGACTTACGACTTTGAGGTGTTCTCCGCCGCCCAGCAACGCTGGCTGGAAGTAAGCTCCGTATCTAACTTTGAGACTTTCCAGGCCAACCGCATGAAACTGCGTTTTAAGGACAGTACCGGTAAAACCCGGCTGGCCCACACACTAAACGGCAGCGCTCTTGCGTTACCCCGTATCGTAGCCGCACTTCTGGAAGATAACCAGACAGCGGAAGGGATCCGGATACCCAAAGCCCTGGTTCCCTACACCGGTTTCGAGTTGATTGACTGACCTGTTCTTTGCTCATATCTGTTCATTGCTGAATATCATTACCGGATCAGCGATCCCTGACCAGACTGAGAAAGCAGGACGTATCACAATTGAGCGTGGCTAAAGAAGTACCGATAATTGGACCTTCATTTCTTTCTGCTAAAAAATGAAGGTTTCTCCAACCCTGCAAAACCAAGGCCCTGAAGTCAATATCGCTCATATGGATCTTTATTGCAGCCCTGCTGATGTTCGGGACAGCAGGGAAGCTGTATGCACAGCAGAATGATGAGCAACTGGGGGTACAGTACTATCAGAATAAGGAATTTGACAAGGCTGAAGCCCTGTTCGAGGATCTGTTTGAACGAAATCCTTCGCTGTTAAACTACATCTATTACGTAAACTCCATCCTGGAGCTGAAAGATTACGATAAAGCCGAAAAGGTCGTCAAACGGCAGTCCCGTGCCTATCCTGCTGATCCCAGATACGATGTAGATTTGGGCTATATCTCCATCCTGCGAGGGGATTCGCAGAAAGGTAAAAAAGCATATGAACAATGCATCAAGGATCTCAGGGCCGACAAATCCCAGATCTACAACCTGGCGAATGCTTTCCAGACCCGCAGGGAAACCGATTATGCAGTCCGGACCTACCAACGGGGCCGTGAATTACTGAAAGATCCTTCACTATTCTCGATGGAGCTGTCGTACCTTCACGAAAGCCTTGGCAATACCGATGGCATGCTGGATGAGTACTTCAAGTTGCTTTCAGCCCAGCCGAACCAGATCAGCCTGGTGGAAAACAGGCTTCAGGCATGGCTCAGTTATGATACCGAAGGCGACAAGAACGAAGTCCTCCGGACTGCCCTGCTTAAAAGGACACAACAAAACCCCGACGAGATCATCTACGCAGAGTTACTCCTGTGGTACTCTGTTCAACAAAAGGATTTCAGCCTGGCACTGATCCAGGCAAAAGCCCTCGACCGCCGCTATTCGGAAGACGGAAGGCGTCTTTTTGACCTGGCCGCACTGGCAGTGAGCAACGATGACTTTGAGGTAGCCAAAGATGCCTATTCATATATCATCCGTAAAAATGCCGATCCCGACCTGGTGATTGAAAGCCGGATTGAACTGCTGAACACCGAATTCCTGCAACTGACTTCATCGTATCAGGCAGATAAGGCCAGCATTGAGATGCTGGAAAAGAAGTACAAAGAGCTGATAGCGGAAGTCGGGATCAGTTCTTCAACGTTGCCGCTCATTCAAAACCTGGCGCACATCCAGGCGTTCTACCTCGACAAGACCGACCCGGCCATTGAACTGCTCGAACAGGCCATTGCTATCCCTAACACCAATGCCCGGCTTCAGGCGCAATGCAAACTGGAACTGGCTGATATTTACCTGTTCTCAGGCGAGCAATGGGAAGCTACACTCCTCTACTCGCAGGTTGAAAAATCTTTCAAGAATGAACCGCTGGGGCATGAGGCGAAATTCAGGAATGCCAAATTATCCTTTTATATCGGTGAATTCGACTGGGCCAAGGCCCAGCTTGACATACTGAAGGCCGCCACCTCCAAGCTGATCGCCAACGATGCCATGGAATTGTCGTTGCTTATCAGCGACAATATAGATGAAGACAGCAGCACGGCAGCCCTTTCGATGTATGCCAGGGCCGACCTGCTGGTTTACCGGAACAAACTGGATGAGGCAATGGCCGTACTTGACACAATTGAATCAGCCAATGCCGGGCATCCAATTCTTGACGACGTCCTTTTTAAAAAGGCGGAGATCAGTCTGAAAGAGAATCATCCGGATAAGGCTGCAGACTATCTTGCTTCCATTATCAAAGATTATCCTTTCGGATTATTGGGCGACGATGCCACATTCACCCTGGCCGGACTTTATGAGAATCAGCTGAACGATAAGTCACGGGCTATGCAGCTATACGAAAACCTGATGATCACTTACCCCGGAAGCCTTTACGTGGTGGAAGCCCGAAAGCGCTTCAGGGAACTGAGGAATGACCCGGTTAATTGATGATTCGGGGTATTGGGGATAATACAATATCACCCGATTATACCCATAGTCATTCACGGTCATTCGTAGTCACTCATGGTCAT
>CAZJCG010000096.1:0-6098 GCA_964544545.1 uncultured Lentimicrobiaceae bacterium | reverse complement strand
CTCCTTTTCCGTCCTTTAAGTTCTCGCACGCAAGCCGGATCGCTTCCGCCATGAATTCATTATGATTGTTTTCTGCCATAATCTCTGATTACTGTTGCTTTTATTCCGCGGTTTCTCCTGTCTGTTTCCAACGCTGGCTGATAGATGCAATATGAATGATATTTCGGTGATCCCTGCCGGGCAAGGCATCCATCATCTGTATATAGAAAAAGTGTCAGCCAATATTCACCTGAATTAACTCTCCTTGTCCCACAATCCTTCTTTGCCGGGTTTTAGCAATGCCTTCTCCAGGAATTTCAGGTAAACTCCGCGAGGGATCAGTTCTCCTCCCAAACTTTCAAGATGATTGGTGTAGACCTGCGCATCAATGATCTCAAACTCCCAGAGCTTAAACTTTTCAACGAGTTGTACCAGGGCTACCTTGGATGCATTGGTTTCCTTGTGGAACATAGATTCTCCGAAAAAAGCCCTGCCTATTGCCACTCCGTATAATCCCCCGACCAGTGTCCCGCCGTTCCATGCTTCCACCGAATGGGCAAAACCGGCTTTGTGAAGCCTGATATAGGCATGTTTCATTTCGCGGGTGATCCAGGTACCTTCCTGATCCTTTCGCGGCGTTGCACTACATTCTTCAATAACCTGCTCAAATTCCCGGTCGAAAGTGATCCTGAAGTTGTTCTTCTTCACTACTTGTTTAAGGCTGTGAGAGATGATCATTTTCTCCGGGAAAAGGACCATCCGGGGATCAGGCGACCACCACAGGATCGGCATGCCTTCTTCGTACCAGGGGAAGATACCGTTTGAATAGGCCAGTTTCAGCCTTTCGATGCTCAAATCTCCCCCGATGGCAAGCAAACCGGATTCGTCAGCCTCATCAGGGCCGGGAAATATAAGTTCGTTCCGTGAGATCGGAAGTGCCATCAGTGATTTGATTTACAGGTATCTGCTTTTCAGATTCATCCGTGAATAAGAGATGATAAATATAGGGAATTATTCAATTTTTATCTCATCGGCAAAGATCCAGGACGGGCTGCCGGCTCCTGCATGCCACGAAGGGATTGATAGTAAGGGATAAGCTATCACTTTCACGAACCTGAATTTCCCATCCACCGGGGTGGCAATAGTAAAGATTTCCGAGTTATCGCTTTGCGGAATAATCATGTCGACAGCATGTACTTGCCTGAAATTCACTCCATCTGCTGAAACCGAGATCTCAACTTTCACAGGCCGGAATATCCAGGAGGCGGTTACTTCAAGAAAGTTGACCTGGACAGAGTGTATGTTCTGCATTTTGCCCAGATCAACCAAAGCGTCCAGGGTATTTCCGGAGATACCGGTCCAGCGGCCGTCGGCATGATCCAGACTGCCGGTTGCTCCATCAACCAAACCTAATGGTCCGCCACCATCATATCTCGGGTCGGGCGGATTTTTCAGTTTTACACCGAAGCGGGCTTTATTGTATTGCGACGTCGAATTAAATCCCCTTTGACCGTCATTGGTAAAGCCGGCATAGTTAAGTACCACGGAATGGTCAAACTGCAACGGCTTCGTGTAAACAGGTGAATGATCATCGGGTACGCTGCCGTCTAACGTATAGCGGATAACAGCATCATCCGGAACTGACTTCAGCACTACCTCGATCGTATCGGTAAAGGATGCTGTTGCCGGTGATGCTTTCACTGAGGGTGGCTGAAGGTAAAGGCCAACTTCGGCAAGGGCCGGTTCCAGCCTCGACTGTTCAATCACCAGGCGGATGCTTCCGGATGTCACCGGTTCAAATCTAAGCAGTCGTTTGTAACCGATTGTCGTACCTCTCGCAATGACATGCCAGTTGCCCCCGACGAAGGCTTCCAGCCTGAATTTCTCTACCCTTTGCCCGATCCGGATGTTTTCCTGTAAACAAAGTACATCGAAGGTTATTTCTTTCCCTGTGCTGAACTCCAGGACCTGTTCACCTGATCCCGGGAGAAGAATGCTTGTGCTTTCATTCCCGTCAAAAAGCAGCGGATCCGGCATCGGGGACTTCGGATTTATCAGATTCACACTTGCTCCGGCAACAAGATTTTTTGCAAAGGTGAGGTCCAACAGTCGTCTCCATTCCTGCAAAATGTTCTGATCATTTTCATGGATCAGTCCACGCCTGTCGGGTGGAATATTGAGCAACAAAACGGAGTTCCTGCCAACGGAACTGAAGTAAATATCCATGAGTTTCTCCGGAGTTTTGACCCTACCATTCTCATTTTCATGCCAGAACCATCCCGGGCGGATAGAAACATCAACTTCCGACGGATACCATATCAGATTTTTAGCTTTTGAAATCACCTCCCGGCTTCCAAGGTCAGAAGCCATCATATCCCCTTCAGGAATAAAGCCTTCGGAAACCTGTTCCTTCTGAGATGCTGCAGCAATAGCATTCTGATTTGAAAGATCAACCGGTACCACGCTCCATTCAGTCTCCCGTCCGTAGCCGCTTTCGGTCCCGACCCATCTGACATCCGGTCCCATAACTGCAATCACCGCTTCCGGCTGCAATTTCCGTATCAATGAATAGTATGCATTCCAGTCATAGACCTGTTTCTTTCCATTGGGGCCTTCGCCACAGGCACCGTCGAACCATACTTCTGTTATATGCCCGTAATTTGTCAGGAGCTCGGTTAGCTGGTTCACGAAGTAATGGTTGTACTCCGGGGTTCCATACGTTTGTTCATGCCTGTCCCAGGGTGAAAGGTAAATGCCGAAACCAAGACCTGCATCCTTGCAGGCTTGTGAAACATCTCTCACAATATCTCCGGTTCCATTCCGCCATGGGCTGGCAGAAACGCTGTGGGTGGTGTATCGGCTGGGCCACAGACAAAAACCGTCGTGGTGCTTGCAGGTCAGGATCACACAACGCGATCCTGCATCTTTACAAACCTTAACCCATTGGCGCGCATCGAATTCCACCGGATTAAACCTGGCAGGATCTTCATTTCCATATCCCCATTCACGGTCGTAAAAAGTGTTCATGGTAAAATGAAGGAAGGTCGTCAATTCCATCTGCTGCCATTTCAGTTGCCGGGGCGAGGGAGTAACCATGGCAGCAATCCGCACGATATCTTCTATATTGCTCTTCACAGGGAGATCAACCCTGGGATTCCCTTTATACCCTTCCTGAGCCTCCAGAGTGAGCACGACACTCAGCAGAATCGCTGCGAGGAGGTGGCGGTTCAGAGTCCTCAAGGATTTTATCATGGCCGGGAATTTTATATCAATATTCAGGAATGCTGTACAAACAACCTGTTCAGCGCCTCTGCAAGAATGGTGCAGGCTTTCCGGATTTCATCTGGTGTAATGATCAATGGCGGCGCGATCCTGACAGAACGAGGATTGAACAGGAACCAGTCAAGGATGATGCCTCTTCCAATGCAGAAGTCGATGACCTCCTTGACATGTTCATAGCTGTCGAGTTCCAATGCAATCAACAAACCTGATGAACGGAATTCCTTGACGCCGGGCAGTCCTGAGAGCATCTTCCGGAAGAGTTCACTTTTTTCCGGAACCATCCCGGCCAGTTTCTCATCGAGCATAACTTCCAGATTAGCCAAGGCGGCAGCGCAACAAACGGGATTTCCCCCAAAGGTGGTGATATGGCCCAGGATAGGGTCGTGACTAAGGGTAGACATTATTTCCCGGGATGAAATGAAAGCGCCGATAGGGAGTCCGCCACCCATGCCCTTGGCAAGGGTGAGGATATCAGGAACTACACCGTATCCCTCAAAGGCAAACAAGGTTCCCGTCCTGCCAAATCCGGTCTGGATCTCGTCAAAGATCAGAAGGCAGCCGGTTTCATTGCATCGACTTCTCAGGGCTGAAAGATACTCACGAGTAGCCGCGATTACTCCGGCTTCACCCTGTACCGGTTCCAGGATTACGCAGGCGGTGGAGGAGGTGATATGTTGCAGATCTTCCAGTTCATTGATCCGTATATGACTGATGCCGGGCAACAAAGGATAGAAAGGCTTTTTCAGCGTTTCATCACCCATGATGCTCAAACTTCCGTGTGTTCCTCCATGATAGGCGTTTTGCATGGCGATGATCTCCTGCCTTCCGGTGAACCTCTTGGCCAGTTTGAGGGCTCCTTCAACGGCTTCGCTGCCGCTGTTAACAAGGTAAATATTCGAGAGGGAAGGAGGGAGAAGGCCGGCCAGCCTTTCAGCCAGCCTCACCTGAGGCGACTGGATGTACTCCCCGTAAACCATCAGGTGAAGATACTTGTCCAGTTGTTCCCTGATTGCATCCAGCACTCTGGGATGGCGGTGACCAGTATTGCTGACAGAGATACCTGAAATCAGGTCCATATAGGATTCACCTTTGGGCCCATATAAATAGAGACCTTCGGCCCGGGTGATCTCCAACCCGATCGGAGAGTCGCTGGTTTGTGCCAGGTATCGCTGAAACAATTGCCTGTCGGTAAGCATAACTAAGAGGTTTGAACACTCCAAAGGTACACCATTAAGCTAAAAATTCTTAAATTCGCTCCTCATGGAAGGTATTATCCCTATTATTGCCAGGCCTCACCGGAAAGGTTAATTATCTGATCCGTCGGGCAGTTGTTATACGAATTTCCCAGTTTATAATCTATGAAAGATAAAGTTGTTCTGGTCACGGGTGCTTCTTCAGGAATTGGAAAATCGCTTGCATGGGTGTATGGAACGCGGGGATCGAAATTGGTGATTGCTTCACGTAATCCACAGAACCTTAAAGCTGTAGAAGATGAGTTGCGCAGCAGGAATATAGAAGTGCTCGCAGTAACGGCAGATGTAAGCAAGGAAGAAGACTGTAAAAGGCTTGTCGACGAAGCGGTAAAGAAGTTCGGTACCATTGATATTCTGATCAATAATGCCGGTATCAGCATGCGCGCCATGTTTGTTGATACGGACTTGAACGTGATCAGAAGGCTGATGGATACCAATTTTTGGGGAACCGTATATTGTACCAAGTATGCATTGCCCTATCTGCTGAAATCGAAGGGAACCATTGTCGGAGTGATTTCGGTTGCCGGTCATATAGGCCTTCCCGGAAGAACGGGCTACTCGGCTTCCAAATTTGCCGTGCGGGGATTTCTTGACACACTGAGGGTTGAACACCTGAAGTCAGGGCTTAAGGTACTGGTAGTTGCTCCCGGATTTACCGCGTCGAATATCCGCAGGGCGGCCCTCACTGCCGATGGTTCAGAACAAGGGATGACCCCGTTGAACGAGAACGGACTGATGAGCCCCGATAAGGTTGCCCGGAGAATTTATAAAGCAGTCCGGTTCAGACGGCGTCAGCTGATTCTGACATTCTTCGAAGGCAAACTGGCTGTTTTCCTGAAACAATGGTTCCCGCGGCTCGTTGATTGGCAGACATACAAGCACATGGCGAAGGAACCGGATTCGCCGTTCAAATAATACTTGATTTCAGACTGTTAATTATCTATATTTAAAGGTTCTAATTCTTGAATCAAACACCCATGAGGCTAGAGATAAAATTAAGGGAAGGATTGGATCTTCTCCCGTTCCGCTGTTCCACTGAAAAAGTCAGGGCTGTTTTTGGCGAGCCCGCAGAAACAGAAGAACTCGACAATCCCTGCGACGGATCGGTTGAGAGCATCGTCTGGACGTATGAAAACGACGGACTGATATTTTTCTTTGATGCGACAGAGATAGAGCCGGTATTGAGTACCATAGAATCGGATAATATCGAAACGTTATTGTTCGGTAAAAAGGTGTTTCAATTGAATCAGCAGGACATAGTGGCGCTGATGAAATCGGAAGGGTACGATGAATTTGAAGAGGAGGAGGAAACCTGGGGCGAACGGAGGATTACATTCGAAGAAGCCCAGATCGACTTCTATTTCGTTGAGGATGACCTGGCCCTGGTAAGCTGGAGTTGCTTCTAGTTAGGGAATGGACGGGTGGCATGAGGCAGAGAGCAAAGAGCGAAGGGCAAAGGGCAAAGGGCAAAGGGCAAAGGGCAGGGGGTATGAGAAGCCATCCGTTGTCATTCATAGTCATTCGGAGTCGAGAGTGTTAGCTTAACTGTGTAAACGAGTGTGCGGTAGTGTTTCATCACCTGTG
>CAZJCG010000095.1:0-6719 GCA_964544545.1 uncultured Lentimicrobiaceae bacterium | reverse complement strand
AAAGTGCTCCTTCGGAGACTCCTTCGGAGGGACCCTTCGGGTCGAATTTGTTTTTCGGGACTTGCTCAGTATACTTAAAGATGATCAGGGCTTTTCAGACTCATCATTTACGGGGGCAGCTGGTCTCGCTGTAAATTACCTGAGCAGCAGGTCAGAGTCTACCTGACCGTTTACGGTTCCATTTATTAATATTTCTACTTTATACCTATGAAAACATTCAGCGTATTAGATAGTAATAGGAATGGCCTAACCTGGAAGGGCTGTTATCACTCACTCCAAGATGATCATTCGGTGGTATTGTTTCGAACCTTCTGAAGAAGAACAATAATAATAGATACCTGAAGGCAGTTTTCGTCCCTGGTTATCAATACCGTAAACCGCTAGTTCGGATCCCGGTGAGGCAAAGGTGTGTATATCGTTGATCTTTTCACCTATCGAATTATAGATTTCGATAGCAATGGGCCCTGACCGGCTTACTGTGATGGGTATCCAAGTTACTTCACGGAATGGATTCGGATGGTTCTGACCAACGATGGATGTCGCTGACCGGTATTTATCAGGCATGCCGACAAACAATCCGCCGCATTTGCTGCTGAAAGGTTCGAAGACCGTTGCCGAATCGGTGACGGGAGCAAGAATGGAAAAATTGATGCTGCCCAGCGGGATCAGGCTGGTATCGCCCGATTCAGTGAAAAAGACATCTGTTGTATATTCGCCGGCTTCCAGCGGACCATACGTAAGATAATAGTCGAATGTGCAATAACAGTAAGCGTAACTGCCGGTATCGCGCTGGATCCAGGTAAGATGCTGTCCATCCCTTGTGATCTCCATCCGATACTCACTAGCGCAATTCCGACGTGCATGCATGTCCCAGAGTGTAACTCGGTTGGAATCAGGAATGGCAAACAGGGAATCGGGATAGGGAGCGGCATTTACAAACACCGGAAGCAGCATAACCAATGCAACAACAGAAATAATATAAGATTTCATAAAGGCAGGATTTGATATATAAAGATAGTGAATATATGCAGAAGAATCGAAAAAAAACTGCCCCTTTCACAGATGTTGGAAAGAGGCAGTGTGATAGTTTAGTAAGCTGATCAATCTTCCAGGATAGCCTGAACGCCGGGCAGCACCTTTCCTTCGATCGATTCGAGCATGGCGCCGCCACCGGTGGAGACGTAACTGACTTTGTCGGCCAGCTTGAATTTATTGATCGCGGCCACCGAATCGCCACCGCCTACCAGTGAGTAAGCTCCTTTGGTGGTTGCTTCGGCTACAGCCAGTGCTACTTCTTTGGTGCCTTTCTGGAAATTGCAGAGTTCGAACACTCCCATCGGGCCGTTCCACAAAATGGTTTTGGAGTCATTCAAAACCTTGCTGATCATGCTGATGCTTTCAGGGCCGATGTCGAGTCCCATCCAGCCATCCGGAATTTCATCGGATTTGCAGAGCTTTTTTTCGGCATCATCCGCAAAGGCGCTGGCAGCAATAGCGTCAACCGGGATCACGATGTTTACGCCTAATTCTTTAGCTCCTGCCAGTATGTTTTTAGCCAGCTCAATAAAGTCGGGTTCCACGAGTGACCCTCCGATGTTACCGCCCTGTGCCTTGATGAAGGTGAACATCATCCCGCCGCCTATCACCAGGTTATCGACCTTGCTCATCAGGTGATTGATGATCTCGATCTTGCTGGAGACCTTGGCACCGCCCAGTATGGCAGTGAAGGGGCGCTTGTTGTTTTCAAGCACCTGTTGGATGGCTGCAACTTCGTCGCGCATCAGGTAGCCGAACATTTTATCTTTCGGGAAATATTTGGCTATCAAAGCTGTTGAGGCATGTGCCCGGTGAGCCGTGCCGAAGGCATCATTCACATAGCAATCGGCAAGTCCGGCAAGCTTTTTCGTGAAGTCCTTCTGCAGTTCTTTCACCTTGGCTTTGGCAACTTTCTTTTCCTCATCGGTAGCGGTTTCAGGGAGGCGCGGCTTGCCTTCTTCCTCTTCGTAAAAGCGGAGGTTTTCGAGCAGAAGCACTTCTCCGGCCTTGAGTGAAGCGGAAAGATCAAAAGCGCTCTGTCCTACGCAGTCATCGGCAAATTTCACTTCCTGCCCGAGTTTCTCACTCAGGTACGGGAGAATATGTTTCAGCGAAAGTTTGGCAGATGGACCTTTCGGTCTTCCCAGATGCGACATCAGGATCACGGAACCTCCTGCCGACAGTATCTTCCGGATGGTACCAAGTGCTGCGTCGATGCGGGTGGTGTCGGTTATGTTAAAGTTTTCATCCAGGGGGACATTAAAATCCACACGAACAATGGCCCGTTTCCCTGTAAAGTCATAATTATCAATTGTTTTCATAATTTATGAGGTTGGTCAAAATTAGGGGTACAAAAATACGAAAAACAATCGTGTTCAATGGAAAATGTATGCATGTCGGGACTCCTTTCATGCCCGTCGGATAAACCGTGAAGTCGGGTTCCGTGAAATTGATGTACCTTTGAATCCTCAGAAATATAAAGGATGAAGAACTTTGAAGGCACGCTGATTTCCAAGCTTCCGCATACCGGAACCTCCATTTTTGCTATTATGTCGGGCCTGGCCAATGAGGTCGGCGCTATAAACCTGTCGCAGGGCTTCCCCAATTTCCCTGTTTCAGATAAACTCATCGGCCTGGTGAACCATTACATGCAGAAGGGAATGAACCAGTATGCGCCTATGCAGGGTGTGATGGCTTTGCGGGAGGCTATATCTGCTAAAGTCAGCAATACTTTCGGCATTACTTATGATCCGGCCACAGAGATCAATATAACCGCCGGAGCCACCCAGGCGATCTTCAGTATTATTACAGCCCTGGTTGGTTCGGGCGATGAGGTCATCATCATCGAACCGGCATACGACAGCTATGCACCGGCCGTAGAACTGAATGGCGGCACAGTAAGATATTCAACGCTAAACCTGCCTGATTACAGCGTGAACTGGGCAGAGATCAGGAGTCTTGTGAATTCCCGCACGCGGCTGATCATCATCAATTCGCCGCATAACCCAACAGGTTCAGTACTGGCTGCCGCCGACCTGCAGGAACTGGACAAGATCACCCGTGGGACGGACATCGTGGTGTTGAGCGACGAAGTTTATGAGCACCTGATATTCGACGGATTGAGGCATGAAAGTATATGCTATTATCCTTCGCTGGCTTCCAGGAGCTTTGTAATTGGCTCGTTCGGGAAGACATTCCATACAACAGGCTGGAAAACCGGCTTCGTTCTGGCCCCCGCCAACCTGATGACCGAGTTCCGGAAAGCACACCAGTTCATCGTTTTCGCCGGTAATACCCCGATGCAATATGCCCTGGCCGAATTCCTTAACGATCCGGATAACTACAACTATCTGCCTGGTTTCTATCAGCAGAAGCGCGATTTTTTCCTGAATCAGATCCAGGGAAGCCGTTTCAGGATCATTCCCTGCCACGGAACCTATTTCCAGTTGCTTGACTACAGTGATATTTCAGAAGAATCAGAACTCGATTTCGCGATCCGTCTGACCAGGGAGTTTAAGGTGGCCTCAGTCCCGGTATCGCCCTTCTATCATGAAAAGAAGGACTACCGCGTACTGCGGTTCTGCTTTGCCAAAACAGAGGAAACACTGGAAAAGGCAGGGAGAATTCTTAAGGGAATTTGAGAATTGGCTGATTCGATAATTAGTTAATTAGTCAATTAGCTGATTAGAAAATTTAGAAATGTAGAAATTTAGAAATGTAGGAATTAGCTGATTCGGTGATTAGCTGATTCGACAATAATAAACAGGAGTAAATTGTCGGTTGCTCTTCTCTTTTTGAGTTATCGCAGATTATGCAGATAGAAACGCAGATAAGCGCTGATAAATAGATACTTTCTGCGAGAATCTGCGGATTTTTCTGCGAAATCCGCGAGAAAAAAATCAGGATCGTAAAAGATGAATAATTTACTACGAATGACTACGAATGACAATGAGTGATCCACCAACCGGCGGAAATGACAACCTACTCCCTGCCCTAAGCCCTTTGCTCTTTGCAGATAAAAGAACTTACAATGAGTGTCGATGAATGACTATGAATGACAACTGATAACTTCCCTGCCCTCTGCTCTTTGCTCTTTGATTTTGCCTGCACATCCAACACCAGCCAACCATGGAAAACCTGACCATAACGCTTATTCAGGCCGACTTAGCCTGGGAAAACAAAACGGAGAATTTCCGCAAGTTTGAGAAACTGTTTGCCACCCTCAAAGGCAAACAGGATCTGATCCTGTTGCCGGAGATGTTCAACACCGGTTTTGTTGTTGTGCCGGAGTTCATTGCAGAGCAGCCCGACGGTCCGACCCTGCAATGGATGGCGCAGCAGGCAGCAGAAACCGGGAGTGTGATTGCGGGAAGCCTGGTAATAGGGGATTCCGGCAAGTATTTCAACAGGCTTGTCTGGATGCGTCCCGACGGAAACTTCTCTTTTTATGATAAACGCCACCTGTTCCGGCTGGGTAACGAACACCTGCATTTCTCAGCCGGTGAGAGCAGACTTATCGTTGAACTGAAAGGCTGGAAGATCTGTCCGCTCGTGTGTTATGACCTTCGTTTTCCGGTCTGGAGCAAAAACCGTTACCTGGATGGAGAGTATGAATATGACCTGCTCATTTACCTGGCCAACTGGCCGGGCCGCAGGAGTTATGCCTACAGGCAGTTGCTTATAGCCAGGGCCATCGAAAACCAGTCCTACGTAATTGGTGTCAACCGCGTCGGTGCTGATGGCAAAGGCATTTTGCACCAGGGCGAATCGGCAGTTCTTGATTTTAAGGGCAAACATCTGATAGAGATTCCGCCGGATGTGGAAGATCATGAAACGGTCGTGCTGGATCATGCCAGACTGAAGGAGTTCAGAGCCGGTTTTACGGTAGGGCAGGACTGGGACAGGTTTGAAGTCCTGTAGGCCAGCTCCGGCACTCATTCTGATCATCTGAAAATTGGGATGAGAGCCAGACCTTTCATCCCTTAGGAAACGGAAATCCCGGATTTCATTGTTTTCAAAGGCTCCAGACGTTACGCCTGTAGCCTGAAGTAAGTTTAAAGTTTTAATGAAGTTTTAGATGAATAAATCCGGAACACCCTCATTTTCGAAGATATGGGATATTGCCTGGCCGATCATGATCGGACTGCTAGCACAGAACATCGTCGGTGTCACTGATACGGCATTCCTTGGAAGGGTAGGGGAAGTTGAGCTGGGCGGATCCGCTATCGGCGGACTCTTTTATATCATCCTGTTCATGATCGGCCACGGATTCACCACCGGCGTTCAGATACTGATAGCCAGAAGGTATGGAGAAAGGAATTTTGGTGCGATCGGTGGAATATTCGACAACAGCTTCTACTTCCTGGGGATCACTTCAATCGTCCTGACCTTGTTATTGTTCTTTTCCGGTTCATCTATATTGAAGGTGATCGTCAGCTCCGACGCGGTTTATCAGGCATCGGCGACTTATCTGAAGTTCAGGATTCCCGGATTATTCTTTGCTACCGTTGGATTGCTTTTCCGGGCTTTTTACACCGGAGTGAACTATACGCGTTACCTGAGCCTGAGTTCGGCCATCATGGCAGGGATCAATGTATTGCTCGACTACTTGCTGATCTTTGGCAAAGGTGGTTTCCCGGAAATGGGCATTGCCGGTGCCGCGATCGCCTCCTCCATATCGGAAGCCTGTGCATTGATCTTCCTGTTCGCTATCACTGTCAGGAACAGCCGCGTCAAACCATATAAGCTTTTCAGCTGGGTGAAGCCGGAATGGGAGATCGTGAAAAGTACACTGGGGATATCTGTATTCATTATGATCCAGTTCGTGCTCTCGCTCAGTGTCTGGTTCGTGTTTTTCCTGATCATTGAGAAGATGGGCGAACGTCCGCTGGCGGTTTCCAATATTATCCGTTCGGTTTATATGTTCCTGATGATACCGGGATGGGCGCTTTGCTCCGTCACCAATACACTGGTGAGCAATGTGCTGGGTGAAGGCAGGCCTGAACAGGTTATGCCCATCACCTGGAAAATCATAAGGTACAGCATCCTGATCCTGCTTGGTGTAATAGTGGTTTCGGCTCTTTTCCCAAGGGCGATCCTAAGCATTTACACCAATAATCCTGACCTTATCGAAGCCTGTGTTCCCTCTTTCTATGTGGTGCTGCTGGCCCTGTTCCTGTTCTCCCTGACAAGCATCCTGTTTAATGCAGTGCTGGGGACGGCCAATACGAAAGTGACTCTGATTATAGAGTTGATAACTCTCTCATTCTACGTCGGATACACCTGGCTGATAGCCATACACTTACGCGAGCCCGTTGAGGTTGTGTGGACAAGCGAATGGATCTATGCATTGTTCATGGGTACATTTTCCTTTTTCTACCTGAAGTATGGGAAGTGGCGGGAGAAGAAGATCTGAGCCCGGGGCGATTAGCTGATTAGAAAATTTAGAAATTTAGAAATTTGAGAATGTGGGAATGTAAGAATTAGCTGATTCGGTGATTAGCTGATTCGACAATGAGAGAATTTAGGAATTTAGGAATGTGAGAATTAGCTGATTCGGTGATTAGCTGATTCGGCAATGTAAGAATTTGAGAATTCAGGAGTTTAAAAATTTAGAAATTAGCTGATTTGGCGATTAGCTGATTAGCTGATTCGGTGATTCGGTTATTCGACGATTAGCTGAT
>CAZJCG010000094.1:0-7024 GCA_964544545.1 uncultured Lentimicrobiaceae bacterium | reverse complement strand
TTTTATCTTTTTCCTTTTGTCTTTTATCTTTAATCGCTGAGAGCGTAGGGCTAAGAGCAGGGAGAAAAGTGTCAATCATAGTCATTCATAGTCATTTCCGCCGGCTGGCGGATCATTCGTAGTATGTTCTTTTATCTTTTTCCTTTTGTCTTTTATCTTTAATCGCTGAGAGCGTAGGGCTAAGAGCAGGGATAACCAGGCTTATCGTCTTTTACCTTTTTTTATCTTTTTCCTTTTGTCTTTTATCTTTAATAGCTGAGGGCAACGGGCAGGGATAATCAGGCATACCGTCTTTTATCTTTTTACTTTTGTCTTTTTACTTTTGTCTTTTATCTTCTCTTACGATGCACCTCACCCTCGCCCCATTGCACGGATTCACCGGTTCCACCTTCCGGAACGTATGGTTCAGGCATTTCACCGGGCTGGATGATGCAATGGCGCCCTTTATTTCCCTGACTCACGGAAACAAAATAACGCCTCTCAAAGTCCGCGAGTTTCTTCCTTCCGTTAATAAAGGTATCCATCTGATCCCGCAGATACTGGGAAACGATGCCGACGACTTTATCCTGCTCTGCCGTTACCTTTACGATGAACTTGGCTACGAAGAAGTAAACTGGAACCTCGGATGCCCAATCCGGGATATCGTCTCCAAAAAGAGAGGCTCCGGCCTTCTCCCCAATCCTGAACTGATTGACCATGTACTGGAAAAGGTAATCCCATCCACCTCCGCCAGGCTCTCTGTCAAGCTGAGGCTGGGGTACAGGAGCAGCGACGAATTCCCGGCAGTGATCGAAGTACTGAATAAATACCCCTTGTCCGGCATCACGGTTCACCCGCGCATCGGCATACAACTCTATTCCGGCGAGGTACTGCTGGATGAATTTGAACGGTTCCTTCCGCTCATTCACCATCCGGTGACCTATAACGGTGATATTCATTCCTATACCGGATTTATCCGGATCCGGGACCGTTTCCAATCTATCGACAGGTATATGCTGGGCAGAGGCATGTTCTTCAATCCCTTCCTGCCGGAAATGATACGGAACGGAACAGCAGAATTGCCGGCAGATGCATACGATCGTTTCAAAGAATTCTACATCGACCTGGAAGAAGCCGAAAAGCAGCATCGCCATTACTGGATCAGCAAGATGAAAGAGTATTGGAAATATTTCGCCGTATTTCTCAATGTCGATGAGGAATCAACGAAACAGTTGCTACGTTGTACTTCTGAAACAGAGTGGAATAAACTTGTCGTCCGGTTGCTTCCCTGACGGGTATCCTAAGATAAACTGAATGAAAACGCTTTTATTGATGCGGCATGCAGAAGCATCCAATGAGGTGCCCGGGCTGAGCGACTTCGACCGTCCCCTGACAACCAATGGAATTGCCTTGACCGGTAAGGTGATCCGTTACCTCAGCGAACAAGGCTGCATTCCTGATCTGATCATCTCCAGCCCGGCTGTAAGAGCACTGGAAACCGCCAGGCTTGTTGCCGAAGGATTGGATATTACTCCAGGACAGGTGCAGGTTCAGAGGATCATTTACGATGCGGATCGGGACGATCTGGAAGAACTCTGGTACGATATTCCTCTTACAGCAGATACACTCCTCCTTGTCGGGCATAATCCGGGACTTACCGATTTCGTAAACCTTTTCCTGGATGTTCCCGTCGGCAGCCTTCCCACATCAGGACTGGTATGCCTTGGTTCCGACATAAAAGAATGGGACAGGATCATGGAAAAGGAGGCGAAACTTCATTTCATCTTTTTCCCGGAATTGATGAAATAAGTCCGGAACAGGACAGGAATCATATAGCAGGTGCTATCCCCAAACTATCCTGACAGTATTTCATACCCAAGGCTCCGCGGATGGCAATCGATCCAAATATCCGCATTCCCCGGGGAATGAGAATGCCGCCAGGGCTGAGTAAAAGAAAGCAATTTCTCAGTACTTCGGGGAGTAAGTCACCCCCACAGCCCGTCAGGGACAAACTACGTCCTGCAGGTTGATATCCCAGCAATGCCAGGCGGTATCGTTAAAGTGCAACGGATCTTTAACATGCCCGTTCTTCAGCGTAGAACTCCACTCAACACTGGTGTGGTTATCCGTTGGCTTCCAATAGATCAGGTAAAACCGGTCGAATGAAGTCAGTGCGGTTCCATACCAGATGTAAGAACCTTCCTTAGGATCGCCGGTCTCTATGCTGCTGTATCTGATATCTGAGGTTCCATCATTGTACTTTTTCCAGTCGATCCGAAGTACATCCACCGGATTCAGCGGGCTCTCCGTCAGGATCCAGTATCCTCCCGTCAGGTCGAGTGAAGATTTACCGCGATACCAAAGGTAATTGGAATAGGCTCCTGCTTGGGTGATCCGCATTTCCCAGACAGCGTTATCACTTTCAATAGAGCCGGTGAGCTCGGCTTCATAAGCAGTCATACCCACATTGAAGTTATAGGACCAGGTCCAGTTGCCTGCATCCGGGTGATAAATGGCTTCATGGTTGAGGGCTTCAATGTAAGAAGCAACCGGAACGGCCAGAGTGGCTGTAAGCACCGAATTCCAGACTGCCACATTCACGAAGGCATAGCCCCAGTTATTGTATGTTTCGGTCTGAAGTCCTGACTTCAGCGTATCACCGGCGCTCGAGAAATCATCGAAGTTCATTACGAATGCCGTCTGTGGCGGCAGGGTCGGAGCTACTTCTTCATCATCCTTTTTGCATCCGCTTAAGGATATTATTCCGAACAACACAACACTTAACAGGATATAACGGCTGAAAATCCCAATTTTTATCATGATTTACCAGATTAGAGGGTTAATACTGTTCCGGCAGTTAATCCAATCATCTCAAAAAGGTCATTGAATTTGCCGGAAAACTTAGTATGGTTGCAATTATACTGAGCAAGTTCCCCAAAAAACATTTTTGACCCGAAGGGTCCCTCCGAAGGAGCACTTCGTGCCCTAGGGGCAAACCTGTCCAGCCGAAGTATATAACGTCTGTGGAAGCCAATAATTGTTATAGATGGTGAAAGCTGCCCGATTATCATGTAAATTTAGGTTGAAAACATTGATCTGCGGGATTTGTTTACTATCCTTCAGGAAAACATATTTATAACCAACCCTGTCAGCGAATGAACACTATGAATGTATTACTCAATAGCCGTTTACGGCTCAACCGTTTCCTCATTTCCGCCATGCTGATATCGGCGATCGGATTTACCTCCTGCAATAAAGATGAGGAGCCGGTGCTGACGCATGATTATCTCCTAAGCTTCAGTAAGGTCAACAATTTCAGTGCGTCCTTCATCAAGATCATGCTGAATTCGATGAACACCGTTTATCCCGGCATCGATACACTTGCGAAAGATGTTGCTTACGGCATTGACCTTTATACCATCACATACAACACCACCTTCAAGGGCAATCCGGTGATCGCTTCCGGGTTGGTGAGCATTCCCAAATCATCGGAAAGCTTTCCCATACTGAGTTTCCAGAACGGAACCAATACCTTCAGTCTGAACGCCCCGAGCATCAATCCTTCGGACCCCATGTACACGCTGATGGAAATGATGGGCAGCCATGGCTACATTGTAGTTATGCCCGATTACCTGGGATATGGCGCTTCATCCACTATGCTTCACCCTTATTACGATAAGCTTTCAACAACCGATGCAGTGACCGACATGATACTGGCCGTGCAGGAACTGGTGACGGAGAGCAGCGTGGATGCAGAAAGCAACGGCGACCATTTCCTCATGGGCTATTCGCAGGGGGGCTGGGCGACCCTTGCCACACTCAAAGCCGCAGAGGCCATTCCGGATAACAAGATCAGTGTAGTTGCAGCCTCCTGCGGCGCCGGGGCTTATGATCTCACAGCCATGTCGGAATATGTGCTGGGGCTGGAGACCTTCCCGGGACCGCTGTACCTGCCTTTTTTCATCTATTCGAAGATCACGGCCGGGGATATCACCGAACCGCTCACAACCTATTTCAAAGAGCCCTATGCCAGCCGCATTCCCGTGGCCTTCAACGGCAATTATACCAACACACAGGTGAATGATACGCTTACCGACACGATCCCGAACCTGGTGACCGACGAGTTGCGGCTAAACCTGGCAACAGGGGCCGAATTCGGCTCCCTCAGGGCGGCGATGTCAAATAACAGCATCCAGGCCTGGAATACATCAGCTACAATTCGTTTTTATCATGGTACTGCCGATCAGAATGTGCCCCCGGTTCAGTCGGAACTTATCTACAACCAGTTCACATCACTGGGCCTGACACCTCCGGCTGTCACCCTGATCCCGATCCCTGGGGCAACCCACGACAGCGGGCTCATCCCGTGGGGAATTACGACCATCAGCTGGTTCGACTCCATCAAAAAATAGCTTTAATTACCTCCGGCATCCCGGGATTACCGGGCAGTTGCAGAAGAGCTGAAATATCAGCCCTTGTCCGGCTTACCTTTCGGATCATCATGAATCCTGCTTATTTGTAATCTTACTGTTGAGCGATGAATCCGATGTATGATTACTTTTGCGGGATACAGAGTACAGAGGAATGATCCGATTCGAAGAAGCAATCAGCATAATTGAAAAGGCCGCTGCCCCCATGTCCGCCACGAGGATCGCCCTGGCTTCCTCTTCAGGGCATGTGCTGGCAGAAGATGTATTTTCTGATGTGGACATGCCGCCGTTCGACAAATCAGCTGTCGACGGGTATGCCTGCCGCCGGGAGGACCTGTCAGACCCGCTTATAGTACTGGAGATTATCGCTGCCGGGCAGGAACCTGCCTATGAAATCCGGAAAGGGGAATGTTCCAAGCTGATGACAGGCGGCATGGTTCCGTCAGGAGCTGATACCGTGATCATGGTTGAAGATACGGAGATCCTGCCCGGCGACTTTATCCGGTTCACCGGAGCAAAAACGGCCGCCAATATTTGTTACCGTGCCGAGGATATCCCGAAGGGAGCCCTTGTACTTCGAAAAGGGACTCTTTTAAGGGCTCAGGAAGTAGCTGTGCTGGCTTCGGTCGGGATTCCGGAACCGCTGGTTTATGAACCGTTCCGCATTGGAATTATTACTACCGGTGACGAACTGGTGGAACCGCAGCAGAAACCCGGTCCTGCGCAGATCAGGAACAGCAATGCCTGGCAACTGATCGCCCAGGTCCGTCAGACAGGATCCGTTCCCGCATACTATGGCATCGCCCGCGATAATGAAGCCAATACACTTGAGCTGATCGAAAAAGCAGCCGCCGAAAACCAGATAGTGATCCTAACGGGTGGCATTTCTGTCGGTGATTTCGATTTTGTTCCAACGGTCCTTGAAAACGCCGGTTTCGAGATTCTTTTCAGGAAACTGGCCGTTCAACCCGGTAAACCCAGCATTTTTGCCAGGAGGCAGGGAAAATTCCTCTTCGCCCTCCCCGGGAACCCGGTTTCGGGCTTCGTCCAGTTTGAGTTGCTGGTGCGCCACCTGATGGATTGCATGACCGGCACGCTGGCACCAAAAACCTGGATCCGCCTTTCGCTGGGCGCTGACTATAAGCGGAAACGTTCCGATCGCAAGGCTTTTATTCCGGTAGTCCTCACCCCCGACGGGCAGGTTGTCCCGGCTGAGTACCATGGTTCAGCCCATATCCATTCCTATATATCCGCACAGGGTATCATGGCGGTGGAAATCGGAACCAATGAATTACCCAAAGGCACCGCTGTTAATGTACGACTCCTATAACCGGCATATCAATTACCTGCGTATCTCGGTGACCGACCGGTGCAACCTGCGTTGCCGTTATTGCATGCCGGAAGAAGGGATCGAAAGGATACGGCACGAGGATATCCTCCATTTCGAAGAGATAATGGAAGTGGTTCAGATCGCCGTCGGACTGGGTGTCGACAAGGTCAGGATCACCGGCGGGGAGCCTCTCGTGCGGAAAGGTGTTGTTTCGCTGGTAAAGATGATCGCCGGCATCCCGGAAATACAGGACCTTGCACTCACCACAAACGGTTTGCTTTTGCAGGAGTATGCGCAGCCGTTGAAAAACGCCGGATTGCACCGTGTCAACGTCAGCCTCGACACAATGGAACCGGAAAGGTACCGGCTGATAACCCGTGGCGGGGATATCAGTAAAGTGCTGGAAGGAATTGAGGCAGCCAGAGCCGCAGGACTTGAGCCGGTTAAGATCAACTGTGTGATCCGGCAGACTCCCGACGAGCCTGATGCCAGGCTTGTAAGGGACTATTGTGTTGCCAGCGGATTGCATATCCGGTATATCCGGGAAATGGACCTGGAGAACGGCGAGTTCTATGTTGTTCACGGGGGTAGCGGTGGCGATTGTACCCGCTGCAACAGGCTTCGTCTCACCGCAAACGGCATGATCAAGCCATGCCTGTTCAACGAGATGGAATTCAGCGTACGGAAACTGGGAGCCCGAAAGGCGCTTGAACTCGCCCTTCAGAACAAGCCCGCCTGCGGAACCATCAACACGAAGAACGAATTCTATAACATCGGCGGATAGAATGCCTCCCGGCACCCGACCGGACTAAACCAGACCGCTTTTCTTTATACCTTCTTATCTTTTGTCTTTAATAAGCAAAGGGCAAAGGGCGAAGGGCAGGGAGAGCTAGAATAGTCATTTCCGCCGGCTGGCGGATCATTCGTGGTCATACATAGTCATTCATGGTAAGTTCTTTTATCTTTAAACTTTTATAAGCAAAGAGAGTAGGGCCGAGAGCAGAGAGCAGAGAGCATGGAGAGTACAAATGAAATCCAATTATCGAATCGTCGAATTAGCTAATTAACTAATTCTTAAATTCTTACATTTTTAAATTCCCTAATTCCATCTTTTATCTTTTTCCTTTTATCTTTTGTCTTCAATAGCTAAGGGCTTAGGGCTAAGGGCAGAGAGAGCTAGAATAGTCATTCATAGTCATTCGTGGTCATACATAGTCATTCATGGTAAATTCTTTTATCTTTAAACTTTTATAAGCAAAGAGCGTAGGGCCTAGAGCAGAGAGCA
>CAZJCG010000093.1:0-7234 GCA_964544545.1 uncultured Lentimicrobiaceae bacterium | reverse complement strand
GGCGGAAATTCCACTGCCTCACACAAGAATGAGATATTCGACCCCTCCGGGGTCGGGATTTTTTCAGCCGATATAAACTACACTTGAGGCTGTCTCTGAATCAACATTTTGTCTCTATCTCGTCTACGCTCGATCTGACAAAATGTTGATTTCCAGTGGTCGGATTGAGAAAGATCAGCGCCTGATGCACATTTGAAGGTCACTTTGCCTTGATATCGTATGCCATCAAAGCGTTGTTGTGACGCAGATACAGGATACCATTCCGGATAACGGGATGTGCCCAGTATGGACCTGCTGAACCCTTGTTAACCTTAAAACTGCTTACCAGATCAAATTTTTCCGGTGAAGCGGTCAGCAATCCGACATTCCCTCTTTTCTCATCATAGATATACAGCATGCCCTCGGCAGAAATGACAGATCCCTTGCAGTTCCAATGTTCTGTCCACATCTTCCTGCCTGTGTTCCATTCAATGCAGCACCAGTCACCATCGCTGTTACCTTTCCAGTTGGAGCCATAGATATATCCATCAATCAACACTACTCCGCCATGATGGACATCCAGCAGGCTGTCGGTCCAGATCACGCCGGCACTTTTCCCGTCGGATCCGATCCCGATCATCATTCCTCCGCTGTCGTATCCTCCGGTAACATATACCTTCCCGTCGTGAAAGAGTGGAGTCACACACTTGATCAGCTCCCAGGAAGGATTCAACGACTCAGGGACCTGATGCGCAACCGTCCAAAGGATCGCTCCGTCCGAAGCATCCACAGCAAATACATGCCGCTGCGATACATTGATGAGCATTTTCTTTCCCGCATAATCAACCAGAATGGGCGAAACATAGGCTGGCTTATCATTCAGTGCAGGCGATCTCCAGATAACGGAACCATCGGACTTATCCAATGCAATGGTCATTGTCTCAGGGCCTCCCGGAGAATAATAGAGCTTGTTGCCATCGATGATAAGGGATTCTGCAATTCCCCAATTCCCGTAAGTCCCTTTGTTTATTTCGCTGGCTTTATAAGACCATAGGATCTGTCCGGTGTTTCCATCGATGCATGCCAGATCGCCCAGACCACTGCAGGTGTATACTCTGTCGCCCTCAACAGTAGGCGTAGACCTGCTCTCAGGGTAGGATTCATTCCACGCCCTTCCCATCACGGTTTGCCATAAGATGTTACCGTTCATATCAAGGGCAAGCAGAATATCATCGGAATCTTTAGTCCCGGTGATATAGATTCTATTGTTGCCGAATGATACCGATGAATATCCTTTCGGGAGATCGAGGCAGGACCACAGCAATGTGGGTCCGGTTGCAGGCCACGATTTCAGCAGACCTGTTTCTGCTGACACACCGGTCCTTTTTTCTGGCCGCCATTCACTGATCTGCTGGGCATCGACTGACTGTAGTCCTGCCAGTACCAGCAATGCAATCAAACACCTTGGTTTCATAGGTAAATGTGTTAACTGTGAAACATCCCCTGCTGAAACATAAGATTCAACAGATGCGCCCTTCATGCCGGTCATTGCCCTTCCTGCGCAGTTCCGGATCTGGATGCAGGCAGTAAGCTGATGTTTCTGTTGAATGCAAATCCTATGAAAGGATCAACAACCGCAACAGGTCTGCGTTAGCGCTTTTCCTTTACCAGAATAACATAGACCGGGAAATGATCGCTATATCCATTGGTATATACTCCTCCTGAGAAGGTCCTGAACGGATAGCCGGCATATTGCCCGTCGGGCTGGATCATGAAAGGTTTATTCACCACGCGGGTTTTATAAAGTCTCCAGCTGGCAGAGTTTTCCCGTGTGAGTGGTTCCGATATGATGATCTGATCAAAGAGGTTCCATGAATCACGGTATGCCAGCGACCCGATCCCATCGCGGAACATCTGCCACATCGGATTATACAGGTCGTGAGGCTTTACTTTCGGCAATTTTCCTTTGGCGCCCAGCACATCTTGTACACTTGGATCAACAGGATCGTCGTTCAGGTCGCCCATGATCAGGATTTTTGCATCCGGGTCGCGGGCATATAGTGAATCGGCGATTTTCCGGGTTACTTCGGCTGCGGCCAGACGGTATGGTTCATTATTCCCTCTCGAAGGCCAGTGGTTCACTACCACGGTGAGGGTATCAGAATCGACCAGTCCGGTTACCACCAACTGGTCACGTGTCCTGAAACCCGTATCTCCCGGCATATGCATGGGTACGGCAACCACGTTCACCAGGCTGAAATCACTTTTCTTATAAAACAGTCCGACATCCACACCCCGGCGGTCGGGAGAATCCACATGTGCAATGCCATATCCTGCGTTCTTCAATGCATCGGTCCGTATGAGATCCTCCAGCACTCCCCTGTTCTCAAGCTCACTCATTCCGATCACGGTGGGGCCGCCTTTCAGGTATTCATCCCCGATCTGGCTGATCACCGTCGACATATGGTTCAATTTGTTCTGGTACCGGTCCCAAGTCCATAAGTTGGACCCGGAAGGGGTGAATTCTGCATCATTGGTTGCAGGGTCATCGATCGTGTCAAAAAGGTTTTCCAGATTATAGAATGCAACGCATATTGCTTTTGCCTGTTTCTGTCCGTATGCATGGAAGATGGTTCCGGCAAGGAGAGATAATAGTACAAGCAGGGTTTTTAATGTGGACATGGTGAGTATTTTACGAAGGGGGGAACAAAAGTAGCAGATTTTCGTTCCGGTTTATCAGATTCAGGGTTGCGTTCAGACAAAAACACTGTGAATTAATCCAAATATAATTTCCTGTGATTCTTTTCGCTAATGATATTTTTCGTTCATTTGCACTCCCTAAAAAACAGCTCAAATCAACTACTTATAAAAGGAATCAACGGAATAAACCACGTAATATGAAGTTTCTTTTTTCTCTGTTCTCAATCCTGTTTGTGTTGGTCATCAGCAGCCAGGCACAGGTCAGTATAAGCGGTAATGTTACCGATGCGCTGACCGGTTCCCCGCTTATTCAGGCGAAGGCTGAAGCAGCCTCACATGTTGCCTTAACCGGGGCTGACGGGAATTTCAACATCACCCTTGCCGAAAAGGGCAAATACACGGTGATCATTACCCTTGACGGTTACGAGTTGTATTCAGCCGAAGCCGACGCATCGAAAGGCTCTGTCAGCCTTGGGGTCATCAAATTAAATCCCTCGCTATCCCAAACCGAGTCCGGTCTTTCGGAAATAATGCTGGGAGGTGAGAGCGATGACCGCGACCAGGCTGTATCGGGCTTGCTCCGTTCATCCGGAGATGTTTTCACCAACACGGCATCGTACACCTTCAGTTCAGTATTCTTTAAGATGAGAGGATACGATTCGGAATATGAAAATGCCTATATAGAAGGTGTTCCGGTGAATGATGGTGAGTCGGGCCGGGCTGTTTACGGCGAATGGGGCGGGCTCAACGACGTATTCCGCAACCGCGAGTACCTGAATGGCATCGAACCCGGACGCTTTTCCATCGGGACCCTGGGCGGCTCCACCAATTTTACCACCCGCGCCTCCAAACAACGGAAGCAAACCAAGTTCTCCTATTCGCTTTCAAACCGCACCTATACCAACCGGCTGATGTTCACCTATTCCACCGGACTGATGGACAACAACTGGGCATTCACGGTGAGCGGATCACGACGGTGGGCCAACGAAGGCTATATTGAAGGCACTTTTTATAATGCCTATGCCTATTTCGTCGGAGCAGAAAAGAAAATCAATGCCAGGCACAGTCTGGCTCTCACCGCATTTGGTTCACCTACAGAACGCGGGATGAATTCCGCCTCCACCCAGGAAGTTTACGACCTGACCGGCACGAACTATTACAATGCCAACTGGGGTTACCAGAACGGAGATAAGCGGAATGCCAGGGTAAGGAACAGCCATGAGCCAAAGATCATCCTCAGCCATTACTGGACACTGGATGAGAAAACCACAATTACCTCATCCCTGGCGTATTCATTTGGGAAAACAGGCACCACCTCCCTGAACTGGTACAACGCCAACGATCCCAGACCCGATTATTACCGCAACCTGCCGAATTTCCAGCAGGATCCCACGGTTCCCATCGATCCTTTCCTGCAAAGCGAGATCATCAAAGCCTGGCAGAATGACGCTTCCAGAAGCCAGATCAACTGGGATAAACTGTATCAGGTGAATTATTTAGGCAACCTGAACGGAGAACAGGCACACTACATCATTGAGAATAATATCACTGCTCAGAACCAGTGGTTCCTGAACTCCCATATCAACAAGCAGATCAATGATCACAATACCTTCAGCGGAGGAGTTGAACTAAGCCATTACAAGGGTGCTCACTACAAAGTGATGGATGACCTCCTCGGCGGGGAATACTGGGTTGACATCGATCAGTATTCACAGCGGGATTTCGAAATGGATACCCTCATGCTCCAGAACGACCTGAACGATCCCAACCGGGTCATCAAAGAAGGCGACAAGTTCGGTTATAACTATGCTTTGTTTTCGAATGTTGCCAACCTCTGGGCATTGGAACAGTTCAGTTTTGCCAGGATAGACGCCTATGCAGGGGCTGCTATATCAGCAAGTCAGTACTGGAGGGAAGGATATATGCGCAATGGACGTAATCCCGACAACTCCTATGGTAAGTCATCGGTGAACTCCAACCTCAATTTCACCCTGAAGGCCGGCGGGACATACAAAATTACAGGCCGTCATTATTTCACCCTCAATGCTGCATTCATTACCCGTCCTCCCCTGCTGATGAATGCCTATATTTCTCCCAGGAACGGCGCCGACCTTGTCAGCGGACTGAAGGATGAAAAGATCTTTTCAGGCGACCTCTCTTACATACTCCGTTTCCCGAACTTCAACGGACGCATTACCGTATATGAGACCTATTTCCAGGATCATTGCGAGATCACCCGTTTCTACCACGATGACCTGCAGACCTTTGTCAACATGGCCCTTAACAACCAGGACCGTGTCCACCAGGGCATTGAATTCGGAGCCGAAGGAAAGCTGAGCAGCACCCTGAAAGCTGTAGGCGTGGTTTCTTTCGGGAATTACCGCTATACCAGCCGTCCGGAAGCTACCATAAATTACGACAACGGGACTGCCGAAGATGTTACGGAAACCATTTATGCCAAGAACTTTTACCTGGGAGGTACTCCGCAGTTCGCCAGCAGTCTGGGCCTGCGCTTCAACAAGAATTACTGGTTCATCGATGTAAACGGCAATTATTATGATAAGATCTGGCTTGACTTTAACCCTCTTCGCCGTTCACAGTCGGGTATAGCCAACCTGGGCCCCGGTGATCCGCTGATTCAGACCATCATTGAGCAGCAACAACTCGACGGTGGCTTCACGCTGGATGCCTCCATCGGGAAGTCGATCCGGCTCAATTCATACTTCCTCAACATCAACTTCAGCGTCAGTAATATCCTCGACAACACGAACCTTACCAGTGGCGGATACGAACAAAACCGGTTTGATTACACCCACGAATACCTGACGTATGGTATCGATAAATTCCCGCCTAAGTATTACTATGCTTATGGAAGGACCTACTTCCTGAATGTAGGCTTCCGCTTCTGACCCGTGTATTAATCCAAACTACCCACCGAACAACACATACTATCATGAATAAAAAAGTCCTTTTCAGTATCATCCTGGCCCTGGCAGCGACCGCGATCACTTTCACCTCTTGCGTGAAAGGCGAATTCGACGAACCGCCGATTTTCATTCCCAAAGTCGATTTCAGCGCCAACACCACCATTGCCGAGCTTAAAGCATTGTATGCCAACCGGCTGGATACCATTACAGATTCCATCATCATCAAAGGCGTAGTGGTTGCCAATGACGAATCCGGCAACCTGTACAAAAAGATCGTGATACAGGATGAAACCGCCGGTATTGAGATCTTGCTGAACCGTACCAATCTTTACACGGAATTCAAACTCGGACAAATGGTATATGTCAAATGCCAAGGCATGTACATGGGCGATTATGGCGGATTAATCCAGATCGGATATGTATTCGACGGAAGCATTGGCCAGCTGCCTGATATTCTGATCGACCAGCATCTTTTCCGCGACAGTTTGCCCGGAGCAGTGCCGGAGGCTGTTACAATCAACCTCTCCTCTACCGGCAATGCCGCCTATTACAGCAAGCTGGTAAAACTGGAGAATGTGCACTTTTCTCAAGCCGGCAGTCCATGGGTAGGCGAAAATGAAACAAATACCAACAGGACCCTGGTTGATGCCAACGGAAAAGAGATCATTGTTCGCACCAGCAGCTACGCCAACTTTGCAGCATTGCTCCTTCCCAAGGGATATGGCACCGTTCAGGGTATCCTTGGAGTTTATAACGGCACCCTGCAGTTGGTTGTCCGCGACACCAGCGACGTTATCGATTTCTCCACAGCCGGCATTTATCTTGATGAATCCTTTACCACCGGGCAACCTTCCGATTGGATCACTTTCAGCAAGGCCAGCAACAAGAACTGGGCATGGTCATCGCAGTACACCTGTATGGCTGTGAACGGTTATGGCGGCGACGTAGCTTCCGACGACTGGCTCATCACGCCTGAACTTGATCTCACAAACGCAGTGAACGATACCCTCACCTTCCGCACCTGGACGAAATACACCGACAGTGGACTGACTAATCCCCTGGAAGTCCTCATCTCGACCAATTATTCCGGTACCGGTGATCCTTCGCTTGCAACCTGGACGAATCTGAATGCCTCACTTCCGGCTGCCAACAGTGCCACCTGGACCACCACTACCGTTGACATGGCCGCTTACAAAGCTAAGGTGAGGATTGCATGGCACTACCGCTGCTCCTCCAGTTCTACGGCATCTTCCTGGGAGGTAGATGAAGTACGCCTGAAAGGAAAAGCCAAATAACTCTACTGTCGGGCATGAAATGCCCCAGTGATCATCAGCACAGAAAAATGATATAATGGTAAATAATAGTTGGTAAAATCAGGTTAAAAGCCATATGTGAAGACGGTTTCAATGATTAAAATTGGAACCGTTTTCATTTTATCATGATGAATAAAAAAATGTTGGATTTGTGGTTCAATGCAAGTTATAAAATGGGGTAAACAACAGGGTAAACAGCGGTTCTATCAAAGAGGCTGTCTCAAAAGTCTCCGTGTAACTCTGTAATTTGCTCCGTGTAGCCTTTAGTTTGCAGGGTGGATTGAATGAGAGTAAATTCCGGAATATTTTTGCTCA
>CAZJCG010000092.1:0-7394 GCA_964544545.1 uncultured Lentimicrobiaceae bacterium | reverse complement strand
GTGCTGCTGCCTTCTCCTGTAACGGTGAATGAAGCGGCTGTAACGGTTCCGGTTACAACCGGGAGAGTAACTCCGCCGGTCTTGGTGCGAACACCGGTGGTCGGGAGAACAACGGTACCACCTAAGGTCGGGCTGACGGCGATGTTACCGAAATTCATATCAATATCTTTGGTGATGGCGATCGGGGTGATGATGTTGGCCGTAGTGGAGGCGGTAGCGGTCACCTGAGCGAATGAACTGATGGAGAGTCCGAGAGCAACGAGAGTGAGAACGAGAACTTTTTTCATGTTTTTAGGAAGTTTTAGAAGTTTATAAGCTTGTTTAGTTATTTTCGAGTGTGCCCTCTTTTTACCAAATGCGTGCCAAACGAAAAAATAGTCTAAAAAACTATAAAATATTTTTTTTGATAAATTATAAAGCGCACATTATCAGGCTGTAAATAATGATAAATTTTTCAATAAAAATTTACGACTGCTCATTTATTTCTACCCCACGGAAAAAATACTTTACACACTGTAAAAAAAACACAAAGGGCATGGTCTGTTCCTGATAATGATGAAATATGCATTGCACGTTAATGTGATATCTTGCTTTCCGTACATTTGGGACTTTATTTTTTCAATGATCCGGAACTATTGAGCAGTATTTCCAGGATTGTATGATCTTAGATATTCACCAAAACATACTTCCCGAATATAGAATGAACCGTCGGCTTGTTACCCTTATAGTTTGCCTATGATATTCATTGCTTACCGAGTCTTTTCCGGTATTCACCGATCTTGATTTTGGCAGGGAAGGGAAGGGGCGTACTTTTGCTGCGTAAACTTAAAACGACACTATCATGGACTTTAATAATTGTGATAACAGAGAAAGACATGTACAGCATGTCCGCGGGAAGAGCATTGCCTTTGGGATACTTGTAATTGTAGCAGGCCTTCTTTTAATCGCGCGAAATACAGGCATCATCGACCATTCTATCAGCCGGATTATCTTTTCCTGGGAGATGCTGTTAATTGCCATTGGGACGATCAGCCTGTTCAGCCGTCATTCTATCTGGTCCGGGCTTATCCTTATTGCTATCGGGGCATTTTTCCTGCTGGTCGATTTCTACCATTTTCCATTTACCTTGTGGCACATATTCTGGCCATTGCTTATCATATTGATCGGGTTGAGCATGATCTTCGGTGCTGTCCGTTTTCGCAAACACTGGTTTACAACCGGCAACATCACAGGGAGTGAAGACTTCATTGAAGATATGGCGATTTTCGGAGGAGGTGAACGCAAAGTAGTGTCACAGTCATTTCGCGGAGGGAAAATCGTAGCAGTATTCGGCGGATCCAAGATCGACCTGACGCAGGCTACTCTTGCCTCCGGCAACAACCAGATCGAGGTGGTCGCGGTTTTCGGCGGGACCTCAATGCTTGTGCCCAATGATTGGAATGTTAAAGTGGAAGTTTTCAGTATATTTGGTGGGTATGCCGATAAGAGAACTATGAGCCAGGTGGATATCAATAAAACCCTCATCATTAAAGGTGTCACTATATTTGGCGGTGGCGAGATCCGGAGTTTCTGATCCGGGTCTTTAAGAAGCGTGCAGTGAGACTATGGCTATCATCGGGAAAGAGCATGGCAAACAGAACTGAAATAACCACACCTTCCGCATGATCAACCGGTTTATCTTCAGAAACCTGTGGTTTATTTACACCGTATTTTGGATGGTACTTGCTGCCATCCAATTTGCGTTACTACGCCAGAATTATGAATTCCCGCTTTGGCTCGCCACATGCGACAGCATCCTGTTCACTATAACATTCGCCATCCTCGGAATGGGGCTCTGGTACATGGTACAGTATTCAGGAAAGATTCAACGGAATTGGTTCGAATTGGTCAGCTATCATCTGACCGGTGTGGCATTTGCCATGATCATATGGATCGGTGCAGGAACCCTGATTATGCAATCGGTAGCTGCAGATCAGCCGGGTTACCTGGAATTTCTCAGGCATTCTGTCACGTACCGGGTGCTGGCCGGTGCCCTGATCTATTTCTTACTCTTATCAGTATTTTATCTTCTTCAAAACATCAAGGAACTGCAGGAAAGGATGGAAAGGGAAGCATCGCTGACGGCAATGCTTCGCGAAGCTGAGCTCAATAAGCTCAGGGCACAGATCAAGCCCCATTTCCTGTTTAACAGCCTTAACTCCGTAAGTGCACTCACCCTCAGCGATCCGCCGAAGGCGCAACAGATGGTCATCAAACTTTCGGAGTTTATGCGATATTCATTGTCGATGGCAGAAGAATCGATGAGTACCCTGAAAAATGAACTCTACCATGCCGGACTGTACCTGGATATTGAAAAGGTTCGATTCAGCGACCGTATGCTGGTTGAGGAAACCATAGATGAAACCTGCGACGACTGGCCGGTTCCGGCGATGATCCTGCAGCCCCTGCTCGAAAATGCCGTTAAGCACGGAGTCTACACGCTTACCACACCTTCCGTGATCCGCCTTACGGTTGAGTGCCGCGACAAATTCCTTTTTATTGTAATTACCAACCAATTTGATCCGGAAACATCGAGCCGGAAAGGAACCGGTACCGGATTGAGGAACGTCTCACAGCGGCTGGCAACTTTATATAACCGGACGGATCTTATCACAGTCAATAAGACACAGAATTTTTACAGCATATTGTTGAAAATTCCAGCTTCCAGGGTTGAATCCTGAGCTGTTAACAAGCAATCTGAATGACCATGGCAATAAAAGCACTCATAATCGATGATGAACCCCTTGCACGCCAGCTCGTGGCAAGGTATCTGGAAGATCACCCTTCTATCGAGATCGCAGGGGAATGCGGTGATGGATTTGAAGCGCTCAAGACCATCCAGCAGGTGCAGCCCGAACTGGTGTTCCTGGATATTCAGATGCCAAAACTGGAAGGATTTGAATTGCTGGAAGTGCTTCAGCAGAAGCCGGAGATCATCTTCACAACAGCCTATGACCAGTTTGCTATCCGTGCATTCGAGATGAATGCCGTGGACTACCTGCTCAAACCCTTTTCGAAGGAGCGGTTCGACAGTGCCGTTACCAAAGCATTGCAACGGATCGGGCAGGAAAAGCCCCCTCAGGAAGACCCAATTGGCAAACTTCAGCAACATCTCGACACAAACCAGGGGGTACTGGAACGTATCGTTACACGTCTGGGTTCCAGGGTTACAGTGATCCCGGTCGACAGGATCTGGTATCTGGAAGCCCAGGATGATTATGTGATGATCTATTCGGAACTGGGGAACCACCTGAAGGAAAAGACCATGAAGTTTTTTGAACAACACCTGCCTTCCGGGACTTTTATCCGGATTCACAGGGCCTATATTATCAATATCTCTCAGATTGCTGCCATCGACGCCTATACCAAGGATACCCATCTGGTAACCCTGAAATGCGGAGCCAAACTCAAGGCCAGCGAAGAAGGATACAAACGGCTCAGAGCCAGCCTCTGAGTAATTTTCAGTTGCGCCGCCGATCGACTAACAGAGTTTTGCTGCTTCGCTCTTCATTTGGAATATTAACTGTTCTGAACTATGAGCATCCCGATTCTGAAACTGATCAACCTGGTTATCCTGCTTGTCTTTTTGATTGGCCTTATCTGGTATTTAAGGGATCTGTTCTTTGGAGCCGATTATGAACCGGCCTCCTGGGAAAATGCCCGGAAAAAGAAACAGTTGTCGGATGATCTGATGAAGGCTGAAAAGTGGTTCGGCGACAAGGTCCGTTTCTATGTGTTCTGGCTACAGGTAGAGCGACTAAAAAGAGATAAAGTGGCAGGATGTTTTGCTGAACTGGGAGTGTATAAAGGAGAATCCGCACGACTCCTTCACCTCATGGATAATGACAGGGTTCTCCACCTTTTTGATACTTTCGACGGATTGCCGCCAGAAGACCTTAAGATAGAAACAGGGGAGGCTGCTACCTATACCAACCGGAATTTCAGGGATACCTCTGTAGAGAAAGTACTGAGCTACATCGGCGCAGGCCCTGACAAGGTGGTAGTGCATAAAGGTTATTTCCCTGAAACGACTGTTGACCTGGGCAACGAAATATTTGCCCTCGTCAGTCTGGATGCTGATCTCTACAATCCCACAAAAGCCGGGCTTGATTTTTTTTATGAGCGACTGTCGCCGGGCGGAGTACTTCTGATCCATGATTATAATCCCAAATGGGAAGGACTGATGCGTGCCGTGGATGAGTTCTGCCAGACAAACAGGGTGGTTCCCGTGTTTATACCTGACCTCCAGGGTACAGCCATGCTGGTCCGCCCATATGAACCGGTTTGACCACATGGTTGTTGTTACCCTTACTGGTTTCGCGGGAAAATACTTTTTTTCTGATCCTGTAACTTTTCAATGGCGGCATCCGTCACACGCTGTTTTTATCCGTGAAACTCAAATTTCACGTGTAAGACGAATGATTCTGGCATTTGTGGGACGAGAGTCGAAATCCTCACCTTAGGTAAAGTTCTCAATTCCGGCAATTGTCGTGGTGCTGTAAAAATTGAATTCTGCTCTGTCAGAGACAAAACACTCACAGGATTCCAAACCACCGTCAGTGACGAGATGCAATGTGATTTATACACTTAATTAAACTACCTGATAACTCTGAATCCTCTTTATGACTCATTTCTGGAAAATTCTTCTTATTTCGGTTGTTAGCCTTCTGATACCGGTTCTTTCACCGGCTCAGAAAAGTTATGAGACTTCCCGTGTTTCAGGTGAAAAACCTGAAATTGACGGACTCATCCGGGAATCCTGCTGGAATTCAGTGCAGTGGTCGGGCGATTTTATACAACGGGAGCCTCTGGATGGGAAGGCTCCATCGCAACAGACGACGTTTGCCGTGATCTATGATGATGATAACATTTATGTTGCTATCCGTGCATATGATTCAGTGCCCTCAGATATTGTCACCCGCCTTTCGCGTCGTGATAACACCGATGGTGACTGGGTTGGAATCATATTCGACAGTTATGCTGATAAACTGACCGGTTTTGGTTTCCTGGTAACAGCTTCGGGAGTAAAGTCTGATCTGATGATTACCAACGACGGGCAGGATGATGGTACATGGGATGCCCTTTGGGTAGCAAAGTCGCACATTGATTCCGAAGGGTGGACGGCCGAATTTAAAATTCCCCTGTCGCAACTGCGGTTTGCCCGGAAGGATGAAATGACCTGGGGGATGAATGTGTTTCGCTATATTTACAGGAAGCAGGAACAGTCGCTCTGGCAGCCTATAGCCCGCAATGCTCCGGGATTTGTCAGCCTTTTCGGAGAACTCCGGGGATTGAAAGGGATTCAGCCAAAGAAGGATATTGAGATCCTTCCTTATGCTGTGGCGAAAGCTGAATACAATGAAAAGGAAGAGGGTAATCCTTTCTCCACGCCAAGCAAGTATACAGCTACAGGAGGAGTAGATGGCAAAATAGCCCTGACCAACGACCTGACCATGAACTTCACGATCAATCCGGATTTCGGGCAAGTGGAAGCAGACCCATCTCAAGTCAACCTCTCGGCATTTGAAACCTATTTTGAAGAAAAGCGGCCGTTCTTTATCGAGGGCAAGAATATTTTCAATTTCAGGCTCACCGGCGGTGACGGGGATGATACCCGCAATATGTTATTCTATTCCCGCAGGGTAGGCAGAACACCGCATTACTATCCGGACCTTGGTGACAATGAATATGCAGATATGCCCGCGTCTACGCACATTCTTGGATCATTTAAAATTTCAGGTAAGACCCGTGATGGGATTTCGGTAGGACTGATGGAATCGCTCACCTCTGCCGAAAAAACCCAAATTGACCTGAACGGGGAGAGGCGCGAGGTCACCTCCGAACCTTTTACAAACTATGTTGTTGCAAGGCTGATGAAGGATTACAATAAAGGTGCTTCGACACTGGGCGGCATGTTCACCTCAACAAACCGATGGATCCGTGATGATGAACTGAAATACCTGCCTACTTCTGCGTATGTAGGTGGAGCAGATTATACACATACATGGAAGAATAAGACCTATTATTATTCCATTAAAGGAGTCTATACCAGACTATCGGGTGACAAGGAAGCAATAACCGACCTGCAGGAATCTTCCGCACACTATTACCAGAGCCCCGATAAATCCTATGTGGAATTGGATACGAACCGCACGTCCCTCTCCGGTTTTGCAGGCACTTTCGAGATTGGTAAACAGGGCAACGGACACATCAACTATATGGCATGGCTTACGGCCAGGTCGCCAGGCGTTGATTTCAATGATGTGGGGTATATGCGTCAGGCTGATGAGATACAGCAGGTGTTTTGGATTGGTTACAGGGAGTATGAGCCGAATAAGGTGTTCAGGTCCTATGGCCTCAACTTCAATCAATGGTATGCAATCAATTTCGGTGGTACTACTATATATAAAGGTATGAACGTTAACGGATTCAGTCAGCTGAAGAACTATTGGTATCTGAATGCCGGTTCAAACCTGGAATTCGAAAGTCTTGACCGTTCGCAACTGAGAGGAGGTCCCGCGCTCAGGATGCCCGGAGGTGTCAATGTCTGGATGTACGTATCAACCGACTCCAGGAAGAAACTGATGCTTGAGCTGAATGCATACAAGTGGAAAGGATTTAGCAACTATGGGTTATCGCAGGGATTTTCGATAGGAGGGACTTACAAGCCTGTTAATGCGCTCTCGGTTTCTATTTACCCAAGTTTCGACAGAAGCTATAACGAGTTTCAGTATGTTGACAATATCACATGGAACGGACAGGACCGTTATATCCTGGCGCGCCTGGACCAGAGGTCGCTTGGAGTCTCTTTCAGGGTAAATTATACTCTTACGCCTGATCTGACCGTACAGTATTATGGACAGCCTTTCCTCTTTGCAGGGAAGTATTCCAACTACAAGCGCATAACTGATCCCAAATCTTCCAACTACGATGGCAGGTTTGTCAACTACGTTGAGGGATCCGAACTGGTTTCGAATGGTAATTCCGGTGAATGGAATGTAGATGAGAATGGGGATAATATAGTTGATTATACTTTTTCAAGTGAGAGTTTCAACTTCCTACAGTTCCGGTCAAACCTGGTTTTCCGTTGGGAATACAAGCCTGGTTCATCGCTCTATCTGGTGTGGTCACAAGGCCGCACAGAAGATACATCACATGGCGACTTTGTCCTTGACCGTGATATCAATGACCTGTTCGGCAAACATCCGCAGGATATCTTTCTGGTGAAGGTTTCCTATATGCTTGTGTTCTGAATTATAAGGGGGGAGGCAGTCACACCTCGGCTACGCTCAGCCAGTCACGCTTCGGCTACGCTCGGCCAGTCACGCTTCGACTACGCTCAGCATGACTGGCTA
>CAZJCG010000091.1:0-7448 GCA_964544545.1 uncultured Lentimicrobiaceae bacterium | reverse complement strand
CCGGGCGAAATACAACTGGTAATCCTCATATTCACCGTTCTCATAAAAGCATCCGATGGTCCCGTCGTCCAGGATAGTAAGGCTGGAATAGCCCGACGGTCCGGGATTGATCACCCTCGATACCGGCCAGGTAGCTCCTTCATCATAGCTTAAAAACAGGGTAAGATTTCTCCGCATTGTTGGATCGGAAGCCGTTGAAAACAACAACCTGCTCTTGTCATATCCGTCCTTCACCGATGTATACCGGATCAGATCACCATTCACGGCGGGATCAACGAGCTCTGACTGGAAATAGGCCGTTCCCCAGGATTCACCTCCATCACGACTTTGAACGATCTTCCGGCAGTCGGGTACCTGATTCCGGATATTCATCATCAGATTGCCGTTGTCCAGTTCCACCAGTTTGGCCTCATCACCTTCGGTTGCTGCAATCGCAGGCTTATAGTTCCAGCTGTGACCCGAATCATCACTGTATATCATAAAATTGCTGATCCCGTAACCGGGCCCCTGCCGTACCCCGACCGCACCGATGATCCTGCCACTGCGCATCTGAAAGGCACTTCCGGAGGCGAGCCAGGATGCATACCAGCCGGGCGCATAAATCTGACCGGTGCAATCCGTTGGGGAACTCCAGCTTTTTCCGTTATCCCGGCTTCGGCAAACGTTGAAACGGATAGGATCTGACGGTGTGGATCGGAAAAGTCCCTGGTGGGATGCAAACATACAAAGCAAATCTCCGGTTCGCCGATCCAGTACCAAAGCAGGATCGCTTGCCCCGTATTTGCCAAAATCGGCAATGATAAGAGGATCCGACCAGGTGTCACCCCGGTCGGTGCTGCGACGTGTAACGATATCGATGTCATTGGGAAGGTCGCCGGGAACTGTCCGGGCATCCGCTGCAATGATGACAGATCCGTCGGCAGCAGTTTCAACTGCCGGTATACGGAAATTCCCATACCCCAGATCTCCGCCTGAGAACAGGAGCTTGTTTTCCAGTAAAATGAGACGCCTGCTTTTAGCTGTGGCAGGTTCTACGGCATACTCCTCACCACTCAATTCCACTGTGTTAATTTCTCCGCCAAGATATTGGCCTTCGGCAGCTTCGGGCGTAAGATCAGCAGTTATCCAGAGATGGTTAACACCTTCGGCCAACTTCTGCCTGCCGGAAATAGTTAGTTGACCCTCAGAAACTCCGGTAGTTCCAAACAGCCTGCCCGTATCAAGCCGGGGATTGGCACCCGTATAAAAAGCCTTGATAATAGCTATATCTGAAAGACCGGTAGTGCCTGACAGGGAAAACCAGACAGATGTGAGTTCTAAAGGGGCGGAATTTCCTTCCGTCATGATCTTCACACCAACGATACGCTCGCATTTTTCCCCTCTTCCAACCGGGATATCGACAGCGATTAACTGGCTATTTATGTACAGCATGGGTGTATCCCCGTCATTTCCGGCAAAGGTTGAAATAGCAGAGAACAACAAGCCCGCTGAAAGCACGAAAATGATAGATCGTCCCGCAATCCGGACGGCCGAATCTCGCAAACATTTCATGAAACCTGATTTTTTCGGGAAATAAAGTTAGTCAATTATCAGGTGACATCAGCGATGCCTGTACTTCTTGCGCCAAAGCAGGTAGCCGCTCAGAACAACCGTGATGGATGCAAGTCCGGTAAGCGGCACCAGCAGGATGTAGAAACCGCTCAGAAGTCCCTCAAAGATTCGTCCCGTGTGAAACTCGAGGGATACATTCCAGAGCGACATCGCTGAGTTCTCCAGAATCGCCCCGGGCATTTCTGGAAATATCCCGTATGATGCCAGGGGTAAGATGCCGGCATTGTAATCAGCCACAAATTTTGCACCTCCGGGGCCTGTAATCAGGCCGGTAACCTTCAGGTCCCCAATGGGTCTTCCGCCGGATTCATCATGGTAAACCTGGCCGGTCACAAAATTACGGATCACAGGATCAGAAGGGTTCCAGAGGAAAAGACCACTGAATGAACCAACAAGGAAAGCCCCGTCATCCGTCTTTTCGAAGGCGTTGATCCCCATTACGCTCACCGGCGGTTGATTTGAGAACCATTCCGGCTTCAATTGCTTCCGGTCCATGCTGTACATCCCGTCGGAGGTGCTCAGCATCAATCGGTTTGTGACCGGATCATAAAGCAGATCCCGCAATTTGTCGTACCAGGGATTCGGCTGATCCAGGTGTGAGAATCTGAGCGGAGCCACCTGTGAGCCTGCAATGGTGAGTAAAAGCGGCGGCCTCAGGAACATTCCGGTAAAGTAAAGAATGATGAGCAGGACAAATGTCCACGCCCCGGTTTTATTATGCCATTTCAACGACCACCGGGTCATACCGGCCAACCGTGGTGATATCTTATGGCGCTTGTATTGACGTTTGATGAGTGAGGGAGCGAAGAAATAAACGATTCCGGTGATTGAAAGGAATGCAGTGATAAATCCCAGGAGATCGACAAAGAACTTCCCGGGAAGGCCCAGAATTTCTCCGGAATGTATCTGCCAAAGGGTCTGAAACAGGCTTACGCGGTTGTCGTACCCATCCGGGGCCTTTAATTCTGTCCGGACGAGCTTCGTATGGATCCCGTCAGCCGTTCCGGTATAAAGATGCGAGCGGCTGAGCACATAAAGGGTGTCACCTGCGCTTTCAATTGCCGTAAAACGGGTTTTTCGTTCCTCCGGGAGCAGGCATTTCCATTGCCGGGTGGTCCGGTCGTAGCCGTATAACCCGAAGAGTGTCGCGGTATAAAGGCTGCCATTGGCGGTATAATGCAAATCGAATATCTTCCGGTTGTCGCTTCCTTCCGGCAATCCGCAGTTGAAAGAGGTAAATTCGCTGTAGGACGAATCTGTCAGCCATATACCAATGGAACCATAAACCAGTACACTGTCAGGGCTTATCCGGGTACTTCCTTTAAGAGCTGCATTGTTCCAGTTCCTGTATTGATAGCCTTCAGGCAGATAATGCCGCTTCACATCTATTCCGGATATCCAGTCGCGGTGATTCATCAGAATGCCCGAAAAGGAATAGTAAAGGAGTATGAATGAAAGGATAAGGCCGGGCCACTTATGCAGTTTTTTGTACAGGTTCCGCTTCTTCATGGGTATTAGATAATGCCTGATGTTGGAATACCGGGGTTCAGCGCCGGGCAAGCGACTGGATGGTTTCTGTCGATACCAGTTGGTTGAGAGCCTCCCGCACCGGTGCATATTGCTCGTGCAACGGACAGGGATGGTCATTGCTGCAGTCCTGTAACCCAAATCCACAACCATGGATCGTTTTATCTCCTTCCGTCTGGATGATCAGATCCCGGATGCTCAACTCAGGCTTTTGCTCATCAAAATAAAATCCTCCGCCTTTACCTTTCTGCGATCGAAGAAATCCCAACCTGACCATCCGCTGAAGGATCTTGGCAGTATAAAACCGGGGAGCGTTGATTTCACGGGCTATCTCGTCCGTGCCGGGCTTCATTCCCTGATTGTTTTGCCGGCAAACATATACTAAGCCGCGAAGGGCATATTCGGTTTCCTTGCTGAACATCTTCCTGAATTTTTGTACAAAAATAAAAAATTATTAACTATAAAAAGACCTTTTTGTCTTTTAGTATCAAATATGCATATATTTGCATCTGAAAATTGTTTCAGATTGAACAGAATCCTATTTTTATACTAACCATTAATAATAGAACCAGTTATGAGAACACGAAAACTATGGATTGGATTTCTTGCTGTAATGACGATATCCTTTGCCGTTCTGCTCTATTATGGTAGGGAGATTTACCGTCAGGCTCCGCCTGTTCCTGAGCGTGTGGAAACAGTTTCCGGAAAGCTGCTTTTTACAGGGCAGGATATTAAAGACGGACAGAATGTCTGGCAGTCGATGGGCGGACAGGAAATGGGAACAGTATGGGGGCATGGAGCATACCAGGCGCCTGACTGGAGTGCTGACTGGCTGCACCGTGAGGCCGTCTTCATGCTCAACCAAATGGCGTTGAAGCTCGACAGCAGCAGCTTTGACAAGTTGACCGAAGACCGGCAGGCAGCTCTTAAGGTTTTATTGCAGCAGGATCTGCGGAAGAATGCATACGATCCCTCAACCGGTGTGCTGGTTGTAACGGATGCCAGGGCTGAAGCGATCGCGGAGAACAGCCGTTATTACAGCGGATTATTCACCAACGATCCTGCCATGGATTCCGACAGAGATGCATACAGCATCCCGTTGAATTCGCTGAAGGACCCGGAGCGTGTCAGAAAGTTGAATGCTTTCTTTTTCTGGATTTCCTGGTCGTGTGTAACAGAACGTCCCGGACAGGAGATCACCTATACCAACAACTGGCCGCCTGAAGAACTCGTCGCTAATAAGCCGACGGGCTCATTGTTGCTCTGGACCGGCTTCAGTGTCATTATGCTGATAGCCGGTATCGGATTGATGGTTTGGCTATATGCACGTAGGCGCGAAGAGGAGGAAAAGCCGTTGAACCTTGCTTTCCGGCTGAAGGATGAGCAACAAACCCCTTCACAGAAAGCCATCCTGAAGTATTTCTGGATCGTTACGGCATTGTTGCTGGTACAGGTAGTGATGGGCGTAATCACTGCACATTATACGGTTGAAGGGCAGGCTTTGTACGGGCTGCCCCTGTCATCCTGGTTGCCATATTCAATCTCCAGGACCTGGCATGTCCAAATCGCGATCTTCTGGATAGCAACATCCTGGCTGGCTACAGGGTTATACTATGCACCTGCCATTTCAGGGGTGGAACCGAAATTCCAGCGACTGGGTGTAAATTTCCTGTTTGGGGCGTTGCTGGTGATCGTTATCGGATCGTTAGCAGGACAATGGATGGGTGTGATGCAGAAGTTAGGACTGGTCAGCAATTTCTGGCTGGGACATCAGGGATATGAGTATGTGGATCTGGGCCGGTTCTGGCAACTGTTCCTGTTTACCGGTCTGGTAATCTGGCTGTTCCTGATGGGACGCGCAATCTGGCCGGCATTGAAGCAGCGTTCCGAAAACAGGAACCTGCTCATCCTGTTCCTGATCTCTACGGTTGCCATAGCTGCCTTTTATGGCGCGGGTCTCATGTGGGGGCGCCAGACGAACCTTGCCGTTGCCGAATACTGGCGTTGGTGGGTGGTTCACCTCTGGGTGGAAGGATTCTTCGAAGTATTTGCAGCGGTCATAACGGCTTTCCTCTTCGTTCGGCTGGGCATCGTCAAAGCATCCACTGCTACCACCGCAGTTCTATTCTCCACCATTGTATTTTTAGCCGGAGGTATTCTGGGAACCTTCCATCACCTGTATTTTACGGGAACTCCGACAGCAGTGCTGGCATTGGGGGCCACTTTCAGTGCCCTGGAAGTGGTACCGCTGGTTTTGATGGGATTTGAGGCCTATGATAACCTGAAACTCAGCCGCAGCAGCGAATGGATTAAGGCCTATAAATGGCCTATCTACAGTTTCATCGCCGTAGCCTTCTGGAACCTGGTAGGAGCAGGGATCTTCGGTTTCCTGATCAACCCGCCGATCGCCCTGTATTACATGCAGGGGATGAATACGACCCCCGTTCATGGTCATGCAGCCTTGTTCGGCGTCTACGGAATGCTTGGCATCGGCCTGATGCTCTTTGTATTGCGTGATATGAAAAAGGAAGTGATCTGGAAGGAGCGCTGGATCAAGGTGGCGTTCTGGTGTATCAACATCGGGCTGGCGGCCATGGTGCTCATCAGCGTGCTGCCTGTCGGACTGGCCCAGACGGTTGCCAGCGTGCAGCACGGCCTCTGGTATGCCCGCTCGGCTGAATTTATGCAACAGTCGTACATCGTTACGTTCAAATGGCTGAGGATGATCGGTGATACCTTGTTCGGCATCGGAACACTGGCGCTGACCTGGTTTATCTTTGGACTGGCAGGGGGCTGGAGCGTTAAAAAATGAGAGGAGACAGTTCCCTGATTAAAAGATATTTCGGTTGGCCTGCTATTGTGGGGGCATCCCCCGGAGAATGAAATGAAAAACTCTCCTGATTGTTTGGAATAGGGATGGGTAATCCCGCAGATAAAAGAGGTTGCTTCGGTTTATAGCAACCTCTTTTTTGATGCCTGTTTTTAAAACATAGTACCTCGATATAGATACCAATACTCAGTAAAGAAAGATGAAACAGACAAACGGAAAGCTTGTTGTCATAGCCCTTCGGTCGTAGTCCCAGTATCCAATCTTCCATGCAGATAACCATCCAACAACACATATTAACAAAATGGCTCAGTACCAGCGGATCCCATTTATGGCTTCGCACAGAGATTGAAGTGTATCAGGAATATGCTGAAATATACCTCTTGATGCATCGCGCGGGCAACGCAGTGCGACAAGGTTCTGAAAAGTTTTGCCGGAATATTAAATCATTATCATTTTGAAAGTGATCGATTATCGCGATCCGGATAAATGATAGTTGGTGGATTGTCAGGCAATTTGTAGATTTGCTTATCTGTTGGACTTATACCTTGCTCAGATGATAATACTCAGATAGTTCAAAATATATAAATTCGTGCAGCTAAGATTGCTATAATGATAAATAATCCGATTATCAATCGGCTCAACAAACTAGCGTTGAATAAGCGTTTTCAGCCGGTTTTCGATATCCTGCTTTTTATCTTCATCACCCTGATAATCCATTACGTATTCAAGTACTGGGAAAGGCAATTGCATTACAGGCTTTTTGGTTACCAGATACTGACTCCCGAAGTTTATGATTTTTTCACTAACATCGTGTTCAATCATACACGATTGGTTGTAAATGCTTTACTGCCGGTCGATATTATCGAAAGAACTTTCTATTTCTCGAATCAATGTTCTGTTTCCATTGTTGCCGGATGTTCGGGGATCAAGCAGATGCTCCAGCTGGCACTCCTGATCCTGATCTATCCGGGCCCCTGGAAGCACAAGGCCTGGTTCATACCGGCCGGTATCGTGATCGTACATCTGACCAATGTATTCCGCTTATCGGGATTGTGTGTTGTGATGAATTACTGGCCGCAGCACTGGCATTTCGCTCACGACTATCCTTTCCGGGTCATCTTCTATGTGGTTATCTTCTTTCTCTGGGTGATCTGGAACGACAAGTTTTATCACCGGAAGGAAAAACCGATTAGCCGATTAGCCGATTAGCCAATTAGCCGATTAGCCGATTAGCCGATTAGCCGATTAGCTGATTAGCCGATTAGCCGATTAGCCGATTAAAAAATTTAGGAATGTACAAATTTAGAAATGAAAGAATTATGAATTATCTAATCATCGAATCAACTAATTATCACATTCTTACATTCTTACATTTTTAAATTCTCAAATTTTCAGATCTCACTTCCCGCCTCCGGTCATTTTTTAGATTTGTTTCCCGCTGATCCTGCAGAAATGATTTCCCAATCTGCGTTAATCTGCG
>CAZJCG010000090.1:0-7450 GCA_964544545.1 uncultured Lentimicrobiaceae bacterium | reverse complement strand
ATGGCAGTGATACTTTGCTGGAACTATTTTGCCGATTGCCTGAACAGGACTTCGACAACATTCAAGGACAACCAGAACATTTTCGGAAAGGTCTACTTCCCGCGTGTGGTGGTTCCGCTCTCCATTATGATCTCAAACCTGGTGCGTTTTGGGATACAGTTCATACTCTTTATGGCTTTTTATGCCTATTATCTCTGGCAGGGAGCCACGCTGCACCCCAACTGGGGTGTTTTGCTGTTTCCGTTTCTGGTTGTGATGATGGCATTTCTTGCTCTTGGATTCGGCATGATCATATCCTCGCTTACCACTAAATATAAAGATTTAATGTTTCTGGTTCAATTCGGGGTTCAGCTCTGGATGTATGCAACACCCATCATCTACCCGCTCAGTACGATTCCCGAAAAATACCGCTGGATCGTAGCTGCCAATCCCATGACTGCTATCGTCGAAACATTCAAGTTCGGCTTTCTGGATCAGCAACCTTTATATACAGGTTATCTGCTTTACAGTGCAGTCTTCACGCTCTTTATCCTGACCTTGGGAATACTGGTTTTCAACAAGGTAGAAAAGGGCTTCATGGATACAATCTGAAATATCCATAGCAGGCTCAAATACATTTTCCATAGAAATGAACAACAAGGCAATCCGGTTCGAGCATGTGAGCAAACAATATCGTTTGGGGGCAATCGGTACAGGGACACTCAGCCATGACCTGAACAGGTGGTGGCACAAGATCCGGGGGCTGCAGGATCCCTATATCAGAATCGGCGATATCAATGACCGTTCTTCCAGAGGTAACAGTGACTATATCTGGGCGCTTAAGGATATCAACTATGAGCTTGCCAAGGGTGAAGTACTTGGCATCATCGGGAAAAACGGCGCCGGTAAATCTACCCTATTAAAAATACTGTCAAAAGTCACCAAACCTACAACCGGATTGATCCGTACGAACGGCCGTATTGCATCTCTGCTTGAGGTAGGCACCGGTTTTCACCAGGAGATGACCGGTCGCGAGAATATTTTTATGAATGGATCGATCATGGGGATGACCAAGGCTGAGATCCGGAAGAAGATGGATGAAATCATAGATTTCTCCGGCGTTGAACGCTATATCGACACACCGGTGAAACGATATTCGAGCGGGATGACAGTGCGACTGGGATTTGCCATAGCTGCCCATCTGGAGCCCGAGATACTTGTGGTTGATGAAGTTCTGGCTGTTGGCGATGCCGAATTCCAGAAAAAAGCCATCGGGAAAATGCAGGATGTAAGTCGTAACAAGGAGCGAACAGTACTCTTTGTAAGCCATAATATGAGCAGTATCCTTAACCTGTGTCAGACAGGAATGCTGCTCGAAAATGGCCTCATTGCCAAGACCGGACCAATAGCAGAAGTTGTTGATTACTACCTGAAAAACCAGGAAGTTGCCTTTGACCAGAGTTTTGTCAGGATCGACAACTCACACAGGCGGTTCAACACCATACGTCAATTCGAATCTATTTCTGTAGAAAGACTCAATAACTCCCAGATCGCCTCTGCCGAGCCCCGCAAAATCCGGCTCACTCTCAGGAACAACAGCAAGATGCGATCGGCAAGGCTCTCAGGTATGTTGTGCTATGAAGACAGCAACCGGGTAGGCGTGTACTTTACCAGGGAATTTGATGTACCGGCAGATAAAGATGAATTCGAAATTGAGACGACTCTTTACAATCACAATCTGGCCCGCGGTAAATACTATTTTGACTTCAACATCGGAATGGGTGATCATACCACCGCCATTACCGATTATGATGTCATTTACAGAACCGTTTCATTTGAAGTTGAATACGATTCGGTTCAGTCGATGCAACATATCAATTATTGGAGCAACTATTGGGGAAGAAACTGTTATCAGAATATTGAACTGAAGATCAATCCGATATAAAGTCTGCACCATTCCTAACGGCAATCTACCCGCTCCTTATAAAATGAAAGTCTATCAGTGCTTCCATAAATTCTCGCCGCATATTCCCATCTTTGAAGAAGAGAATAAGGTAAATGAAACAGATTATTCTTTCGCAGAACTTCGTCACCTCCTACTGGAAGACGGCTATTCGAGTTCCTACATTTTAAAGCCGGCCTATCAGAAGGACAATCCGGACTACTTTTTTACCATCTGGGATTACAAGCGGCTGCAATTCAAGTGGGCGGAGGAAAAAGGGCTTCATACTCATGACCTGGACGAAATAAAACTGGCACAGCTTGAAGAATTTAAACCGGACATCTTTTACAACCACTCCCCATACTACGATCAATCGTTTATCGATAAGGTCAGGCAGATGCCATTTATGAAAGTATGCTGGGATGCCATCATATCCCCCTTACCCTCCCTGCACCCGGGTTACGACATCCGTTTTTCCCTGTTTGAACCTTTCGTAAGATACTGGAACCAGAAAAATCTCAAGGCTTACATTCTACCTCCGGCATTTGATCCTTCCTGGGAGGCAATGCATAATACTGAACGCGATATCGACATTCTGTTTTATGGTCAGTACAACCGCTTCTACTTTTCTGGCAGGAACAAGATATTAAGTGATCTTATCCGTTTTGCGAAAAAACGAGGCTATAAATTCCATCTTCATCTGATGTACAGGAACCAGCGGGTTCCCCTGATACAGACAAGAGGATGGAACCGGCTGACGAGGATAATACCTGACCCTCCAAGGATCATCCGGAATTATGCCCTGCCACCTATCCACGCCCGTGAACTCTACAGAACGATTGGCAGAAGTAAGATCGTTGTAAATGCTTTTGGCAATTTCAACGGACTGTTCCTCGACAATATGAGGAATTACGAGGCAATCGGTTGCGGAGCCCTCCTTATCAGCCAGGATGGCATATACCCCGAACATTTCAATCAGGCTACAGACTTCCTGACTTTCCGCAATTCACAGGAGCTTTTTGAAAAAATCGATCAGGTGCTTGCGTCCCCTGACCAGGGAAGAGATATGGCAATCAGAGCCTTCAACAAGCTGAAAACCTGTTATTCCAAAGAGGTTCAATGGAATTCCTTTGTTTCCTCTGTTAATGGCCGATCATAGTACCTACAAAATTCAATCAGGCAAACTCATCTTTCATTTTTAGACAAGTGATCAAATTTCTTGACCTTCAAAAGATCAATAAACTGCATTCCGACGAACTTAAGCAGGCAGTTTCGGATGTCATAGAATCCGGTTGGTATATTCATGGGGAACGACTAAAACAGTTTGAAACACATCTGGCCGGATTCATGGGTGTTAAACACGCCATAGGAGTAGCAAACGGTCTGGATGCACTTCGGATCATACTCCGCGCCTACATGGAACTTGGGATGATGAAGGAAGGCGATGAAGTGATCGTCCCTGCCAATACGTACATCGCTTCTATTCTGGCCATTACGGAAAACCGTCTGAAACCGGTTCTGGTGGAACCCGACATTCATACCTACAATCTTGATATCTCATTGATCGAGAGGAATATCACGACGCGGACACGAGCCATCATGGTCGTACATCTTTACGGTCAGGTATGCTGGAGCGAAGACCTTGTTTCTGTAGCGAAAGCGCACAACCTGCTGATCATAGAGGACAACGCTCAGGCGTTGGGAGCCCTTTATCAGACGAACCTGCTAACAGCAGGCAGCCTGTTGAATCCAAGGAGTGGCTCACTGGGCGATGCTGCCGGGAACAGTTTTTATCCCGGGAAAAACCTGGGTGCATTGGGGGATGCCGGAGCCGTTACAACGAATAATGATGAGCTTGCTGATGTCGTAAGAGCCATTGGCAACTATGGAAGCCGGGAAAAGTACATTAACGACTACCAGGGACTGAACAGCCGGCTCGACGAGATTCAGGCTGCTTTCCTGGATGTAAAACTCCGTTATCTTGATCAGGAGAATCAACATCGCCGCGCGATTGCACAGTTGTACTGCCAACATATAAACCAACCCGGAATCATCCTGCCTCTTCCATCCACTGAGGCAGGCTCAATTCCCGAGCTGAGATCCCATATATGGCACCTGTTCGTGATTCGTTGTCCATGGCGCGACCGGTTGCACGAATACCTGAATGAGCATGGTATCCAGACACTGATCCATTACCCCGTTCCGCCCCACAAGCAGAAAGCCTACCGGGAATGGAATGAATTATCTTTCCCGATAACAGAAACAATCCACCGGGAGGTGCTAAGCCTGCCCATCGGACCGGATATGACTTCAGAACAGGCATACGAAGTTATCGGGCGGATCAACGATTTCAGACCCTGATGTTCTTTCTGATCCAATATACTCACCTGTAATAACCCGGTTGTATGGAAGAGTGTCTGCTCACTGTAATTGTACCATGCTATAATCATGAGAAGTACATACTGCAATGCCTTGAAAGTATCCATAATCAAACCTACCGTGATTTCCAGTGGATCGTTATTGATGATGGGTCCAGGGACCGATCACCGGAGATACTCAAAGAACATCAACCAAGGTTTGGATATGAGTTGATCCTTCAGCAGAACAAGGGACTATCAAGAACGCTGACAGAGGTGATCCGTGACCGCGCCAAAGGAAAATTTATCAGTGCCTGCGCTTCCGACGACTACTGGCTCCCGGAAAAACTGGATATCCAACTGAAGTTCATGCAGGAACATCCGGAACATGCCATGACCTTCGGGAAAACCTATTATGTGGATGTCAATTCCCGTCTTCTTGACATCCCAAACAACCCCAATCTGCGAAGCGGAAACGTATTTGAGGACATTCTCCTTCAGAGGTTTCACCCTCCGGTCAATTATATGTACCGGAAAGATGCACTGGCTGAAGTCGGTTACTTCAAGTCCGGTGTTATTGGTGAAGATTATTATATGAACTGCCTTCTCGCCAGCAAGCACCCGCTGGGCTTTATCGACGAATTTCTGGGTTACTACCGTGTAGCAAGTATAGAAACCAAGCGTGACCCGCTTGCTTCATTGCTGGATCTGCGTAAAACGATTGAACTATATAAGGGCCATCCGGCCTACAAAAAGGCTGTGCTCCTTTCGGACTGCAGGTCGGCCAAAATGCTTGCCAGCCAATCGAAATACAAGTTACGATCATTGCGCTATTTCATCAGAAGTGTATCCAACTTTTCGCTCCGGGACATGGTCAAATATATGTTCCACATGGTCGCTAAGTGGAAGTAATCGCAATGAATTACAGATGAAAGAAGAGGCGACACCAGCCCTGGATATCCGAAATGATGACAAATCTTCTTACCGTCAGGTAATGAAGGCTAATTCTCTTTTTGGCGGTGTTCAGGTCTTTAACATCCTGATACGGATCGTTAAATCGAAATTTGTCGCTGTTCTGCTCGGACCGGTCGGGATGGGTATTGTCGGCTTGCTGGATGTAACTATCAACATAGTGATGAATCTGACAAGCTTTGGTCTGGGGATCAGTGCAGTTAAGAGCGTTGCCGCAGCAAACGCCACCGGCGATACCACCAGAATATCCCGCGTAATAACCGTGTTAAGACGATGGGTCTGGATTACCGGACTGCTTGGCAGTTTGGTAACACTTATCTTTTCTGGCTACCTGAGCCAGCTGACTTTTGGGAACCGACAGTACACCATGGCATTTATATGGTTGTCGGGGAACCTGCTATTTGCGCAACTGAGCGTCGGACAGAATGCCATACTTCAGGGTCTGCGCAAACTCAGGCACCTGGCCAAGGCCAATCTGCTCGGCGCGTTGTTTGGATTGCTAATCTCCGTACCCATCTATTATCTCTTCGGATTAAATGGCATCGTTCCGGCCATGATTGCCAGCTCACTGACCACCCTGGGTCTTTCGTGGTACTTTTCGAACAAGGTGAAGGTTCAGCATGCAGTTCTTACAGTCAAAGAAACCATCAACGAAGGCAAGGCTATGCTGATGCTGGGAGTACTCGTATCGGCAAACGGAATCGTAATGCTTGCACTCTCGTATGTACTGAGAATCATCATTGGCCGGAAAGGCGGCATTGAAGCAGTCGGATTATATAACGCCGGATTCGTAATAATCAACTCCTATGTAGGGATGATCTTTACAGCTATGGCAACCGACTATTTCCCAAGGCTTTCAGGTGTCGCCAATGATTTGCAAAAGATGAGGAACACCATTAACCAACAGGCTGAAATGGCCATTATCATTCTTGCTCCAATCCTGTCGGTCTTCATTGTTTTCATTCACTGGGCGATCCTGCTACTGTATTCCCCGTCATTTATAGCCGTAAATGGCATGGTTCAATGGGCGGCAATCGGAATGCTGTTTAAAGCTGCCGGCTGGGCTCTCGCTTACATCTTTATAGCCAAGGGCGATAATGTAGCTTTCATTGTAAATGAACTCCTGGCAAACGCTTACATTTTTCTCTTCAACCTTCTGGGTTATTTGTACGCCGGACTCGAGGGGCTGGGAGCCTCATTCCTGCTCTCTTATGTAGTTTATTTCGTCCAGTTGTTCGTGGTCGGAAAAATCCGATACCGTTTCAGCTACAACCGGGTTTTCCTGAAGGTGTTCATCCTTCAGCTGATCATTTGCTCGGGCAGTTTCATACTGGTAAGGTTTCTGCCGTTACCATATAACTACTTAGCCGGTTCGGCAGCAATCCTCATTTCCGGATTGTACTCATACCGCGAATTAAATGACCGGATCGACATCCGGGAGATCCTGGATAAACTATTTTACAGGAGACATTGAGAAAAGTATAGCCATCCGATGTTTACTGCATACCATTTAAGCCTAATTTTAATAACGCCTTGCGCAGGCATTGATTCAACCGCATCTTTTTCATGATACTTCCCGGAAAAAACAAACTTGATTACCTGCTTGTCCTGCTGATGATCCTGATGTCAGCCAACCCATTCGTTTCCCGAAATGAAAACCTGTTTCTTGGGATTCTGCTTGTTCTATTGGCATTCCGCATAAGTAGCAATGTGATGTTGGCGTTCAACATCCGCTGGAAACACCTGATGATCATCCTTTTTGTGTTGGGCTATGAATTGCTGCACGCGGTCATATTTAAAAACTTCAAACCGCTCAACATTCTCCGGATAACTGTAAGTATGTATGCAGCCTATCTTGTGCTCAAAACATCCAATATCCGGTTCGTTTCTATCTATACCAACATTATTTTCTTCCTTTCGTTGATTTCACTTATTCTATATCCATTAATGTATGGTGACTTCGGTCCAGCCTTTATGAAATTTTCAGAAAGCATATTTACAACTCCTGAATCTGAATTAGGTTATTACGCTCCGACAATGGTGTTTTATACATTTGATGCTACCTTTTTAAGAGGAGTTAGCGATATATACAGGAACGCGGGGTTTGCCTGGGAGGCCGGTGCATTTGCCATTTTCGTAAATATTGCTTTGTTCCTGAATCTATTCATTTCTCCTAACCAGAAACTCACTTCATTTAAAA
>CAZJCG010000089.1:0-7593 GCA_964544545.1 uncultured Lentimicrobiaceae bacterium | reverse complement strand
CCTGGGGCTGGAGAAGGTCCCAAGGGTTCGGCTGTTCGCCGATTAAAGTGGCACGTGAGCTGGGTTCAGAACGTCGCGAGACAGTTCGGTCCCTATCTGTTGTGGGCGTTGGAAGCTTGAGGGCACCTGACTCTAGTACGAGAGGACCGAGTCGGACACACCGCTAGTGTACCTGTTGTTGTGCCAACTGCATCGCAGGGTAGCTATGTGTGGATGAGATAAGCGCTGAAAGCATCTAAGTGCGAAACTCAGCCCAAGATGAGGCTTCCTTTAAGGGTCGTTGTAGACTACGACGTTGATAGGCTGCAGGTGTAAAGTCAGTAATGGCAAAGCCGAGCAGTACTAATTACCCGTAAACTTTCTATTGACGTCAAGCATTAACTTCAATATGACTTATGTATTTTCTTTCCAGTCTGTCAATCGTTCTTTTTATACAAGAACCTAAAATATTCAAAAACTTTAGGTGGCTATAGCGACGGGGTCCACTTCTTCCCATTCCGAACAGAGTAGTTAAGCCCGTCCGCGCAGATGGTACTGCATTCGTGTGGGAGAGTATGTCGCTGCCTATCTTTCTAACCCCGCCAAACGGCGGGGTTTTTTTATTTATCCCCACTCCTGGCATTACTTTTCATCTCCTCCTTGACATGGCAGCCACGGATGCGATTGCAAGCCCTCAAAAGTCGAAATCTAAAGTAACATCAGGCAACAGAATTCCGGCAGACTTCTCCCCTGCTTTCATAACTACTTATCATCATTTTCGGTATTTTTGCACGCTAAACTAAGAGTAATAACCTCTCCCGATCACATCAGCCTTGAAAGCTCACCTGTTCGCCTCATTCCTCCTGTTCCTGTTCCTGTTGAACCTGTCCGCATCCGGTCAATCCGATAAATTGCGCAACCGCACGATCAGTCCGACAGAAACTGACGAAACTGAAGGTGAGGAAACCGGGAATACCCCGTCGGACCTGAGCCCCGATACTGCAAAGACCCTTGTTTTTGTTCCAAATATCAACGCAGCCTATACTCAGCGCCCATTTTCAGCTCCACTCCATAATTTTCATTTTTATACCATCGCTGAAAATAGCCGTGAAATCTACCAGAACCTCGGAAATCCGGGATCTGCCGCCAATCCTATCTCCTTCCGACTGGAAGAAACAAACGGATTAAGCTTCCGGAAAAGTGCTAATGAGCTTTATACCTATCAGCTCGACAGTATCCGGTTCTATATCCCGGAAAAACCTTTCTCCGAACTCAATTATATGATGGGGAAAGGGAAAGAGCAACAATTGCTTTTCAGTCATAGCCAGCAGGTCCGGAAAGGACTAATCCTGGGATTTCATGCCAGGTTCGCCAACGCACCCGGAATTTACCTCCGCCAGAGGACTTATTATTCAACCGGTTACTTCACTCTGAATTATACACTGCCTTCAAGACGTTATGGTATAATGGCCGCTTACCTTAACGACAGGTTCAGGAACTATGAAAACGGGGGTATCGTCTATGATACAGTTTTCCGCGATAACACCGAAAGCAAAAGGGAAACCATCTCGGTGAATCTGAAAAAAGCGATCAACCGCAGCAAAAATTCATCCTTCCTCCTTCAGCATTACTTCCTTTTACAGAAACCCGGTAACCTTAAGCCGGATACCTCCCTGGCACATCAACGAAAGCGGTTCGATGCCGGAAGGCTCGTCCATACCTTCAAATTCGAACAACTCACCTCTGCTTACGAAGACGACAATGCTTCGGATGGCAGGACTGCCGGTTTCTATCCTGCCACTTACGGCGATTCCACCACAACACTGGACTCCACATTTCATATCCGGTTCAGCAACACCTTTGTTTATTCCAATATTGAACCCGATACAGCAGCAAGGAGTTTCCCTTTCCAGTATTCCTTCGGGATCAGTCATCAGATGGACCGGATAGGATACGGCAACATTGAAAGCCAGGCTAACCGGATGCTGGCCACCGGTGTATTCGGCAAAACCGACCTGGTGGGGAGGTGTGGCACTGTGGAACAGTTTACGCAACTTATTCCTTTTGGAACTCTGAAAGGCATCATCGCCCGAAAAACTTTTTTCATTGCAAACGGTAAGCTCTCAGTTGGCGGATATACAAGCGGAGATCACGAGTTAGCAGGAAGTTTCTACCAGTATTTCGGTGACCGGAAAAAACAAAACAGGATCTATTTCACTCTGCGGAAAGGAATGCGTCACCCGGACTATTTCTATAACCTTTACTACTCGAACCATTACAGGTGGCAAAACGATTTTGATCTGCAGGATTATGTGAATGCAACCGCAGGAATAAATTTCTTCGGTTATGATATTTCGGCAACGTTTACCCGGATTTCCAATTATGTCTGGCTTAATGAGAGTGCGATACCTCAACAGTACTCCGGAGGACTTGCCATAACACGGGCGGATGCCCATAAAGTCTTTCGCCCCGGACATTGGCTTATTGATACCCACCTGATACTTCAGGAGGTTTCGCGCGACAGCATCCTTCCGTTGCCGGCATTTATTGCAAAAGGAAGTATCAGTTACAGCGCCCTGTTGTTTAAGAAGGCACTGCTGATAGAAGGGGGGATCAGCGGATATTATTACACCAGCTACTATGCCGATGCTTACATGCCTGAACTTCGAATGTTCTACCGGCAGAGCGTAGAAAAATTCGGAAATTACCCTTACCTGGATGTTTTTCTCAACATGAAAGTGAAACGTGCAAGGATCTTCATCCGTTACCAGCATTTCAATGCAGGATTGATGGGCTATTCCTATTATACAACTCCGCACTATCCCGGTGCCGACGCAGCATTTAAGGCCGGGGTGAGCTGGGTATTCTATGATTAGACCATTCCCGAAATTTCATTGTCCGGTTTTGTTTCTCGCTGATTACGCAGAAAATACCGCAGATCATCGCAGAAGGAATTTGCCGATCTGCGTTAATCTGCGTAAACATCTGTGTTATCTGCGAGAAATATTTTAGCCACGAAGGCACGAATGAAGTCCGAAAGAATTATTGGAAGAGTTTCCCATTTTAGGTGCACTCGAGTTTTATAGTCTGATGAGCACCAACAGTGATAATTTGTGGACAGTAATAATTATCGAATTTACTAATCGCCGAATCAGCTAATTCTCGCATTCCCAAATTCTTAAATTTTTTAAATTCCCAAATTTCATTATCGAATCACCGAATCAGCTAATTATCACATTACCAACCTTTCATTATCCGGTTTTGTTTCTCGCAGATCCCGCAGATAAAAAACGCAGATCATCGCAGATCAATAACATCAACAACGTACTCCGCAAGAAATAAAATTGCCACGAAGACACGAATGAAGTCCGAAAGGAATATTGAAAAAAATTACTATTTCAAGTAAGATTCTGCCTTTATCGTCTGATGAGCACCAACAGTGATAATTTGTGGACAGTTTTAATTATCGAATTTACTAATCGCCGAATCAGCTAATCAGCTAATTATCTAATTCTTACATTTATAAATTTATAAATTCCCAAATCCCCTCGCCGAAAAAGCAAATTCTCCCATTCTCTTCACGCCTTTCTCTGCCTCAGTGCTTCATATACCAACACGGCCGTGCTGACAGAGACATTCAGCGAATCCGCGATACCCATCATCGGGATGATCACCTGGGCTGAACAGTAATCCAGCCATTTCCGGCTCAGTCCCGTAGCTTCAGTTCCCATAACAAATGCCGTAGCACCTCTGTAATCATTCCGGTAGTATTCCTGTGCCGTGGAGGTCAGTGCTGCTGCATAGCTGTTGACCCTGTTGACCGAGAGCCATTCCATGACCCGGGAAGTATCGGCTACCGCAACAGGTGTGGTAAAAATGCAACCGACACTCGAGCGGATGGTGTTGGGATTGTACAAGTCGGTGAGCGGATCACACACAATCACCGCGTCCACTCCGGCGGCATCGGCCGTGCGCATCACAGCACCGAGGTTCCCGGGTTTCTCCACTGACTCCAGAACAATGATCAACGGGTTCTCCCCTACCCGGAGATTTTCAAGAGAATTATTCCCCGGCTCTGCCAGGGCAATCAGACCGTCGGAGCCTTCACGGTAGGCCAGCTTGCCGAAAACAGGCAATGAAACCTCAAAAAACGGGATATTGTGCGTTTCAGTGATTTGTCCGGCCCGCATTGCCGTATCCAATTCCATACAAACATAGATCTCCCTGACCTTGATACCGGACTCTATCGCCCGGGTGATCTCCCGGTATCCTTCAATCACCATAAGGTTTTGCCGGCGGCGCTCCCGGCTTTTTGCCTGCAACTGGATGAGTCTTTTAATTCTCAGGTTCTGGGGTGAGCTGATCTTTTCCGTCACGGTACGATAGATAATGCAACAAATTTATCAAATATAGATAAATTTGTATCTGGCAAATCCCGATTGACGGTTCTGGCTTACCTTTGCCGGCCAGGGATATTAACTTATGCCTCTTAAACAAGTTAAACAAGAACGGCTTACCAGCGTTGTATATTCACTCTCAATAAACCTGACATGGAAAAAAAGTCAATGAATTTTGGATTGATTGGAGCGGGAGGATATATCGCCCCCAGGCATCTGAAAGCAATAAAAGAAACGGGCAACCACCTGGTTGCGGCTCTCGACAAGTATGACGGTGTCGGGATCATGGACAGCTTTTTCCCGGAAGCGGAGTTCTTCACCGAACCCGAACGTTTCGATCGTTTTATGGACAAACTGCGTCGTCGCGATCCGCAAAATAAAATCGATTTTGTGAGCATCTGCTCCCCCAACTACCTGCATGATGCACATATCCGTCTGGCATTGCGGAATGATGCTCATGCCATCTGTGAAAAGCCACTGGTATTAAATCCCTGGAATCTGGATGCACTTCGCGAGATCGAGAATGAGACCGGTAAACATATCTATACGATCCTGCAACTCCGTCTGCATCCTGCAATCATTGCCCTGAAGGAGCAGATAGCCAGCGGTCCAGCGGATAAAATATACGATGTTGATCTTGCCTACATCACCAGCCGTGGGAAATGGTATCACATTTCCTGGAAAGGTGATATCAGCAAGTCGGGCGGGATTGCCACCAACATCGGCATCCATTTCTTCGATATGCTTACCTGGATCTTCGGTGATGTGAAGGAGAACAATGTGAAGCAATATTCTTCCGAACACGCTTCGGGCACGCTGCTCCTTGAGAAGGCCAGGGTTAACTGGTTCCTCAGCATCAATTCCGATCACCTCCCCGAACAGGCCCTGGCAGCCGGCAAACGGACTTTCCGCTCTATCCTGGTGAACGGCAACGAAGTGGAATTCAGCGAAGGATTTACCGAACTGCACACCCGCTCATACGAACACATCCTCTCCGGAAAGGGATTCGGTCTGGAAGATGCCAGGAGAAGCATTGAAATCGTTCAAAAGATCAGGGAACAGGTAAAATAACCAGAGCCATAGTATTATTTTTAACCAATTACTGTTCGGGTCCCACTCCCCTCCCCTTACTTCTACTATCACCGTTACTATTTACCTCTATTTACGATCCATAAAGCAGTACATCCTAAACAGTCAGATAACAGAACGATGAAAACAGCTTTGATAACCGGAATTACAGGCCAGGACGGGGCCTATCTTGCAGAGTACCTGCTGAAAAAGGGATATGTTGTTCACGGGATCAAACGCAGGAGTTCGCTATTCAACACCGACAGGATCGACCACCTTTACCAGGATCCGCACGCTTCGTCGCGCAATTTTTTCCTGCACTACGGAGATCTTACGGATGGAACCAATCTGATCCGGATTGTCCAGGAAGTTCAGCCGGATGAGATCTACAACCTGGCAGCCATGAGCCACGTAAAAGTAAGCTTCGACAGTCCCGAATATACTGCCAATGCCGACGGCCTGGGGACGCTCCGGCTGCTGGAGGCAATACGATTGCTGGGGCTTGTGGAGAAAACGCGGTTCTATCAGGCTTCCACAAGCGAGTTGTACGGACTGGTGAAGGAAACGCCGCAAAATGAACTGACTCCTTTCTATCCAAGAAGCCCTTATGCCGTGGCCAAGTTATATGGCTACTGGATCACCGTGAACTACCGCGAAGCTTACGGCTTGTATGCATCCAACGGTATCCTTTTCAACCACGAATCGCCCATCCGCGGGGAGACATTTGTTACCCGTAAGATCACCATGGCTGTAGCAAGGATTGCCTTAGGCCTTCAGGAGAAGCTGTACCTCGGGAATTTGTCAGCCAAACGCGACTGGGGTCATGCAAAGGATTATATACGGGCTATGTATCTGATGCTGCAGCAACCTTCACCTGATGACTTTGTGATCGCAACCGGTAAAACGACCGAGGTGAGGGAGTTTGTCAGGAAGTCGTTTGCTGAAGCCGGCATGGTGGTCGAATTCAAGGGTGAAGGTGTTGAGGAGAAAGGAATTTTAACAGGAAACAGCAACGACAGTTGCAAACTTCCTTTGGGCAGCATTGTGGTAGAAGTTGATCCCCAGTATTTCCGTCCCACGGAGGTTGATCTGCTGCTGGGAGACCCGTCGAAGGCGAACCGAGTTCTTGGCTGGAAACCTGAGTATGACCTGGATGCCCTGGTGAAGGACATGGTCCAGGCCGACCTCAAACTAACGGAACGGCAACGTTATCTCAAGAACGGAGGGTACCGGGTCAAGAATTATTTCGAATAACCGTCATTCCACTTACCTTATGGAGTTAACCCCGGGCAGCGGATACCAATGGTACGCCCTTTATACCAAGTCCAGATCGGAGAAGAAAGCATACCAGGAGCTGTGCCGGAAAGAGATACAAGCGTTTCTTCCGCTGCGGAAGACGATCCGGCAATGGAGCGACCGGAAGAAGGTGGTGGAAGTGCCGCTGTTCAACTCCTATCTTTTCATCTATATCAAGGGCAAAGAACAACTGCCTGCTTTGCAGGTGGATAGCATCGTACGGTTTGTTACGTTTGAAGGTAAAGCCGTTCCCATCCCGCCGCAACAGATTGAAGCCATCAAAGCGTACCTGGATGAAGGTGCTCCTGAATATGATGAGTCGCAGCTCAACCTTGAAACCGGCATCAATGTAGAGATCACCCGCGGTCCTATGATGGGACTGCACGGAGTGCTCCTTACCCTGCAGGGAAAGCACCGCGTTAAGGTAGAGATTGAATGTGTAGGCCAGAGCCTGATCATCGATATTCCGAAAACCAGTCTGAGAAGGGCGGGGTAGAATATGGAGGGGGAAAGATTTTTATAAGATAAAAGATAAAAGGAAAAAGATAAAAGAAAGAATTTGAGAATTTAAGAATGAATCAATTAGTTAATTAGCCAATTCGGCAATTGAATTTCAACTTTATTTCCATGCTCTTTGCCCTATGCCCGAAGCTCTTTGCTGCTTATTGGCAGAAGGGTTCTCGCAGATAACGCAGATTGACACGCAGATTAACGCAGATTGGCAATTGCTTTCTGCGATGATCTGCGGTTCTTTTCTGCGAAATCTGAGAGAAAGACAAAAGACAAAAGGCAAAAGATAAAAGATAAAAGGAAAAAGATAAAAGAACATGCAATGAATGATCCGCCAGCCGGC
>CAZJCG010000088.1:0-8943 GCA_964544545.1 uncultured Lentimicrobiaceae bacterium | reverse complement strand
GACAGGAAATCCGGCGATTCTGACCGGCCGTTCAAATCGAGAGATCGTGATGATAAGCCATTTCGTTCTTCCCGCAAAGATGAAAGCAGATCAAAGACGCATTCGGATCACGAAAGTACTTTCCCGGACAAAAAGAGTACGAAAAAAACGATCCTGGAGTATTCCCCGGAAAATCGTTATAGCAAGCCTGAAAAGACCTATCACAGGAAAGACGGGAAAGTGAATGAGGGTGATCCTTCCGGAAGCAAGGTTAAACAACCTAAAAATCCCAGGCCTCGGAAGCCGAAGAAGGGAGAGGAATAACCTGAAAAGGATTTTCTTCTGAGCGAAGCAATCAGGGTGGCAATCCTCTTTTTATTAATTTCGGATTTCTGTTAGTTTCGTATTTTGTATGCGCAAGACCTTATTTGTCAATGTGTTGCTTCCGCTTCCGCTTCCCGGTTACTACACTTACCGGGTGCCTTTCGACCTGAATGAGTCGGTGGCAGTTGGTAAGCGGGTCATTGTACAATTCGGTCAGCGGAAAGTATATACGGCCCTTGTCCGGAGTATTTCCAACAAGCCGCCGGAATTCCAGGCCAAGTACATCCTGTCGGTACTGGACCTGCGGCCGATTGTGAATGAATATCAGTTCCGCCTTTGGGAGTGGATTGCCTCCTATTATTGTTGTCATCCGGGAGAGGTAATGAATGCGGCGCTGCCGTCGGCATTCAAACTGGCCAGTGAGTCGAAAGTGATGCTGAACCCACAGGCGGTGATCGATCCGGAAACCCTGTCGGAGAAGGAATATGCGCTCATTCTGGCATTACAGTCAAACGGGAAGATGTCGCTTACCGATGCAGCCCGCAGCGTGGAACTCATTAAAGTGATTCCCCTGGTGCATACCCTGGTTGAAAAAGGATATGTATTGACAGAGGAGGAGATCGGGGAGAAGTTCAGGCCCCGGATGGAAGCGTTTGTGCGGTTAAGTCCGGAATATTCGGGAGAGCCGGAGCTCAAAACACTTTATGATAAACTGGAAAAGAAGGCACCCAAGCAACTTGAGATCCTGATAGAGTATATTCAGCAATCGCAGTTCTTTTCCGGAAATATTGCCGAAGTCAGCAAAGAGTCATTATTGCAGCGTCTGCCGGATGGCGCTTCCAAATTGAAAGCCCTTGCGGTAAAGGGAGTTTTCGAGATCTATGAGAAGCAGATCAGCCGGTTAATGACGGATACAGCAACCGATGATGCCGCTTCCCTCCAGCTCACTCCGGGTCAGTCGGAAGCTTTCAGTCAGATCCACCGGGAGTTCGGGAGCAGGAATGTTGTGCTGCTTCACGGTGTTACCTCGAGCGGCAAAACGGAAATGTATATCCGGCTGATCCGGGAGACCCTGGATGCAGGGAAACAGGTACTGTACCTGCTGCCGGAAATAGCCCTGACGGCTCAGATCATTAACCGGCTGAAGAAGTATTTTGGTGAAGAGGTCGGGGTATACCACTCCCGTTACGATGAAAATGAAAGGGTAGAGATCTGGCAGCGCGTTGCGTTTTCCGCTCCGGCGGAGAAAGAAAGCACTGATGAATGGCAGCAACCTGCATCCTTTCAGGTGATTCTGGGCGCCCGTTCGGCCCTGTTTCTGCCCTTTAGCAGGCTGGGACTGGTGATTGTGGATGAGGAACATGACAGTTCGTACAAGCAGTATGATCCGGCTCCCCGTTACAATGCCAGGGATGCTGCCATCTTCCTGGCTTCACTTCACAGAGCTAAGGTTTTACTGGGTTCGGCTACTCCGGCCATCGAGTCCTATCACAATGCCCTGAACGGTAAGTATGGACTGGTGGAAATAACAGAGCGTTACGGCGGAATACAAATGCCGCAGATCGAAGTGGTTGACCTGAGGGAGGAGCACAAGCATAAGCGGATGAAGTCGATCTTTTCGGAAACCCTGCTGAACTCCGTTGAGGCTGCTCTGGGGAAAGGCGAGCAGGTGATCCTGTTCCAGAACAGGCGCGGATTTTCGCTGCACATCAGTTGCGATAACTGTGGCTGGGTGCCGCAATGCATCCAGTGCGATGTATCGCTGGTGTATCACAAGAAAGACAACCAGTTGCGTTGCCATTACTGCGGTTATTCCTCGCATGTGCCCGAACGTTGTCCCGACTGCGGATATTCGGGATTGCTGATGAAGGGCTTTGGGACAGAAAAGATTGAAGAGGAGTTATCCATCTTTTTCCCGAATGCACGCATAGCCAGGATGGATCTGGACACCACCCGGAGCCGCCATGCTTTGTACAAGATACTGGCTGATTTCGAAGAGCGCAGGATCGATATCCTGGCCGGAACGCAGATGGTGACCAAGGGGCTTGACTTTGATCATGTGAGCCTGGTAGGTATCCTGAATGCTGACAATCTCCTTTCGTATCCTGATTTCAGATCGCATGAACGCAGTTACCAGCTGATGGCTCAGGTGGCAGGGCGTGCCGGACGAAAGAACCGGCAGGGCAAGGTGCTCATCCAGAGTTTTAATCCGAAGCATCCCATCATCGATTTTGTGATCCGGAATGATTATACCGGGATGTATGAACGGCAAATGGCGGAGCGTGAAAAATTCAAATACCCGCCGACGTACCGGCTTATCCAGATCACTTTAAAGCACACAGCCCAGGATCTTTTAAATGAGGCCGCAGCCAGCATGGCTGGTTTATTGAAGAAGGAGTTCGGAAAACGTGTTCTCGGTCCGGAGTATCCACAGATCAGTCGAATCAGGAATCTGTACCTGAAAAATATCCTCATCAAGCTTGAAAAAGGAGTGAATCTGGCCAGGGCCAAGGATCTCATCCGGGAAGCTTCTACCCGGCTTTATACCAATAAGAATTACTTCCAGGTGAGGATCATCATCGACGTTGATCCGCTCTGATAAGGGTGGGACCGGTCTGTTTCTCAGAAAAGTCCGTGCAGACTGGCCTGAACCCGTTCGATCACATAGCCCAGGTCTTCCGGATTATCCTGAAAGTTCAGGTTGTCGACGTCGAAAATCAGCAGCTTGCCTTCGGAGTAGCCATTGATCCAGGCTTCATACCGTTCGCTGAGGCTTTTCAGGTAGTCGAGCCGGATGGAAGCCTCATATTCACGGCCGCGTTTCTGGATATTCCTCACCAGCGTGGGCACTTCGGCGCGCAGATATATCAGGAGGTCAGGGGGCTGAAGGAAAGAAGTCATCAACTCAAAGAGTGACTTGTAATTATCAAAATCCCGGGTAGTCATCAGGTTCATATCGTGCAGGTTGGGCGCGAAGATGAATGCATCTTCATAGATCGTGCGGTCCTGGATCACGTTTTTACCACTCTTCCGGATGTCGACGATCTGACGAAACCTGCTGTTCAGGAAATAGATCTGAAGGTTGAACGACCATCGTTGCATGTCCTCATAAAAACTTGACAGATAAGGATTTGTATCGACATCCTCATAGTGGGCCTGCCATCCGAAATGTTTAGCAAGTAGTCCGGAAAGCGTGGTCTTTCCTGATCCGATGTTTCCTGCAATCGCGATATGCATAGAATGATGATATTGGAGGTTGGTTTTTTATGCCACTCGTTCAAGGCAACCGGTAACCTGTGCCAAGGGTCAAGTGATCAGTTTGAGTTAATGGTATCTGGTTCTATGGATTTTTATCGGTTGTGTATAGCCAATGAATAACGTTTGGGATCAGGTCTGTGAAAACGATTGAATATGCTCATTTTGAAGTAGTTCATCCACGTATTTCCGGTCGTTCGACAGCCGGGGAACTTTGTTCTGCCCTCCCAGTTTGCCTTTATCGCGCAACCAGTTATAGAATGTGCCCGGTTTCATGGAATGGATCAATGGAGATTTGAGGATCATATTGTGATACCGTTTGGCCTCATAGTCGGAATTGAGAGATTTCAGAGCGTTATCGAGGATCTCGGTAAAATATTCGAGGCTTTCGGGCGGGGTCTCAAATTCGATGAGCCATTCGTGGGCTGCATGCTGATTCTCATCCAGGTAAACAGGAGCAGCCGTGTAATCACGTATCTCAGCACCCGACTTTTCACAGGCAATGGCCAGAGCCTTATCGGCATTCTCGATCATCAGCTCTTCCCCGAAGGCATTGATGAAGTTTTTTGTCCGGCCGGTAATACGTATCCTGTAAGGATCGACTGAGGTAAATACTATCGTGTCCCCGATCATGTAACGCCACAGGCCGGCATTGGTGCTGATGATCAAAGCATAATTCAATCCGGGCTCTACCTGGTCGAGGCCAACGGTCAGCGGGTGCGGATTCCCGATCTCACTTACCGGCATGAATTCGTAATAGATGCCATAATCCAGCATCAGCAACATGTCGTCGCTATCAAGTCTGTCCTGGATCCCAAAGAATCCTTCGCTGGCATTGTAAGTTTCAAGGTAGTTCATTCCAGGAGGGCAGATCCGGCGGTACTGCTCACGGTATGGTACAAAGCTGACGCCGCCATGGACAAATAACTCCAGGTTAGGCCATACTTCGCTGATATTCGAAATACCTTTCAGTTCCATCACCCTGTTGAGCAATACCATCATCCAGGAAGGCACCCCGGTGATATTGGCCACATCTTCCTCTATGGTGATCCGCGCGATGCGTTCGATCTTCGACTCCCATTCGTTCATGAGAGCCACACTGAGGTCGGGGGTGCGGATCAACTGGGTCCAGAACGGAAGGTTTTCCATGATGATGGCTGAAACATCACCGTGGTAGGTGTCAGCCTGTGCATCATCCAGGTTAAAGCTGCCGCCCAGTGCCAGCCATTTCCCGCTGAATATCCTTGTTGAAGGATTGTTGTTGCAATAGATCGACAGAAGGTCCTTGCCGCCTTTATAATGGCATTCTTCCAGAGCTTCCTCCGTCACCGGTATGAACTTGCTTTTGTCGCCGGTGGTACCGGAACTCTTGGCAAACCATTTCACATCCGAAGGCCAGAGGATATTTTGTTCTCCCTTACGCAGACGGTCGATATATGGCTTCAGATCGTTGTAGTCGCTCACCGGAACCCTGCCCCGGAAGTCAGAATCTGTCCGGATGGAATGATAATCATATTTCCTGCCCCATTCCGTATCGCGGGCTTCGGAGATCAGCTTTTCAAACCACTCCTCCTGCACCTCATGAGGGTATTTCATGAAAAGCTCGATCTGGTGGATACGCTTCCGTATGAACCATGATATGACAGAGTTAAAGAATGGCATCAACCTGAAGTTTGAAATCCAAACTTACACAAAAAATCCTATCAGGATTAAAATTGTTTTCTGACTTTTAGCAAGCCTTTGAATCCCTTATTTTTGCGTAAATACAAATCGTAGATCATGAAAACTGCACTCCTGGCAGGAGCATCCGGACTGGTAGGCAATGAATTGCTTCATCAACTGCTGGATCATCCGGCCTATTCCAGGGTCATCACGGTTTCCCGTAAACCGATTGACCTGGAGCATCCGAAATTACTCTCTCTGATCGTTAACTTTGAAAAGCCGGAAGATATTACCGTTACCGGAATGGTAAATGATGTGTTTTGCGCGCTGGGCACGACGATCAAAAAAGCAGGATCACAGCCTGCATTCAGGAAAGTGGATCATGACTATGTTGCCGGGCTGGCGAAATGGAGTGAGAGCAACCGGGTCAGTCAATTTCTGGTTGTGAGTGCGATGGGCGCTGATCCGGCATCCCGGATATTCTATAACCGGGTAAAAGGGGAGATGGAGCAGTCGCTGGCGGCCCTTAACATTCCAGGGAAGTTCGTATTCCGCCCGTCGCTCCTGCTGGGAAACCGGAAGGAGTTCAGGTTGGGGGAAAGAATATCCCAGGTAATGATGCAACTACTGGGTTTCTTATTTGTGGGCAGTCTGAAGAAATACAAGGCCATCAGTGCATCAACGGTAGCACGAGCCATGATCCGGGCGGCGAATACCGAGGGGATTGCTCCTGCTACATTCAATTCAGCACAAATCCAGGCTCTCGGAGCCTGATGAACATGCACGTAAGCAACGGATTGCATTCCTATGATCCGGTTCAGGGAAAGACCTATTCCCTGTTTGGAGATTCAGCATCCACCGATGAATACTATCAGCGGATTGCCTCTATTGCTGATGATGTTTCTTCAGGATGGAAGGATGAAGAAGCGCTGGCTGCCCTGATCCGGCGAGCCTGCAGGAGAAAGTCCCTGATGGGGAGAGCCCGTACCCTGTTCCGTAAGGATAAGGCGGCGACAGAACTGATCCGGGAGCTGAACAGCGGCCTTCACAAGTTCACCTTAAATGCAGATGAGCATCTGAAACATCTTTCGCTTTTCAAAAGAACCTGGGACAGGCGACTGGGCACTTCACTGGAGCAATATCATTTGTACATGCTGGAAATTGAACTCACCAACCGCAGGTACCGGCAACAGTTTATCCAGGCTGATGTAAAAATTGCACTGCTTCCTCATTGCCTGAGAGATTTCACCACGGATTGCAAAGCAAAAGCCGATGATTTTGATTACCGTTGCAGGCATTGTTCGGGTATCTGTTACGAAAACTATATAAGCAGTATCCTGGAAAAACAAGGGATCAATGCCTATATATGGATGGGAGCACATTTAGGAAAGAAGGCCAGAGAAGTCCAACTGGAGGGGAAATCATTTGCGGTTCTGGGTATAGCCTGTATTCCCGAACTATACTGGGGTATGCGTAAATGCCGGAAACTGGGGCTGCCTGTAATCGGACTCCCGCTCGATGCTAACCGCTGCGCCAGATGGATGGGACAATTCCACCGGAATTCGGTCAACCTGGCGGAACTGGAACGACTTGTCGGTCAAAAGACTTCGTGAACCCTGTTGTCCATTCTTTGAAAAATAGTTTATATTTAGCCCCTCCTTTTACAAAGACATCCTCGGAAACCCTCTGTTTCACCAATGTTCATTATTATTTGATCTGTTTCGCCATGCAAACCATCCCCGAATTTTTCGAAAAAAGTGTAGCTGACTATCCCGAAAATGTTTACATGCTTGAAAAGACAGGCTCGATCTATACCGGCACCACTTTTAAGGAAACCCGGCATCAGGTATTTCGGTTTGCAGCAGGATTAATAGCTCTTGGATTGAAGAAGGGTGACCGGGTTGCATTGCTTTCGGAAGGAAGAAACGCCTGGATCATCAGCGAACTGGGGATACTTTACTGTGGAGCCATCAACGTGCCCATGTCCATCAAACTGGCAGAAACAGAGGAGATCCGTTACCGGATCGGGCATTCAGGGGCGCGGATGGCCATTGTATCGGAGCGGCAGGCCGAAAAAGTCCGGGCAGCAAGGAAGGACCTCCCTGAACTGGAGAAATTGATCCTCCTGGACGGTGAGGCTGACGAGTCGGCCGGTGAGCTCACATTCGACGCAGTGAACAGGCTTGGCGACCGGTTGCTGGCAACAGATCCCACGCTGGTAATCAAGACGGCCAGAATGATCCAGCCGAACGATTGTGCAAACATATGCTATACATCGGGTACCACCGCGGCTCCCAAGGGGATCATGTTATCGCACAACAACTATGTGGCAAATGTTTACCAGTCGTACTCCCTCATGGATATTCCGCCACATTACACCACACTGGCCATTCTTCCGTGGGATCATGCCTTTGCACATACCGCCTGTATATATTGCATGATGGGAATGGGCGCCTCGATCGCTTCTGTTCAGCAGGGGAAAACGGCACTGGAAGGCCTGAAGAATATCCCTTTGAACATCCGTGAAAACAGGCCCCACCTGTTGATGAGCGTTCCGGCCCTGGCCATGAACTTCCGGAAAAATATCGAGAAAAGCATAAGAGAAAAAGGACGGTTGATCAATGCCCTTTTCAGACATGCACTTAAAGTCTCATACAAATACAACGGTATCGGATACGATAAGGGAAAGGGGATCAGAATTCTCTATAAACCGTTGGTCCGGTTGTACGATAAAATTCTATTCAGCAAGATACGTGAAGGCTTTGGAGGACGACTCGAGTATTTTATAGGTGGCGGTGCTCTCCTCGATATCGAATTGCAACGATTCTTCTATGCTGTGGGCATGCCGATGTTCCAGGGATACGGATTGACGGAGGCTTCGCCGGTTATATCATCCAATTCCACGAAACATCATAAACTGGGTTCCTCCGGTGTGCTGGTCAAAAATATGGAACTCAGGATTTGCGATAATGAAAGAAATCCGCTGCCTGTCGGAAATCAGGGGGAGATCGTTATCAAAGGGGAAAATGTGATGCTGGGATATTGGAAGAATCCGGAAGCTACCGCAGAATCCATCAGGGATGGCTGGCTGTACACCGGCGATCTGGGATATATGGATCCGGACGGATATCTTTATGTGCTGGGCAGGTTCAAGAGCCTGCTGATCGCCGACGATGGTGAGAAATACAGTCCTGAAGGGATTGAAGAAGCTTTTACGGCCCAGAGCAAATACATCGACCAATGCTTGCTCTATAACAACCAGAGCCCTTACACGATTTGCCTGCTGGTCCCGAATAAGGAGAATCTGAAACGACACCTCGAACATAAACATCTTGCCCCGGATAGTCAGGAAGGAGTGAAGGAAGCCATCCATGTGCTGGATAAGGAACTGCAACAATATAAGGGTCACGGGCATTACCGCGATATGTTCCCGCAACGCTGGCTGCCTTCAGCTGCCGGAATCCTGAGCGAAGGATTCACCGAGGCCAACCACCTGATGAACTCAACCATGAAGATGGTCCGTGGGAAAATCACTGAGCGTTATCAGAAAAAGATCGAGTTCCTGTACACCTCCGACGGTAAGGATATCTTCAACCGGGAAAACATGGAAGCGATGAAGGAACTGCTGGCAAAGTGAAAGTATCAGAAGAAGGTAATATCCTACAAGGAAGATAAAAGATAAAAGGATAAAGATAAAAGACAGAATGAGAATGTGAAAATTTA
>CAZJCG010000087.1:0-9479 GCA_964544545.1 uncultured Lentimicrobiaceae bacterium | reverse complement strand
TCAGGCGTTTAGATAATCTCAAAAGTTATTTTCTAACTTTACCGGACAACAATGATTTAATAACGCATCAGTTCGCGTTTTCTCCGCTATTGGTTTTCCTGACTCCGGATCGACAGCCAGACATTTGCCCTGCATCATCCGGGTAGTAATATCCCCTTTCAGATTTGTGTTTCCCTTGAAATTCGGTGCATCGAGTATACCATTTTTAATTGCACAGGCGATAATCAACGGGTCGCTCCAGGGGTCATCACTTCTGCCTAATATGGGCGACTTCAGGGCTGACAGCAGGGTTTTGGCTTCCTTCTTCAATATGTTTTTCCTTTTGAGTACGTCCTTATCCCTTGTTATGTCCGGAAAACTGTTAAGGCAATCCTGTAAAACACCATGAATTATATTGCAACTCTCGATCAGTTCGCAGGGTTTAACGGCATGATCGCTTTCACTGAAACCAACTACATGCAGGATATGAGGTTTCATAGCCATACTCAGCACCGCAGAGGAAGCTAATTGACCTTTTGCGATATCAGGATTCGGTGAGAAATGAGCGATTCCTGCTCTTACTTCACGTATAACTGAAAAATTCTCGTCAATCAGATCTTCAATCAATTCATTTTTTGCCAGCATTTTGGCAATATCCATGGATGCTGAAGTACCGGCAGGTGTATTGAACATAAATTGGGCTATATACGTCCTGACACCTGCGACTTTGGCATTGTATGCTGCAAGGTATGCCATTGCCACCGCAAGTGAATCGTGGGCGTCTCTTAAACTCCATTGGTGTGATTCATTCACTTCAACGGGAATATTTCTCGATGCATACCATTTGATGGTTGACAGGTTTTCATATATCGATTCTTCAATAGTCCGTTTTGATCTTCCGTCAACCACATTATACCAGCAAAGGGGGATTGCTGCCCATGCATTTTGAATGGTTCTGACACTCATATCTGCCCACCTTATCAAATCGCGGGTGCCTGAATAGCACCTTAATAGCGGGTAGTTTCCAGTACGGGTAGCTTTATATATTTCTTCAAGATCCTTTTCTTTTCTCAATGGTACTCCGCCAGCTCCATTCAAGCCTGAATCCATTTCTTCCGGGTGGAAAAAATGCTCCTGGGCATTCTGATCAGGGCCAATTGAAAGTACATCAAGAACTTGCGATTCAGCTATCTGCCTGGAACCTTGTATCGTTTCTTCCAGACTTGGTCTTCCAAAATGGTGTCTCAGAATGGGATATGGATATTTTTGTTGGATTCGTTTTATGAGCGTGTCCGAATACGTGTTTGCAGCAGTTTCTTTGGAAACACCATCTAAATACTCTCGTATTTCGCTTATAGTCTCGGTTCCGTCAAATACCTGGCTGAATATTCCTGTCTGCTTAGCAATCCTTGCAACAGGAGGTGTGCCGCCGAATATTACCGTGATATCCTTAATTCCTTCTTCTTCCCAACAATGTTTAAATTCCTCAAATAGGCTTTCGGCTACCTCGGGAGTTAACCGGTAACTAAGGGCAAGCACGTTAGGCCGTTCTTTTTTAATAGCTTCTATAATACGCTTCACCGGAACCGCCGGTCCTAATGACTTTGTATAATAACCCAGCGATTCGGCAAATATTAAAAAATGCTGTAATCCTCCAACATGAATGCAATTACCCATCGCTGCGCCTAAAATCCTTTTTCTCTTCATATTGCATTATCCTTTTTGTTTAACAGGCTCGCCAATGGCAACCAGTCTTAGATCCCGCAAACTCATGTTTTCTATCTGCAATTTTTCGACTGTTCTTCCCAATGCGTAGTAATCTTTTTTGTTGAGAATACCTGCCATGTGAATCAGAGAGTCGATGGTAGGTGTCGCAATGCCAAACATCTTTCCTACACTGGATATGGGTACAAGACTGCATGGAACATCTTCTTCTATGTATCTCATCTTAAGAGTTCTGGGCGCCATAATGCCTCTGTATCCCGGGTTCTTGCGCATGGCTTCGAATAATGTATTGCCGGTTGTGCTATATGCCATATAGAACCATTGCAATGCGGATATTGCATGGATTCCTAATGCCTCAGCAACTGCAATTCGTTCCTGGTCAACATTTTCAAGTACATGCACTACCGATTCGGTTGCTCCTTCATGATAAAATTGGAATTCAGCATCATCCTCTATCCAGCCCGAATTCAGTATGCAGAGTGCCGGATGAAAGACGCTGCCAATATTGTCAAAACTCGTTTTAAAAATATTGTCTCCGGGGACAAACTGAGGGTAGAAATACCTCAGTTGCCTTATAACTATAGGTATGAGGTGCGCCCGTACAGAAGCAACCGGAATGGAATTTTTAATTCCGAATATCCTTACCTGTGCCGGACCAACAGCTCTTGATGCATACAAAAAGGTTTGAGCCTCGGAAATGATTACATCTGCCGTCGATTTATTTGCAGATAGTACTTGTTTAAATTCGAGGGCGCCAAGAGTCCTGCCGGGATGCAGTACGATAATTTGACCATCTCTCAGGTACGGCGCAGCATGTTCTGCCATGTACCTGTGGGCTGTTGCCGGGACTACAACCATGATCAGGTCTGCATTTGATAAAGCTTCCTTTATGTCATTTGTAATTAATTTAATAGGGCCGAATCCAGAAACAAGACCTGTTAACTCAATGCCCCCTGATGACCGGACTCCCCAAAGTCTTTCTTCTCCTCGGTTAAAAAGGTTTACTTCATACCCCATGAATGCCAAATGCCCTGCCATGGCCAAGCCTCCGTGCCCTGCTCCCAGAACGGCAATAATCGGCTTCTCTTTGGTTTCGAATCTTTTTTCCATGGCGTAATATGCAGGTAATCAACATTAGATTCTGTATTAAAAGAAGATTACTTTAATAGCGATCAGCAGCATGATCACAGCTGCCCAGAACAAGAAAATGACAATTTCGATTGGTAGCTTTTTTTTCATCGTTTGAAGTTTAAGGGTAGTATGTAAATTAGATTAATTGTTTTTACAAGAATGGGAATTAGCGTTGCATCCGTAACTACCTGCTGTAATAGATATGCACGCATCCACAGCTCTGATAGAGGCAGATAGATTATTTCAGTAGTCAATATAGAGTTGCAGAGAATTTGGATTCACCCTGAAAGGAATTTCTCTGTCATATTGATTAATGTCCGATTCCAGTTTCCCTATGATCTCATCTAAAGAGTCTTCTTGAAGATAGATCCCGTCCACGCTAAAATCAGGGAGTATCTCCTGTATATTTCCTTTTGTGTCGATCACATAAACACTGCTCATCGTGCTGGCTACACAAAATTTCTGATCGGTTGTGCTGACTGCACTCAAAATGACCTTTTCATCATTTGAAACCTTTCTTATCATTTGTTTCTCGATATCGACGAAATAGCCCTTGCCTCCGGCAATTACCAGTCCTAGCGGTTTATGACCATAAGTCAAAACAGTGGTAAGTTCAGATTTTTTTCCTATGTCAAATTTTCCTGTCCAGTATCGTTTCCAGCAACTGGCGAATTTTACCTGAATACAATTCCTGTTACCGGCATCGTACCGTATTTTTGCTCTGATTTGTCTCCGGTTATGGCTTTTAAAAATGTTAGTGCTTTCCACTTGTATCATCTTTTTGAATCATCTAAAATTAGCTCTTGGGTACAGGAAGGATGATAAGAGCATTATTAGAATGATATTAGAAATTTCTTAAAATCATTTTCTATGCCCACAAGTCCTATTTTTGTATGAAATGAGGAGCAATATGAAGAAGGCCAATATTTTAATTGTTGAAGACGAGGTCCGCCTGGCTGAAATTTTAAAGAAGCAACTAGAGGATGCAGGCTTTGTAATCCAGTTGGCTGGAGATGGATACCTCGGGAAGCAATATATAGCGGAAAATCACTACGATCTGGTCATCCTTGATATAAACCTCCCGGTAATTAACGGATATGATCTGTGCCGGGAAATCAGGAAAGTCGACAGTTCCATTCCGGTCATCATGCTTACTGCTCTGGCAACCACCGATAACAAGATATACGGTTTTGATTCAGGGGCAGATGATTATGTCACCAAACCTTATGATATCAGGGAATTGCTGGCCAGAATCAACGTATTCCTGAAAAGAACTGAAATCGGTCATCTGACCAACGTGATTGAAATTGCTGATCTTAAAATGGATCTGGATAACAAATTTCTGACCCGGGCTGGTAAGAAAATTGAACTCACCGTGAAGGAGTTTACTCTGATGGAGTTATTCATGAAGAATAAAGGAAAATTACTTACACGTGAATATATCATAAGTCAGGTGTGGGGAATCGATTTTGATCCGGGTACCAATGTGATCGACGTGTATATAAACTACCTGAGAAGGAAGATTGACAAAGGTTTTGAGACTAAACTGATTCATACAAAGTTTGGTTTCGGCTTTTACTGCAATGAAACGGAAATCTGACCAGCTATGAATATTAAATTCAGATTATCACTGCAGTTCATGCTCATCGTGGCCGGAATCCTGTCATTCTTTGCCTTGCTGGTGTACTATTTTACTTTTACCACCTATAGGGATAAGTTCAGGAATAACCTGCTCAACAGGGCCAAGAACACGGCAATGCTTTTAATCGACGTAAAGGAGATCGACTCAACATTGCTGAAGAAAATTCACAAATCCACTTACTATTGGGCCGATGAAGAACTTGTTGTTACAGACTCCAACCTGGTTATCAAGTACAGGAATAATGTAAAGGAGCTGTCGCACAGTGAACTGCAATCACAAATATCACCCAGCGATAAGTCTTTTTTTTCACTTTCAGGGAAGGATGGTGTTTTCTGCCGGCACCGGTACAAGAATCAGGTTTACTATTCTTTTGTCCTTGCATACGACAGTGCCAGGAAGGTATATCTGGGAGAATTGCGTCAGGTACTGTTCTGGAGTATCATTTTTAGTCTTTGGCTGTCGGTGTTGTTGTCATATTTGTTCTCAAGCAAGGCAATACGGCCCATTTCAAGAATTATCGATTCGGTAAATGAGATTGATTCGTCAAGTCTGGATAAGAGGCTTGACGAAGGGAATCGCAGGGATGAACTGGATCAGCTGGCTATGACATTCAACCGGATGCTTGCTAATCTTGAGGTTTCGTTCAGGAATCAGCAGGAGTTCGTGTCTAATGCATCCCACGAATTAAAGACGCCTGTTGCGGTGATGATTGCCGAGAGTGATTATTTTCTTCAGGGGGATCACTCTGAACCTGAATTCAGGCAGCAACTTGCCAGGATCATCAGCGATTTGAAAAAATTGGGATTTCACCTGAATAGTCTGCTTGATCTGGCCCAGATGAATGCAGGCCGCGATATTCAATTCAGCGATGTAAGGCTTGACGAGGTCCTCTTCGATGCCATTCATGAGGTTAAAAACCGTTATCCCGGTCGACGGATCATTATAAAAGGAAATTTGCCGGAAAATGAAGATGAGTTACTGATCCGCGCCAATCCGGGACTTCTGCAGATCGCGCTGATGAACGTTGTTGATAATGCCTGCAAGTTTTCGGAAAATGATGTAGAATGTGAAATGGGTATCATCCACGACAGGCTTTTTATTAAGGTTTCGGATACTGGTATAGGGATTCCGGATCAGGAGATCCGGGATATCTACAAGCCTTTTAACAGGGCTGCAAATGCACGATATAAAAGCGGCTTCGGCATAGGCCTTTCGCTGGTGGCCAGGATATTTGAAATCTTTGATGCTGAGATCGTTGTCGACAGCAAAGAAAACAGCGGAACAAGCTTCCGGATACTATTCAAAAAAGCGAAAGCAAACTGAAAGATTCAGGATGCAATTTGTTCATAACAGATGAACAGGAACGAGGGAAAAATAAAAGCCGCCTGGTTGGGCGGCTTTTATTTTCAGGGATATCCTGACTATTTTGCTGCTTTGGCAGCCAGTTTCTTTTCACGCCTGCGGCGCTGCATTTCGAGGAAATCGTAAGCAACCGGAGTAGCGTTAAAGATGGATGAGTAAGTACCTACAGCAATACCAACCAACAGGGCGAAAATGAACCCGCGGATAACATCCCCGCCGAAGATCATGATGGCCAGCAGGGTGACCAGGGTCGTTCCGGAAGTGTTGACGGTACGGCCGAGGGTACTGTTCATAGCGCCGTTCATATTGGTATGCAGGTCACGCTTGGGATAAAGCGTTGTCCATTCCCTGATTCGGTCGAAGATGATCACGGAGTCGTTGATGGAGTAACCGATGATCGTCAGGATCGCCGCTATGAACGACTGGTCAACTTCGAGGTTGAATGGCAGGATACCGTAAAAGATGGAGTACATCGAAATTACGATCAGCGAGTCGTGGAACAGGGAGATAACCCCGCCAAGACCAAACTGCCACTTACGGAAACGGATAGCAATGTAGATAAAGATACTCAGCAGAGCGAAGAACACTGCCATGACAGCCGATTTCTTGATGTCATCCGAAATGGCCGGGTCAACCTTCTGCGAGTTCATGATCCCGATCGACACGTTGGCAGTGCTGAAGTCACGCGGCGAGATGGGAGCCTTGTACATCTTGTTCAGACCAAGATACATCCTCGATTCTACGATCGAATCAGCCTTTTCCGACTTATCGTCCACCATATACTTGGTTGTGATCTTTACCTGATCGTTACCGCCGAAAGTTTTTACTTCAGGTGCATCACCAAACTGGCGTGCCAGGTTTTCACGTACATCATTCACCTTTACATCCTGGTCGAACCTTACGATATAGGAACGTCCTCCTGAGAAGTCGACACCATAATTGAGCCCCTTGGTCGAAAGGGATATGATACCGATCAGGATAATGGAACCGGAAACAATGTACAGTATCTTGCGAATGCCAATGAAGTTGATGTTGATGTTGGTGAAAGCATTGATGGTGTATTTGTTACCGAAGGTAATATTGACATTCCTCGATAGCATTCCTTCAAAAACAAGCCTGGAAACGAAAATGGCAGAGAAGAGGGAAGTCAGGATACCGATGACGAGGGTGGTGGCAAATCCCTGGATAGGTCCTGAACCGAAAACATACAGAACGATACCGGTAATGATGGTGGTAACGTTACCGTCGATAATGGCGGAGTATGCATGTTTAAACCCGTCGCTGATGGAGAGCCTGAGACCTTTGCCCGCTCTCACTTCCTCTCGGATACGTTCATAGATGATAACGTTCGCATCCACTGCCATCCCCATGGTCAGAACGATACCGGCAATACCGGGGAGGGTGAGGACGGCGCCGATGGAAGCCAGCACACCGATCAGGAAGAATACGTTCACCAGAAGGGCAATGTTGGCAACGAGACCAGCCTTCGAATAGTAGAGCTGCATGTAGAGCAGAACCAGAACGAAGGCGATCAGGAAGGAGATGAGACCCGCATTGATGGATTCACGTCCGAGGGATGGTCCGACCACTTCTTCCTGTACTATACGTGCAGGGGCGGGGAGCTTACCGGCTTTCAGAACGTTTGCAAGGTCCTGTCCTTCTTCAACGGTAAAGTTACCGGTGATGGAGGAACGTCCGTTGGGGATCTCATCATTTACGTTGGGTGCTGAATAAACATAACCGTCGAGTACAATGGCAACCTGCTTCCCGACATTGTCGGCAGTGAGGTTACGCCAGATCTTGGCACCCTGAGCATTCATCGACATTGCGACTTCAACACGGCCGTTCTGGTCGTAGTCCTGACGGGCATCAACGATCACGTCGCCGCCGAGTGATGCGGTGTTTTCGCGGTTTACCGAACGCAGTGCATAGAGTTCAAGAACATCGGGCATTTCCTTTTCAGGCTTCACAGCCCACATCAGGTTCAGGTTCCTGGGGAACAGGTTCTTAACCTTGCCCAGCAGGTGGTTTACCCTGGCTGTATCCTTGATAGCGGCATAACCGACAACAGCACGGTCGCTGGGATAATACTGCCCGTCCTTGCCCTGGAAGATAGCCGGACGCATGTAAGCGTACAGCGGGTTTTCCTTTGCATATTTCTCGAAGCTCTGATCATTCTTACCCTTACCGGTGGTATCTTTTTTCAGTTTTTCAACCAGGTTCGACTTTTTAGTGGTATCGGCCACTTTAGCCGTTTCGGTGCCTTTGGCGGCAGTGGTGTCACCGGCAAGTTTTGCTGCAGAATCGGCCGGAGTAATATCGAGTGAATCGGTCACATTAATAGAGGCAAGGCGCTTGTTGGCTTCGCCGAAATAGCTGGCAAGCTGGGTGAACTGGTAAGTTTCCCAGAATTCCAGTTTGGCTGAACCCTGCAGAAGTTTGCGGACGCGTTCCGGCTCCTTGATACCCGGGAGTTCGATGAGGATACGGTCGCTGGTGGCCAGTTTCTGGATGTTGGGCTGGGTAACACCGAACCGGTCAATACGGTTGCGGAGAATATTGAAGGTGCGGTCGAAGGCATCGTTACATTCCGTACGGATCACTGCCAGCACCTCTTCGTTGGTGGAGTTGGGTTTAATCTTATCCCTGAGCTCCATGCGGCTGAATATGGCGGAGAGCTTGGCATTGGGATCCACTTCCTTGAAGGATTCGCCGAAGAGGGTAACAAAATTAGCCTGACTGTTCTTTTGCTTTTCAGCGGCGAGAGCCATTGCCTTCTGGAAGGTAGGGTTGGTGCTGTATCCCGACATGGCATTCACAACATCGGCAACGGAAACTTCCATCGTTACGTTCATCCCGCCTTTCAGGTCAAGTCCAAGATTGATCTCGCGCTCCTTACACTCCTTGTAGGTGTATTTGCGAAGGAGAATGTTGTACACCGGCTGACCCGAGATGGAGTCAAGATAATACCGGGTGCGGACGGCTGCTATTGAGTCGGCGACTATAGTCTGCCTGGCAGCATCCCCCTTGGCAATTTCCTTGACTAAGGCCATAGCCTGCTCGTTGGTCGCATAATTACTGGCTTTTTTCTCAGCAATGCGCGCAACGATGGTGAAAGAGAGTTGGAAAAGGCACACCAGGGCAAACGCGATAGCAAAAAAACGAATTGCGCCTTTATTCTGCATGTGATTAGAATTTAAATAGTTAACGTTAACGTATTTTTTTGAGCCTGCAAAGATAGAAATGTATTGCCAAATAACAAACCGGCAAATAAAAGAATCAGCCCGCTTATCTGCTGATGGCATCATCAGTACCTGATATACTGATACCTGTGAATGGATTTCAGCTGGATGAAGATATGGTATTCTGATGCTATCTGACCTGGCGAAAGCCGACAACCTGATGCCACCTGCATTATTGCATCCAAGGCTGGTTTTCTGGCAGCTTATCTTTGTGGTTCATTCTTAAAACTCTGAATAACAAAAAAATAATCACCACAAAGCACAGAGAGACACAGAGATGCGGGCAACGCATAATTAGATCAGTGACAGCCTAAAAGGATGTTTTCTGTATTTCTCCGTGTTCCCTTTAGTTTGCAGGGTGGATTGAATGAGAGTAAATTCCGGAATATTTTTGCTCA
>CAZJCG010000086.1:0-9930 GCA_964544545.1 uncultured Lentimicrobiaceae bacterium | reverse complement strand
TTGCCCAGCTGACTTCCCCGGTGCGATGGACGCAGACCGTCCGGAATATGGTTGCCGATGGAGCTAAAACATTCATTGAAGTAGGCCCCGGAACCGTTTTGCAAGGACTGGCGAAAAAAATCGCCCCCGAAGTGGAGGCGATGAGTGCATGACCGGGGCTTAGGGCTCAGGGCATAGTGCGGAGGGAATATTCAATATATTTACCTGGTAATCATTGAATAAACCGTGAGCAATTCAGCTTTCCCGGTGCCGGAACAACTATGCATTCTGCAATCAGAGGGGCTTTACAGGGATGCAGATATCCACGATAAAGCGTTTTTCTTCCTGGTCGCCTCCGTGATAATGGTACAATTCATAGGGACATGCGTCGGCAGGCTGGTAACCGCTTTCCGAAAGCCAGATGCACGATGAATCCCAGGCTTCCTGGAATTCTTCCGGTTTAATGTCGAAGTGGGCAACAAAGTATTTGCCTCCCGGGATCTGCATTTTCCCGATCTCTCCTTCGGTCTTGACGTCACGCGTCACCGTCAGGCAGGCGCTTTGCCTCAACTTTTCAATTTCGGTTACCTTGGGATCATCATGGTAATAGGTGATCCCTTTGGATTCAGGGAAATTCAGCAGCCCGCGCGGACCAGCCCACTTGAATAGTTTCTCATACGCTCCGCCAATCTGGTCGAAGCGTCCGGTATGCCTGCAATAGATCACATCCATGGCCGGCATTTCTTTGATTTCGATGTCTTTTTTCATTTTTACCTTTGGTTTAACAGGTGAATTGACATCGCAAACATAATCCGAAGAGTCCGGAGCGAATGTACCCGTATTGCTTTCCGTTTGACCGTTCTTGCTAAATTGCTCCATCCGGTTGCGAAATTCTTTGGCTGTGACTCCGTATCGTTCCCGGAAATTACGGCAGAATACGGAAAAACTATTGAATCCGTAATAATCGGCGATCTCGGAAACGGGCTTTTCAGGTTCGGTCAGTAAGAGGCTTGCAGCCTTCTCGATCCGCATCCGCTTGATGAAATCGTTCAGCGATTCCTTCATGAAGGCTGAAAATATCCGGTGAAAATGATAAGGAGAAAAGTTGGCAACACCTGCAAGGCGTTCCAGCGATAGTTCTTCATCCAGGTGTCCTTCAATGTAATCAACCACCCGGTTGATGCGGTAAATGTACTCTTTCTGATACTTGTTCATGGCTTTTGGTCGATGAATCAAAGGTACAAAGAGTATATATGTCAGAGCCGGGTAAAAGTGGATTCACTAGGAAACGGGCATTTTCGCAGATAATTGATCAAACTGGCGGTTTTATAATAATCAGAAAATCAGGGTTATATATTTCGGTTAGTAAATTAAAAGTGACAAAAAGTAACTTATAATTGCTTTAATGTAAAATATGCATTACATTTGTATGTAAATTTTAATTCCCTGAAAATGAAAACAAGACTTCTGTTCCCGCATTCCTTTAAAAGGATTGGATGGTTTCTGCTGATTCCTTCGGCAGTTCTGGGTTTTTTTGTTGTTTTCTTCGACCTGCAGCTGGATTTTCTGGATATGCAGGTCTTTGCCGTTTATACCGGCGGATTGAATCTCAGCGGCAACTCTTCCCATTTTTTAAGGTGTGTAAGCAATAACATCACCGATGAGATTGCCGGCGTTCTGTTTTTGCTTGGCGCCATCTTCGTCGCCTTTTCGAAAGAAAAGAATGAGGATGAATTTATAGCCAGGATCCGCCTCGATTCCCTGTTGTGGGCAACCTATATCAATTATGCGATACTGATCCTTTGCTTCCTGTTCGTCTTTGATTTTGGCTTCCTGAAGGTCATGATCTTCAATATGTTCACCATCCTGATCCTGTTCATCGTCCGCTATTATTTCACGCTCTACAGGGCACAAAAATCACTCAGCTATGAAAAATAACCTGAAAGTGGAGAGGGCGATCAGGAATATAACGCAGGAGGAACTGGCCCGGCATATCGGAGTATCGCGACAGGCAATCAACTCTATTGAGTTGAATAAGTACGTTCCTTCTACCATCCTGGCTTTAAAACTATCCCGATACTTTAATAAGAGCGTCAACGACCTGTTCAGTCTGGAAGATACAGACTGACCGATGGAGCGTGGTTACAGGCAGAAAATGGCAGGTGAAAGCGGTTCCCGAAACGCAGTTTCAAAGGAACCGCTGGATCAGCAGGTGTATATACCTCTTCATCCGGACAACTGTTACCCTTTCAGTATATTCTCAATCTGATCCAACTGTTCATTCGTAAAGTCGGGATTATCCAGTGCATGAATGGTGTTCTCCAGTTGGGCTACCGAGCTGGCGCCTACCAGCACCGAAGTTACGCGGGCATCCCTCAGCAGCCAGGCCAGCGCCATCTGGGCTAGACTCTGATTTCGTTTGGCAGCGATTTCATTCAGCTTGATAATTTTTGGCAACACTTCAGGCACCCGTTCTTCTTTCAGGAATCCGTGCGGTTTGGCCGCACGCGAATCCGAAGGTATTCCTTTCAGGTAACGGTCGGTAAGCAGTCCCTGCGCCAGGGGTGAAAAGACGATGCATCCGATGCCGTTATCGCCCAGCACATCCAGCAGTCCGTTTTCCACCCAGCGGTCCAGCATGTTGTATCTGGGCTGGTGGATCAGGCAGGGGGTGCCCATCTCTTTCAGAATTCTGGCAGCCTTTGCGGTTAACTCCGGTGGATAGTTGGAGATGCCTGCATACAGCGCTTTTCCCTGTTTAACTGCCTGAGCAAGGGCCGACATGGTCTCCTCCAGCGGGGTTTCCGGATCGGGACGATGGCTGTAAAAGATATCGACATATTCCAGTCCCATCCGTTTAAGGCTCTGGTCGAGGCTGGCCAGCAAATACTTCCGCGACCCCCATTCGCCGTATGGCCCGGGCCACATCAGGTAACCTGCTTTGGTTGAAATGATCATCTCATCGCGCCATGCACGAAGATCTTCACGCATCATTTTTCCGAAGTTCTCCTCAGCCGAACCCGGAGGCGGACCATAGTTGTTGGCCAGGTCAAAATGGGTGATCCCCATATCAAATGCCCTCATTACGATGGAACGTGCCGTCTGGTAATCGTCCACATGACCGAAATTGTGCCATAATCCAAGCGAAACCGCCGGAAGTCTGATACCGCTCTTTCCGCAACGGCGGTAGTTCATTCCCTGATAACGCTTCGGATCAGGAGTATAGGTTGCAATACTATTCATAGCGGGATGTTTAAAGGTTGTAGATTTCCCATATTCCTGACAGCCGGTTCCAGGACATCGAGGAATACACGGGTTGTTTTATCCGTAACTCAAAAGTAACAATCTTACCCTTAAAAATATTGGATAACTTTGCAGCAGATCGCTTTTAATCGTGGACTGCCATGAATCTCCTGATCGCCGGAATCTTTATTCTCTTCATCCTGATAATCGGGATCATCCCTTTCCGCCTTTTATATGTATTTACGGATTTTGTCCGGTTTATCCTGCAACGGATAGTGGGTTACCGTAAAAAGGTGATACTCGGGAACCTGAAAGCCTGCTATCCGGATGCGGATGATAAGGAGATGAGAAACATGGTCAACAAGACCTACAAGAACCTGGCCGATGTGCTGGTGGAAGGGATCAAGGCATTTACGATGACCCGAAAACAGGTTTACAGGCGTCATCGTTTCACCAATCCGGAGCTGCTCATAAAGAAGATTAATGAAGGGCAGAGCGTGATTGTGGCTACCGCTCATTATGGAAACTGGGAATGGGGTACCCTGTCGACAGGCCTTACGGTCAGTTGCCCGATCCTCATCCTGTACAAGCCAATGAGCAATAAGTATATCGACCGCTACGTGAAACGGAGCCGTTCGGTGTTTGGCTCCACGCTCGTTTCCATATACAATACAGGACTTGTTTTCGAACGTCATTCCCATATTCCTTCTATTTATGTGATGGCCGCGGATCAAAGCCCATCCAATCCCAGGAAGTCCTATTGGTTCAATTTTATGGGCAGGGATACAGCTTTCCTGCATGGTCCGGAAAAATATGCCCGGCTGCATAACCTTCCGGTATCCTTTGCAGAAATCAAGCGTCAGAAACGTGGCTTTTACACCCTGGAACTCTCAATGATTGCCGAGAATCCGCTTGAGCTGGAAGATGGAGAAATTACCCGCCGCTACGCTGCCAAACTCGAGAGCATGATCCGTGCAAATCCCGGAGACTGGCTCTGGTCGCACCGCCGGTGGAAACTCAAACGGCCGCAGGGGAAAGGTTGATCAGCGATTTAAGGATTCAGAAGTAAATTACTTCTCATTCTTCATTTTTTGGCGCATCGATCCTTTCGAGGAATACAAACCCGTTTTTCCGGTAGATCACCTTCATGGCAGGTATGATGTGCTTCCACTTTTCGTATTCGGGCTCCTTCAGAACGAGGTAAAACGGGCGGTCCAGGTTGCCGGTGAGCAGCCACATCGGTCTTCGCACATCTTCAGGCATCTTCTGACCGTAAAAGAGCGGAGCATAGCTGAAGTAACCGGCATTAAGTACATAGCAATCTTCCTCTGCTTTGGATTCGAAGAACTCAATAGCAGCCCGCTGGGAATACTTTTCGATCTTATACGGGAATACCAGGATAGTAGCAGAGATGAACACCAGACTGGTGGTAAAAAGAATGATCAGTCCTTTTTTCAGGTTTTTCCTGATGATCCTCACTGCGATAATCACTCCTGCCAAGAGGAGAACTCCGATCAGGCTTTCAAGCCCTGTCCAGCGGACATCGGCGCGGAGATTAGCCACGGCAAAGGCATCCTTGATCATCCCCGAGTCGATGATGGCCTGTTTGTATTGTACTGCAATGGGCAGGGCAATCACAACGAGGGAGATAACCGAAGTGAGAACAAGCAGGAGGACCGTTAATCCGCGGTTCCAGCGTTTCCGGTTATCCAGCAATGAGATAACCGTTTGGGCAGCGAAAAAGGTCAGCGGGAAATAGCAAAGTGAGCTGTAATGCACGATCTTGGTCTTGACAATGCTGAAGAGTATCAGTACGACCCAGAAAAGGATGAGCATAAGCAGGTGAAAATGTTTCAGGCGGGGCGCATCCTCCCGGTTCCTGCGAAAAGAGGGCAGTGCAAGCACCGAAGCGGGGAATACTCCGGCAAGCAGTATCCAGAAATGATAACTCCAATGTCCTCCATGCCCGGCATCGGGAATGGTGAAAAGCCGTACCTGGTAAAGGATGAATTTCCAAACCATGTCACCATGTCCTGCCAGAATCTGAAGAAGGAACCAGAAACCGCCCGTCAAAAGGGCAACGGCGGCAAAAAGAAGGAAGTCTTTCCATCGCACATCAGCTCCTGCCAGCACATTCGACCTTTTGAACCGGCGGATGATAAAGGGAATGTAATAGACGGCAATTACCAGCCCGAGGATCAGCAATGCAGTAGGTCCTTTAGTCAGGACGGCCAGACCGATAAAAAAGCCGGTCAGGGCTGCATCTGTAGTCCGTTGTCTGTTGCCGTCCGGGGGGAAGGAATATCTTACAAAGAACCATACTGACAGGAAAATGAACAGGTTGAACCATGGGTCGATGATGCCGGATTTGAAATAGAGATGAGGCAGGATGGAGGCTGCATAAGCCACTGCCCACCATATTCCGAAGCGGAGACTGTGAATCCTTCGTCCGGTTGCCAGGATCACCAGCAGGGTTGTGATTCCGCATACAGCATTTGGAAGTCGGGCAGCAAACTCGTTCATGCCGAAGGCTTTCATTGAAAGGACCTGGAACCAGATGAAGAGAGGGGGCTTTTCCCAAAAGGGCTTGAAATCGATTTTTACTGTCAGGAAATCATGGGAGACGATCATTTCACGGGCACATTCGGCGAAATTAATTTCATCCCAGTCGAATAGGTGCATCCGTCCGATAAAGGGTATGAAAAGCACTGCCGCCGAAAGTGCAACGGCGAGATAAACAGCGGTCTGCGGTTTCCTTTCCAAGTTGTTTTTTTCGCAAAAATAAACAATTCGTGCCCTTTCCGTTCAGGACACATTGTCAGCGCATCCAATCACGAAAAAAGCCGGTTGTTTTTCAGTAAAAAGTTTGATTACCTTTATGGAGTCGCAGTTGGCGGCATACACTCTTTTCTGCATTATGGAAGAATATGACAGTCTGGCCCCTTTCGAGATTTATAGCGGTTCGCCCTGGGAGGCAGGATTGCTTTTGAGCATCCTCAACGATAACCACATTGAATGTTTTCAGCGCGATGTCTCCAATCTGCCCTGGAATATATACCCTGTCAGAGACTCAACGGTGAAAGTGTTCGTTGCTTTCCGTGATCTCGAGGCTGCGCAACGCATTGTAGATGAGTTTTCCAAAAACATGCAGAAAGAGGCGGGGTTCGATCCGGAAGATGAATCCTGAACAATCATTTCCGCTGATTCCGAAAAGACACTTCACTCCGACCTGAATCTTTTCTATCTTGCAGGCACTTTATGACTGAAACGATGCATAACAGCAGCCGTAACGACCAGGAGAGCGTACTTCCCGATGTCGGGAAACCATCGTTGTTCTATACTATCCTGTACTGGTTCATCTATCTGTATTTCAACATTTACTACCGCCGTTTCTCTGTGAGGGGAAGGGAAAACCTGCCTGCCGGCAAGCCTGTCATATTTGCCGGGAATCATCAGAATGCCCTGATGGATGCTCTTTCCATCCTCTTCGCTGCCCATGGGAAAGTAGTCTTCCTGGCACGCGCTGACCTGTTCAGGAAGCGGTTTATTGCCAGGATGCTGTATTTCCTGCGGATACTGCCGGTATACCGCATCCGCGATGGGATCAGTACCATGGGACAAAATGAAGGATCGTTCGAAAAGGCTGCAGATGTGCTGAAGAACGGTACTCCGCTTGCCCTGTTCCCTGAAGGTAACCATGCCGGCTTCAAGCGGCTTCGCTCCCTGAAAAAAGGAATATGCCGCATCGCGTTCATGGCCATTGAAAAATCAGGCTTCACTCTTGACCTGCAGATCGTTCCATCAGGTATAGATTACAGCAATTACTCCGATCCGGGTTCACGACTCCTGGTGACCTATGGCAAGCCTATCCGGGTAGCCGAATTTATTCCGCTTTACCGGGAAAATCCCCAGAAAGCGCTCTCCGCTCTTCGCGACAGGCTGTCGGAAGCGCTTCAGCCCCTGATGATCAATATCTCGTCGGAAGAAAACTACGATACCTATATGGCTATCTGTGGCCTGTATCGTGCCGAGGTTCTGAAAAAAAGGAAATGGAGGAATTCACATCAAAACCGGGTGAGAGTAGACCAGGAGATCATTTCAAAGCTGGATGACAGTATTGAAGGAAAGAGTAGCCTGTTGGAGCCGTTCCGTGAAAAGAACAGGGAATATCAGGAACTGCTTACAACATACGGCATCCGCGACTGGCTCATTCAGAAGCGCAGGACAGGGCTGGGAAGTTTCCTGTTCAACAGTCTGGTGACTTTATTGCTGGCGCCGGTGTATCTTTATGGACTGGCGATCAATTACATACCTTATAAACTTCCTTTGCAGTTCACAAAGAATGTGAAAGACCGTGTGTTTCACAGTTCGATCCATTTCGGGATTGGATTGTTATTGTTCCCGGTCTGGCACCTGCTTCTGCTCATTGTGTTCTCTCTGTTTGTGAACGGATTCTGGCTGCGGCTTCTTTTTGCCTTGAGCATGCCACTCTCCGGAGTTTTCACCTTTTACTACTATAAATACCTGCTCAAACTCAGGGGGCGGTTCCGGCTTTTACGCCTCCGTCTCTTCAACCGACCCGCATTCGATGACCTGATCGCCCGGAGGGCAAATTTGCTCCGGAGTATTGAAACCATTGTTCAACCCTCCTAACCTAAAACCGATGACACGATCGATCCTGATTACAGCGACATGCATGCTGCTGTTAACCGGAATGGCCTATGGCCAGAGTGAAAAAACGGAGAAAATCAAAAAAGGCCTGAACTTCGGATTGCTGCCGACCATCTCTTTCGATGCGGACATGGGCTTTCAGTATGGCGGACTGGTTAATATGTTTGATTACGGCGACGGCAGCTTTTATCCCGGTTACAAACATCAGGTGAAGGTGGAAATTTCACGCTACACCCGCGGTTCCGGAGTAAATCAATTGTTTTATGACTCCAAATACCTGATCCCCGGCATAAGGGTGACATCAGACCTGAGCTACCTTACGGAGAAAGCGTTGGATTTCTACGGTTTCAATGGTTACGAGGCCGTGTTTCATCCGGAATATGTCGACGATAAAGACCCGGATTATGTCAGCCGCATGTTTTACAGGTACGAACGTAAGTTATTCAGGTTTACCACCGATTTCCAGGGGAAACTCCCTGCTGAGCATCTCAACTGGCTGGCCGGCCTTGGCATTATGAACATCAAGACAGGCACGGTAGATATTGCAGCGCTGAATGAAAAACGGGATGATGATGACCAGCTGCCTGATACGGCGACCTTGTATGACAAGTATGTGGACTGGGGCATTATCGGGCGGGATGAAAAGGATGGCGGCAATGCCAACTTCCTGAAGTTCGGTCTGGTGTTCGATACCCGCGACAACGAGGCCAATCCGATGAAAGGAGCCTGGAGTGAGGCGCTTGTGGTTGTTTCGCCGAAATTCCTCTTCAACGATCGCTCCTTTGCCAAGCTCATCCTGATCCACCGTCAGTATTTCACGCTTATACCCGATCGCCTCTCGTTCGTTTACCGTCTGGGTTACCAGGGCTCCATCGGGAACCAGGCGCCTTTTTTCTTCCAGCCATACATGCTTAGCTCATTCTCAACGGTAACCAAGACCGACGGGCTTGGCGGTGCCAAGAACCTGCGTGGGATCATGCGCAACCGTGTGGTGGGCGACGGAATTGCATACGGAAACTTTGAAGTCCGCTGGAAATTCCTGAAAACCGTTATCGCCAATCAGAATATTTATGTAGCCCTAAATGGATTCTCCGACGTAGGTATGGTGGTAAAAAAGGTGGCCATGGATGAAACCGTCATCCGGAATATGGAACCTTACAATGCCCGCTATTTTGACTTTGATTATACCGAAGACCGGCTGCATCCCAGTCTGGGAGCCGGATTGCGCATTGCATTGAACGAGAACTTCATCCTGGCAGTCGATTACGGCTTTGCCCTCAATAAAAACGACGGCGCCAAAGGTCTGTATATCAACATCGGGAACCTGTTCTAGACAAAAGCACAGACTCATTCCGGATTTCCGGATGGCTGCCTGTCAGGGGCATCGCCATTCGTGTGACTTAGTTTCTATGAATGAAATGAAATAAGACAAAAGATAAAAGGAAAAAGATAAAAGAAATTACTATGAATGACCACCGAATGACAATCCGCTCCCTGCCCTAAGCCCTTCGCTCTTTGCTTATAAAAGACAAAAGATAAAAGGAAAAAGATAAAAGAACTTAGAATGGGAGGATTTGTTAATTCGATAATTCGACAAATCGACGATTGAATTTCAACTGTGCTCCCATGCTCTCTGCTCTTAGCCCTTCGCACTATGCTGCTTTATGACTAACGATAAAGGGTTCTCGCAGATTACGCAGATTGCAACGCAGATTAACGCAGATAGGTCAATGCCCTCTGCGATGATCTGAGATTTCTTTCTGCGAAATCTGCGAGAAACAAGGAAAGATGTTGGAAAGACAAAAGACAAAAGTATAAAGATAAAAGTGTCATAATATACGTCACTTTATTCTCTGCCCTAGGCCCTACGCCCTAAGCTACTGAATGACCACCGAATGACCATCCGCTCCCTGCCCTAAGCTCTTCGCTCTTTGCTTATAAAAGACAAAAGATAAAAGGAAAAAGATAAAAGAATTTACTACGAATGACCACCGAATGACCATCCGCTCCCTGCCCTAAGCTCTTCGCTCTTTGCTT
>CAZJCG010000085.1:1374-10273 GCA_964544545.1 uncultured Lentimicrobiaceae bacterium | reverse complement strand
TCATCGTAATCCCGTACATATTCCTCCGGGTTGAAGGTATCGGAAGCCAGCACAAGGCATAAGGAGTTTGTGGAGAAGTTCTCCATCGATCTCCAGATCATGTCGGGCACGTAAAGTCCGTAATAGGAGCGGTTCAGATGGTAGTTGCGTTTTTCAGTCCCGTCATCCAGCAGCACATCAAAACTCCCCGAAAGGGCAACAATAAACTCATGCAGGGTCTTATAGGCGTGCCCTCCTCTCACCTCCCCGCCGGGCACATCATACACCCAGTAGGTGCGTGCAATCCGGAAAGGGATGTGATTGTTTTCCTCAATAAAGGAAAGGTTGCCGCGGAGGTCTTCAAATTTGGGCAGGTCGATAATCCTGACGTCTTTCAGACTGCTCATTCTATAGCTTATTTCTGTTCTTCATCAATTTCAAGCCATTTGTCATAGCCGATCCCTTCCCATGGCATTCCGCGTTCATAATGGTAGGGCCACGGATAATGCTCGGTCTGCCGGCCGAAGATATCGTTCGCGTTGGGGAAGATCCTTCCCGGATTCCCCATGATCAGCGAATGGTCGGGGGTGTCCCTGTGCACCAGAGTCCCCGGGCCAACCACGCAATGCTTGCCGATCTTCACACCCGGGAACAGGATGCAATTCACGGCAATAAAGGTGTAATCGCCAATCACAGGCGATACCAGGTGATGGGATGGGGGAGTGGGATCGTTGGTTAAAACCGTTCCGGCCGATATCCAGACGAAGTCACCAATTACCGCGTTTTCCACAACACTTACAAAACTATGCAGCCTTACATAGCGACCGATCTTTACATTGCCATGCAACTGGCAGCAGTTCCCGATCAGGGAGTGGTGTCCGATCAGGTTATTCTCCCGGATGATGATCCGGTGGCCGGTGGTTACATTCTCCTTCAGGATGTTCCCGTTGTAGATGATCGCATGGCTGCGGATCAGGCTGTTCCGGCCTATGATGGTCTGCCTGTTCAGGTAGAACGGGTTCTGGTAATAGTCGGTTGAGGGTTCGCCGATGATACAGTCGTTTGCAATCGTAACGCCATCCTCAATCACAACATTGTCATAGATCACCGTGTTGTCGCCGATCCTGACATCCTTCCCGATCGTGACGTTATCACCAATCGTGACGTTGATGTTGTTGAATTTCATGGAATGAGTGACCATGGGGGACAAGGATTTTGCGATCATAAGGCTCAGATAGTTTGGGTTTTATATGAAAACAATCCGGGTATCACCGCTTTCCGGTATACCAGTCGTACATTTTTTGAATTCCGTTTTCCAGGCTGATGGAGGATTTCCATCCCAGCTGGTTGATCCTTCTCACATCGAGCAGTTTCCGGTAAGTACCGTCGGGTTTGGATGTATCGTACCAGAAATTGCCTTTGAAGCCGGTCACTTTTTTCACGAGCAGGGCCAGGGCATTGATCGTCTGGTCCTCGCCCGATCCGATATTGAAAAAATAGAGCGGTGCTTCGCCGGATCCTTTTCTGTTGTCCAGGTCGTAGTTTTCGAACAGGAAGTGGATGGCGTTGGCCACATCATCCACGTACAGGAATTCGCGCAGCACCTGGCCGGTGCCCCATATATCCACGGTAGCAGTCGGGTAAAGATGCACCCCGTTCCGGTCCAGCACCTCAACGATCTGGTCTTCTGTAGCATTGCCGTCGATACCATCCACCGGCCTTGCGTTCAGGTCAAGACGGATATTGTCCCAGTTACCTTCTTCAAGAAGCCGGGCCAGATGCATTTTGCGCATCAGGGCAGGGAGTACGTGCGATTGCTTCAGGTGGAAGTTATCGTTTATGCCAAAAAGGTTGCAGGGCATCACGGAAAAGAAGTTATCGCCATATTGGCGGAAGTAGTTTTCACACATCTTCAGTCCGGCGATCTTGGCAATGGCATAGGGTTCGTTGGTCTGTTCCAACTCACTGCTTAGCAGGTACTCTTCCGAGATGGGCTGAGGGGCCTGTTTGGGGTAAATACAGCTGCTTCCGAGGAAGATAAGCTTCTTTACACCGTGCAGATGACTTTGATGGATCAGGTTGTTCTGGATCATCAGATTCTGGTAGATGAACTCAGCGCGGTAGCTGTTGTTGGCGACGATGCCACCGACCTTGGCCGCAGCAACGATCACGTATCCGGGTTTCTCTGCTGCAAAAAAGGATTCCACATCCGCCTGCCTGGTGAGATCAAGCTCATTCAGGTCGCGGGTGATGATATTCGTGTATCCTTCGGAAACGAATTTCCGGTGTATAGCCGAACCTACCATCCCCGCATGGCCGGCAATATATAATCTTGCATCTTTAGTCATTTTATTTTTCCATTTGAGAATGAAGCAGGGCTAATTCAGGTTTCATTCAGTAATTTCCTTATTTGCTTTAACAAATGTATAATTCAGTCCGGAATTGGGCCTTATCAGCGGAATTGCACTGTTGGTTATCTGATTTGTGCTGTTGATACAAATACACAATTCTCATTCTTTTCCCGTGATGCTACCCAATGAAACCGGTTGATTTTGCCGGAACCATTCTACAAAGTCTTTCAATCCTTCTTCAATCGGAACATTCGGGTGATAATTCAATTTGTCTCTAGATTTTTGAATATCTGCATAGGTTATTTCCACATCTCCCGGTTGCAGAGGCAGCCTTTTTAAAATTGCTTTTTTATTCGTGAATCGTTCGAGGTAGGCAACCAAATCATGAAGTGAGGTTGTACGTGACTCGCCCAGATTGAATATGTCAAAGCCTTTTAACTGAGTCATTGCCACATGGATTCCTCTGAGAATATCGGAGATATGGGTATAATCCCGTTTGGTAGTGCCATCACCGAAGAATGTGATCTCTTCGTTGTTTAGAAGCGCACTGGTAAATTTATAAATTGCCAGATCGGGCCGCTGCCTGGGTCCATAAACAGTGAAGAAACGTAAACAGAAAATATCGAAGTTATAAAGGTGGTGGTACGTATGGCAAAGTAATTCTCCGGCCTTTTTGGTAGCGGCATAAGGCGAGATCGGGAAATCAACATTGTCAGTCTCTGAAAATGGTACTTTTTGATTATTGCCATAAACAGATGAGGAAGATGCAAAAATCAGTCTGCTGATACCTGCTTTTCTCATCGCTTCCAGTAAATTGAGAGTTCCTGTTACATTTACTTCGTAGTACTCTACTGGGTTTTCGATGGATGGTCTTACACCAGCCTTGGCTGCCAGGTGGATGACCATGTCGGGCAAATAACTTTGCAGGACCTTTTCCAGTGTTTCTTGATCCCTGAGATCAGCCTTGACAAATTTAAATGCAGGATACTCCCTGAGCACTTCAATGTTTTTCTGCTTGATCTGAATGTCATAGAAAGGATCAAAATTATCTAATCCGAGTACTTGTTTTCCTTCCCTAAGTAATGATTCACAAAGGTTACACCCGATAAATCCGGCTGCTCCTGTAACTGCTATCTTCAAAGGATGATTATCCTGATTAGAGTTTCCTGATCTGATCATTTCATTTCCAGTATACGATCTGTGAAAATGTACTATTGATTCCGGGCGAGGATCACGCGGATCACACCGGAACGGTCGTTCACTACTTCCACATGATGAAATTTGCCCGATTTAAAAGAGGTCTGCAACACAAACGGTCCCTGTCCTGCGCCTACCTCAAACACCAGCCAGCCGGGACGTGCCAGGAAACGGGGGGCTTCGGTGATCAGTTTCCGGATCATCGTGAAGCCCAGGGAGCCGCCGTCGAATGCCTGTAACGGTTCATAAGCCGATATCTGCTCGTGCATACGTGGCACCTTGGCGCTCGAGATATAAGGCGGATTGCAAACGATCAGATCGATGTTCCCATAGTATTCTTCCGATTCGAATGGCTCGAACATGTCGCCAACCTTTGTGGCTACCCGGTTGCCCAGGTTGAGGAATGCAATATTTTCGCGGGTGAGTTCGATGGATTCCGGCGAAAGGTCGGAAGCCGTCACAAACACGTTGGAGTTGAAATAGGCAATGGCAAGTCCGAGATTCCCTGCGCCGCAACACAGGTCAACGACCTTCACCCCGTGCTTCTGCTGCGAAAGCTGGTAGGACAGCTCCAATGCCTTCCGGCCCAGTATCTCCGTTTCTTTCCGCGGGATAAGTGCCCGGTAATCGCTCATCAGTTCCAGTCCCATGAAACTCTGCCGACCGGTGATGTGTGCCAGCGGCTTATTGTTAAACCGCTGCGAAAGCAAACGGTAAAAGATCCGGGCCTGCTGGCTGTTCAGTTCGGGAAGAGGGAGCCTCGCCGCCTGTTCCGAAGAAACGGCAAGACCGATGGCGGCAAACCACAAAGCCTTGATCGTCGATTCAACGGTCTCCTCCGACTTATCGTCGGTAAAGGTCAGCCGTTTTTCAACCTTAGGCTTCAGCCTCTCATAAAATTCTTCTGCATTCACCGGTAAAGGAACAGGTTCAGGAGAAAAGACGGGATACAGGTCAAACAAATGCGACAACTTTTCAGATACCCCACCACAGGTTGCTAAGGCCGGCATTGCCCTGGATGAGTTTCAGCACCCTCCAGGAGGTATCGCTGATGCTGTATTCGGCAGGGATCGATTGACTCTGCCGGCTTGCTTTTTCGGCGATGGCCAGGTTGACGGATTGCATTACAATATCAGGATCAAAACCGGTAAGGATGATGGTTCCTGCATCCTGGGCTTCGGGCCGTTCCATCGACTGCCGGAGGGAAATGGCCGGGAAGCCTAGAATGGCCGATTCTTCGCTGATGGTGCCGCTGTCGGACAGGGTACAACGTGCATGTTGCTGGAGATGCACATAATCCGGGAAGCCAAATGGCTTCAGGAAACGGATATGATCATCCATCCGGAGCCCGGGAATAGCCTCAAGTCTCTTGCGTGTACGCGGATGGGTGGAGACGATAACAGGCAGTTGATAGGCTGATGCCAGCCGGTTCAGCACATCCAGGATCTTCTCCAGGTTCCCTGGTTTGTCGACATTTTCTTCCCTGTGCGTCGAAACGACGAAATACTCCTGACGGCTCAGTCCCAGCCGTGAAAGGATATCAGATGCATTTATACGGTCGGAATAATGATCGAGCACTTCTTTCATCGGTGATCCGGTGAGGTAGATGCGGCGGTGCGGCAGCCCTTCGCTGATCAGATGCCTGCGGGCATGCTCAGTATATACCAGGTTGAAGTCGGCAATATGGTCAATAACCTTGCGGTTCACCTCTTCGGGCACATTCAGGTCATAGCAGCGATTGCCGGCTTCCATGTGGAAGATGGGGATGTGCATGCGCTTGGCAATATATGCCGAAAGACAGGAGTTGGTATCGCCCAGCACGAGCAGGGCATCGGGCTTTTCGAGTTTCAGGACTTCTTCGGTCTTGCGGAGGATGTCGCCGACAGTCGCTCCCAGCGAGGAGGTGTCAACGCCCAGAAAATGGTCCGGCTTACGGAGCTCAAGCTCCTGCCAGAAGATCTCGTTCAGTTCGTAGTCGTAATTCTGTCCCGTATGCACGATCACCTGATGAAGGTGCTGGTCGAGCAGTGCCATGGTGCGCGACAGCCGAATGATCTCCGGCCGCGTACCCACTATGGTTATAACTTTAAGTCTGTTTGCAGTCATTGGGGTGAGTAAGATAAAAGATAAAAGTTCAAAGACAAAAGATTGGTTTTCAAGATAAAAGACAAAAGTTCAAAGACAAAAGAAAGGTTTTCAAGATAAAAGACAAAAGTTCAAAGACAAAAGACAGGGTTTCAAGATAAAAGATAAAAGTTCAAAGACAAAAGACAGGGTTTCAAGATAAAAGATTAAGGTTTAAAGATAAAAGTATTAAAGCAAAGGATTGGTTTTCAGGAATAACGACAAAAATCTAAAGTTAAAAAATCCAGATATGGTTGTTGTTATTTATTCTGACGGGTTTTCTGTGCTATTGATCCTAAGATGCTTTTCAGTTCATCTGATTCCATTAGAAGTTGTTTCAGCTCCTCATCCCTGGTATTATTATCAGACAGGTCGCCTATAATTCTTAACCAGTAATTGGTTTCTCTCATTTCCCTCAAAGCTATTCTTATCTTATTATTAAAATCTGCCCTGGAAGAGCCAGCCTGAGCTTCTTCGTAGTTCGCTCCGGCAGATGTTACACTTTTAATTAGTTGATGTTTAATGACTCTGTATTCTGTAGTTTCTGGCTGCATCTTGCAAAACTTCAAACATCTGACCGAAAATTGAAATAACCTTCCATTTAATTCTACACTCATAGATAAATATTGTAAAAATTGATTTATATACTTACTCCTAAGTCAAACACTTTTATCTTTTTCCTTTTATCTTTTATCTTTAATTTACCTTTCTTTTATCTTTTTCCTTTTATCTTTTATCTTTATTTTACCTTTCTTTTATCTTTTTCCTTTTATCTTTTATCTTTCTTTTATCTTAATCAAACTTTATCAAAATAGGTATCAGGATCATTAGAATTGTAGAATTCGCTAATCCAGAAGATTGTATAAAGATCATCCTTCCCGGTGTTGGTGATGTTGTGCGTGTACCACACCGGCATATCGACAAACGACGGTTCATCGCCCGAAAGATCGAAATTCAGGACCTCATCCGTCCCGACCTTTCGCAGTTGTATCCTGGCCTTGCCTTTGATCACGGCAAACCGTTCCGCCTTGCGCGTATGAAAATGATTACCCCGGGTGATACCCGGTTTCGTGGTCGAGAATGAAACCTGTCCGCCGTTCTGCAACCTTACCGTTTCAACGAAAGAACCACGATCGTCGGTATTAAGCTTTAGTTTCACGGGGTACCGCGAAGCATGATCCTGGTAACAGACGAATGTATTGAAGAGATTGCGTCTGAACGGTTCCGAAAGATCGGGAAATATACCCTGTTCCATGTAGGATCTTTTGTAAGATTCCAGAATGCCAAGCAATTCCGAAACTTTTGCTTCGGCGGTATGTTCCAGCTTTATCGTCGAAACAGGTTCTCCGGCAGGGCTGAGGATGAGGTCGCAGATACGCTGGGCCAGTTCCTGTACATAGATTAGCTTAACCTGCCCGTCCACATCGATCCGGGGTTGTTCATTATGCTGCAGTTGGTGACAAAATGTGGCGACCACCGAGTTGTAATACGGTCTCCCGAACGGACCGAACACGTTTGGGATGATCAGTCCGGTAAACCGCCCCTGGTTCCTTACAGCCCATTCTTCAAGCAATCTGCGGCCCTCCTTTTTCGACTGACCATACGGATTGTCGCGTTCTTCCTGGGTGGACGAGGAAAACAACACATGCGGAGTGGAGTGGGTCCGTTCCATGGCCCCGGTCAGTTGAAGTACCAGCCTGATATTGGTCTGCCGGATCACCTCAGGGTCTTCGTGCCGGTTCATTGCGGCCAGGTGTACGATCACGTCGCATCCGGAAACAAAAGCGTCCAGCTTTTCATCGGATTCAAAGAAGGCATCGTCGAAAGGGATCCTGTTGAACGAAGCAGGGTATAATCCGAGCAGATTGTAAAGGTGTGTGCCGACGAATCCGGCTTGTCCTGTGATGCCTACTCTGTAGGTTTTTTTTGTCATTCTGGTTATGATTGATTCCGGGTTACTGAGGAATGGATTCCCTGACCATCTCGAGTTTGAGTAACAGCTTCTTGGTGCCTTCCACGTCAAGTCGTTCGGTGTTGTGAGAATTGTATTCCTCTACCTGAGAAACCTTTGATTCGCCTTCGGTGAAATATTTTCCGTAGTTGAGATCGCGCGAATCTGCCGGTATCCGGAAGTAATTGCCCAGGTCTTCGGCCTTGGCCATTTCTTCCCTGTTCACCAGGGTTTCGTAAAGTTTCTCACCATGTCTCGTACCTATAGTTCTCACTTCATTTTCAGCCTTATATAACTCGACTAAAGCCTGAGCAAGGCTGGCAATGGTTGATGCGGGGGATTTTTGCACGAAAATATCGCCATTGTTGCCATTTTCGAATGCATAGAGCACCAGATTGACAGCTTCATCCAGTGTCATCATGAAACGGGTCATAAGAGGGTCAGTAATGGTAATGGGCTTGCCATCGCGAATCTGGTCAATGAAAAGGGGGATGACAGATCCGCGGGAGGCCATGACGTTCCCGTATCGTGTGCCGCAGAAAACAGTGCCGGAACCGTTCAGGCTTCGCGATTTGGCTACCATCACCTTTTCGCTGAGCGCTTTCGACAGTCCCATAGCATTGATAGGATAGACTGCTTTGTCCGTGCTGAGAACAATTACTTTCCTAACCTTGTGTTCGATAGCCGAATCAAGCACATTCTCACAACCAAGTACATTAGTTCGAACGGCTTCGATGGGGAAAAACTCGCACGAAGGCACCTGCTTTAGCGCCGCAGCATGGAATACATAATCCACATGATGCATGGCATTATCCACGCTGCGCTTGTCCCTGACATCACCGATATAATACTTGATCTTGGTGTTCTTGTAGAACTGACGCATGTCGTCCTGTTTCTTTTCATCCCGGCTGAATATCCTGATCTCCCTGATGTCGGTGTTAAGATATCGCTTCAGGACTGCATTCCCGAATGAACCGGTACCACCGGTGATTAGTAAGATTTTGTCCTTGAACATGGTCGTGTTATGGTATTAAGTGAGACTGAATGGTATTATGAGTTCTTTTCTTTCCAATTGTCTTTTGCCATCCGAAAGTAAAGAGCAGAGGGCTAAGGGCTGAGAGCGAAGTGCTTACGAACTTTTATCTTTAATGAACAGAGAGCGAAGAGCTAAGGGCTAAGGGCAGGGGAGTAGGAGACTTCTGGTCTTTTATCTTTGTCCTTTTGTCTTTTATCTTTAATGAACAGAGAGCGAAGAGCTAAGGGCTAAGGGCAGGGGAGTAGGAGACTTCTGGTCTTT
>CAZJCG010000085.1:0-1274 GCA_964544545.1 uncultured Lentimicrobiaceae bacterium | reverse complement strand
CAGAGAGCGAAGAGCTAAGGGCTAAGGGCAGGGGAGTAGGAGACTTCTGGTCTTTTATCTTTGTCCTTTTGTCTTTTATCTTTAATGAGCAGAGAGCGAAGGGCAAAGGGCAGAGAGCACGAGGTACAATTGAATTTCAATCGTCGAATTAACTAATTAACTAATTATCTAATTCTTACATTCCCACATTCCTACATTCCCACATTCTCATCCTGTCTTTTATCTTTTTCCTTTTATCTTTTATCTTGATCTATTTTACACAGCTTCGCCCTTTCAGTCACATGCCGATTTGGGCAATGTGCTTATAAGGATATGGCTGCTGCAGCCGGCAGGAGCTGCAGTGCCTCTAATTTTCTCTTTGCCAGATCAGCAGCATCTTCGATCCTGCCGCTTCATCCGGTCGTTCATTCAACTTTTCGTTCGTATCCAGGAGCCGGTAACGGATGTCACGGTTCACTGTTTGCATGGCCTTACGGATCAATAGATCCAGGTAATCAACATCAATCGGACTGCCCGTGATGAGCAGTTCAATCTTCCGGCTGTCCTGCCCGTTGGCAAATGCACCGGTCAGGAATACCTTTTCGATATTCCCGATCTTAACTACAACATTTTCGATGAGTGAATCAATCCCTACGTGTTTACGAACGAGCCGCTGGATATCAACAAATAAGGGGTGCTGAGTGTTTGCTGTGTAAACCTTCCGGTTTCCTTCGTTGTGGGAGCAAAGCAGTCCTGCCTGTTCGAAGCGGTTCAGCTCCAGCCGGATGCCATTGGTGGATTCGCCGAATTCGCTTTCAAGGCCCCGAAGATGCGCACTGGTATCACTGTTCAGAAAGAACCTCAACAGCAGTTTGATACGCGTCTTCGATGTAATCAGGCTTTCGAGCATCCCAACGAACCTGTATTGAGTAGCTAATTTACTCAAATATGTTTTACGAAACTAACAGGAAATAGAAAATGTGCAGAAAAACGAGAGGGGAGAGCAGTGCTGAGTCTGAATATTAATATCGAAAAAGGAGAAAAGTCATATCCGCCGGAGGAAGGAATGTTCAATAGTCATTCGTAGTAATTTCCGCCGGCTGGCGGATCATTCATTGTCATTCATGGTCATTTATAGAAGGCTTCTATCTTTAAACTTTTATCTTTTATCTTGATGCTGAGGGCGAAGAGCTTAGGGCAGGGAGTACATTGCCATACATTGTCATTGATGGTCATTTCCGCCGGCTGGCGGATCATTCATTGCATGTTCTTTTATCTTTTTCCTTTTATCTTTT
>CAZJCG010000084.1:0-10522 GCA_964544545.1 uncultured Lentimicrobiaceae bacterium | reverse complement strand
TCCATCCGAAATGACGTAACGAAAACTTGTAATGGTATCATATTCATTAGATGGTGAAATGGAGTCCAGGAGCACTTTCCAGGTACTGTCGTTTAACCTTCGAAGGCCATAACTATACTTACAATAAATAGAATCACCATCAAGATCATAATCGTTCTTAAACAGATTTACATAAGCAGGATAACCCACGATCCCGGTGATGGTGTCGTTCACGGCAACCGGGGGATTATTCTGTCCCTTTGTCAAAAAAGTCAAACCGAAGAAGAGTAGAGCAATTAAAGAAAGCGTTTTCATAGTCAGGAAATTTTATTAAACGAGATTGGAATAAAAATCAGATTAAAGGCTGGTCAGAGAGCAATCCAGTTAAACCAATACGGATCAAATCGTTATATCTGATTTCAAATATACAAAACAATTATCGCAAATATCTAGTTCAAGTATTTTTTTATCTCACGGCAACTATAAATACCTCGCATTGGACTTTATTCCGGGAAATGTGACAACACCCGACCGGAATAGCGCGGAGGGCAGGGAATAAGTTGTCATTTCCGCCGGCTGGCGGATCATTCGTAGTCATTCAATAGTCATTCATAGCAGGTTCTTTTATCTTTTTACTTTTATCTTTTGTCTTGAATCAGCTGAGGGCAAAGGGCGTAGGGCAGGGTGTAGGTGATCATTTCCTCCGGCTGGCGGATCATTCATAGCCATTTCCGCCGGCTGGCGGATCATTCGTAGTCATTCAATGGTCATTCAGTTGTCATTCAATAGTCATTCGTTGTCATTCAATAGTCATTTCCGCCGGCTGGCGGATCATCCATTGTAAGCTCTTTTATCTTTTGCCTTTTATCTTTTGTCTTGTCCCTAATCAACCTTGTCTCTCGCAGATTTCGCAGATAAGAACCGCAGATCCTCGCAGAAAGAACAGTTTCATCAGCGTTAATCTGCGTAACAATCTGCGTTATCTGCGAGAACCTTTTTGTCCATGCAGCAGCAAAGAGCTGAGGGCTTAGGGCAGAGAAAATCAGGCTAATCGTCTTTTATCTTTTTACTTTTATCTTTTGTCTTGTCCCTCTTCAACCCAAATAGTGAAATGTAATGCAACACCTGCCACATTTTATAATTCATTGCCTAATCAACTAATCAGCTAATCAACTAATCAGCTAATCATCAAATTAACTAATTTTCAAATTCTTACATTCTCAAATTCCCAAATTTTCATCCCATCTTTTATCTTTTGCCTTTTATCTTTTGTCTTTAAACACTGTGTGCAAAGGGCGCAGTCAATCAATTGTCATTCAGTTGTCTCCGGATGTACCCTGAAATCCAGGTTGTTTCGGATCTTCCTTCCGGCATCTACCTGTGCATTATCAAAAACGGATCGGGTAAAAGGATATATCAGGGCAGGATCATCCGATAGCGTATCTTTGTTGCATGTGGGAATCATACAAAAGAGGATTTGAGTCGTACCTCAGGCTGGAGAAGTCATTATCAGACAATTCGATTGATGCATACCGCCGCGACCTGGCGAAACTGACCAGTTTCCTCGGGCAATCATCGATTTCGAAGCAGCCTTCGGAGTTAGCCCTCGGCGACCTGCAGGAATTCCTGAAATGGCTGAACACCTCAGAACTTAACGCCCGCTCCCAGATGCGCATCATCTCCGGCATCCGTGCTTTTTACAAATACCTGCTGCTGGAAAACCTCTCGAATACCGATCCCACCGAGTTGCTGGAATCGCCGCGTATCGGAAGAAAACTGCCTGATGTGCTTTCGGTAGATGATATCGAACGGCTTATCGCGGCTATCGACCTTTCGAAGCCGGAAGGAGAACGGAACAAGGCCATCATCGAAACCATGTACGGATGCGGATTGCGGGTATCGGAACTGGTGAACCTTAAGATCAGCAACCTGTATTTCAGGGAGGGCTTTATTCGTGTAACCGGCAAGGGGAATAAAGAAAGGCTGGTTCCAATCGGCTCAAAAGCCATGAAACAAATCCAGCTTTACCGTCAGGAGATCCGGAGCCATATTGACATCCGGAAAGGCTGTGAAGATATCCTCTACCTCAATCGCCGTGGGAACAAACTCACCCGGGTGATGATCTTCACCATCCTGAAAGAACTGGCGATCGTTGCCGGAATCAAGAAAAAACTAAGCCCACATACCCTGCGCCATTCGTTTGCCACCCATCTGGTGGAAGGGGGCGCCGACCTCCGGGCCGTTCAGGAGATGCTGGGCCATGAAAGCATCACCACCACGGAAATATACACCCACCTGAGCAGGGAATATCTGCGGGATACTATTCTGTCGCATCATCCGCTGTATAAAGAAAAATGGGAAGCTGGAGGATGATTTGAGAATTTGGGAATTTAGAAATTTGAGAATGTGATAATTAGCTGATTCGGCAATTCGGCAATTCGACAATTCGGCAATCTGGGAATTTGGGAATTTAAAATTAAGAATTTGAAAATTAGCTGATTCGATGATTTGACAATGAAATTTGAGAATTTGGGAATGCAAGAATTTAAAAATTAGCTGATTCGACAATTAGATTTCAACTGTACCCCATGCTCTTTGCCCTCTGCCCTGAGCTCTCTGCTGCATACAGACAAAAGGGTTCTCGCAGATCACGCAGAAAAAGACCGCAGATCATCGCTGAAAGTATTGATCGATCAGCGTTAATCTGCGTATACATCTGCGATATCTGCGAGAAACAAAACTAAAGAAAGACAAAAGACGACAAGCCTGCATGCACCTTGCCCTGAGCCCTAAGCTCTCTGCATTGAGAAGATAAAAGACAAAAGGAAAAAGATAAAATAATTCACCACGAAAGGCCATCAAATGACCATCGAATGACTATTGTATGACTATCGTATGGCTATCGTATGACTACCGTATGACCATCGTATGACTTCTCCCGCCTTCTCTGCTTCCCTGCCCTTTGCTCTCCGCTCTCAGTACATCCTTTCCCTCTTCAGCAGGTAAGGCAGCAGCACCTGGTCAAATCCGCGGTTGATATCTGCTTCCACGAAGTCGATGGTGTACTGGGCGCACTTCATCTTTAACTCCTTGTAGAATTTGTCGATCAGTTCGAGGTACGATGCCTTCACCTCAGCCGGCATCACTTTTACTTCCTGGCCCGATTCGAGGTCAATGAACCGGTGCGGACGGTTTTCGTACCTGAAATCCAGTTCCTTTGCCTTATCCACCACATGGAAGAGGATCACCTCGTGTTTATTGTAGCGCAGGTGCTGGAGCGCATCAAAAAGGGCTGCCTGGTCGGAGCCGGCATCGAACATATCGGTAAAGAGAGCTACCAGCGAACGTTTATGAATATTTTCTGCAATGAAATGAAGGGACTCTGCAACCCTGGAGGGTTTCTTCGCATCGGGATTAACCGGCACAAGCAGTTTCTCCAGTTCTCCGAACAAATATTTATGATGGACCGAGTTGGACCTTGCCTGGGTATGCATTTCCATCACATCGCTGAAGAGGCTCAGTCCGACTGCATCGCGCTGTTTGCGAAGCATATACATCATGGCAGCAGCTGAATACACCGAGAAACTCATTTTGTTTGGTTTCTCCAGGCTCACCTCGTCCCGCACGGGGAAATACATCGAAGAAGAATTATCTATAACCACCTGACAGCGAAGGTTGGTCTCTTCTTCATATCTCTTTACATACAACCGGTCGGTACGGCCATAAAGTTTCCAGTCGATATGACGGATCGGCTCACCCGGATTGTAAAGTCGATGTTCCGAAAATTCCACCGAGAAACCATGGAAAGGGCTCTTGTGCAGACCAACGATAAATCCTTCCACTACCTGCCGGGCCAGGAATTCCAGGTTACCGTACGGGTGTAGTCGGGATTGATCAAGGGTGGCGGACATGCAAGCAGATTGTATTTCAGATGGCTCAGCTTTTCAACTGCCCATTAATGGATAGAATTCTGTATCTATATAAAACGCCTGCACTCTCCGGCATCTCAGGATAAATCCCTTGATTGCCAACGAATGCAGGCAGCCGTATTTTCGTATCGAATCAGAAGAGTTTTTCAAGCTTTCCTACAAGAACGCTCTTGGGAACAGCGCCAACCTGCTTGTCAACCAGTTCGCCGTTTTTCAGAAACAGGATGGTGGGGATATTCCGAACGCCAAACTTGCTGGTAACGCCGGGGTTGCTGTCAACATCCAGTTTGCCGATCACGGCTTTGCCTTCATATTCCTTTGCCATCTCTTCGATGATCGGTCCGACCATTCTGCAGGGGCCGCACCATTCAGCCCAAAGATCTACAATTACCGGCTTGTCCGATTTAATAGCCAGTTCTTCAAAATTGCTGTCGTTAAATTCTAATGCCATATTGATAGGTTTTAATTTTTCACAAAAGCAGGAACAAAAGTAGCTATTTTCTGTACGACCCAATGTCAAATTTTCTTAAGATGAAGGTGATGCATATCAGGAAATTACTGAAACAGCAATACCGCCAAGTTTTTTCAGTTCACGGATCACTGCAGATGCCTGCACCTTGTATTTGCCGGTATGCATATCCACCTTGTAGTTCTCATCGATGTCCATCAGGCTGACCCTGATCCGGCAATCGCCCTTATGAGACTTTACCAGTTTAACAACGCCCTTTATGAGGGTTTCGTTCAGATTCGGCAACGGTATTTTTACCAGCAGTTGTTTGGCCATTTTATCCATAGCTTCCGATAGAAGGCTCATCTGGGTAACCTTCAGTTCCTGCATATCGGCTTTGCCATACCTGGCCTGTACTTTCGCCTTGATCATCAACGATTTATCCTCTTCCAGCAAGTGTTTGAGACGGAGGTAATCTTCGCCGAACAGGGCGAAGTCCACCTGGTCGTCGAAATCTTCCACGGTGAACCTGCCGTAAGCGTTCCCGTTTTTTGCTGTTTCGTGGCGCACCTTCGAGATGATACCTGCAAATACGAACTCCCTGCCACCGGCAACCAGCATGTTCTCTTTGGCTTTCTTTATCGTGCTGTTGCAGAAAGCCTGTATTTCTTCCCTGTAATCATCGAGGGGGTGCCCCGTGATGAAAAACCCCGCAACGGCTTTTTCCTTTTTGAGTTTCTCCAGGTTTGACCAGGGCTCGCAGTAAGGAATCTTCGGATTGGGAACATCCACATGACCGATTTCGCCAAAGAGGGATTGCTGTGTTGATTGTTGCGTAGCCTGGAAGGTACCGCCGAAACGGATCAGTTTTTCCAGGAAAGTCGTATCCTCGTTGGTTTCTTTTACGAAGAACGCTGCACGGTCGATTTCTTCGAAGCTGTCGAAGGCACCGGCTTGTGCCAGTGATTCGAAAGTGCTTTTATTCACCGTACGAAGGTTAACCCGCTTAACAAAGTCAAAAATGCTGACAAAGGAGCCATTTTCCGTGCGTTCGCTGATAACAGCCTCGGCTGCCGCTTCCCCTACTCCTTTGAGAGCCATCAACCCAAAACGTATTTCACCATTCTTATTCACGGTGAAGTCAAGGAGCGACTCATTGACGTCAGGTCCAAGTACCCGGATTCCCATACGCTTGCACTCATCCAGGTAGAAGGTGATCTTCTCCAGGTTGTTCAGGTTGGTGGTAAGCAGGGCGGCCATGTATTCGGCCGGATAATGCACCTTCAGATAGGCTGTTTGGTATGCGACCAGTGCATAACAGGTTGAATGCGACTTATTGAATGCGTATGCAGCGAAATCTTCCCAGTCGCCCCAGATTTTATTCAGCTTCTCTTCGGGATACCCTTTTGCGATCCCTCCCGCAAGGAATTCAGGTTTCAGCTTATCAAGCTTTTCTTTGATCTTCTTCCCCATTGCTTTTCGCAGCTCGTCGGCACGTCCTTTGCTGAAGCCGGCCAGCTGCTGCGAAAGAAGCATCACCTGTTCCTGGTATACGGTGATACCATAGGTTTCCTTCAGCACCTCCTCCATAACCGGAAGATCGTACTGGATCGCTTCTCTGCCATGCTTACGGGCGATGTAGTTGGGGATGTACTTCATCGGCCCCGGACGGAACAAGGCATTCATGGCAATCAGGTCCTCGAATTTATCGGGTTTCAGCAATTTCAGCCATTGCTGCATTCCGTCACTTTCAAACTGGAAAGTTCCGTTGGTTTCGGCCCGCTGATAAAGTCCGAATGTCGCCTCGTCGTGCAGGTCGATGGTATCCAGCTCAATCTTTACATGGTGGTTCTGCTCGATCAGTTTGAGGGCATCCTTCAGGATGGTTAGGTTTTTAAGGCCGAGGAAGTCCATCTTGATCACACCGGCTTCTTCGATACTGTTCCCTTCAATTTGCGTTACCCAGAGGTTGGAGTCCTTGGCAGTGCATACCGGTATCAGATCCGTCAGGTCCGATGGTGCAATGATGATCCCGGCAGCATGGATGCCGGTATTCCTGACTGATCCTTCCAGCACTTCGGCCTCGTGCAGCACCTTACGCTGAAGCTGCAGGTCGGCGTCGTCGCCCTCATAGTTATATATTTCCCTGATCTTCCGAACGTTCTCCAGATCTTCGCCGGGTAAACCGTCCTTTTCTTCAAGCGACTTTTCCCCTTCTTTAGCTGTGATCGGAGCGGTGAGAACCCTTTTCAGCGAAATGCCCGGTTTTTCCGGGACCATCTTGGTGAGCATGTTGCTGACAGGCAGGTCGAGCTCCAGTACACGGGCTACATCTTTAATACTGAGTTTTGCGGCCATGGTGCCGAAGGTGACAATCTGCGCCACCTGGTTCTGGCCGTATTTCTTCACGACATAGTCGATAACCCTCTGGCGTCCCTGGTCGTCGAAGTCTGTATCGATATCGGGCATGCTGATACGCTCGGGGTTCAGGAAACGTTCGAACAGCAGGTCGTACTTGATGGGATCAATATTGGTGATACCGATGCAATAAGCCACCACACTTCCGGCGGCTGATCCGCGGCCCGGACCTATATAGACTCCCATTTCCCTTCCCGAATGGATAAAGTCACTCACGATGAGGAAGTAACCCGCGAAGCCCATGTCGTGTATCGTCTTGAGCTCAAAGTCGATACGCTCCTGCAACTGGGGGGTAACCGATCCATAACGGGTATGTGCTCCCCGGTAGGTCATATCTCTCAGGTATTCCCACTGGTTACGCACATCTGCCGAGATCAACTTTTTGCCGGTATCTACGGCAGAGGAATGGATCCGGAATTGATCGGGTACCGGGAAATTGGGCAATAAAATATCTTTGCTGAGCTTCAGCACCTCTACCTTATCCACAATATCATTTGTATTGTCGATAGCTTCCGGCAGGTCGGCAAAGAGGCTGAGCATCTCCTCGGTCCGTTTGAAATAAAACTGGTCGTTATAGAAGGCAAACCGGCTTCCTTTCACGAAGGCATCGTCATCGCCGTAATCGCGGAACGACGGGGTGCTCTGCTTTTCACCGGTGTTGATGCAAAGCAGGATATCATGCGCATTGAAATCGCTCTGCTCCGTGTAATGCGAATCGTTGCTGGCGATCATTTTTACTCCGTGCTTCGCTGCAAAGCGCTGCAGCACCTCGTTCACCTGGTCCTGTTCGGGAATGCCGTGACGCTGCAACTCAATGTAATAGTCCTCGCCGAAGAGATCGAGCCACCATTTAAACACTTTCTCCCCTTCGGCCTCTCCCTTGCGGAGGATAGTACGGGGCACATCGGCAGCCAGACAACAGGTAGTAGCGATAAGTCCTTTGTGATACCGGACGATCAACTCCTTGTCGATACGCGGGTATTTGCTGTATAATCCTTCTATATACCCAAGCGAACACAGTTTGATGAGGTTGGAATACCCTTCGGCATTTTTGGCCAACAGGATCTGATGGCGGCGGTCGTCGCGCTCGCCTCCTCCGAATTTCTTACGATGACGGTCCTCGACCACATAAAATTCACAACCCACAATGGGTTTAATAATCGTCTCCCCGTTCTTGTTGTGTTTCTCTGCTTCCTTCACGAACTGAAACACCCCGAACATATTGCCGTGATCAGTGATCGCCAGACCGGGCATGCCATCGGCAATGGCCTTTTTATACATGGCAGATATCTCGGCAGCCCCGTCGAGCAGGGAGTATTGGGAGTGAACGTGCAGGTGACTGAACTTGGGCATTTCTTCTGGGCAGATTACTTTCGACTTTCCGGCAAACGACCATGATTGCCTTGCAGTCAATAACTTAATGAAAAGAATTCAGCATATAGAATTCAAAAGGCATTATCAGGGATCATCAACTGTCAGCAGAATTTTACAGACCTCCTGTTACCTTTCCGGATAAACAACGTGCGACAGGTTCCGGTTCAGAAATCGACCTTTACCGGCCCCTCCGCATAAACAGATCTTTGGCTGTCAATTTATTACCAACGATCTGTTCGGTTTGCTAAAATATCGAAAAGCGGTTGGCTGAAATGCATTGTTGAAAACTTGATAATTTCTTTTTCTTTTCTTTGCAATCTGCCTGCATGGGTCAGATAGGAGAATTGATTCATTCCCCCTATCTTTGGATCATCGATTACCTGCGCCCTTCATTGCTACCGGTACTCTGAACCTGTTATCTCTATCAGCCTAACACTTTATCAAATGATGAAACGTATCCTGGTGCAGTTCTGCGAGGTCATCCTGATCATCCTCATGGTGTTCGTGGCAACCAGTGCAATTTTCGGGGGCATCCGGCTTATCCTTGATCCCTCAGGCAGTTTATTACGGCTCCCTCCCGAATTGCTCGACAACAGTCCATTCCGGAATTACCTGGTTCCGGGCATCCTGCTCATTCTGTTGCTGGGATTACTACCGCTGCTTTCGGCTCTCGGACTAATTTTCCGTCCTGAATGGAAATGGGCCGAATTGCTGAACATATATGAGAACCGGCATTTCTCATGGACTTATTCACTCTATTCCGCTATCCTGCTTTTGACCTGGATTACCGCAGAACTTCAATTTACCGGTTACAGACAGTTTTTCCAGACCTTATATTCATCCGCAGGCATTCTGTTGCTGATCCTGTTGCTGCTGCCCGCGGTAATGGATTATTACCGTAAACCGGCCAAACCTAAAAAGGGCAGATGGCGCAAACTCTGACCCATCTGACAGCTTACCCGAATATTGATGTGTTAATCTGGCAATAACGCAACCATGGAGATCAAATATCCTGTTTACCAGCCCCTTCTGCGGGGAAATGAAAAGAAGTACGTGACTGATTGTCTCGACTCCAACTGGATCTCATCAAAAGGTAATTATATTCAGAAGTTCGAAAAGGAATTTGCCCGATATACGGAATCCGGTCATGCAACAACCGTCTGCAACGGAACTGCCGCTCTTTCGCTTGCCTTGCTTGCACTAGGAATAGGCCCCGGTGATGAAGTCATCGTTCCGACCCTTGTGTATGTAGCCGTTCCGAACATGGTGCTTTTCTGCGGAGCAACTCCGGTATTCGTTGACTCCTTGTACGGAACGCTGCAGATGGATCCGGAAGATATCCGCCGGAAGATCACTTCACACACCCGGGCGGTGATTGCCGTTCACAATTACGGCCATATCTGCCGGATGGATGAGATCTGGGATATTTGTACAGAACACCGGCTATACCTGGTGGAGGATTGCGCCGAAGCCCTTGGCGGAAAATTCATGGGCAGGCCCGCCGGAAGCTGGGGGAGCATCTCCACTTACAGCTTTTTCGGTAATAAAACTCTTACGACGGGAGAAGGCGGTATGGTGACATCGGACTCTGAAGAGTTGATCCGGAAAGTATTTCATCTCAAGAACCAGGGTGTAACCGAAAAGGTATACTGGCATGATGTTCCGGCTTTTAATTTCCGGATGACGAACCTGACGGCGGCTATTGGGCTTGCACAGTTGGAAAGAGTGGATGATATCCTGGAGCGGAAACGGAAAATAGCCGGGATCTATGAAGAGATGTTCCTGGGATCGGAAGTGGAGTTTCATGTGCCCGGACCGGATGTTATACATTCTTACTGGATGTGTTCCATCCTGATAAAGAAGCAGGCTGATCGCGACCTCCTCAGGGAAAAGCTTGCAGCCGAAGGCATTGAAACGCGGCCCTTCTTTTACCCGGCCCACACCATGCCGATGTACCTGCAGGATGGACATTCCCTGTTCCCTGTCGCAACAAACCTCAGCGCCCGGGGCATGAACCTGCCGAGCTACCCGGCGCTTACCGATGATGATGTTCGATTTATAGCCTCCCGGGTGCTGGCATTGACCCGGTAAAAAGTATGGAGAAGAAAAAGAAATATACGATCCTGATAGACCTTGACCGCCTGAAGGATCCTTACAACGGCCTTGGGCAGGTCGCGCTGAACCTGGCAGAAGAGCTCAGCCGGATGGACCTTCCGGATATGGAGTTCTGTTTCCTGGTTCCGGCAACATTTGACAGGAAATTCGGCGACAAAGTTCAATACGAGGTAATCACGTCCCGGCGCCGGCATTTTCCCTTCCTCTGCCCTGCCTACGATCTCTGGTTCACCATCCACCAGGATTCCGGCTATTTCCC
>CAZJCG010000083.1:0-10572 GCA_964544545.1 uncultured Lentimicrobiaceae bacterium | reverse complement strand
AAATGAAATAACAAAACCGTAGGGTTTGAATATTGGCAGGATCGATGTTGGACGCGGCGCCCGACCCCGGAGGGGTCGAATATTTGTAGAATAGACGTCAGACGCTACGCCCGACCCCGGAGGGGTCGAATATACAGGTCGGCCCGACAAGAACAAAAGAGATTCGACCCTTCCCATTAAAGATTGAGCATAAAAAGGGAAATACCATCGGATTTGTGCATCCGGATAAATGAATTGACAAACCCGGAGGGCTTGCGCATTTAAGAGAGGAAAGCAATCTTTTTAAAAGTAAACGAAAATATCAAAGGAAAGCCTTATCATTGGCTCGCCTCCTCCGTCCAGCGCCAGTGAGGCACCGTGTGTACAGACCTATTCAGAATGTCATTTGCTCACTGCGTACCAGTGAGTTCCACTGACCGGAACGAGCGGATAATAATACACGGTGGCGGCAGTATCGTATTTCAGTTCGGTGAACCGGTAAGATAAAGCCATTTCATCCGATTCATATTTCAGACTGTCGTCAAAGGTTGCCTTGAGCTTACACAATACCAGAATATAATCCTTCGAATTTGTGAAAGTATAGTCTGCCGGTTGATCGAGATAAAAACCTTTACGGATAGTGGTTTCGTCATAAATCGATAGTGGAATGTTCTTCTCGAACTGGGTACTGGCCGAATACGAACCATCGCAACCCAGCAGCGTCGAATTTCCGGTTACCGACAACTTAACCGCATCGTATAACTTATGGTTAAGCGGCAACTGCATGTTATCTAAAGTCAGCTTCCCGTATACCGTAAGGTTCTGATTGGTTTCCAGCTTCGTAGGCTCACAATCGGTGGAGACTTCATCGGTATTGAGGCAGGCAGCAGTAACAAGGAGAACCATGACCATCATGAAGGTGCCGGCAAGTAAAGTGTTTTTCATCATAGGGCTGTTTGAGGGTTAGTGAGATGAGCAGGGATCAGGCAGTACCGGCGATCAGAAGAAATTATCACGGGCTTCATCCTTAAGGGCTTCCATTACCTTAACCTTAAATGCTGTATGCTCCATATCCTTCATCAGGATCTTGCCGGCCAGTTCCGAAGCAGGTGCATCCGGTGCAATTTCGGCCATAGAGGTGTTGATCAGCTTGATGACCTCTTCCCGTGAATTCCGCACCATTTCCCATACCTTTCCGGTGACATAAAGCTGCTGCGAAAGGTTATGGTCGAATTCATCCCTTACCGTTTGAACCAGGGCCTGATGCAAACCGGCGGCATTCATCCCGGCATGGCTCGTGCGAAGGATCAATCCGGCAGGCTCAATACGCTCCAGCAGGAGAACCAGCCGTTCGTAGGCCTGTAACCTGACCGGAAGCGCCGACTTCTGCACTTCAGACTTCAGTTGCCACTGTGTTTTCTTTTCCTCCTGCGACAGGAAAGCTCTAACCAGGTACCAGGTCGTTACAAGCACTATAACCGACGGCAGCAGGTATTTTAAAATTTCAAGAAACAAGTCCATACTGAGAATTATGATCTGCAAAGTTCGTAAAAACGGCATGGCAGCTATTGTATGCACCAAAATTATTTTTCTAACTTTGCCGGTCACCATTACTTCTTTATACCTGCTGAAATGAATATCTTGTCTGACAGGATCAATCGTCTGGCCGAATCCGAAACACTCGCAATGACCCAGCGTAGCCGGGAACTCAAAGCCAAGGGCTTTGATGTTATCAACCTCAGCATTGGCGAACCGGACTTCGACACCCCGAACCATGTTAAGGAAGCTGCAAAGCTTGCCATCGATCAGAACTATACGCACTACCCGCCCGTTCCGGGTTATCCGGAGTTGCGGAAGGCTATAGCGCATAAGCTAAAACGCGACAACAACCTGGAATTCAAGCCTGAACAGATTGTAGTATCGACAGGTGCAAAGCAATCACTGGCCAATGTGATCCTTTGTCTTGCAAATCCCGGCGACGAGGTCATCATTCCGGCACCCTACTGGGTTTCGTACAAGGAGATCATCAAGCTGGCCGAGGCCACCGGTGTTTTTATCGAAGGGAAGATCGACCATGACTTCAAGGTAACTCCGGAACAGATTGAGGCTGCCATCACGCCCAAAACCAAACTCTTCCTTTTCAGCAGTCCCTGTAATCCTACAGGTTCTGTTTACAGCCGTGAAGAGCTCAAAGCCATGGCTGCCGTTTTTGCCCGTCACCCGGAGATCTTCATCATCAGCGATGAGATATACGAACATATCAATTTTACCGGGAAGCACGAGAGCATTGCCCAGTTTGAAGAGATCCGCGACAGGGTGATCATCATCAACGGGGTAAGCAAGGGTTTTGCCATGACCGGATGGCGACTGGGTTATATGGCCGGACGCGAGGAGATCGCCAAGGCATGCAATAAACTGCAGGGACAGATCACTTCCGGCACCTGCTCAATCACGCAGCGTGCAGCCATCACAGCCATGGAAACCGATCCGGCCGAAAGCAGTGACATCAAGAATATGGTGCAGGCTTTCCAGTACCGTCGCGACCTGGCACTGGCATTGCTCCAGGAGATCCCGGGAATGAAGGTCAACGTACCCGACGGTGCCTTCTACCTTTTCCCTGAAGTCGTAAAATATTACGGAAAAAGTGACGGCACCCGCATGATCCGTTCGGCATCCGACCTGTGCGATTACCTGCTCGACACGGCATTTGTGGCCATCGTTCCGGGAGTAGCCTTCGGCTCGGTCGATTGCGTCCGCATATCCTACGCCACATCCGAAGACCAGCTCAGAGAAGCTATCAGCAGGATCGCCGAAGCACTGGCTAAACTTAAGTAATACCGTTTCCATGCATTTTACCCGCGGGCAACTTCAGCAACTGTTCAACGACTTCTCCACACTGAAGGTGATGGTGGTGGGTGATGTGATGACCGACACCTACCTTCGCGGAAAGGTTGATCGCATCTCCCCTGAGGCCCCGGTGCCGGTGGTCGCCCTTCAGCAAAAGGTCGACATGCTCGGCGGAGCTGCCAACGTTGCCCTGAACATCCGGTCGATGGGAGCAACCCCATTGCTTTGTTCCGTGATCGGCAAGGACGCTCAGGGTTCGGAATTCCTGAAACTGCTTCGCAAGGAAGGAATCCCCGATAAATGGATACTCTCCGATCCCGACAGGATCAGCACAACAAAATACAGGATCATCGGCAATAAGGTCCAGATGCTTCGCGTGGACCATGAATCGGACGCCGACCTGGACGCAGAACTTGAGCAAAGCCTGTTGCAAAAAGCCGGACAGCTGATCCGGACCGAAAAACCGGGCGTGATCATACTTCAGGATTACAATAAAGGCGTCCTCACCCCTGCCATCATCACCGGCATAATCGGGCTTGCAAAAGAACAAGGCATCCCGGTAGTGGTGGATCCCAAGAAAAAGAATTTCGAGACCTATCGTACCGTTACGCTGTTCAAGCCTAACCTCAAGGAGATCCGCGAAGGACTGCGCATCACGGTTGATCCTTCATCCAAATCCAGTTTGCAGGATGCGGCATTAAAGCTTCATGACCTCCTGAAGGCCGACCTGGTCATGATCACCCTGTCGGAGGCCGGCGTATTTATCAGTGACGGCAGCGAAAGCAATATCGTAAAATCGCATGTCCGCTCAGTGGCTGATGTTTCAGGCGCCGGCGACACCGTTATCAGCGTGGCAGCCATGTGCATCGCACTTGGCATACCTCCCCTGCCTATGGCAGAACTGGCCAACCTGGCCGGCGGACTGGTATGTGAACAGGTCGGAGTGGTACCGGTGGATCGTTACGCCCTGTTGAGTGAGGCTTCCGCCCTGCTTCAACAATAATCAACCAGTTATGGAACTTACTCTCCGGCAGAAATTCCAGGATTCCTGGAACCGCCATTTCCCCGGCATTGAACTTCCTCTTTGTCTGGCCTATGCCGATGAAGCGGGTGATGCTGAACCTGTGAAACCCGAACGCGGAACCCACTGCATGATAGCAAGTCTGCGACAGGCTCGGAACGGAAAAGCAATCGCATTCGGAAGAGGCTCGATTGCCTGCGGAGGAGGAAATCGCTATTGCGGATTCAGCCCGAAATTACGGCCCGGTTTTGAGTACTTCCTTTCCTATGGCAATGAGACCATGGAAGGCGAACGTTACAAGAAGGATCCCGAGCTGGTACGCGCCTGGCTGGAGAATAAACCTGCTCTCGTTGCACCCGCACGCTATCTCATCATGAAACGCTGGGACCTGCTTACCGAAGCGGATGATCCGTTTGCGGTGCTCTTCTTTTCACGTCCCGATGTCCTCGCCGGCCTGTTCACCCTGGCTAACTACGACGAAGTGAGCGAACACGGGGTCATCAGCCCCATGGGTGCCGGTTGTATGACTATCATCCAGTACCCTTACCAGGAAAACCAGAAAGAAAATCCTGCTGCCATCATCGGCATGTTCGACATCTCCGCCCGCCCTTCCGTTGGCGCCAATGAGCTGTCGTTTGCCGTGCCGATGAAACGTTTCATCAGGATGATCGAAAATATGGAAGAGAGTTTCCTGATCACCGGCAGTTGGGAAAAACTAAGGGAACAGCCAGAACGCCTATGAGCAAACCTACCATCTACCAGGAACCCGGGCGAAAAGAGCAGGTGCGCGCAATGTTCAACAGCATTGCCGGACGCTATGACTTCCTTAACCACTTCCTTTCGCTGGGCATCGACAGAATATGGCGAAAAAGGCTGATAGCAAAGCTTGCTGCTGATAACCCTGACAACATTCTCGACCTCGCCACCGGTACTGCCGACCTGGCCATTGCAGCTGCAAAAGCCACAAAGGGCCATATCACCGGAACCGATATTTCGGAAGAGATGCTGGAAGTGGGTCGTGAGAAGGTCCGTCAACTGGGTCTGGAAGAATGGATACATCTTGAAAAGGCGGATTCCGAGAACCTGCCCTTCCCCGATGATCATTTCGATGCCGCCATGGTCGCTTACGGTGTTCGCAACTATGAAAATCTGCCGAAAGGACTGGCTGAAATGCATCGTGTCCTGAAACCCGGAGCACAGGCCCTGATCCTGGAGTTTTCGAAGCCTCAGACTTTTCCGGTCAAACAATTGTTCTTCTTCTATTTCCGGTTTATCCTGCCACTGATCGGACGCATGGTATCGAAACACAGCTCGGCGTATACCTACCTGCCGGAGTCGGTGCAGGCATTCCCGCAGGGAAAAGAATTCGCCCTGCTTATGCAACAGGCAGGCTTCAAGGATGTCAACGTCAAACCGCTGACGTTCGGGATAACAACGTTGTATTGGGGGAGAAAATAAAAGATAAAAGATAAAAGGTAAAAGACAAAAGTTAGAATGTGAGAATTTGGGAATTTAGAAATGTGAAAATTTGATAATTAGCTAATTCGACAATTCGATGATTCGACAATTCGATGATTCGATGATTCGACGTTTTAATTTCAGCTGTGCCCATGCTCTCTGCCCTTAGCCCTCAGCTAATTCAAGATAAAAGATAAAAGTATAAAGACAAAAGATAAAAGCATTCACTACGAATGATCCGCCAGCCGGCGGAAATGACCATGAATGTCGATAGAATGACTATTCTTTCCCTGCCCTTCGCCCCTTGCCCTTAGCATTTACTAAAACGCCCTGCATCATACTAAAACCTTCCTTCTTCCGTTCTCATCCAGAAAACTACCGATTGACATCTTGAAGCACTACCGTACCATATTCCTCCTGTTTGTGTTGTTACTGCCGGGAACCCTTGTTCTGGGGCAGCGTGTGAAAAGCCTGAACCTCCGGAATGCCGACCAGGTCCCGTACCATTTCGGCTTCCAGCTGGGCGTAAACCAGATGTTCTTCACCCTCCATACCCAACAGGGATTCCAAAGCCGGATGTATTATAACACCGCCAGTAACTTTACCACTAATGAGTTTATCAATTCCATCCCAGACCTGAATGCCGATTCGGCCTATCTGTACGGTGTGGAATCCAATCCCACCTTTGGCTTTGTGATCGGTCTCGTCAGCGATCTGCGCATGGGCGATTACCTCAACCTGCGGTTCACCCCGTCGCTCACCTTCGGCGAAAGAGACCTGGAATACACCATAAACAGCTACCAGGATGGCCAGCCGGAGCAACTGCTGGTGACCAGCAAGAATGTTCAGTCCACCTTCGTGGAGTTCCCGCTCAGCCTGAAATTCAAGGGTAACCGCATCAACAATACAAGACCTTATGTGCTGGTCGGCGCCAAGTACGCCCTCGACCTGGCATCCAACGCCAAGAAGAAAGAAGACAGCAGCATCACCCATGTTTTCATCGACCGAAATGACCTCTACGGACATGTTGGAGTTGGATTTGATTTTTATACCACTTATTTCAAGTTCGGCACCGAACTGGTGATGTCCTACGGTCTCTTCGACCTGCTGAAACGTGACCAGACCATCTACACCGATGCCATCACAAAACTGCAGTCGAAGATATTCCAGATCAATTTCACCTTCGAAGGCGACTAAACACAAAGGCTGGAAGACCGGCACAAGGAATTGTACCATCCGGACCTCTGCCATGGACAACCTTTTCCTGTTCCTGATGTCGATTGTTGTGTCCCTCTCCTGAATAATTCCTAATTTTCCGGCTCAATTCTCAATCGATCCCTGTGATTCGCGAAGTTGAAATAGCCATGACCCCGAAGCAGGCCTCCGATCCCTCCGGTTGGAAGGTCGCTTTTGCTCATCACCTGCATATCCCGGCAGGAAGGATCAAAGAAGTGATCCCCATCCAGCGGTCGATTGATGCCCGTACCCGGAATGTAAAGATCCGGCTGAAAGCACAGCTGGCGATCGATACCACCGAAGGCGCAACCCGGAGAGTAACCCGTCAGGACTATCAGGACGTCAGTCATAAGAAGCCAGTCATCATTGTGGGTGCTGGTCCTGCCGGACTGTTTGCCGCCCTTACGCTTATCCGCAGGGGATTTAAGCCTGTTATCCTGGAACGCGGCAAAGACGTAAAAGCCAGGAAGTTCGACATTGCGCAACTCAGCCGGGAACATATCGTAAATCCCGATTCCAACTATTGCTTCGGAGAAGGCGGCGCCGGGACCTTCAGCGACGGAAAACTCTACACCCGCTCTACCAAACGGGGCAACGTGGATGAAATCCTCTCCGTGCTCGTGCAGCATGGCGCCAGTCCCGACATCCTGATCGACAGCCACCCGCATATCGGAAGCGACAAGCTGCCAGCCATTATCCAGTCGATCCGGAGGACTATCCTGGATGCCGGGGGTGAGATCCGCTTCAATTACCGGGTCACGGATCTGCTGGTCCGGCAGGGGATCGTCACCGGAGTGGAAGAGCGTTCGGGCGATCGCCGGGAAGCAGCAGCTGTGATCCTGGCGACAGGGCATTCCGCAAGCGACATCTACAGCATCCTGCACCGGAATGGCGCAATCCTGGAGCCTAAAGGATTTGCCCTGGGGGTGAGGGCTGAGCATCCGCAGGAACTGATTGATTCCATACAATACCACCATTCCCCGAGGGATCCGTACCTGCCTGCTGCCGCCTACAGTCTGGTGAAGCAGGTGGACGGACGCGGCGTCTTCTCCTTCTGCATGTGCCCGGGCGGTACCATTGTCCCTTCTGCTACGGAATCAGGCCAGGTAGTAGTGAATGGCATGAGCAACAGCCGCAGGAATTCACCATTTGCCAATTCCGGTATCGTGGTGGCCATTGACCCCGGCGACTACCAGCATCTGACCGGAGAGTACGGGCCTTTTGCAGGGATTGAATTCCAGCGGCGTATTGAAGATGCCTGCTGGAGGGCAGCCGGAATGAGGCAGTCGGCTCCGGCCCAGCGTCTCACTGACTTTGTGGAATCCAGGCTTTCGCAGTCATTGCCTGCCTGTTCTTACCATCCCGGTATTGTAACGGCGCCCTTGCATGAGATACTGCCGGCCTTCGTGGCGGAAAGGCTGCAGGAAGGTTTCCGGCTGTTCGGCCGGCAGATGAAAGGCTACCTGTCGGAAGAAGCAGTGATCCTGGGCACCGAATCGCGCACTTCCTCCCCTGTCAGGATTCCCCGCGATCCCGAAACGTTTGAGCAACTCCGGCTCAGGCGCCTTTACCCCTGCGGCGAAGGGGCCGGCTATGCAGGAGGCATAGTCTCCTCTGCTATCGACGGCGTGAACTGTGCCAATGCCGTGGCTTCCGCCTGCCAGCATGCGAAAAAGTAAATTCTTGGAATTTCTTTCCCGATCGCGACAGCTTAAACCATAATATTTACCTCGGAATTACCGGTAAAGAAATAATCTATTGAGATTTGGCTTAAAATCTTTGGGAATCGTTAAGGACGACCTTATAAAAATACGCAAGTGGTTCTTGGCGGAGGTATCGTGTGCAGGATATGTGCGTAGCCATACACAGCATGTTGCCAGGTTGATGAGAAGATAAAAGCTGAATGCCTTGTATGGCGAGGTTTATACCTCCGGTTTAGAACCACCAGTATTTTTATAAAGTCTTGATTTTTCTTTGGCTTACTTTTCTTTTGATCAAGCAAAAGAAAAGTAAGAAATCGTCTGATGTCAAGCAGAATTCCCTTTCTCTACGTTGTCTTGACACAAAGTGCATCGAAAGCCAAGTCTTAAATCGTAACAAATATCATTTCAGGAAGAAAAGTAACGTATTGTTCAATGCCTATCAGAATTCTGATTTTTTCCACTTTGTCTTGACACAAAGTGGAGCAAAAGTCAAGACTGAATAAAAATTCCTGGATTTTACTGAATCTTAGTAAAAATGCGAAGCAATTTTTGCTTAGATTCAGTTATACCGGGGCATACGAGTTTGATGTTTTCGCAAAATGAAATTGCAACGGTATGTAACAAACCTTTTCTTCCCCGCGATACAAGCCGCGTCTGCACTAAAACCTTCGCATGCTTCTGTATCGCTTAGCACAAGACCGTTACCGCAAAAAGTTTGAACAAATCTGACGGAATTTTTATTAGGTCGGTCCTCAACTGGAACCAGTATCATTTCATTAGAAAAAGGGCCGACCATGTGAATTTCGCAGGTACACCAGGTAAAGCTGAACCATCATATGTCGGGAAACAAACTGGCCAGAGGCGAATAATAAGGTAATAAGGTCATTCAAGAGTTCATTTTCCTGTTATTACTAAGGTTTAAGAGTAAATAAGGTTTGTTCTTGTCTAAACCTTATTTTTTCCCTATTTAACCTTAGTAATAGTATCGGTTTCATTAATGTTAAACCTTATTACCTTATTTATATTGAGTTATATACAAAGGTTTGTTAGCAGACCGACATTATAAAAACTTCGTAGTTTTCAAGGGAAAGCTCGTTGCGGCAGGCGTTATAACACGCAACAGCATCACAACCAGTACATTTTCAGGATATATTCATTATCTTTAAATATTATTTACAAAAACCCAATCGTATGAAAACAAAGTTTATTCTGGCCGGATTTGCCGGCGGTGTAGTAAATTTTTTCCTGGGATGGCTGTTGTACGGTATCCTGCTGATGAGTTTTTTTGAAGCCAATACCCAGCATTATGAAGGCCTGGCCAAAGAGATGCCCATAATGTGGCTCACGGCCTTAACCTGCCTGGCCACAGGCTATTTCCTGGCCTTCATCTTTTACCGCTGGGCAAACATCTCCACCTGGAAAGGCGGTTTTATCGGCGGGCTGATCATCGGACTTTTCATCGGACTGATTTATGATCTCTCTTTCCTGTCGATGTGGAATTTTTACAATGTAAAGGCTGCCCTGGTGGATATCCTCCTGGCCGGACTGACCCACTCAATCACCGGGCTGGTTGTCGGCCTGGTATTGCATAACAGGAAAGCAGAAGCATGATCTGTCCAACCGGATGTAAACAACTATGGCATTGCCCGTTCAGCATAAGATCCGTGCAGGGCGGGCTATTCTTCTTGCACGCATTACGAAAAATAAACATCCCGGAAAAGTTGCATTCGCGGGTAAGTATTTTCTATCTTCGGAACTGATAAGTTGAGTATACGATTTCTTAGCTGACCGAAATGGGTGTATTGGGGATAATTGGTTAATGATATAAGTAAGTTATGGGCAATATTAATTATGAATCAATGAAACTATCCTTGTTATTTTTATTTCTTCCTTTACTCTCATACTGCCAAGTTGAGTTACCAAATAATATAAGTTTTGAATTTTTTTCATGTGGTTTTACTATTGACTATTTTAAGGCTACAATAGTTAGTAAAAAGAATCTACCCTATCTTATATTTGAAATAAAAGATGGATCTCACGCTGAAAAAGGAATAGATTCAGTGCCGATAAATTATAACATTGTAAAAAAGATTACTAAAACTTTGAGTGAATCGAAATTTTATAAGGATACTGCAGGAATAATACATGTATCTACCAATAATGGCTTAGATACAGTTGCGATTCTTAAATTTCAAACTGGTATGCAAAGAATTTACATTTTTGGGAAATATTTCAATGATAATAAAGAAATTTCGTTCAACACTAGAACGCCTATAAAAGATAATATGGCTATCCGGGAGTATACACCATTGTTGATTTTTTGTCGTA
>CAZJCG010000082.1:0-10853 GCA_964544545.1 uncultured Lentimicrobiaceae bacterium | reverse complement strand
TGGCGATTAGCTGATTAGCTGATTCGGTGATTCGGTTATTCGACGATTAGCTGATTCTGTCTATTGTAATTATTCTATTGGTATAAGAATTTATTGTCAGTCTGACATTTCTGTAATTGTTTGTAATGTAAATGTTTTTCCCTGTTTTCTGAAACTTTGTTTTGTCTGTTTCTTCAATGATTTCATAAATCATTTTTTCGATTTCATCTTTTGAGAGATGTATACTCAGCTTCTTGTTAATCCTTTCATAAACGAGGTCAGTATAACAGATTTTATCTAAGATTTCTGTTTTATAGTCTTCCATATAATGTTTTGACCATTTTTTTATGATTTAGTTTCAGGAGTAGGTAATGACCGCTAACTCCCGTTTCTGCCTTTCACTATCCTGATCCGGCATACAAATATAAAGAAACCCGACATCTGTGTCCTGGTCCGGGAAATTCTGTGGATCTATAAACGCATACCCGGGAAGCAACTGAACCTGCTAATAATTCCTGACTGGGTTTTCATCCTTCTATCAACAGAAAAGCCTGCTGCTGTTGAATCAACTGAAAAGGATTGTCAGGCATGGCAGACATTTACCGGTACAAACGGGTCAGGGAATTGCCTGGGTGCTGAAATTTCAACCTGAGGGCTATTCAAACTGGCCGGAAATTTCGTAAATTTATACTTCGGCTGAACTGGCTTGCCCCTAGGGGGACCCTTCGGGTCGAAATTTACTCTTCGGAACTTGCTCAGTACTACTGAATCTAATCAGCTTTGCTTCGACTCAAAGAGTCCCTCCGAAGGAGCACTTCGTGCCCTTGGGGCAAATCTGTTAAGATTCAGTATAATATAGGATTGACGGGACATTCCTTTATTGCTTCCCCTTGTCCTGCCATCCGGAACAACGCAACATAACTCATTTTACCTGCCGGCTAAATCAGCGTACTGATCATCTTCATGGGCATTTAATCCTTTACTCAGGCTGCAATGAATAGTAAGTTTCTGTACTGGTCGTCGCGACTCCTCGCCATCGCAATTATTCTTTTCATTATGGTGTTCTCCCTCGATTGCTTTGAGGGCACCTGGAAATGGAAGGAACAGCTTCTCTGCCTGGCAATGCATAATATACCAACCGTCGTTCTGATCGCAACACTGATTTTAGCCTGGGGACATGAATTGGCAGGAGGTATTCTTTTCATCCTGATGACAGTAGTCGGCAGCTTCATATTCAAGGCATACAGCACGAACCCCGGAGTCTGGATACTGCTGATTCCCCTGTTGATCGTCGGGGTTTTATTTATACTTCAGGATGAGATACTGATCAGGAAACTCAGACGCAAAAATGGTTGAGCACCAGCTCGCCGGCTGAGTACTTCAATGATCCTGACAGAATGAATGAGGTAGAACATGTTGTTTATAACCTGCGACTGTTATGAAGACAAAAGCCCTGTTCCTGATACTGATCACTCTTCCGGCGTTTCTGTGTGCCCAGTCCTGGAGTCGCCAGGCGGAAAGGATCACAGGAAAGCCCAAAACAACCACAGTGTTGCTGAAACCCGGATTTCAGCTCAATATTGGTATCCTGGATACCAGCAACGATACCCTGAAGGAAGGGAGATACTTCCAGGGCGTTTTCCTGCGAGGATCGCATGATTCTTTAGCGATGAAGCTGACTTCAGTAAAGGAGGTGCGGAGCTTCACCGCGGGAGTGAATTATTCGAAGGTCATTCCAGGCACGCTTTATCTGAAGGAAGCTCATCAGGATACTAATCTTTTGCAGATCGCCACGGCCAACATCGATTACCTGCTTTGCTACAAGCCTTCCAGGGTAAAGATGGAACCTGGCGCCGTACTGTTGCTGGGATCGCTGGCAGTGATGGTCCTGTCGCCCCTGATCTGTTACGATTATAAGGAACAGGAGCTGAATGCCAACAGATATAAATACTGGGCAATGGGAAGCACTGCCGGTGCTCTGGCGGGTTTCGCCATCCTCATAACGAATGGCGGGAACAAGACCAGGAGGCTTCAGTTCCAGCCTGACTGGCCTGACAAAAATATGAAAGTATGGAAGTTCAGGTGATGATGCTCAGGCTGTCATCCTTATCGTACAAGACGATATACCGGTACCTCCGGACGAAAAGGGCAAACGGAAAGCTGTACAGTTCACCTGAAGAATGAAACGGAATTCTTACAATCGAAATCCTATGAAACGACTTCTTATTCTGATGGTTTTAGCCGGAATGGTTTCCGGGATGAGCGCCCAGCCATGGAAACCCCGGATTGAAAAGATAACCGGGAATCCCGTGACGAAGACCATCACTGTGAAACCCGGCATGAAAATAATCATCAAATCCCTGCTTCTAAACACCGACACCCTGAAAGAAAGCCGCAGTTATACCGGCTACTTCCAGGGATACTCAAACGATTCCCTGAAGATCAAACTTGCCACGGTGAGCACCGAGAAAGCCTTTAGCAACGGGATCAGGGAAACAGCTAACATACCTGCCGCTTCCTGGCTGGCACCGGCTTCACCCGATACCAACCTGATCAGGGTGGCAGTGAGGAACATCGGTTACCTTGAGGCATATAATGAAACAGGACGCGGAATGGCTGAGATCGGTGAGCCTATCATTCTGGGATCATTGCTGGTGATGATCATTTCGCCGCTCATCAGTTACAATTTCAAAGATGGATCATTTAATTCGGAGAGGTATAAACACTGGGCTCTGGGAGGTACGATCGGCGTGGCCACCGGATTTGTCACGGTCTTCACCCTCAATGCTCTCTTCAAACCCGGGAGATTCCAGTTCGAGACCGGCTGGCCGGATAAGAATGCATCCGTGTGGCGTTTCCGGTAGGATGTCCATGAGGATCGCGAAGGGCGTCAGCACATTTTCATTATTATAATCTGCAAGCCATGATCGAACACGTCCACACACACATCACCTCCGAGCTGCAGCAAAATACCCGGACAGATACCATCTTCATCCTGACCGCAATTCTGCTCAACCTGATCATTCTGGGTATCAACTCAGGAATGGTAGAACAATCGCGAAAAGATAATTCGATGCTGGCAGCGATGATCCTGTTCGTCGTGCTGATCGTCCTGGTGAACCTGGTGACCATTATCGGGCTGCTGAAGGGCAAACAGACCCGGATGAAACTGGTGAACGGATTACTCCGGATGTATAAGGACAAGGAGGTGGACCGGTATTATGATGAATCCTTGTTAAGCAACTACTCCGCAAGGTATAACCTGTTCATCCTGGTTGTGGTCTGTACCGGCCTGGTAGCCATAGTTGTGCCTTTTGTGCTTCGGTAAACTCTTAATATTCAGCGATCATGAAGCAAAGCAGATTTTCATTGCACCGATTCTACAGGTACAGGGATCATGTGATCCGCGCCGAAAAGCGTTCCCTCTTTTTTACCATGGAGTATTCATTGATCGTTGACGGGGAGAAACAGGATCAGTTGCTGGGCACTTACGGAATATTCTCTCTGCATGGCTTCCTGGCGGAGGGCGAAACAAAGTTGCCGGTAGAGGTTCTTGTACAACAGGGATTTTTGTCAACAAAGTTTTTTCTGAAGGCAGAAAGCAACTTGTTCAAGATGCACCCATACGACCCGAATGCCTCCTGATGCCTTTCCCATAGTATCCGCGGGCTTCCGTTATCTTCTGATGAACGGTGTCCTGAGGAAGTCGCTCCCGTTTGTAGGAGGGATAGCCATCAATGATGCCTGCAACCTGAAATGCAGGCATTGCAGTGTATCGGGCAGAGGCCTTCCGGATATGAGGTTTGAAGATGTGAGATCCGGTCTTAAGGAACTTGCTGCGTTGGGCACCCGTATCCTGTATCTGGAAGGCGGTGAGCCTTTTCTGTGGCGGGATGGCGGCAGGACCGCCGATGATATTATTGACCTGGCAAGAGAACTGAAATTTCTATACAGCATCATCTATACGAACGGCACATTCCCCCTTCGAACGAAAGCAGATGCTGTGTTTGTAAGCATCGACGGGTTGCGCGAAACGCACAACAGTCTGAGAGGCAACAGCTATGACCTGATCCTTTCACATATACAAAGCTCCGCTCATCCCAGGATATTCATCAACTACACCATCAGCGCAGCCAATGTGGCTGACCTGGAGGCGTTCTGCAACGCAATGTCCGCTTTGAGCAATGTGAAAGGCATCTATTTCTATTTCTTCACCCCGTCGGGCGACCATCATGAACTTTCTATCGATGCGCAGGAGAAAGCGAAGATCGTGGAAAGGATCCTGGCGTTAAAAAGATCCGGAATCCGGGTGTTGAATTCCTCCGCTGCACTCCGGCTGATGCTGAGTGACCGGTGGAAGAAGCCCAATACCCTGTCGTATCTGATTGCCGACGGGAAATTGTACCCGTGCTGCAGGTTTCATGACACACCCGTTTCCTGCAGCCAGTGCGGATATCTCGGATTTGCCGAGTTGTACCTTCTTTCTCGTTTTAATCTGAATGCCATCTTCAGCGCATTGCGATACCTGTAATATGGGACAACTGACACGCATAGCAAGGGAGTATTTTTCCGAACGGACCGACGACTTTGTGTTTCACCGGTACAGGAGTGATCTGTCATTCAGGTTGAAACCGGTTTCGGGGCTATACCTTCACATTCCCTTCTGCACCCATTTCTGTCCTTACTGTCCGTATAACAAGATCCGTTACGACCGCGAAACTGCGAAACAATACAAGGAAGCCGTGATCCGTGAACTCATGATCTATCACCGGCTTTATGGCAGGGTAGCTTTCTCCTCGCTCTATGTCGGAGGCGGAACTCCCACCTTGCTCATGCCGGAGATCGAAGAGATCATGGAAAACCTGACACGGTATTTCATTCTGGACGGTAAAAGCTGTATAGAGTCGCATCCCAATGATATCGATACTGCCATGGCCGGCAGGATCAAATCGGCGGGTTTCAGTATGGTGAGCCTGGGGGTACAGAGTTTCCGGGATGATCTGCTGAAGATGATCGGCAGGGATTATAACAGTAAACAGGCAATTCGTGCCATTGAATGCCTGAAAAGCGCAGGTTTCGATACCCTGAACGCCGATCTGATCTTTGCAATTGAAAATCAAACAATGCAGGAACTGGAAAGCGACCTGAGAACTGCTATTGATCTTGGTCTGGACCAGATCACCTGCTACCCGCTGTTCACCTTTCCTTATTCCGAGATCGGTGAACTGAGGAGGCTTAAAAGGGTTAAAGTCCCCGGAAGGGCTGTCCGGAAAGAGATGTATTATTTCATTCATGATTTTATGCTGCAGCAGGCGTTCACAAGAACCTCCGTCTGGTCGTTTAACCGGCAGGAAAAAGAGCGCTATTCCTCCGTCACCCGCGACTACTACCTTGGACTTGGTGCAGGTGCGGGATCTTACAACGGCAGGTGTTACTATTTCAATACCTTTTCGGTACCGGCTTACATCAGTCAGCTCGGGAAGGATCTGCCTGTATCCCTGAAGATGGATGTCAGTCCCCGGATGGAACGCTCTTTCTGGCTTTACTGGCGGCTTTATGAAACGGAGCTGGATAAGCGGAAATATTCGCAGTTCTTCTACCGGGATATTGAAACCGACTACAGGGCGCTGCTTGCCCTTTTCAGGCTGGGTGGCATGATTGAAAGGGAAAATGGTAGTCTGATCCGGTTGACACGGAGAGGTTCTCATTATATCCATCAGGTACAGAACGCCTTTGCGCTGGATTATGTAAATTCGATCTGGAAAGCCTCCAAAACAGTTCCCTGGCCGGAAGATATCAGGATTTGAGGGTTCATGCCGGCATGAACCGGTCAGGCAGGAGCTATACAGTGATACCATGATAAAACTGAGCCTGTTCATTATTGGAGTTTACGTTGCCTGCGGCCTTTGCATTGCACCTGTCGGGAATCCGGAGCAATGTTATTCGCCGGTGATGCCTGAATCAAAAGATACAGGCACGATCAGCGGGATACACTATACCTTCATTATGTCCGACACTTTTTATGCGTTCAGAGGAAGCTTTTATGCCAGGGTCGATAAGAACTGCCTCATGGATGTTTCGTATTCGGCGAAACATAAAAAGAACTACAATGAAGCCAGCGACATAGAGGTCATCACGGAAAACAAGGACTGGTACGTTTCAAGGTATACCATCAAGAAATACCTGCTTCTGGAAAACAGATCAGAATGGATCACGGTGAGGGACAATGCAAAAGGAAGGATTGACTTCAGGATGCTGTGCAATAAAAGCAGCCTCGGCGTTGCAGATGTGGTGAAAACCTCCTTTGGTTATTACCAGTTTACCCCTTACAGGCAGGGATACCGCGTGGAGTATTACCAGGAGTGCCGCGTGATGAATAACCACCTGGCTAAAATTTACCTGGAGTCCTCCAAGGATGAGATTTTGAAATATTTTACCGGCTATAAGACCTATCTGTTAAAGATATGCAGAAGTTCCGGCGGAGGATAATACCGTCGGAATAAGAATCATGACGCGCTTATTGCGAATGCAGAAACAGAGGAAAGAATCCGGAATCTCCTGCCGGTTCCGGAAGTTTCATCGGCAATTCCGGAACCCGTCCGGCTGTCAGTTCAGCGATGATTTTAACCTGTCGGCCCGCTGAATGAGGGATTGCTGATGTTCTTCCTCCGTGCTGTTCGGGTCTTTCATCTCCCTGAACATCTTGCACGGCAATTCGGCGCACTCTCCGCAGCTTTTGTATCCATGCTCATTGACGGCGCAATGGTACAAGGGGCAGGTTTTATTGGGCATGTTTTCCAATGCCCAGAAAGTCTGCCCCTGAACGGCAATGCAACCCTTGCACTGTTTGCCGTAGAATTCACATTCGTCGCAGATCAAACCGCAGGATGAGAGTAACATGATCTAAGGTTATTAAGGTTAATAGTTGGATGGGCTGATGATTTCGCTAAACTGTATGAAACAGTTCATACCTAATAACAAATATATGCACTTCCTCCGGCTGTTGATCGCAAAAGAATCATGAATTATAGCCGTTGTCATTAGATATTGTGAGACTTTACAGAATGCATGCAATGTAAAACTATACATCGACTGAAATGCTTCTGGCTAACGGCTAGACTGGAGGGAGCCCTTCGGACTTTTGGGCCTGCCTATTGCGACGCAGTATAAAAGCTGTACGCCAGCATTGGCTTCTGTGTCGCTTACCTGAGCCCATCGCGACGAGCCTTCCATTGAAAACAAACGAAATTTTTATAATGTCAGTCCTTTCCTGAAAATTATCATATTGTCGATGACCTTATAAAAATACGCCAGTGGTTCTTGGAGGAGGTATCGTGTGCAGGGTAAGAGCGTAGCCATACACAGCATGTTGCTATGTTGAGCGGCGGATAGAGGTTGCATGCCTTGTATGGCTGGCCAGATACCTCCGACGTAGAACCACCAGTATTTTTATAAAGTCTTTCCGTCAGCTGACGGATTCTTTTGCTTACTTTTCTTTTGATTAAGCAAAAGAAAAGTAAGAGATCCTCTCTGGACAAGAAGATGACTCGTTTATTATCACTATTGTTCGGTTAATGCCGGCCTGTGTTGCATAAATCATAGATAGACAGCTGATTAAGCTGATCTCCTTTAGAGCCTGTCCCGATTCATCGGGAAGAGGAGTTGGGGTGAGGTAGGACTTGATTATCAATGACTTTAGGATGTTTCCCGGACTACAGTGATTTATTATATAGGATCTGTTTAATTATGCAGAACTGTCAAGATGTATGCAACAGATTACGGTATCAGTGGCAGAAATGCTTCGGGCCAACGGCTGCATCGGAAGGAGTCTCTAAGGGATCACTTCGTGTCTTCGACCCTTTACGGAATTCCAGTCGCGATTCAGCATAAGGCGAATCAGAAATTGGATAAATATGCTCTGTCGAGCTAAATCTCATTACTTTTGTGGCAATCTGTCCTGGAACATGCCGCAACTATCCGTTGTTATCATCACATTGAACGAGGAGGTCAACATTGGCCGCTGCCTTGCTTCGGTAAAGGGGCTGGCTGATGAGGTGGTGGTGCTGGACTCCTTCAGTACCGACCGTACCGAGGCGATATGCAGGGAGTACGGCGCCCTCTTTCATCAACATGCCTTCGATGATTTTGTGGCACAGAAGAACCGTGCCCTGGCCCTGGCATCCCATGACCTGGTGCTTTCACTGGATGCTGATGAAGCATTATCGGATGAGTTGCGGAGATCTATATTGACCGTGAAAGACGATCCTCAGGCAGCAGGCTATACCATGAACCGGCTTACCAATTACTGCGGCAAGTGGATCCGCCATTGCGGATGGTACCCTGACCGGAAACTCAGGCTGGTGAACAGGACCGTTTCGAGGTGGGAAGGGAAAAGCATTCATGAGAAAATGGCCGTGAACGGGACCGTCGGCCATCTGGAAGGCGACCTGTTGCACTATTCCTATTACAGCATCCGCGGGCACATGGACCAGGCGAACAGGTTCACCGATTATTCGGCCAGCGCCATGTTTGAGACGGGGAAACGGGCACCGCTCTGGCGGTTGATCGTGAACCCGGCCATGATGTTCCTGAGAAGTTACTTCCTGAAGCTTGGATTTCTGGATGGATTTTACGGGTTTGTCATCTGCCTGAACTCATCCCATGCGACCTTTCTGAAATATGCCAAACTGCGGCAGAAATGGATTGAAGCCGGCACACCGGACGCATGATCTCCTTCCGGTCACTGATCCGGTTCATTTCCGGGCTGTGACAGATCCATACTTAGATATGTAATCAGCGGGTTTATCAGTACAGAATCATAAGAATCATTAATTGTATATTTGCGCCTCCGCATACTAAAAACGACTAGATGGCTACCGAATGGTTTGTGATCGTCAACCCCAATGCAGGAAAACGAAAAGGACAGCACGACTGGCTGCACATTGCCAGGATGATGGGAGAAGCAGGGATTGAATTCACCAATATCTTCACCGAACACCGGGATCATGCTGTGATGCTTACCCGGAAATTCATCGAGAACGGATTTCGGAAAATCATCGTAGTTGGAGGAGATGGTACGCTGAACGAAGTGGTCAACGGCATCTTCACCCAGAAGCATGTTGACCCTTCGGAGATCACCCTGGCCATGATCCCCGTGGGCACCGGAAACGACTGGTGCCGCATGTACAACATCCCGAACGATTACAGGGAAGCCATTGCCCTCATCACGAACGGGAAGAACTTCCGCCAGGATACCGGCATGGTGAAGTTTTACAATTCGCTGGGACAGGAGAAGACCCGTTATTTTATCAACATGGCCGGGATGGGCTTCGATGCGCTGGTTGCCAAGAAGACTAACCGCCAGAAAGAGTCCGGCAGAGGAGGTCCCTTTTCCTATTTCGTCAACATATTCATCAGCCTTTTTGCTCACAGGGTGTCAAAGACAACCATCGTTCTCGATAATGAGACCATACACCAGGAGGTATTCAGCATGACGGTGGGGATATGTCAGTTCAACGGGGGCGGGATGAAACAGGCACCCAATGCCAAGCCGGATGACGGATTGTTTGATCTTACGGTTATTCGCCCGATCGGGAAATTCAAGATCATCCGGAATGTGATTAAACTGTTTGACGGATCATTTACACGTCTTCCTGAGGTCAGCACCTATATCTCGTCCGGAATCGTTATCAGATCGGTAACACCCATGTACCTCGAAGTGGACGGGGAATCGCTCGGGCACACTCCTTTTGAATTCAGTATTTTACCTAAAAGCCTGAATGTGATTATCGGGAACTGATTTGCCCGTTATAAGGGTAAATCATTATTGGTCGGTTTTAAACAGGCAGATCTGCATCGGCAGGTAAAAGCTTTCTGTCAGTTGACGGATTCTTTGACTTATTTTTCTTTTATCATGCAAAATAAAAGTATCGAATTGTATAAAGTCCATCAGAATTCTGATTTTTTCCACTTTGTCTTGACACAAAGTGGAGCAAAAGTCAAGACTGGATAAAAATTCCTGGATTTGTAACAAACTTTTTCTTCCCCGCGATACAAGCCGCGCCCGCGCTTTGACCTTCGCATGCTTCTGTATCGCTTAGCGCAAGGCCGTTCCCGCAAAAAGTTTGAACAAAACTGACGGAATTTTTATCAGGTCGATCCTCAAGCGGGATTGAGTGTTATGCAAAAGTGTTGTTGGTGGACCGACATTATAAAAACTTCGTAGTTTTCAAGGGAAAGCTCATTGCGGCGGGCTTAAGAAAGCAGTACAGAAGCCAGCGCAGACTGGCGGGTTGGTGCTGCTTGTGTCGAATGACTGCATCAAAGCCCATCTTAAAAGTTGATCTCTTCATTTTTTCTCTGTGTCCCTCTGTGCCCTCTGTGGTAAATTTTTAGAACCCGGAGTAACAATAAGTTATTATCACCACAGAGAGCACGGAGAAGCACAGAGATGAAGGCAATGCAAAACCGTATCAGAGATTGACTCAAAAATTGGTTCCCGATAGATTTTTCTCCTTGGCCCATTTAGATTTGCTGAGTTCAAGAGTAAATAAGGTTTGTTCTTTCCTAAACCTTATTTTTTTTCTTCCCCGCGATACAAGCCGCGCCCGCGCTTTGACCGTCGCATGCTTCTGTATCGCTTAGCGCAAGGCCGTTCCCGCAAAAAGTCTGAACAAAACTTACGGAATTTTTATCAGGTCGGTCCTCAGACAGAACAAATATGAAAGCGTATTCAATCCTGAAACAGACCCTTTCTCGGCATTAACATCTCTTTAACAAGGCTGTCATCCGAATGCCAATCCGGATGCAGTATTTTTGCATCCGCAAGCACGCAACATGAAACAAACCGGATTTAAATCCTTCCTGCAAAAGGG
>CAZJCG010000081.1:0-11274 GCA_964544545.1 uncultured Lentimicrobiaceae bacterium | reverse complement strand
CATAGCTTTGTCAAATCTAGGTTTTAAATTTGACACAGTTTATTGAGCACCCTCTCGAATCACCGAATTAACTAATTCTCACATTTCTAAATTTCTAAATTCCCCCATTGTCAAATTACCGAATTGTCGAATTATCAAATTAGCTAATTCCTGCATTCCCCCATTTCTAAATTTCTAAATTTCTAAATTCTCAAATTCAAATTGTTTAATTGTCGAATCACTGATTTTTCCGATTCACGGCCTTTGATATTCTCAAATTCCTAATTTTACGTGTCAGAAACCTTGAATCATGGAAGAAAAACCTTTTCCCGCCACTGAGCCTGTCCAGCCACAACCGCAACTGACACCAGAGGCTATCTCTTACCTGCTGAACGCAGCCAAATGGGGAAAATTCCTTTCGATACTGGGATTTATCTGCCTGATATTCGTTTTACTTACCGGTGTGATCTTCGGGCTTGTCTTTAGCCTGATGGCAGATAAACTTGAAGCTATGGGAGGTTTCTCGATGAGCATACCGCCATTTTGGATGGTATTTTCCTGCATCGCCGTCTCTGTAATCGGTTTCATACCGATCAGCTTCCTGAATTCCTTCTCCAATAACATCACCCGCTCGGTCCGCAATAACGACAATGCCGCACTTACCCTGGCAGCAAAAAGACTCAAGAATTTTTTCGCGTTCATCGGAATCTATACGATTGTTATTATTGCATTTTACTTGTTTTTACTTGTAGTGGCAGCGATTACAGCCATGCTCTCGCTTTAACAGTCATTTTATTTATTCAAATCATTTCTGTTCATGGAACTTTTCAGCCTGATCAATCTTTTTGCATGGGGACTGTTGGCATTGCTCGTCCTCATCACTCTCCTGCGTTCTGTCATCATTGTCGGCGGACGCGAAATAGCCATTCTCGAACGCCGGTGGTTCGGCAAGAACATGCCCCAGGGAAGGGTAATTGCCATGCCCGGCGAGATCGGCATCCAGGCACGGACCAAAGGCCCCGGATTACACCTGGTAATACCCTTCATTTACAAGGCACGCAAGGTCAGCTTTATCGTGATCGGTGAAAATGAAGTAGGTTTGGTCGAATCCATTGATGGAAACTCCATCCCCGCAGGCAAGATCTTCGCTAAAGTGGTGAGTAACCATGACTCTTTCCAGGATGGTGAAGCTTTTTTACGGAACGGGGGTGAAAAAGGTCCCCAGATAGAAATGCTCCCACCGGGATATTACAGGATCAATGCTGCCCTGTTCAACGTAAGGAACACTCCTTCCGTAATGATCGACAAAGGACAGATCGGCCTGGTTACCGCAATGGACGGCGAGCCCATCCCCACCGGAAGGTTGCTGGCCCATAAAGTTACAGGACATTCCAATTTTGAAAACGGAGAGCTCTTTCTTAAAAACAAAGGGCAGAAAGGCCCTCAGTCTGAAGTGCTGCTTCCCGGGACCTATCGTATCAACCGCGACCTTTTCCATGTCGACATTTACGATGCTACCGTGATCCCGGCCGGGAAAGTCGGGCTTGTAACGGCTCTCGACGGTACTCCCCTTCCCGAATCAGAATATGTAGCCAAATCGGTGGAAGGGCATGACAACTACCAGAATGTGTCCGGATTTCTTGAAGCCGGCGGACAACGCGGCCCGCAGTTCGATGTGCTCAAACCGGGCACCTATTACATTAATCCGCTGATGTTCAAGATTGAACTGGATTCGGTTGCCGTGGTGGAACGTGGTCAGGTGGCAGTGGTCGTCTCCAATGTGGGTGAAGAGCCCCAGCCTATCAAGGATCTGATCCGGGAAACGGCACGGCAGGAAAAAGATCTTACCGACCAGGCCCGTGAACTGGAAAAAAGGCATGAAGTGGGCATCGAAAGGTATGTCGTCCCCAAAGGCTTCAGAGGTATCCAGCAGGATGTTGCCGGTCCGGGGATCTATTACCTGAACCGGAGGGCTTACATGGTATACATAATCGATACCACCAATATTACGATCGACTGGGATGAAAGCGGCGATACCAAGTTTGATCCGCTGAAGGTTATTTCGCGTGATGGATTTGAGATCAGCGTTTCCGTAAAGGTAATCATAAGGGTCCGCCCCGATCAGGCTCCCTACATGGTGGCCAAGATTGGATCCATCGATAACCTGATCCAGCATGTGATCCATCCTATGATCGATTCCAGTTTCCGCAACCAGGCTTCCTCAACGTCAGCAATGAACTTCCTTCAGGACAGGCAGGAAGAACAGAAAAAGGCTGAAGAACGGGCACGGATGGAACTGGAAAAGTACCACGTGGAATGCGTCTCTGTGTTGATCTGCCAGATCAAGCTTCCCCAGGAACTGATGGATACCCAGACATTGAAGATCATTGCACAGCAGCAGATGGCCATGTACCAGGATCAGCAAAAAGCAGAACAGACGCGTATTGCCACCGAAAAAACACGTTCGGAAGCCGAATTGCAGAAGAGCCTGGTCGAAGCAGAGATCGGTGTTAAAATTGCTGAACAGAACAAGCAGAAAGCTATCCGGTTCGCCGAGGGTGAAGCCGAAAGCATCCGGATCAAAGCCGAGGGCGAAGCCAAAGGTATCAAGGCCAAAGGTGAAGCTGAAGGCACCAGGATACTGGCTGTCGGACAGGCAACTGCTACAGCCTATGAACTCCAGAACAAAGCGATCGGCCAGCAAGGCGTCACCGCCATCGAAATCGCCAAGCAGATAGCTGCCGGAAATATCAAGGTTACTCCAGACTTCCTGATCCAGGGTGAGAATAATGTCGGAAACCTGCTTTCAGGGTTCCTGACAAAGTTGATTGCAGATAAAGTGAACCTTCCTCCGACAGAAAAATCAGGAAAAGACTCCTGAGACACATCAATCTTTCTAAATTTGTGACAACTGTAATTATCCCGGACTATGAACATTGATCCTGCTGTACTTGAAAGGGCTGAGCGCTGGCTTAACGGCACTATTGACGAAGATAGCAAGGAAGCTATCCGTAACATGATAGAAAATAATCCTGATGAACTCACGGAAAGTTTCTACTGCGATCTCGAATTCGGTACGGGTGGACTTCGCGGGATCATGGGGGTGGGCACAAACCGGATGAATAAATACACGGTCGGGATGGCCACCCAGGGACTGGCCAATTACCTTCGGAAAGTATATGATGGCGCGGAAGAGATCCGTGTTGTCATAGCCCATGACTCCCGGAACAACAGCAGCTACTTTGCCCGCATAGCCTCGGAAGTACTTTCGGCCAACGGCATCCTCGTTTTCCTTTTCGAAGATCTTCGTCCTACGCCGGAACTCTCCTATGCTGTACGCTACTTGCATTGTCACAGTGGAATTGTCATCACAGCCTCTCATAACCCCAAGGAATACAACGGCTACAAGGTTTACTGGAACGATGGCGCACAACTGGTGCCGCCCCATGACAAGAACGTTATAGCTGAAGCCCAGAAGATCACTTCCTTTGAACAGGTGAACTTCAATGGCGACAACCTGAAAATCAACCTCATTGGCGAGCTGCTTGATACAGCCTACCTTGAAACCATGGCCGGTTATACCCTGGCTCCGGATGTGATAGCCCGTCACCGGGATCTTAAAATTGTGTATACTCCCCTCCACGGGACGGGAATCATGCTCGTACCACGCGGACTGAAACAGTTCGGTTTCAACAACGTTCATATCGTAGAGGCGCAGGCCACTCCCGACGGCAACTTCCCGACAGTCAAATCGCCGAACCCTGAAGAAACGGCAGCGATGGAGATGGCCCTTGCCATGGCCAGGGATATTCAGGCAGATATCATCCTTGCCACTGATCCCGATGCCGACCGCATTGGCGTCGGCGTGAAAGATCTCGATGGCAACTATATCCTGCTGAATGGCAACCAGACAGCTGCCCTGCTCACCTATTACCTGATCAAACAATGGGAGAATAAAGGCAAACTGACCGGAAATGAGTTTATCGTCAAAACGATTGTAACTTCCGAGCTCATCAGCGACATCGCCAAAAAAGCCGGAGTTGAATATTTTGATGTACTCACCGGTTTTAAATGGATTGCAGAAGTAATCCGGAACCTCGAAGGTCAGAAAACCTTTATCGGAGGAGGGGAAGAGAGTTACGGCTTCATGGTTGGTGATTTTGTCCGCGACAAAGATGCGATTGTCTCCTCCTGCATCCTGGCCGAATGTGCAGCATGGGCCGCCGAAAAGGGCATGTCGTTGTACCGCTTGCTGATTGAAATCTATCTCGAATTCGGACTCTTCAAGGAAAAACTGGTGAATGTGGTGCGCAAAGGCATCAGCGGCCAGGCTGAGATCAAAGGCATGATGGATAATTACCGTTCCAATCCGCCGAAAGAAATTGCAGGCTGCAAGGTCAGTAAGGTTGCTGACTACCTGCTGCAGAAAACTACTGACCTGGCGACAGGTGCCACTATGCCTATAACCCTTCCGAAAAGCGACGTCCTTCAGTTCTTTCTGGAAGACGGCAGCAAGATCTCAGTCCGCCCATCAGGTACCGAACCCAAGATCAAATTTTACTTCAGCATCAAGGCGAACCTCCCGGCATTCGAAGCCTTCAAGGCTACTGATGCGATGCTGGAAACAAAGGTGGAAGAGATCATCACGGCAATGGGACTGCGTTAGGACACATCTGTCCTCAACAGAGTTATGGCACGCTTCTTCCGGCTACGGATCTTTTTACCAGGGCTGACTCTTTTAAGATTTATCATTCAGCCGATGATCTGGAGTTGAACTTAGTATCGGAATAGAGCTTATAACCTTTCTGAATTCAGGCTTTCCATACAAAACCGTTGCATGAGTCTTCCTCTCGCTTACTGTGGCTTGTCCTGCGAAACCTGCGCAATCCGTCTGGCAACGCTTGAACCTGATCAATCCGTAAAATCCGGTATGAGAACCAGGATTGCTGAGGAACTGACAAAAATCTACGGAATACCTGCATCACCTGAAACCATCGGCAACTGCGACGGTTGTAAGAGCAACACCGGTAGACTCTTCACCGGTTGCACGGATTGCCCTGTAAGGTTATGTGCTTCGGGGAAGAACCTGGAGAACTGCGCCTGCTGTGATGAATTTCCCTGTGAAGTGCTGGAAAAGCATTATACATTCGATCAATCATCAAAGGAACGTCTTCTCGAATTCAAAAGAAAGATCGAAAGCTGAGTTAATATCATCTCTCCGGGGCAAGCATTAACCAATCGACTATGATCCGTCATATTGTACTTTTCAGGCTTAAGAACTCCTTCACCGGCAGTAACCGGACGGAAGCGCTGACAGAACTTAAGAAACATATTGAAGAGCTCCCTCATTCGATTGATCTGATCCGGCGTTGCGAGGTAGGGATTGATGTAAGGCATCTTGAGACCTCTTACGACATCATCCTGACGATGGATTTTGATTCGATGGCAGATCTTGACGCATACACCGTTCACCCTGACCACCAGGATTTTATCCGGTTCAACAAGGACTTCTCGGCTGCTAAGGTCTGTATTGATTATCCAGTACCCGGCGAATCAGATCCGGTTGAAAACTGATATCCAAAACATTACTCATACCGGTAATGGCAACGGACAAAAGCTCTTTGCCATCGGAATCGATTCATTGGAGAAATTCTGTTCGCCGGGAAGTGAACAGGCATTGCTCCGGCTTAAGACAATCCATCCGGGCGTTTGCCTGAGTCTGTGTTAAGGGTTTAGAAGTTTTATTACGGGATCAAATGGAACATGTTACCGAATGAACATAAGGCGGCACTTTAGAATTTCCACAGAATGTGCAACCGGTAACCTCGATTATTTTGCAGGAATATGTTAAAATCACTGAAACGAGCCGTTTATACGGTCAAAGACCTTGAAGCAGCAAAGAACTGGTACAGTGCCATACTGGATAAAAAGCCCCTGTTTGATTCACCGTTTACAGTGATCTTCCAGATAGGCGAATGTTCGCTGTCGCTGCGCAAAGACGAAAAATCTGTTCCCGGTAACCAGGCCGGAGTTGATATATATTGGGAGGTTGATGATACCGATGAGGCTGTCCGTTTGCTGACGGATGCCGGAGCAACGCTGGAATCTCCGGTCCGGGATGCACTTTCCATCCGGTATGCCAGGATCAGGGATCCCTTCGGGAACATACTGGGTATTACCGGGCCTCCGGCCGATACTTCAGGCAAATCGGTTGAGAACAGTCCCTCGGAGACGGCCTTATCCGTTGCATTCTGCCGCGCCTTGTCAGCCCTGGATGAGCGGGAAGCCATAAAAGGGCCTGATGATCTTGCTCATATCTTTTTGAAGCCGGAGGCATTGGAATTGCTCAAGTCCCGTGAATCGCGGCAGTGGGCCGTTCAGCAACTGGTAAGTTCCCCTCTTTATGGATATTTTATTTCCAGAACTGCATTTGTTGATCAGGCTTTTGCTAAGGCATTATCGGATGGATTGACACAGATCGTCCTTCTGGGAGCAGGATACGATACCCGTCCGCTTCGTTTCAGCAAATCGCTGAATGCGGCACAGGTGTTTGAACTGGATATTCAGTCGACGCAACACTATAAGCTTGATCGTCTGCGGGAACAGAAAATTCCAATCCCTCAGGAGATAAGTTTTGTGGCTGTCAACTTCAGGAAAGATGACTTCGGCGAAGTATTGATCCGGAAAGGTTACAATCCTTATATCCCGTCTCTTTTCATCTGGGAAGGAGTAACCTATTATCTTGCAGAAGAGTCTGTCCGGCTGAGTTTGCAGACGCTCCGGAAAATTGCGGCGCCCGGCAGCCGGTTGTGTTGCGACTTCATGGGCGAGAAACTCGCTTCGGTGAATGCGGCAGAGCCCTTCCTGTTCTGGATACAACCATCAGGCATTGAGGCTTTTCTTGCTGCATACGGATTTGAAACCGAAGATGTGCTCGATGCCGCTGAAATGAAGAAAAAATTCCTTACCCTGCCCGACGGGTCAATGGCGGAAGAAGTTCTTTCACAGTTCTATCTTATTAATGCCATACTTACGGCATCCTGAGTCAGTCACTTCTTACTCGATGGCTTCGAGATGGACAGACTTCACTTTGGAAAGGTCCCTGACATAAAAGAAGGAACCGGCAAAAAACAGTCCTGAAGCCAGCAGAAGTGCGATTGGCAGGACATTGAATGCCGTTTCGATATTGTAAGCATCGGATATGGCGCCAATTATGATTGGCCCCAGTGATGCTCCAAGCAGGTTCTGGATTACCACGGCAATGGCATAGGAAATTGCCCGGAGCCCTGCATGCACCACATCCTGCGTTACGGATGCTGCTGCCGATACAAAGGCAGTCACCGAAATACCGAACGATAAAAGCAGTACATATTGAATCTGGCCATCGAAGACAAAGAATGCCAGGAACATCAACGCTGCAGATACCAGTGAGGTGAGAGCGGGCAGCAACATCCTGGCGTTCAGGCGCTTTTTCCTCCACCGGTCGGCTATGTATCCTCCGAGAGGAGCGCCAATTATTGCCAGCAACATCACTGCACTCGACTTTAATCCTGCCTGCGATTCGGGTATGCCCTCCATGCGGTGGAAATAGGTAGGTAGCCAGGTTAGCAGAGAAGTGGTCGTGAATACGACTCCTGCCATGCCGAAATAGGTGAATATGAGTGACGGTTTCTCAATAAATTCATGGAACAGGTCCATGAGCGACATCCTTACTTTCTTTTCGGTATGTTCTTTATCGCCGGCAGGCACATCCTTGGTCAGGCCAATGGTCTTATAATCTTTTACGAAGAAAAAGAGTATTGCTACGATCATCCCGGGAACGGCTACGATCCCCAATGCCTGTCTCCAGCCCCAATTGGTAGCTATGATTCCGCCAATGGCAACGCCAATAGCACTTCCCAGCGGAATGGAAGCATTCCAAAGTCCCATCATCCAGGAACGTTTACTCACCGGATACAATGCCGATATCATGGCAGAACCGCCCGGGGCATAACCGGCCTCCCCTATTCCGATCACCGAACGAGCCATAAAAAGTTGTCTGAAACTCCTGGAGAATGCTCCAATACCGGTGGCTATACTCCAGACCATCGCCATCAGCCCGATCGTCTTCCTCCGGCTCCAGCGGTCCACCAGGATGGAGACCGGAAAGGTAAAAGCTACAATTGACCAGTAAACCGCTGATACCAGCATCCCGCATTGCGTGTCGGTAAGATTCCAGTCGGCCTTCAGGAATGGGAACAGAGAAGTTATGACCATCCGGTCGATGTAGTCAAACATGTAAAGCAGAAAGAGCAATACAAAAATGTAATTGGTATAGGGTCGCGTAAACAGGTAACCTTCAGGAACTTTCTTGTTTTTCATAGCGGAATTCTCTTTTCTGAATTTAACAGCTCCCTGCAAGCCTGCTCATGATATGAAATCAATGAGCTCTTTCGCAGCTCCGGCTGTCTCATTTGCGAAGCCGGTTCCCTTCACCGGCCTTAGAGTAAACAGTTTCTGGTATGACAAAGGATAAGGAATGCCTGAGGACTGCGCTGTTCCCGGATCGTTACTTTTACTCCAAACTTCCTGAAATTTGCCATGGCCCACTACCTTCCTTGCTCTCTGCGAATATATTGAGTTTGCCTGAAATGTAGGTTGAAGAAAGGGATGATTTTCAAAAATTGATGCCTATAACAATTTTAACGACCTTTGTTCAGATATGGATAAACCCTTTAAAATCACCAAACTGACCGGAGAGTTGCTGGAGCCGGCACGAGTCAACCCGGTAGAGCCTCACCGTCATGACCACGAGGAACTGATCATCCTCACCCATGGCCGGCCGTCGCATTATGTCGACTTCCTTCTCAGCGATCTGATCACTCCGGTAATCGTTTACGTAGCAAGAGGAAAGGTGCATAGTTTCCACCCCGACAGTGAGACCCGTGGCTGGGTAATCCGTTATTCCACCGACCTGGTCCCGCAAAGCAAGTTTAACTTCTATTCCAATTTCTCCGATCAGGTGAATTTTCCGCTGAGCCATGATTATTGCAGCAGCGACCTGAACGCGCTCTGCGAAATCATGCTCAAGGAATACAAGAATGAAAAGACCAATTATGAAGTTGCCCGGCACCTGCTGAGTGCTGTCCTTGCCAAACTGGAGGCAGATGCCGCTTCGGAGTTCCTGATGCACAGCAATTCCATGCAGCTCACCACCTTCAACAGTTTTCTTAAAATTCTGGAGAATAATTACAAACGACCTGAATCCGTCGACTTTTACGCTGAGAAACTCAATATGAGTTCGCGTAATCTAAACCTGATCAGTCAGGCGATAGTTGGCAAAAGCATTTCAGAACTCATCGAAACCCGTAAACTGATCGAGGCGCGACGCCTGCTTCTTAATTCGGTCCTGAGCATATCAGAAATCGGATATGAACTCGGATATAATGAAAAGTCATATTTTTCAAGGGTTTTCCGTAAAAAGACCGGGATAACACCTTCCGAGTTCCGCGATAAAATGCTCCCGGTCATTTCCTGATTGTACCACACATCTTCCTTAAAGTGTTACCACCGCCCGGCCGGACGGTGGTAATTTTGTGCCGTTATCAATCACTTAAAATCAGAAAAAATGGAAAACAAGATCAATTGGGTTATAGACCCTACGCACTCAGAAATAGCCTTCAAAGTAAAACACCTTATGATCTCCAACGTAAAAGGCGTCTTTGGGGAATTCGAATCCACCGTGACAACCGAAGGAGAAGATTTTTCATCGGCAGCCATCAATGTCAGGATCAAATCTGCTTCCATCAATACAGGTACCGCCGACAGGGACAATCATCTTCGGAGCGCCGACTTCTTTGACGCTGAAAACTTCAGCGATATCTCCTTCGCATCCACTTCGTTAAAAAAGGTTTCCGATGACGAATTTGCCCTTTCTGGTGACCTCACGATTCGCGGAATTACGAAACCTGTTACTCTCGATGTGGAATTCGGTGGCATCATGAACGATCCCTGGGGAAATGTGAAGGCCGGATTTACAGTAAGCGGAAAGATCAACCGCAAAGAATGGGGCCTTAACTGGAACGCAGCTCTGGAAGCCGGCGGAGTGCTTGTAAGCGACGAAGTAAAGATCAACTGCGAAGTCGAGTACCTGCAGGTGAAGTCCTGAAGAAAACCCTGTATCAAACAGCAGAAAACATGAAACGGGCAGATTTTCTGAAATCATTGGCCCTCCTTCCTTTTGCCGGATTTACCATGAAACTGAATCAACTTGAACACATTACCGGATCATTTCTGCCAACAGATACGATGCCGGTTCTGTTTATCGGGCACGGAAGTCCGATGAATGCCATTGAAACTAATGAATTCTCGGAAAAATGGGAATCCCTGGGATCATCACTGCCTCTTCCTGCAGCCATCCTGGTCATTTCAGCCCACTGGGAAACAAAAGGCACCTTTGTGACTGCAATGCAGCAGCCACCCACGATCCATGATTTCGGAGGGTTCCCGCAGGCGCTTTTCGATGTTCAGTATCCCGCCCCCGGCAACCCGCTGCTTGCAGGTGAAACAGCGGAGTTGCTGAGGGAACACGCAGCCGGACTGGATTTGCAATGGGGACTTGACCACGGCACCTGGAGCGTCCTGCGGAACATGTATCCTAAGGCTGACATCCCGGTCATCCAGCTTAGTCTGGACTATGAATTGTCGCCCCGGCAGCATTATGAGCTTGCGAAAAAATTAGCTCTGCTAAGGAACAAAGGAGTCCTGATCATCGGAAGCGGCAACATGGTTCACAACCTGCGGCTCATCGAATGGAGGAAACCCGAAACCGGAAGCGACTGGGCACTGGAAGCAAACGGCCTTTTCAAGAAGTTGATCCTCGAAAACAGGCATCAGGAACTAATTGACTACCCCAAGCTCGGAAAAGCCGTACAGTTGTCCATCCCGACTCCCGAACATTTCCTGCCGCTTCTGTATGTACTCGCATTGAAGGACATCGACGAAGAGCCGTCGTTTTTCAACGATAAGCCTGTGATGGGATCGTTGACGATGACGTCGGTTATCTTAAAGAAAGATAAAAGATAAAAGGAAAAAGATAAAAGAGATGTGAATGTAAGAATTTAAGAATTTAAGAATTTAAGAATTTGATAATTAGTTAATTCGACAATTAGCTGATTAGTCAATAAACGCTGATGAGCCATGTACTTCTGCGAAAATCTGCGGTTTTTTTCTGCGAAATCTGCGAGAAACAAAACTAGAGGAAGATAAAAGATAAAAGGAAAAAGATAAAAGAACTAACCACGAATGACTACCGAA
>CAZJCG010000080.1:0-11436 GCA_964544545.1 uncultured Lentimicrobiaceae bacterium | reverse complement strand
CATGGCTCCTCTGCTTTCAAAAGGATATTTATGTGCCCGCTGATCCCTATTCCCTGTTTTTTACATAGGAGACACGAATTGAGCCCGGAAAATTACTTTCAAAACTTACCACATTCAGGAAAGCCTATCTTTTATCTTTTTCCTTTTATCTTTTATCTTAAATCACAATCCTCAGTGTCTGAATAACTTGATGATATCATTTCCATTGGCAAAGATCAGCAGCCCGAACAGCAACACCATTCCCACGATCTGGGCATACTCGAGGAACTTGTCGCTGGGCTTGCGGCCGGTGATGATCTCGAAAAAGAGGAACAGCACATGCCCTCCGTCCAGTGCCGGTATGGGCAGCACATTCAGGATGGCCAGCATGATGGATAAAAAGGCTGTCAGTCCCCAGAATGCTTCCCAATCCCACACACCCGGGAAGATCTTTCCGATGGTGATAAACCCTCCGACGGATTCATAGGCCTTTACCTCGGGTGAGAAGATGAGCTTGAGCTGCTTCAGGTAATTGCCGACGCCTTTGAATGCCTTGACGATTCCCGCGGGTATAGCCTGAAATGCATTGTAATGATGCTCTTTGAAAGTAAAATAGTCTGCAGGCGGCTTGGGCGCGATCCCGAGCAATCCTGTTTCCGGAACCCTGACTTTGCAACGGGCTGTATCGGCGCCCCGAAGGACAACCACCGTCACTTCCTGCCCTTTCTTCTGACCCAGTTCCGACTTGAACTGATCGAAATAGGGAGTGGACAGTTCATTCAATCCGATGATTTTATCTCCAACCTTTATCCCTGCTTTGGGAGCGACGGAACTCTTACTGAAATCCGACACTTCAAAGGGGATCCTGACACTGATAAATTCAGCCGACTGGTGCTTCAGCAACCTGGAAACGAAACCTGCCGGTATCTGTACATCCTTCCGCTGTCCGTCTCTTTCAACCTGAATGCTTTGAGCATTGTCGAGGATGATCTTTCCGGGTATCTTAAAAAAGTCTTCCACTTCCTGGTTGTCGACGCTCAGGATCTTATCTCCGTTTTGCAGTCCCATTTCACGTCCGACCGAATCAACAGTGATCCCGTATTTCACTGAGGAGGTAGGCAGATACTGCTCTCCCCACAGCGAGAGGGTGACGATATAAATGCCCATTGCCAGCAGGATGTTCACCGTAACACCGGCAAGCATGATGATGAGCCTCTGCCAGGCAGGCTTGGAGCGGAACTCATAGGGCTGGGGCGGGAGCTTCATAGCTTCCTTATCCATCGATTCATCAATCATCCCGGATATCTTCACATATCCGCCAAGAGGAAGCCAGCCCACACCGTATTCGGTTTCACCTTTCCTGAATTTGAAAAGTGAGAACCAGGGGTCGAAGAAAAGATAGAATTTCTCAACCCGCGTCTTGAATATCTTGGCAGCTATAAAATGCCCGAATTCATGAAAAATGACAAGAATGGAAAGGCTAAGCAGTAACTGCGCCGTTTTGATGAGTATGACCATGCGGTACTTCTACTTTGTTATTTCAGTTTTTTGATTTGAATCCGCTGGATTTCTCAGCAGAAAAGTCAGTCAAGATAAAAGACAAAAGGAAAAAGACAAAAGAACTAATGTTTCACCTTTTTACAGTTGTCAAGATAAAAGACAAAAGGAAAAAGACAAAAGAACTAATATTTCACCTTTTTATGGATGTCAAGATAAAAGACAAAAGGAAAAAGATAAAGAACCTTTGTCCTGATACTTGCGCTTTGCTCTCCGCTCTCCGCCCTCAGCAAATAGTTCCTGATGTCCTTCCTGCCGGAACCGGAATTCCCGCAAAGGTAACAATCTCAGGGATTCATTTTACGGATGATTTCTTCGGCCAGATTTCTGGTTTCAATATCCACCTTGCAGAAATCGGAGTAATCAGGTTGCGGAATGAAACCGGACAATGCCATGCATTGTTCGATCACTTCCGGTATCTGTAGGAATCCGATCTCATCTTTCAGAAAGGCATGAACGGCTACCTCGTCGGCGGCATTCATCACGCAGGGCAGGCTGCCGCCTTTCTTCATGGCTTCATAGGCAAGAGACAGGCAGCGGAAGTTGTCCGGATCTGGCGCCTGGAAAGTGAGTTGCGGATAGTCGGTGAAACGGAAGCGGGGAAAAGTGGTAGGCAGGCGTTGCGGGTACGTCAGTGCATACTGGATCGGCAGGCGCATGTCGGGCAATCCCAGTTGAGCTTTCAGTGAACCGTCGGCGAACTGCACCAGGGAGTGGACAATGCTCTGAGGATGTATGATCACATCGATCTGTTCAGGGTTCAGTCCGAAAAGCCACTTTGCCTCGATCACTTCCAGTCCTTTGTTCATCATACTTGCCGAATCGATGGTGACCTTGCAGCCCATCTTCCAGTTGGGGTGGTTGAGGGCCTGCTCCCTTGTTACTTTCGAGAGCTGTTCCTGATTCATGCCGCGGAAGGGCCCTCCGGATGCAGTAAGGATCACTTTCTCAACCGGGTTGTGAAATTCGCCCGCGAGGCATTGAAAGATTGCGGAATGTTCCGAGTCAACCGGATAGATGTTCACTCCTTTTTTACGAGCCAGATTCGTGACCATTTCACCCGCTACGACCATCGTTTCCTTGTTCGCGAGTGCAATGGGCTTTCCTGCTTCAATGCCCTTTAGAGTCGGAAGGAGTCCCGAAAAGCCGACCAGCGCCACCAGGATAGTATCGATGGTCTCCATCGATACAACCTGCGCAATCGACTCTTCACTGGCGTATACCTTGATATCAAAAGGATCAAGTGCTTCAAAAACGCGCTGGTAAAGACTTTCCTTGCCAATCACTACCACATTCGGCTTAAACTCCAGAGCCTGACGGATTAATAGGGCTGCATTGGAATGAGCGGTCAGCACTTCCACGTCCAGTTCATTCGGGTGCTCCCGGATCACTTCCAGTGCCTGGGTCCCAATGGATCCTGTTGAACCCAGTATGGCGATACGACGTTTCAGAGTGATTGATTTTAAAGTAGTTGTAAGATTATTTAGTTTCAGGAGCCTGATATCCCTGAATGAACATCAGGCTATGACCGGATCATTTTTAAAATACAATATAATCACCCGGGTTGACCGGATTTCCGTTGATCCAGATTTCCAGGTGCAGATGCGGCCCTGTTGTCAGTTCTCCGGATTCGCCAATGATAGCCAGGCTTTCACCGGCGCGTACAAAGCTTCCTTCTTTCTTAAGCAGGGCAGAATTATGCTTGTAAACGGAAATGATGTTTCCCGGATGTTGCACTGCGATCACATACCCTGTTTCTACCGTCCAGCCGGCAAATATCACCGTACCGTCCTGAATAGCCTTGATCGCTTCGTTCTTGCCGGCAGCTATATCTATCCCGAAATGCGCCGACTGCGGATCGTATTTACTGATGATGACTCCTTTGAGAGGCGAATAGAAGAAGAGGTTACGGATCTGGGTTGTTTTTCCGCCGACGGCCCCTTCGGAGCTGAAGAGGTTGTAACGGCTGCGGTTCTCGTATTCAGCCCGGAAGAGGGAATCATCTTTCGACTTTTTATCCGCAATGTTCTTGTAATTGCGGGTTTGAGAAGTGTCCTGCTGAAGTTCACGCTTATCGACCAGGTTCTCGCCTCCCAGCACCTTACGGAGATCTTCAAGATACCGTTCGTTGGCATGCAATGCCCTTTCCACACTGTCGGACCGGAGTTGTAACTCATAGATGCGGCGCTGCATGGATACGTCGGTATAGCCGGGGATATACTCCTTGAGGGAAGTAAATGCAATGATATAAGTGGTAATGAAGACCAGAAGGATCGACAAAAGGCCTATCGCTACAAAAACGTTGAGACGTGACAGCCGGAAGGATAGTCGTTCCTCAAAGTTTTCTTCATTGAGGATCACCAGCCGGTATTTGTCCCGGAGCCGCTGTAGCAGCAACCGCCAGATTTTTTCGCCTTCAATCCGGAAACGGCTCATAGGGTTGGATACTTGAAGCTATTTTTTGCAAATATCTGAAAAAACCGCGTACCAGCCGAATTAAGATACTATTGTCCGGACTTTGCCAAAAATGAAATATTTTTGCAGCCTCGGAGTTATTACTGAGAGAATTCCTCATTTCAGGCCAAATCCATTTCCGTTGAAGCACCGTTTGAACCCGTTCATCAAGATTATTACTTTTCTGCTGGGTATTCTGGTAGTGGTATCTTCCTGTTCCACGAAGAAAAACACGTTCACCAGGCGGATGTTCCACAATCTCACCACGCATTATAATATTTACTGGAATGCCAATGAGAGCTTCAGGAGCGGTAAACTGGAATTGTCGAAACTGGTGCGCGACAACTACAACAAGATCCTGCTGGTAAACAATTACGGGACGATCGACGATTCGCGGAAGATTTATTCCTCCATGGATCGTGCTATTGAAAAATCGTCCATCGCCATCCAGAAACATTCACTTTTCTTTAACAAAGTCGAATACAACCGTTGGGTCGATGACTGCTATCTGCTGATCGGCAAGGCCCAGTTTTATAAGCAGGACTATAATTCAGCCAGGAGGACGTTTGAATATATCAGCAAGCAGTATGAGGGCAAGTCTATAGCACAAGAGGCTGCTTTGTGGCTTGTTAAAACCGATATTCAGACAGAGCGATGGGACGATGCCATGGCCGGACTGGAGCAACTGGATGCCGGTAAGGCAAAGATCCCTTTTTCAGTGCGCCGTGAGATTCCGCTTGTATATGCCGATTACTATCTGCTTAACAACAATCCCGGTCAGGCAAAGACTTTCCTGCAGCAGGGCATAGCCCTGAATACAAACCGCAAGCTGAAGATGAGGCTGTATTACATCCTTGGGCAGATCAGCCAGCAGGAAAAGGACTATACCAGGGCAACAGAATATTACACCAAAGTGACCAAAGGTCCGGCATCCTTTGAAATGGCCTTCAATGCGCGGATCAACATGGCAAAGTCATTCGATATCTACTCGGGAAATAAAAGTGATCTGGAAAAGCAGTTGAAAAGAATGGCCCGGGATGCCAAAAACAAAGATTTTCTGGATCAGGTTTACTATGCACTGGCTGAGTTAGCCCAACTGGACAAGAATGATACGCTCGTGATGCATTACCTCAGGCTTTCGGTGAGCAACAGCGTCAGCAACGATCATCAAAAGACAACTTCCTCACTTCAGCTTGCCGATATGTGCTTTGCCCGGCAGAATTACGAAGAGGCAAAAGCCTACTATGATACTACCCTGCAGGTGCTGCCGGAAGACTATCCCAATCGTGAGGCGATCGGGACCAAAACGGCTACCCTCGCGGAGTTGGTCACTAATCTGAGGGTGGTCCAGTATGAGGACAGCATGCAAAAACTGGGGAAGATGCCCGAAGCTGAGCTGACTGCAATGATCAACAAACTGGTGGAGGAATACAACCGGCAGGAGCAGGAACGGATTGCCGAAGAACAGCAACAGCGGATCGATATCGCCATGTCGATGAGCAATCCGAACAGTTCCCTTGGCGGGAAGAATATTCAGGAACTGGGAGGCGGAGGCTGGTATTTTAACAATACTTCCGCTATCAGCATGGGGTACTCCGAATTCATGCGGAAATGGGGAAGGCGGAAGCTGGAGGATAACTGGAGGCTGTCAAATAAACGGGCTGTCAGTTCTTTTGCTTCGGAAGAAGGCGAAGCCGGGCAGGAGGGCGCTCCGGGTGATACCACCAAGCCCGGGACGGAAGAAAAGGGATTGGCTTCCATTAATCCAAAGGATCCCAACTCCTACATGCAGCTCATTCCAAGGACACCGGAAGCCATTGCCAGATCGAACGGTAAGATCGCCGATGCCCTGATGAATATGGGATATATATACAAGGACGGCCTGAAGGACATGCCCAGCTCGGTGAAATCGTTTGAAGAACTGCTGAGCCGTTTCCCCGACTCAAAGGATGCACTTCGCGTCTACTACCAGCTTTATCTGATGGGCAAAGATATTCCGGATGAGGAGCTGGCAAACCGTTATAAAGAAAAGATCCTGAGTGGTTATGCCGACAGCGATTATGCCACGATCATCCAGAACCCGGATTACAACAACGAAGTGCTTGCAAAGAAGAACCGGGTCAATACACTGTACGAAGAGACCTACCAGGCGTTTACCCGCGAACAGTACCGCATGGTGTTACTATACAGCGATGAAGCATTGAACAATTACAAGGACAAGGAATTGCTTCCCAGGTTCGAATACCTTCGCGCTCTATCGCTTGCCAAGGTCCAGAATGCGGATTCCATGCTCGTCGCACTCAACCAGTTGGTAAAGAAATATCCCTCCAGCCCGGTAACGCCCATGGCCAGGGAACTGTTGCAAAAATACGGGAAGACGTCTCCTGCCGGAGCACCTTCACCAGGCCAGGGAACAGCAATCGGACAGGATTCCGCCGGAGTTGCAAAACAGCAGGCCGGTTTTGTAATGACCGGCGATACGAGCGTGCCTGATCTCTATAAATTCAATCCTGCCCAGACGCATTTCTACATCATGATGCTGAATGAGAAGAATGTGAATGTAAATGCCACCAAGATCAGGCTCACCGACTTTATCGGAAAGAATTTCAGGAATGATAACCTGTCGGTGAATGCCATCATACTCGACGGCGGCTGGCAGATGATTACCATCAGCAGTTTCAGGAACAGCCAGGCTGCCATGAACTTTTACAACTCAGTGAAACAGGATGCCTATGTGATGGCCTCCCTCCGCGAGGGTGACTTCAAACATTTCATCATCTCCATGGAGAATTATCCTGTCTTTTACAGGGAGAAAAAATACGAAGGCTATATCAATTTCTTTAACCGCAATTATCCAAAATAGTTTTTATATATCTATTTTTGCCTGAATTCATCCTGAAAAATCAAATTCATGTCTAAAACTACCCTACCCGAAACTCCGTCGGTGAACCTGATCGGAAATGGCACTGACATTATTGGCGATATTACTTCCAATGGCGATCTGCGAATAGACGGTAGCCTGAAAGGGACAATAAAGTCATCGGGGAAAGTGGTTGTTGGTTCAACAGGCCGGGTGGAAGGAGAGATCATCTGCCAGAATGCCGATCTTTCCGGTGAAGTGAAGGCACACCTGAAGGTCAATGAGCTATTGAGCCTGAAAGCCAATGCCGTGGTTACGGGGGACATCATTACCAACAAGCTGGCCATTGAGCCGGGCGCCGTATTCACCGGGGCCTGCACCATGGGCAACCAGGAGCAGTTCCATGAAAAGACCGTTTACCAAACCGAAGAAGTTACTTCCTGACAAGGAAAAGAAGCAGCTGAACGGTTATGCAAGGTATTCCAACCTGGCATTCCAGATGCTTGCTATCATCGGGATTGGCATTTTCGGAGGCGTTAAGTTGGATCAATGGCTTGGACTCCGGTTTCCGGTTTTTACTCTCATCCTCTCATTGGTTTCAGTATTCGCTGCCATATATTCCGCCATCAAGGACCTGATCCATAAGTAGCGTTCCATGAAAAAACTCCTTCCTGTCTTTCTCCGCAACCTGGTAATCCTTACAGCTCTTGTTTCTGCAATCGCTGCCGGCATCTACCTGATGTTTCCGGAGTTAGCCTCACCCGCTCTTCCTTTCCTGATCCCTTTCTTCGCGGTAATCGGCTATGTGAGCTTCTCAGTGCTTTTTAAAGCCAGCCAGGGGAAGTTCAGCAACTTCACCAACAGCTTTATGCTGATCACCGTCGTAAAACTCCTGGTTATGCTGGGCCTGATCGCGCTCTACCTTTACCTGAACAGGGCAGATGCCATCCGGTTCGTGATCACACTCTTCATACTCTACCTTGTCTACACCGTCTTCGAGGTTCGATGGCTGCTGCGGCTCAACAGGGTTGTTCAGGCTGAAATGAGACAAGGGAAGTGAATGGAAATAGCAGTTCATTCAAACTAAACCAGCGATGCTTTGTTTAATAAAAGATTCAGGCATTTAAACAGAGGTCAGACGGTAGTCTGCATAACCCTGAAATAGTCATCTTTTGTACCCATGATCTACATCACCCGACGCGAACGGTTCAATGCTGCTCACCGGCTTTTCCGCCCTGAATTCAGCGATGAGAAAAACCTGGAGGTATTCGGCAAATGCTCGAATCCAAACTGGCATGGACACAATTACACACTTTTTGTGACCGTAAAGGGAGAAGTAGATCCTGAAACGGGTTTCCTGGTGAACCTGAAAGACCTGAGCGATTTGATAAACAAGCTTGTGATCGAAAAACTCGATCATAAAAATATCAACCTGGAAGTGGACTTTATGAAAGGGAAACTGGCTTCAACCGAAAACATTGCCATCGGGATCTGGAATGAGCTCCGGGCGGCTGTCGAAGGCCTCGGCGGAACCCTGTATAAGGTACAATTATATGAAACGGAGAATAATTTCGTTGAATATATGGGCAATGACTGACCCAATGTGGCATTAACTCCCTACACAATTATAATAAGAGTAATATCTAACATAAACCAGCAACCGATAATTATGAGCAGTGAGATAGTAAAGGATATGATCGTCGAGAACATGATGGACGACTACCCGGTGCGCGACGGCTATGAAAAACGTGATCTCTACAACATCGAAATAATCAATGAACTGGCTGTTCATTACAAAGAGATATTGCGGCTGATCGGGGAAAACCCGGAGCGGGAAGGATTGCTCAAGACGCCGGAACGAGTGTCGAAAGCCATGCAGTTCCTCACCCACGGCTATGACCTGGAGCCGGAGGAGATCCTCCGTTCGGCTATGTTCCGGGAAGATTACAAGCAGATGGTCATCGTGAAGGATATCGAAATATACTCCATGTGCGAGCATCATATGATTCCTTTCTTCGGCAAGGCACATGTGGCTTATATTCCGAATGGTTACATTGTCGGACTGAGCAAGATCCCCCGGGTGGTGGATGCCTTTGCCCGCAGGCTGCAGGTGCAGGAGCGGCTGACCACGCAGATCAAGGAGTGTATCCACAATACCATGAAGCCTCTTGGCGTGGCCGTTGTGATTGAAGCACAGCACATGTGCATGAGTATGCGGGGAATACAGAAGCAAAACTCGGTCACCACAACCTCCGATTTCACCGGCGCCTTTCTGATTGATAAGACAAGGGCCGAATTCATTCACCTCATCGGATCGCATCTGCATTGATCTTTCCTGGATCACTTCACCGATTAATAGTACTTTTGCAAACGAAAACTCCAATTCCATGTACAGCGAAGATCAATATAATACCCTGCCGGATATAGCCCTGCGCGACGAAAGTCAGGTGCGTTCCTTTATGACCGGCGTTTTCTCCTGGATGTTCATAGCGCTTGCCGTGACGGCAGGCGTTGCATACCTTGTTGCTCAAACACCCCAGATCTTATCCCTGCTGATTACCGAGACAGGGTTGTCGATATTCGGTTGGGTGGTGATGCTGGCGCCCCTGGGATTCGTAATGCTGATGTCGTTCAGGTTCCAGAAGCTCAGCGCTGTTTCGCTCATAGCCTTGTTTCTGGTTTATTCTGTTCTGATGGGACTGAGCCTTAGCTTTATTTTCCTGGCTTACAGCATGGGCTCGATTGCCGTCACCTTCGGGGTCACATCGCTTACTTTCGGCGTGATGGCTGTGGCCGGGTTCACCACGAAAACCGACCTCACCAAGTTCGGCAGCATCCTGATGATGGCACTGGTTGGCATTATCATTGCCAGCCTCATCAACTTCTTCCTGAAAAGCGATTCGATGCAGTATATCATCAGCTTTATCGGTGTGCTGATCTTCACCGGACTTACCGCATGGGACGTTCAGAAACTGAAAAGGCTGGGCGGCGAAATGATCGCCGGCCAGGAATCAACCCGCAAGTATGCGGTGATGGGTGCACTTTCACTCTATCTCGACTTCATCAACCTCTTCCTGTTCCTGCTCCGCTTCTTTGGGAGAAGGGACTAAGCTGACCGGAAGAGTCGTTGGTTCACAACAAATGTAGCCTCCTGCCGGAGGCGTTTCATCCGGCGTCCTTATGCCTTACGGATATTCGTCCACTCACGGACCGGATCATTGTTTCTGTGAGCAGGATGTTTTATCTGATATCCCTAAAGTATGAAATGCATGATCCGGATACGGAATTAATGGCTAACCGGAAGGAATTCAGTGTCTTGATGCCTTTCTTCTCATAAATAGGGCATTTTGTATATTTGCGGCTTAACGGAAAATTCTATCTCTATGAAAGCATATGTGTTCCCCGGGCAGGGCGCCCAGTTTGTTGGAATGGGTAAAGATCTCTATGATACCTTCCCCGTTGCTAAAGAAATGTTTGAAAAAGCCAATGAGATTCTGGGTTACAGGATCACTGACCTGATGTTTGCCGGAACGGACGAAGATCTGCGTCAGACAAAGGTCACCCAGCCGGCTATCTTCCTGCATTCCGTGATACTGGCAGCTACGCTTGGCGACGCCTTCAAACCGGATATGGTCGCAGGGCACTCCCTTGGAGAATTCTCCGCCCTTGTTGCCAGCAAAGCCCTTTCGTTCGGCGACGGGCTGCGGCTTGTATATGCCCGCGCAATGGCAATGCAGAAGGCCTGCGAAGCCGAGCCTTCCACCATGGCAGCTATCCTAGGCCTCGATGATGCAAAGGTGGAGGAAGTGCTCGCCGGCATCAACGAAGTGGTTGTTCCGGCCAACTACAACAGTCCCGGACAACTGGTGATCTCCGGCTCTATCCGCGGGATTGAAATCGCCTGTGAGAAACTGAAAGAGGCCGGCGCAAAGCGTGCACTCCCGCTGAAGGTGGGAGGAGCTTTCCATTCGCCTCTTATGGAACCGGCAAGGGTTGAACTGGCTGCGGCTATTGAAGCTACCCGGTTCAGTAATCCTGTTTGCCCGATCTATCAGAATGTTAATGCCAAACCGTTCACTCAGCCGGCTGAGATCCAGGCAAACCTGGTTGCCCAGCTGACTTCCCCGGTGCGATGGACGCAGACCGTCCGGAATATGGTTGCTGATGGCGCTATAACATTCATTGAAGTAGGCCCGGGAACCGTTTTGCAAGGACTGGCAAAAAAAATCGCCCCCGAAGTGGAGGCGATGAGTGCATGACCGGAGCTTAGGGCTTAGGGTATAGTGCGGAGGGAATATTCAATATAGCCTCTTGGTAATCAATACATAAACCGACTGTTTACCATCTGTCTTCCTGAAATGAGAGAGGAATAGTGAACAATCGGTTTTTGAATTACCTGATGGTTATCATTCGGGATAAACTGTGAGCAATTCGGCTTCCCCAGTGCCGGAACAACTATGTATTCTGCAATCAGAGGGGCTTTACAGGGATGCAGATATCCACGACAAACCGCTTTTCTTCCTGGTCGCCACCGTGATAATGGTACAATTCATAGGGACATGCGTCGGCAGGCTGGTAACCGCTTT
>CAZJCG010000079.1:0-11458 GCA_964544545.1 uncultured Lentimicrobiaceae bacterium | reverse complement strand
CACACGAAAGAAATAGAAATCGTTTCATTATGCGATATTTTAAAAGTTTGACGTTGTATCAAATGCCGGCCATTCTTCCGGGCAAATCAATCACATAAAAGTTTGATTTGCAGTACAGCATACAATTGAGGCGTTTTGTTACCGCTTCATTCCGGATGGTTTTGTGAAAATCCCGGAATCATTGTTTTCACAGGTTTTGGGGTAGAAGGATTGGCCCGCGTTCTGAAAAATCAGTCAAAGAGGAAACCATAAGGTCAATTAAGCCTGTTTTCAGGATCACACGAATGTGTGACGGACCATCCGGTTTTCCCTGCTGATAATGATTTCCTTCACTTTGACCGGACTGTTGCTCTCTGCAAATGCCGAAAAAGGATTCCGGGCCCGAAGGAAGGGAATCCTTTTCATTGTTCAGGAAGTGGGTTTTTGGCGGTCGTCCGGCGGTTTGCAGCCGAAACGAATCTTCTTTATTCCCGGGCCGAATGTACCTGTCAGGGTGGCGACTCCTGACAGGCTGGATATTCGCATTCGGCAAACTGGTTATTTATTGAATTGATATTCCGGCTATTTTATTGAGAATATGCTTACCTCATTGCCGTCGGCACTGTAGAACAAATCGGCACCATCGCTGAAATGCGGATTGTCGTAAAAGAGCAAGGCAGCAGGGGCTGTGCCGCGAACCTGCATTTTATCAAGGTCGATGGAGGCGAAAGTCTTGAAATCAAGCTTCTCCGAACTGCCGCTTGTAAAGATTGCATAATCCTCGTAGTCGTTATCTGCATTCATGTGCAGGCTTGCTGGATAGGATGAAACGTTAGGAGTTTTCACTGTGCCCTGGATGGTAGCCGTTACCGGATCAACCTTGATAATCCCCTTTTGGCAATTAAGGACCATGATCTTCCTGTCGGGGAAATACACAAGTTTCCAGGCATCCCCCAGTTTTTCCTTTGAAACCGGAATGCTTTTTATCACGTTGCCGGTCGGAGGATCGAGGATGAAGAAGTTTTTATCGGTGGCACAATACAGTTTACCGTCGACGTATTCGGCGCCTGCTATGTACGAAAATTTATCCTTTGCCTTTTTACCTGCCTGGTCACCATCCCAGATCGTTTTTCCGGTTTTGGCATCATACGCGATGAGTCCGTATTTATCCTTATCCAGGAACATCCTTTTATACACAACCCGGCTTGAGTTGCCGCTTCGTTCTTCGGCACGCACGATCTTGGAGGCCGGGCTGCCATGTACCAGGATCACCGTTCCGTTGTTCACGATGAGGGTCGGGATTTTCTGGGCGTCGGGATATTTCTCCGATTCCCAGATAAGCGTTCCGTTCTGGGCGTTATAGCACCGGACGGCATTCTTGACTTTGTCGACCACATATGCATTCCCGTCGACAATTACCGGTGATGGCGCCGGGAAAGGGGTGAGTGTGGTCTTGCTCAGGCCGTTCTTCATCTCGCTGCAGGAATAATAAGCTGTCCATAGCTTTTCACCGGTATTTACATCTATTACCGTCAATCCGTCATTGGTTTTAAGCGCAGCATCGTGCTGAACGAACAGTTTCCCATCGGCATAATCGAGCCTGACCAGCGGTGTGTAATCAATCCAGTCATACACAAATCCGATGGTATATTTCTGGCGCCACAGTTCCTTATTGGATCCTTCTTCGTATGCGATGAAATTCATCTTCCATTTGGGGATATCCACCGACTGGCCTCCGATGATCCCCAGGATTTCCATCATCCTGCTGGTTTCACCCTGCATAACGATGTACATATTCTTTTCGGGAATGCTGATCATGGTGGCATGCTTCCGGTCGGCCATGTATTTTTTCTTGTTGAAATAGGGCTCAATCTCCGTAACCTCTTTCCCGTCGCGGGTAGTGAGATAAATACCTTCTTCCTTGCTAAGGTTTATCTTTACGAGATCATAATAGTTCATGATATAGCAGTCGAACTGTTTTGCCTTGCCCGTGAGTTCAAAGCTTTTACTCCAGATGACATTTCCGGAGTAAACATCCACGAAATCCACATTGTCTTTGGTTGGCAACAGTACGCCATTGGTTTCTGCATCAAAATAATTCTGAAAACCAACGGATAACTCATATTTCCCATAGTCGGAAACATATTTGTTATTCTTCCACAACAGCTTTCCCGTTTTCCCGTCGATGAAGTATTTATCTGCGATCCCCTTTTTAGTATCCTCATCGAATACCAGTATCACATTGGCATTCCTGTTCCAGAACTGGTTCGAGAACTTCTCATTCGCAAACTCACTCTTAAAGTTGATCTTCCAGAGTATTTTACCGGAAGTCCCGTCGAACATAAGCATATCCGTTTTTGTGCTGCACAGGAAGAACCTGAAGTCGTCGGTATGCTCATAATAGTTGACAGTAGGCTTGAATGGAAGTTTCAGCTTATGCATTTCCCTGAAGGATGGCCCGCTTCCGGCCATAGAAGTCATGAAACAGCCAAGGATAGTTACCAGCAGGAGGTAACGGTAACAATTTGATCGGAAGGTTTTCATACGTTTGGTTTTGATTTGGATGCCACAGGAATGGGAGACTGTGGATTGAGTAGTCAAAAGTAGACGGCCAGTCAAATCCGGTCAATCAAACGAACGTGTGATTTTGGGCCAAAGAAAAATGGACGGGAGGTATCTTTATCCTTAATGGTTGATACACTTCAGCAACACCTCTGTGCGGGTGCGCACCTGTAATTTCTGATAGATCCGGTGGATATGCGTCCTGACGGTTTCAATATTGATAAACAGGGCATTGGCAATTTCTTTATAGAGATATCCTTTAGCCAGGTATGAGAGGATCTCCTCTTCCCGTGGGGTGAGGTTGGCTTCAGGAAACTGAGGCAGGGCCGGTTTCAGGAAAGTCTGTACTACTTTACGGGCTATTTCACCGCTCATCGGAGAACCGCCGTTAACCAGTTCGCTGATCGCTTCGAGGAGCTTTGCCGGCGGGGTTTTTTTCAGCAGGTATCCGGTAGCACCGGCCGCCAGCGATTTATAGATCTCTTCGGTATTGTCGAAAACGGTGAGCATCATCACCTGGATTTCAGGGTAGGCGCTTTTGATGCAGATCACACATTCAATACCGTTCATGCCCGGAAGGTTGATATCCATCAGCACGACATCCGGAAGCAATTGCGGGATGACTTTCAATGCATCCTCTGCCGACTGGCAGGCGGCAACGCAGTTATATCCTTCGCTTCCGCCGATCAGCATTTTCAAACCCTCCCTAACCGCACTGTCGTCTTCAACGATCAGGATCTTGATCTCCTTCTCCATGGTCAAAAAATATACAACCGGCTACAAAGATAAGTTGTTGAAAACCATTTTATCGTCACACGTTCGTGTTAAACTGAATCTTAACAGGTTTGCCCCAAAGGGGACTCTTCGAGTCGAAGCATAGCTGTTTAGATTCAGTTATACTGAGCGTGTTCCCCAATAAAAATTTTTGACCCGAAGGGTCCCCTAGGGCAAACCTGTTCAGCCGCAGTATAATCACGCATTCAGCCGAGCCTTACCGACAACCTGATTTCGGTTCCTGATCCCGGCCCGGATACCAGCGTATATTGTCCGCCTGGCTCCCTGATACGTTTTTGCATATTGATCAGTCCGTTTCCGGTCCCGGTGCGCTCCTCCGTATTAAACCCCTTACCATTATCCCGGATGGTCAGTTCAAGGAGTTTGTCAGCGTATGCAAGAATGATCTCCACATGGTCGGCGCCGGAATGTTTCACGATGTTGTGCAAGGCCTCTTTGGCTGTGAGGAAGATATTTCTCCTCCATTCGGCCGACATGTGAGCAGCCGGAATTTCATACGGGAAATGGAACTTCCCTTCGATTCCGGCGGATTCAAGATAATCAGAAGCATACCTCCGCAGATAACCGGCAAAGCTGTCAAGCGTATCGTTCTTTGGATTCATAGCCCAGATGATCTCACTCATTTCATCCACAACATCGCCTGATATCTCGGATATCCGTGAAATGATCTTCATCGACTCCTGCGGGTCATCGTTACGTTTCCTGGCCAGTTCACTCATAATGCTGATCCGTGTCAGGCTGGCGCCCACCTCATCGTGCATATCCTTGGCGATCCGCAGCCGTTCCCGGTTAACGGCATTTTGTTTTTCAAGCTCATGCAGCTTTCGTGTGAACCGGTCTTTATTTACTTTCCTTACGGCAAGGATTGTGATCCCGACGATGATCAGAGTCATCCCTGCTTTAAACCACCAGGTTTTCCAGAAAGGCGGCTTTATCGTGAATGAAAGCAGGCATTTCGCTTCCGATGCATTGCGGAATGCATCCGTACATTTCACCATCAGCCGGTACTTCCCGGGCGGAAGATTCCTGTAGCTGAATTCCGGATTCGGTGAACCGGCACTCCAGGCATCCTGATATCCTTCGAGCAGAAAGGAAAAAAGCTGCATTTCCGGGTTGAGATAATCATCGGTGAATACCCTCCCGCTCAGGTGCGGAGATCTCCAGCTGATCTGAAGGTTAAGATCCCCGGGAGGAATGCCTCCTGAAAATGCTGCATCTGATACCGAAAGTGAAATCAACTGAACCTCCGTGACAGATTTCCCCGGGTGGAAATCTCTCGGATCGATGCCGTTAATCCCGTTGATCCCGCCAAAGAAGATCCTTCCGCCCGGGCTCTTGTAATATGCATGGTTGTTAAATTCAAGAGACTGAAGGTTGTTCCTGAGATTGAACCAGATGATCCGCTTGCGGTCGGCAGTGATGCAACCAATCCCTTTGTTACAGCTCAGCCAGATACGATTGTAGTCATCAGCGATTAAGGCATACACCACTTCATTCCGCAATTCATCCACAACCGCCGGATCAGGGAGTTTCTTTCCTTCCAGATTGAACCGCTCCACTCCGCGCTCAGAGGCCGTCCAGATACAACCATCAGCATAGAGAAGTGCAAACAGAGGCCTGATGCTTACCCGGTTTCCGGGATTAATCACTTTGAAACCGTCCCATTTGGTTGAAACGCTGAACCGATAAAGGCCGTACGGGGTACCCAGCCAGTAAAAACCGTTAACAAGGAGAAACGCCCTGACAGTTGTGAAAATGTTGGAATCAATAAACCCGGGGGCACTCTTCGAATCATACCGTTCCAGCCGTCCCCCGCTTGCCAGCAGAATTGTATCGGAACCGGTTGGCAGAAAACAAGCTGCGTTCTGTGAATTAGCCCGGTGAAACAAAACATTCCCAAGGGTATCGATGACATAAAGCCCCTGGTCGGAGGCGATCCAGAGCCTGGAATGCCTGTCGAAGGTCAGGTCCAGGTAATAGAGATTGCCAGGCAATCGTGTGTTGCGTATCTCCCTGATCAGGGAAAAATCTTCTGACAGTTTCCACAGACCATTCCTGAATGTGCCTGCCCACAGGTATCCGTTCCTGCTGGTGAGGCAGCGGGTGAAACCGGTACGCGCATTGCCGAACTGAACCTGCCCCGGGGAATAACAAAGTAATCCATCACCATCGGTACCCAGCCAGATATTCCCCTGCTTATCCTCATAAAAGCAGATCACCTGCGAATGGATGGTGTCGATATGCTTCCCTTCCCTGTTAAGAAGTTTAATCCCACTGAGTTGCTTTCTGTCGGAAAAGAAAATGCTCTTATCCGGTTTATCGGATATCCAGAAATTCCCATTCCTGTCGGCGAACATGGATCCAGATTCTATCCGCCGGGCCGGACAAAATGGTTTTAAAGTGCCCCCTTCAAGCCATCGGAAGATCATACCTCCTGACAGAACATAAATCTGACCGGACTTATCTTTTGTAAGACCCTGACAACCTTCCGGAAGGGGTTTCCATACGGACTGATGGACATCTGCTGTTCCTGGCATGATCCTGCCGACAACCAGCAGTCCCTGATCACCATCTAGAATGAGTTCTCCCGAAGCTGTCTCCACGGCATCGCGCGGGAAGAATCCCCGGGGGAACCCGGCACCCTGATCAAAATCCAATTTGAAAGGGATCAGCCTGTTATGATCGATACAAGCCAGGTTCAGGTCGGGAGTCCATACCAGTGGCTTCCCCCGGTACAACGGGCTCAGGACCCTCGGGTAGTAGCCCGGACTGCTGACTATCATTGTGAACTGCCCGGAAGCTGAGTTGAAATCAAGCAGGGAGGTCGAAGTGGAAACCACGAACCGGCCCGGCTCATATTCAACAATCTCCCGCATGGTATTGTCGGAGAACAATCCACCGATCTGGTCGGGAACCCTGAAAGAACGGAAGGTATTACCATCGAAGCATTGAAGCCCGTCGCCGGTAACCATCCATATCAACCCCCGGCTGTCCTGCATCACCCGGCTGACCATGCTCTGGTTCAGGCCCTCTTCGATCCCGTAAACAGTGACAAAAAGGCTCTTTTCCTTAAGCGGATTCCCCGCAGACAATTCCTTTCCGGTCACGAATATAAACAGCCATACCGGCAAGGCTATTACCAGGAAGATGAAAGTCGTACTGTTCCGGCAGGTGGAGGGCATATCCGGTTGATTCGTTGTAAAGATAGGAAAACAATGAAGAAAAGAAACAGATAAGGTGCCATCTTTCTGGACATTCAGATCTTTCTAAGGCCAATCCATAAAAGCATGGCCATGCGAAAAAATTATATTGCATGAAATTTCACTCGAGTAAGGAGCAGAAGAATAGTGGATTTATAAAAGCAGGAACCTTGTTATTCCTAATGACAACATTTTTACAGGAATGATGCTGTCAAGCAGCAGTTCAATCCAAGCATTGATTTTCTGCAAATGGATCTCCTGTGCAAATCATTAATCGATTGGCTGCTATTCGCTGTTTACGCCTTAGTTTACCGCTCTGCCGGTGAAGTCTTGCGTTGCTTCAACACCGAGGCCAGGATGCTGCCCGCCAGGATAGCTGCTATAATACCCAGTGAAATAAAAGGATTGAATTTATACCATTCGGAGATCAGCATTTTCAGACCGACAAAGACAAGGATAAGAGCCAGTCCGTAATGCAGAAGCGAAAAGTACTTCAACGAGCCGGACAGTGCAAAGTACAGCGAGCGCAATCCGAGGATGGCAAATACATTCGAAGTATAGACGATAAAGGGATCCTTGCTGATAGCCAGGATGGCCGGAATGGAATCGACGGCGAAGATCAGGTCGGTAAATTCCACCAGGATGAGCACCAGGAATAGCGGTGTGGCCAGTCGTTTACCGTTCCGGCGGGTAAAAAATGCCGGACCCTTGAAATTATCCGTAAACGGCACATACCGTCGAAGGAGTTTCAGGACAGGATGATTGTCCACATCGATTTTGGTACCCTTTTCCCGGGCGATCTTCACTCCCGTATAAATCAGGAACAGTCCGAAAACATACATGATCCAGTGGAACCGTTCAATCAGCGAGATCCCGGCAAAGATGAAAACGGCCCTCATGACCAGCGCCCCCAGGATGCCCCAGAAAAGCACTTTATGATGATAGGCGGCCGGAACCTGAAAAGAGCTGAATATCAATACAATTACAAAAATATTGTCGATGCTGAGTGATTTCTCGACAATATAGCCGGTAAGGAATTCAATCGCTTTTACTTCACCGAACCAGTACCAGATGATCCCGTTGAAAATGAGCGCCAGTCCGATCCAGACCCCGCTCCACACCATAGCTTCCCTGATCTTAACTTCATGGGCTTCCCGGTGAAAAACACCCAGGTCCAGCGCCAGCATGATCAACACAAAAAGGTTGAAACCGATCCAGAGAAGGGTAGTATTTTCCATAGGCAGATTTGAATTTCAGGAATGTCAGGAAACTCTGTGTTGAGTTATCCGGCCTTCATCACTTATACTTTCAAATATAATTAATTATAGGCTGCGATGCTCATTCAGTGTATGCTGAGACGATCGTTGCCCGGGAAATTTCAGGCTTCATGGCGCTGGTATGACTGGCACCGGTGCAGTGAGTCATTAACGGACTTCCAGTGGTTGCTTTCGTTTCCGGTTGTTCAACCAACAAATATCCCGGCACATTGTTTACTGTCGGACATTTCACTAATACACCAGCCGGCAGGAGATCCCTTTCCGGCTGAATTCATCCGCCAGTTCCCTTCCAGCCTGCCGGAAATACCCATCCGACAGCCAGGCATCCATGCCATGCTTATGGTAAAGCCAGTCAGCATAGTGATAGTTCATACGGTCGATCAGCACGTAATCCACTTTCCCGGCCAGGAGTTCCGGCAGCCTTTCGGCTCCGGGGAGCAGCGGGGCAATCATTTCATACGTCCTTATTCCTGAGCCGTGTAGTACGTCCAGTGCATGGATGCGTGCCTCCACTGCGGGAGCTGAAGGTTCAAAAAGCTGTCTGATCCTGTCGTCGGCTGTTGTAACGGACAGGCCTGCTTCGAGGGATGTTGCTTTCATGAGAATGTCCAGGTCGCGGAGTACCAGCGGCGACCTGGTTTGAATAACGACCGGCCAATTGTGCCGGATCAGGATTTCAAGGCATTTTCGTGTGATGGCATACTGCTCTTCCAGCGGCTGGAACGGATCACACAATCCACTTACCCAGACTCTCCCGGGCTTTTTCTTCCTGATCTCGACCTCTAACAGTTCGGCGGCATTTACCCGGATATCGACAAATTCGCCCCAGGGTTCACTGTGTTCAGTGAACTTTTTAATAAACCGGGCATAGCAGTAACTACAGCCATGACTGCATCCCACATAGGGATTGATGACATAGTCGTATATTTTGGATGCAGAAAGGATGGTCTTCGACCTGATTTCCCTGGTTATCATAGATTATTGCCTGAAATACCCGCTCAATGTTTCTTTCTTAAGCCTTCAAAGGTAAAAATCTATTCTCCTGAAAGATCCGGACCTTCTGAAACCAGGCAATGACTGTTTAGTCTGTTTCACAGTATCCTTCTGACAGATCCTTTCCTGTATGCATACAATCTGCAGCAGAAAAAAACACTAGATTTTTCCCCGGATGAAACAATTCCGGAAAGAGTCAGTTTTATATTGGTAAAAATATTCAAATCATCACTTCTTATGCTATCAAACTTACCGCTCCGTCCCCTTGGGAAATCGGAACTGAAGATCACCCCTATCGGTCAGGGCTGCTGGCAGTTCAGCAAAAAACAAAACCTTGCCGGCAAGGTATGGCCGGCACTTGAGGACAGTGTTATTGACCAGATCGTTAAAGCCAGTCTGGATGGAGGCATCAACTGGTTCGACACCGCTGAAGTATATGGCAACGGGGCTTCCGAACGGGCCCTGTCCCGCTCGCTGAAAGCTAACGGCATTCAACCGGGCGATGTCAGGGTGGCAACCAAATGGTGGCCGATGTTCCGTTTTGCCTCCAACATTAACAAGACTATTGATGAACGCCTGGATGCCCTGTCTCCTTTTCCGATCGATCTTTACCAGGTTCACCAGCCCTGGGGATTCTCAGGTGAAAGAGCAGAAATGAACGCCATGGCCCGTCTGGTGAAGGAAAACAAGATCCGCAACGTAGGAGTCAGTAACTTTTCGGCTTCAAAGATGCGCTCCGCATGGGAAGCCTTGCAAAAACAGGGCATATCGCTGGTTTCGAACCAGGTGAGGTATAACCTGCTCGACCGCAGTATTGAGTCGAACGGGACGCTTCAAACCGCCAAAGAACTGGGTATAACAATCATTGCCTACTCTCCGCTGGCACAGGGAATGGTAACCGGAAAATTCCACAATAATCCGGAGTTGCTGAAAAATGTCGGTATGCGGAAACATACCTCCTTTTTCAAGTCTTCCGGACTGGAAAAGAGCCGGCCGCTGGTTGAATCCGTAAGGGAACTGGCAGTGAAATATGGGGTCACCCCGTCGCAGATTGCCCTGAACTGGCTGATAAACTTCCACGGAGAAACGGTGGTGGCCATTCCGGGTGCAACCAAAGAATCTCATGCCCGTGAGAATACCGGTGCCATGGGTTTCAGGTTGTCGGACGAAGATCTCGCTCTTCTGGACAGGAAAAGTGCGATGTTCAAGTAGCCTAAGAAGTCAGGGCTTCAATGGATTTCCTGATCTTCCGTTATATCTTCCCCGTGGAAGGAAAAGCCGGAAATCAGGAATGCAGGCATATTTCCAGTAAGGCTACCTGGACGGTCTGGCTCTAAGGTACTGCACCGGCCAGTCAGTCTCTTCCCCCAACACGCTGGCTGCATACAAGGGGAAATGCGGATTCCGGAGGAATTCCCTGCCAAGGAGGATCAGGTCAGCCTGATCGTTTTGCAGGATCGCTTCCGCCTGTGCAGGTTCAGTGATCAATCCCACTGCTGCTACCGGTATTCCGGCTTCTTTCCTGATCCTTCCGGCAAATGCCACCTGATAACCCGGGCCAAAGGGTATCCTGGCATGGGGTATCAATCCGCCCGAAGAGCAATCGATCAGGTCGACCCCATGCTGTTTTAAAATTGCAGCAAGTTTTACCGCTTCATCCACGTTCCATCCTCCTTCCATGTAGTCGGTAGCTGAGATCCTCACGATGAGAGGCAATTCCTCCGGCCAAACCATTCTGATAGAATCAACTACTTCGAGCAGCAGCCGGATCCTGTTCTCAAAACTGCCGCCATACTGGTCGGAGCGCTGATTGCTGAGAGGCGACAGGAATTGATGGATCAGGTAGCCATGGGCAGCATGGACCTCCGCCAGCTTATATCCGGCCTGCAGAGCCCTGACGGCGGCTTCTCTGAAATCGCTGATCACCTTCCTGATGCCTTCCTGCGTAAGCCCGGCCGGGACACGCTCGCCGGAAGTGAAGGCAAGAGGTGAAGGGGCAACCGTTTGCCAGCCGCTATTTTCTAATGAAAGCTGCCGGCCGCCATTCAAGGGTATATCGCAGGAGGCTTTTCTTCCGGCATGGGCCAGCTGAACACCGGGGACAGCCCCTTGCTGCCGGATAAAACCGGTGATCTCTTTCAGTCTCTCAATATGATCGTCCGAATAAAGTCCCAGATCACCCGGGGTGATCCGCCCTTCAGGTGAAACGGCAGCAGCTTCCTGGATAATAAGCCCGGCCCCTCCCACGGCCCGGCTGCCATAGTGCACAAGATGCCATTGATTGGCAAATCCGTCTTCTGCCGAATACTGACACATGGGAGAGACGGCAATACGGTTGCGAAGTGTAATGCCCCGAAGAGTGAAAGAAGAAAAGAGCATTGACATAATTATTTGATTTTGTTCTGTTTACACGAACTAAACTAGCATTGAAAGATAAAAGATAAAAGTAAAAAGATAAAAGAAAGAATGTGAGAATTTGGGAATGTAAGAATGTAAGAATTAGCTAATTCAACAATTAGCTGATTAGTCAATGAAGTATAAAAGACAAAAGATAAAAGGCAAAAGATAAAAGACAAAAGTAAAAAGATAAAAGAAAGAATGTGAGAATTTGGGAATGTAAGAATTAGCTAATTCGACGATTAGCTGATTAGC
>CAZJCG010000078.1:0-11768 GCA_964544545.1 uncultured Lentimicrobiaceae bacterium | reverse complement strand
GCCCTCCGTGGTGAATTTTTAAAACCCTGATTAACTATTAATTATCACCACAGAGAGCACGGAGAAGCACAGAGATGAAGGCTATACAAAACTGACTGAATTATTATCAGGTCGATCCTCAACCGGAACCAGTTTCATTTCAGCGTGGGAAAGGCAGACTGAAAGAAAAATAGTGAGCCTCTAAAGCAATGTAGTCTGTCTGCCTCTTGCTTTGTACATTTCAGCACATCAGATACTGAAATCGCTTTCAGCTTTTTGTTTCTTTCGTATTTTTACTATCTGTTTTCCCTTTGGATAACCGTTTTTCACTATTCATTCCCCTGTTCTTTCAACTTTACCACCCCTATGAACCTTTCATTCAGGAAACTCACCACCGAAGCCTGGATCTTTCTGGGCCTTTGCACAGGCGTGATGGCCATGCTGGTTGCCCGCGCTATCCTGGTGCCTTTCAGCCACGACGAAGCCACTACCTTCTTCAACTACGTCCAGAGCGTCAACTTCATCCCTTTCCTGGCCAAAGGCGAAGCCAACAACCATTTTCTGAATTCATTCATCACCTTCATTTTCTTTAAGCTCTTCGGAAGCAGTGTCCTGGCGCTCCGCCTGTCAAACCTGGTGTTCGCGCCGCTCTATTTCTATTTCTGCTACAAGCTGTCGAGGGAGATCAGTTCGGTAGTCCTGCGCTGGGTCTTCCTGCCTGTAATGATCTTCACCTTTCACATGATTGAGTTCTTTGCGCTGACCCGCGGTTACGGACTGTCGCTCACCTTCTTCACCGGCGCAGTGTGGCAGGTTTTCCAGGCCGCCAAAACAGGTCATTACAGGAATTATCTCTTCATGGTACTGTTCATGCTGCTCTCCTCTCTTTCCATCCTGATGGAAATATACAACTTCACCCTGCTGCTGGCCTGGTCGCTGTTCATGATCTTTTACCTGCCGGGAACGCGTAAACTCCTGAAGTCGTTGCTGGTGCTGGTTACCGGCGCCGGTTCCATCCTGTTCCTGGTACTCCTGACACTTCACCTGCAGAAAGGAGGCGCCTACATCGAAATGGGCCCGACCGGCCTGTGGGATGCCACCCTCAGGACCCTCTTCAGCTCTATCATCGAAGTAAATTATTTCAAGTCGCAGATGCCGCTGCTGATCTTCACCATCGTGGCACTGCTTCCGCTGCTGGTCCTGCTGGTAACGGTGATTATCCGGAAAAAATGGCGGCCCGATCCCAACCTGCTGTTCCCTTACCTTCTGGCAGGGAACCTGCTGATCATCATCGTCGTGGTGAACTTTTTCTTTAAATTCTACCCCGAAAGCCGTCTGGTGTTATTCCTTTTCCCCATTACCATCGGCTCAGCCATTTTCTCTCTCGACCTGGTAATCCGGCTTACCGGCAAAAAGCTGTTCTTCATACTCGCATTTCCGTTGCTTTTCTTCCCCTTGCAGTCGTTCAGCCTGATGAACTTCGAATACATCACCTGGTACAACCGCTGTCATATTCCCGACAGGTACTACAACACCATCATGGCCGATTATAAACCGGGCGACATGCCACCAACCATAGCAGGTCACGGCACGCAGGCCTGGGCCTGGCAGTTCCTCGCCCGGCAGCATGGAGGCGTTGCCAACGAAATGATCACCCTGTCGTTCCCCAACAAAAAAGCCGATTACGAAATTGTTGATCTTCAGTATTTCGGGGATTTCAACCAGTATTACGACACCATCGATTACGACCCTGTTTCCCGATTATCGCTGTTGAAAAGGAAGAAAGCGCTGACAGCCTATAAGTTTTCGGAAGAAAGTTATGGAGGCAGCACCGCCCGGACCAATTCCGAGTCCTCCATGATCCTGGAAAGGAATGTGAGCCTGTTCCGGGATAAGACTATCCGTCTCGATTTCGACTATTCCCTTTCCTCTTTTGATAAGATCCTTTACGGATCCATAGCGATCGCCATCAACGACAGTTCTAACCAAAACCTGCTCTACGATGAGATCCATCTGAACTGGATCAGGGAACACTGGGACGGCTCACCTCACAATCTGATGCGAAGCTGGATCATGCCTGAGCTTCCGCCTGAGGCCGCCTATATGAAGGTCTATCTTTGGAACATCGGGAAGACGGATTATGCCATCAACCGCGGGACCGTGACTTTTTATGAGCTGAAGTGAAGCAGTTCCTTCCGGAGCATGCTCAGTGCCGCTAAGGCAGCCCTTTGAATGTTCCTGCCGCGATGCTCGCCAAACCGGAAATGGGCCGCAACGGTTCTTTGCCCGGATGCGACAGCAATCCAGGTCGTCCCCACAGGCTTCTCTTCGCTTCCTCCGCCGGGTCCTGCGATCCCTGAAATGGCAATGGCATAACCGGTGCCGAGCAAGCTGCGGACACCTTCAGCCATTTCCCTGACGGTTTCTTCACTCACGGCCCCGTGATCTTGAATGGTGAGCCTGTTTACCCCGAGGACCTTTTCCTTCACTTCGTTGGAGTAGGCAACGACGCTTCCCTGGAAGTAATCGCTGCTGCCGGCAACGGAGGTGATCATCCGGGCCACCAGCCCGCCGGTACAGCTTTCGGCCGTTGCAAGCGTCTGATGCCGTTCGCGCAACAGGTTTCCGATCACCTCTTCCAGGGTGTCCTCATCAAAGCCGAAGATATGTTCTCCGGCCAGTATCATCAGTTCTTCCTCAGCCCTGGTAACGGCTTTGCGAAGCAAAAATTCGTCGGTCCCGGTGGCTGTAAGCCTCAGGCGCACGATGCCCGGCTGCGGAAGATAGGCCAGCTTGATAAAGGCCGGCAGATTATTCTCCCATGCTTCAATTTTGGCTGCCAGGAACGATTCTCCCACGCCTTCGGTCAGGATGGTGCGGTGCAGGATGATCTGGCCGCTCCTGCCTGCCAGACGCGGCAGGACCTCCTCCGTCATCAGGGCCTTCATTTCAAATGGCACGCCCGGAAGCGAGACATAGACCTTCCCATCCTTCTCGAACCACATTCCCGGCGCTGTTCCGTTCGCGTTGTTCAAAACAGTGCAGCATTCGGGGACCAGGGCCTGGCGACGGTTCAGCTCGGTCATGGGAAAACGCCGGGAAGAAAAGAGCCGTTCTATATTCTGATAGGCTTCCTCGCTGAAAACCAACGAGGTTTCGAAGTATTCACAGAGTGTTTGCTTGGTGATGTCGTCGCGGGTAGGCCCCAGACCTCCTGTGATCAGGATCAGGTCCGAGCTGGTTGCAACTTCCTGCAGGGTTGTAAGGATATGTTGGCGATCGTCGGAGATACTGGTGATCTGTCGCACCCGTATCCCGTAAGCATTAAGCTGTTCAGCCATCCAGGCCGAATTGGTGTCAACCACCTGGCCGATGAGCAACTCATCGCCGATGGTTAAAATATCTGCAATCATCTAAGAAAAGATTGAAGTAAAGCCAAGTTCTTTCGGAACGACCGATAATACCGGAATATCCGACAAGCGGAGAAATTCCTGCGCATGTGAGCCGACGAAAAATTCCACGAATCCAATCTCCTGCTGGGTGAGGATCACAATCAGGTCAATATCTTCCTGCTGATGGGCATAATTGAGGATAGCCGGCACCAGCGTCCGTTCCCCGTCGCTGCTTTCAATGATCTCGGCCGTGCATTTCAGTCCTGACTCTTCGATGAAGTTCTGCACCTGCAAAAGCTGCTGGTTAAGCTTCAGGATGATATCCGGATCGTTCTTCGACCAAAGCGCCGACACCACCTTGATGCCCGATCCGAAGAGTTTCGCCAGTTCTATAGCCAGCGTAACCTTCTGACGGGTCTCCTTGCTGAGATCCAGTGGCAGCAATATATTCCTGCAACCATTGTAATGGTGTTTACCGTTGATCGTGATGACCGGGCATTTCGCCGAACGGATCACCCGGGAGGAGTTGGCGCCGATACGGGGGTCTTCTTCCTCTCCCTCTTCCGAACTGTGGGTGCCCATCACGATATAATCCGCCTTCATCTCTTTCGCCACCTCCAGTATCCTGGAATAAATCCTGCCGGTCTCCATCCGCGTATTGACCTTCAGGCCGGTGCTGAGGGATACCTTTCCTGCAAGTTCCAGCAATTTCTCTTCGATCCTGTAAAGCACGTCTTTATTGACTTCGGAAGAGAAAAAGGTGGAGAATATCCCGGACTGTTCATGGACATACAACAGGGTAATCTCCGCATTGAGGAGGCGGGCAAGATTATACGATTGTTCGACGGCAAGCATCGATTGATGCCCGAAATCGACCGGTATCAGTATCTGCTTCATATTGCTTACATTTGTTCACAAAAATACTTTTTTTTAGTTGTTTATTCTTTCTTCCATGTCACGCATACCCGAATCAGAACTTATTCTCAATCCCGATGGCAGTGTGTATCATTTGCATATCCTGAGAGAGAACCTGGCGGACACGATCCTCATTGTCGGTGATCCCGGCCGGGTGAAAGAGATATCCAAGCACTTCGACAGCATCCAGTTCACTGCCCATAACCGGGAGATATTCACTCATACCGGTTACCTGGGCAATACCCGACTCACGGTGATGTCGACGGGGATGGGCACCGATAACCTGGACATCGTCATCAATGAGCTGGATGCGATCGTCAACATTGATCTGGAGAAGCGGGAGCCCCGCCATGAACATACTGCGCTGAATATTATACGGCTGGGCACTGCCGGCGCATTGCAGGAAGACATTGCCCCCGGCGATTTTGTGGTGTCGACCCACGGCATGGGACTCGACGGTCTGCTTTATTATTACAAGGACGGTCCTTCGGTGATGGACCATGTGCTGGCTGATGCATTTACCAAGCATACAGGCTGGAACGACAAGCTACCGGGTGTTTACGCGGTGCCCTGTTCTCCGAAACTATTCCAAACACTGGGGGCAGGACTAAAAAGCGGGATCACTCTCACTGCTTCGGGTTTCTACGGACCGCAGGGACGGCAGCTCCGCTTGCCGCTGGCCTATCCGCAACTCAACGGCCTCATCGAAACCTTCCGGTACGGCGAGCAGCGGATCGCCAACTTCGAAATGGAAACATCCGCTTTGTATGGACTTGGCAGGATGCTGGGACACAATACACTCACTATCTGCACCATCGTGGCCAACCGCGTCGCGAAAACCTATGCCACCGATTACCACCGCGACGTGGAGCGGCTGATCAGGATGGTACTGGAAAGGGTAAGTCTTATTTAGGATAAGGCATGACGGTTGGCGGATGACACTATGTGAATTGCGTGAGTAAATTGTTGCTCAACTTCCTGCCAACGCGATCTAAGTTAAGATTTCAAATGTTTCAACGAACACAGCCTGTCCCGAAGAAATCGGGGCATACCAGCATTTGATATAGTGTTTGTAGAGCAGGCCATTGTGCTTGTACCGGAATTTGGAAACGTTGTCTGTAAGCAGAACCCTTTTAAAGCACAAAAACCTGCATTACGTCAAAGAACAAAAATCTGTTTTTTCACTTAAATCAAAAAAAATGTCTTTAAGTACATAGCTTCCCATGGGATGTAGTTCAACATGGACTCATCGCGGGGTTCCCGTTCCGGTACAGGCTTTGCAGGCAGCTCAGAGTCCAACTTATTAGCAGTAGCATTTTTAATTCGTTGCTTTATTATTAAGACCTGTTTGTTCAAAAAACAATTCAAATGTTTCAATAAATTCATCTCTATTTAAATCATTCAAGAATCTAAGCGTATTTGTCAATAGAATGCTATCTTCATATGCCTGTCGAATACCATAAAGTGTATTATAGGTATTAATATTCCCTTTTTTTAGTAATTTAATTGAATCAATAAGTGCGCCATAATTTGAACTTTGCTTAATTGTCAAATAAATATCAAATGAATCCCTATATCTTTTTGGAACACTGACACTTTGAGACTTAGTTATCAGAGTACCTAATTCACCCATCAAAGGTATTTCTTCACTAATGCTCTGTCCAGTCACAGTAGTAATTTCAAGTTTGTACTTTGAAATTACATTAGAATCAAACAATGATTGAGAACTTGGCAAAGCAATTGATTTCATCTTAAATGTTCTACTTTGATATTTATCTGCAGGAATGTTCAAGTCAATATGTTCAACATATATATCTTTGGGTTTTATTGTTTCTAGAGGATGTAGTAAATCAACATTATAAATAAAATCTTGTCCAGCGACTTTAATTTTTTTAAAAAGCTGAAAATCATGTTTTGCAGATAATACATAATTGTTCTTTAAGAACTTTAAAATTATATCTCCAAGTCTTCCTTTTTCATAAGCTCCATCAAAAAGAACATCAACATCTTTTGTTCCAGGATGCGGAATTGGTTTTGAATTTAATAGATAAGGAGACCACCCTCCTACAATTATATATTTAACCCCAAGTCTATTTAACAAAGATGTCGTTTCATAAAGCATTCCTAATGCTCCAGTTTGTATGTCAGAATATTCATTCATTATTTCGAGCTATTTTTAAGTTACTGCTAACAGTTGCGGGCTTAGCGTTCGGGCGGGTTTCGGAGCACAAAAATGTCAACCAACACTGAACTTGAATAGTAGCATAAAGTTCCAAGTTTGCACATCACCCCGCCTGAATCAAAACCTTTGTTAGCGGTTCGTGCTTTTATTAATTGTAGTAACAACCAGTTAAATCAAATTGGCTTTATTTTTTACAAATTTGTTTTTGAATTTTCAAAATTTCATTCACAATATCATCAGCGTATACATTGTTAATTCTTTCAACAATTTTCCGTCCTTTTAAGTCAAAATAAGTTGCATCTAGAAAATACATACCATCAGTTTTATTTAAAGTTGCAGAGTTAGGTAAGCCAGATTCAAAAGATGAATGAATATTTATATTTGCGATTTCTATGTGGACATCACTAATTATAAAATTTAATTGAACTTCTATACCACCTTTATCGTAGTTTAATTGAATTCTCTTGTGAACAATTTTATTGTTTTCATGCATATTTTCAATGATTTAGGTTTATATTTAATTAACTAACAATGTTATAAATAGGAAGCTAAAACGGTTCTTCAATTAATTTACCACCATTTAATTGAACAAGATGTTTAAGTGCATTTTTCAACCTTGATGGAAGGTTGTCAAATTCTAAATTTGTACCGAACATAATTATTGTTTCCTTATAATATGATAGAAACTGATAATTATTTATATCTCCATTAACATATTCACCATATTTGATGCATCTTCCGTCTGAACAACTTATTATAAGCCTGTATCCATCATCTACTTTTTGTAGTCTGATATTACCTAATGACTTTAATGGTATTTTAAATTCATAAAGTTTCTGTAACCAAGGGCTTACGATAATCATATTACCATTCTCAAAAGAAATAGCATATGAATGATATGCATTATATCTGTATTCAGGATCTTCAATAACTGATATTAACCAATTTTCAGTTTCTGACTTGGTCTGTGCAACACTAATCTTTGTTCCTAGAATAAATAAGAAGACTAATGCTAACTTTATTATTCTACTCTTTTTCATTTTAAACTATTTTTATTTAGTTATGATTAGCTTAATAATTGAGATGTAAAATTTCATATGAACCTCTTTGTCATAGCATAATCGCTAACTAGGATACATGTATAACAACGTAGCACATGTACATCCAATTCCCAGTGTATATTTAAAGGACATCCAATTAACTGCTACCGCTGCTCCCTAATTGCCTCTCCCTTTTCCAGTCCGATACTCTTCAGGTTAAAGGGCCAATATAAAGCTTCGCAATTTCACAACGATTCAGTATACATCCTTCAAATATAGATATGAATAATGAGATATGTTACACAAGAAGTAAAAAATTTCAGATTGTGTTACGGATTCAGGCCGAAATCGGTTGCATCAGCCTCAATTCGCTGGAGTCACCATGGGCCGATTCAGGATGAGCATCCTCAGCCCTGGCGCATCCTGTTGAGATTTCCTGCGGAAGAAAAAAAGGCGGTAATCCGCCGGTCGGTGTATGATGAATCATGCCGGTCCTTCAATCAGGCAGGCCGGATGCAGGTAGTCCGGACTATCTGATTGGTTTCGTGGTTCTCCATGAAATCTCTGTGCAACTCTGTGCTCTCTGTGGTGATATTTGATTGTTAATCAGGGTTTAAGAAATTCACCACGGAGGGCCCAGAGGACCACAGAGAATAATATACTTCGGCTGAACAGCTTTGAACGATGAATTTTTCAGAACACGATCCGTATCATCCGCTACCTGTAAAGGAATGCTTTAGCGTACCGCCGGGCATTTCAGCGTAACCGCTGAACTTTTACGGATTGGAATTCATAGTTCCCAATCTTATAAGCCGTGATTTTAAATTTATCGTTATCCAGATACCGCTCTATAAATGGCAGTCCGGGGGCATAATGGAAACAACCTCCTGTTCGCAGAGAATTCAGTATTTCCATGTACTTCCGGGCATAATCAATAAAATTGCCATCATTTCGCTGATGATGATGTTGAAAATGATTCGAAAATCCAAGATGACTGATGATGGTGCCCCATTGATCTCTTTCAAATTTATAATCAAACCAGTCCGAATTGCTTAATGCCGGATGGTCATTTACAAATCTGTCAAATCCGTACGCCTCGATACCGTTTTGGCGTAAATACAATACCAGATTCCCTTGTTTCCCGCAACCCACATCCAACACCGGTTGTTCAACCTGCTCCCTGTCAATCTGCAATATCTCCATTTGCAACTCCGGACTATACTCGTAACATGCCACCGCCTCGATCATTTCTCCTTCGGTAGTATAGATCTTTTCAGCGAAAGGATTGGTGCTTCGCAACCAGGTTATCAAATGGTAATAATGCATTCGGCTGAGTGAATCAACTGAATATTCCCGCTTCTTAATGTTGGCTATCAATTCAGCGTATAGTTCCCTGAGCGCAGCCTGTGCCTTTGCATCAAATGCATAATACTGATTGATCCTGCAAAACTCCTGAATGGCCCGGTCCGTCAGATAATCCACCACCATTTTTTCCGATCCGCTATCCGTAAAATCGAACTTCTCAATGTCACGGATTGTCTCGGGACTGAATTTCAACGAATCGAGAATCCCTTCATAGAAGAGATTTTTTCCCTGGTTGAACTCAAATTGCCTGTCGATATGAGCCTGGATTCTATTCATTGTAAAGTCCATTTTGCTGTTGCACCGGGTCTGCGGCTGCCATCTGCCATGCCTTTTCTTCAAATACAGCACCGGGGAATTCAGACTTCGAATTTCGCAAATTGTTTTCATACTTCGTCTTAACAGGTTTTCCCGTAGGTTGCCCATCGGGGCGAATCATATCCACGGCAACATACCGAGTGTAGTTTAATTTGATTACTTTGCTACGCCGAACAGCAGCATAAACAGCCTATGAAAAGAGTCCTGTTAATCCTTGTTGTATTTTCTTCAATTTATCAGACGATCTGGTGTCAGTCGGCACAAAGCTATTCGGATAAACCTGTTGCTTCGGGTGATGAATTATTTCTGCCTTTTCACCGGGGAGAAGTGATAAAAAGGGTCGAGGGCTGCTCAGCGGTCATCCAGCGTGTTGCCGGGGCAATTCTTATGAACGACAGCTTAAGATCGCCACGGGGATTTCAGATTACCTGCTACGGCGAAGAGAATTATTTGAGTGTCGCACTGGATCCTTACGTGATGAACGAAGGGAATGTTGAAACAAGGCCGGGAGCGGCCCTGGATATATATTTTAACGACATCACACGTATGTTTCATCAGTCAATAGCCCCTGACATTTATTTTGCCCCTTCGGTAAAAGAGAGGTTCATGGGTTACGACATTTACGACAATGGCGCTTATGAGGTTACAGTGATCAAGAAAGATCCGGCGCCACTGTTTTTGCCTGTCTCCAGGGAAGAATACCTCAGAGCCTTACTGGCTAAAGAAGAACAGAAACAGGAAGCTGAGAGGTCAGCTGTTAACCAGGAACAGTCGCAGAAAGAGATGGAAGATGCGTATCAATATCTGCTCAAGACAGATAAGAAAGCCGCGGAAGAGTTTAAAGCTGCGATGGATGAATATGCTGCTGAACTCAGAGAGTCAGAGGGCTCTCCCGATATGGTTTCCTTACTGAAGAGTGAACTTGATAGCATGACTCCGGAAGAGAGAGCCCGTCAGGCATATTATTATGTGGGGGCAATGGACGGGGGCGTAAATTTCTCCGGGCTGGCCGACAGCAGCATGGAATATGCCGATCCCCTGGTACGTCCGAACGAAAGGTTTACGGGCAAAAATGCTCAAACTGTCAACCTGGTTGTTATCCGTTGGACACTGGGATCTGTCCCTGAGAATAAATCTCTACCACGTCTCTATCCATACAGCCAGGAAGGAGGATATGCATTGACCGACAACAGACTGCTTGACCTGTACAACGATAAGAAGGTGTGGAACAGGATAATTGAACTTGTTAAGTGAGATCTGAGTTATACGAAGATGCCTATCGGCAATTCATTTCACCCATGCCGCATTAGTATAAGGATAAGAAAGAGGCTGCATCAAAAGCCGGTTTTTATAACTATTTTCTCTGTGAAACTCTGTGTGTTCTCTGTGAAACTCTGTGTAATAACTAATTATGAAATTACACAGGAACACCGAGGAGACACATAATCACTGAGGACTTTTGCGACAGCCTCCTTCTAGCCTGTAATGTATGGATCTCTATTTCACAATAATCTTGTGGAATATCGACCTGCTTCCGTTGTTTAAAACAACATAATAGACTCCGGATGGCAGATCGTGCCTGTCGACAATCTCTTTCCAGGTGCCGTTCACAACTATTCCGTTCTTTTCGTAAACACAGGCTCCCACCTCCGTAAATATCCGTAGAGTGAATACCTCCTGCCCTTCCGAAGTGAGATCAATATTAAAACGACCACTGTTCGGATTAGGATAGATGTTGACTTCCTGCTTTCCGGCCTCATTGTCCATTCCGGTAATCACAACGGTAATAATGTTGGAATGTCCCGAACTGCAAGCGTTCTGGGTAACGATCACATAGTAATCACCATTATACACAGCCTCATAGTTCTGGGCGGTGGCGCCCGGAATGTAGGATCCGTTACGGAACCATTGATTCCCGGTTGAAGCGTCGCTGGTGAGAATATTACCGCTTTGCGAGATAACCGGAGTAGACGGTAAAGGATTCACGGTAACAGCAACATAGGAAGAATCTCCTGCGCCACAGGAATTGATACCCTTTACAGTGACCCATCCTGACAGCGCATCGGTACCATAATCGACCAGAATGCTGTTCGTCCCTGCGCCGTTCACAATGGTTGCACCGGTTGGCACGGTCCAGTCATAGGAAATAGCCTCAGAAACCGGATCAATGGTGTAGGCAACTGCCGTAGAACCTGCACAAAGGGTTGAAGCGCCTGTAATGAAACCGGCAGCTCCGGGAACAGGCTGTACAGTCACGTCCAACACAGTTGCATTCGGAACAGTACATCCATTCGGATTGGTATAACTTACACTTACCCATTGAGCCCCGGATGCATTCCAGAAAACAAGCACCTCATTGCTTCCGGGAGTCCAGGTGAGCGTGCCGCTATTGGGTGCTATAGACCAATTGTAATCCGACATGCCTGCCTCGGTGGTATAGGTATAGTAATCTGAACTTTCACAGACTATACTTTCACCGGTAATGGTTGGAACCGGCAACGGATTGACGGAAACAGCAAATACCGCTGCACTCGCAGCCGTGCAGCCGTCACCGTTGTAATAGTTCACACTGACAGTCTG
>CAZJCG010000077.1:0-11850 GCA_964544545.1 uncultured Lentimicrobiaceae bacterium | reverse complement strand
AGATAAAAGACGATTAGCCTGATTTTCTCTGCCCTAAGCCCTCAGCTCTTTGCTGTTGCATGGACAAAAAGGTTCTCGCAGATAACGCAGATTGACACGCAGATATACGCTGATGAAACGTTGCTTTCTGCGAAATCTGCGAGAAACAAGGTTGAAGAGGGACAAGACAAAAGATAAAAGGCAAAAGATAAAAGAGTGTACAATGGATGATCCGCCAGCCGGCGGAAATGACTATTGAATGATCCGCCAGCCGGCGGGAATGACCATTGAATGACTACGAGTGATCCGCCAGCCGGCGGAAATGACTATTGAATGACTACAAGTGATCCGCCAGCCGGCGGGAATGACAACCCATTCCCTCCGCCCTGTTCCGGTCGGGAGCCATAGCGCCTTTCCGGGAACAAAACCCGATTGTAGGGGTATTCATGAAATTTATTTCAAAATGAATTGTAATTCTTAAAAAGTAAATTCCTATCTTTGCACCCCTGAAATAATAATGCTCCGAAACAATGGCCAAGAAAGTTAAAGAAGCACGCGTCCAGGTAATTCTGGAGTGCACCGAGCACAAAACCAGCGGTATGCCCGGCACTTCTCGCTATATCACAGTGAAGAACAAGAAGAATACACCCGAACGCCTCGAGTTGAAAAAATACAACCCGATCCTTAAGAAAGTCACCGTTCACCGCGAAATTAAATAATCTACACCATGGCAAAGAAAGTTGTTGCAACCCTGCAGAAATCCGGAAAAGACTTCGCAAAAGTGATCCGCATGGTGAAGTCGGCCAAAACCGGTGCTTATACCTTCAAGGAAACGATCGTTCCAAATGACCAGGTAAAAGACTTCCTGGCTAAAGACTAATATCATTCCAGTGGTTATGGAAAAGGCTTTTTCTCACGGGGAAAAGCTTTTTCTGTTTTTGCACAACGGGAATGATTTTATATATTGGTTCCCGGATTAATGAGTAGTCCTGTTAGCAAAGCCCCGGTTGCTCTGTCCGTAAGCCTGCATTTGTCCGCCCGTTCTTATAACCGAATTGATACAATAGATTAGCAGTCCGACGGGTTCTGAACGCTGTCATTACTTTAAGCTCTTTGCTCTCTGCCCGTCGCTCTCTGCTCTACGGCATTTTGCCCCTGAACTCCAAATATAATTTCCATGGGTCTGTTTTCGTTTTTTAGCAAGGATAAGAAAGAAGTGCTGGATAAAGGTCTTGAAAAGACACGTACCAGCGTTTTTTCCATGATTTCCAAAGCGATCATCGGAAAATCAAAAGTCGATGATGAAGTTCTGGATAACCTGGAAGAGATCCTCGTTACCTCCGATGTCGGAGTAGAAACTACACTGAAGATCATTGAAAGGATTCAGGAAAGGGTAGCCCGCGATAAGTTCCTCGGTACCTCGGAGTTGAACAACCTTCTAAGAGAAGAAATTGCCGGACTGCTGGCAGAAAATGAGTCAGGCGACTTTGTGGGATTCGATTTCCCGAAGCGCGACACTCCTTATGTCATTATGGTTGTGGGCGTAAACGGTGTCGGCAAGACTACCACGATCGGCAAACTGGCTTACAATTTCAATAAGGCCGGGAAGAAAGTCCTGCTGGGCGCCGCCGATACCTTCCGCGCAGCTGCCATTGAACAGCTCGATATCTGGGCCAACAGGGCAGGAGTGGAGATCGTAAAGCAGGATATGGGTTCTGATCCGGCCGCCGTTGCTTATGATACGGTGAAATCAGCTATCAGCCGGGGCTCCGATGTAGTGATCATCGATACCGCCGGCAGACTGCATAACAAGCTCAACCTGATGAACGAACTGGGTAAGATCAGGAAAGTGATGCAGAAAGTGCTTCCCGATGCTCCGCACGAAGTACTGCTGGTGCTCGATGCTTCCACCGGTCAGAATGCCATCGAACAGGCCAAACAATTCACGGCCGTGACCGATGTCACCTCCCTGGCACTCACCAAACTCGACGGCACAGCCAAAGGCGGCGTGGTTATCGGCATATCCGACCAGTTCAAGGTTCCGGTGCGTTATATCGGACTCGGGGAACGGATGGAAGATCTCCAGCCATTCGACCGCGCAGAATTTGTCGATTCGCTGTTTGCATAAGCTAATGGCATGGGGCGGAGAGCGGAGAGCGGAGAGAGTTACGCATTCGAAGGTGTTTGCCGTTATTCCTGAGAGATTTGATTTGGCGGCTTCTGCCAGATAAAGGTTGTACCAAGAATCATATCATACACAACAGACAGCTTATCCTACACCGGTATCATACATTTTACATCCATGAAGCCTCGTAAATCCATTCGCATCGTTACCCTGGGCTGTGCCAAAAATACCGTTGATTCGGAAGTGCTGATGGGGCAGCTTAAACTCAATAACATCAGGATACTGCGTGAAGAAGACAGAGGCCACGCGGATACTGTATTGATCAATACCTGCGGATTCATTAACGACGCCAAGGAGGAATCGATAGATACAATCCTGGGCTACATCGAAGAGAAAAAGCGGGGAAGAGTGCAGAATGTCTTCGTGATGGGCTGTCTGTCGGAAAGGTTCAAAGAACCCCTGATGGCAGATATCCCGGAAGTGGATGCCTTCTTCGGCGTACACGACATGGCTAAGGTTGTGAAAATGCTGGGCGCCGAATACAGGCAAAACCTGCTGGGTGAGCGGGTCCTTACCACACCGGGACATTATGCTTATCTGAAGATAGCCGAAGGGTGTGACCGTAGCTGTTCATTCTGCGCAATTCCGGGCATCCGTGGAAGGCATATTTCCCGCAGCATGGAAGATATCCTGGATGAAGCCGTGCGACTGGCGAAACAAGGAGTCCGGGAGCTTCTGCTGATCTCTCAGGATCTGACTTATTACGGGCTGGATCTCTATAAAAAGCAAATGCTCCCCGAACTCATCGAAAAACTTTCCGCTCTCCGGCTTTTTACATGGATACGCCTTCATTACCTGTATCCGTCAACTATTCCGCAGGGCTTGCCGGAGTTGATGGCTTCGCATGATGATGTGTGTAAGTACATCGATATTCCACTGCAACATATCAGCGGCCGTATCCTCAAATCGATGAAGCGTGGCGTTACCCCGGATGATACCCGTGATATGATACGGCAGTTTCGCAAAGTATTGCCGGATGCTGCGATCCGCACCTCATTTATCGTGGGGTATCCGGGAGAAACCGAAAAAGAATTTGAAGAGCTGATCGACTTTGTCCGTGAAACCCGTTTCGACCGGATCGGCGTTTTTACCTATTCGCAGGAGGAAGATACATCGGCCTGGCCTCTTGGCGACACCGTTCCTGACAGTGTCAAGCAGGACAGGGCATCCCGGCTTATGGAGATACAGGAGGAGATCAGCCTTGAACTGAACCAGTCAAAGGTCGGCAGGACCTTAAAAGTACTGATCGACCGGCAGGAAGGCGAATTCCTGGTAGGCCGCACCGAATGCGACTCTCCGGAGGTCGACAATGAAGTTTTAATAAAATCAGATTCGGATATAAAATTTGGCGAATTTTATGACGTTCTAATAAACAGGGCCGATGCGTTCGACCTCTATGGAAGCATAACCGGATAAACGTTTAACCTATGAACAAAACTTTAGTTATTGCAGCATGGTTGTCACTTTCATGCCTGCTTGCAGTTGCACAGGAAATCAAGACCAATCAGACCGATTCCAAAGGGCTTAAGCAAGGTTATTGGGAAGAAAAGGCTCCTACAGGTGCCACCAAAGGAAACTACGTCAACGACCAAAAGGATGGCAACTGGATCTCATACGGTGCCAACGGTAACCTGATCCGGATCGAATCCTATTCCAAAGGTCTCCGTAATGGTATCTATGTCGAAATTGACCAGCGCGGTTACCTGGTTGCCGAAATGTATTACGTCAACGACCTCATCGAAGGTGTGGCAAAACGTTTTTATTATGGAACCAATCCTGCATCCGTGATCGAATACAGGCATGGGAAGATCAACGGCAAGAAAAAGGTCTACTATGAGAATTCTGCAGGTAAACTTACGGAAGAATCGGATTACAAGGATGATGTAAAAGACGGGCGTTCATTGTTTTATGCTATTAACGGAGATCCGGTAGCTGAATATACTTATAAGGATGGTTCGCTCGAAGGGATTCAGAAAACCTTTTATCCCGGTAAAAAGCTGATGAGTGAACAGAACTACGTGAACAATGTGGAGTCAGGTATTTATAATGAGTATTCTGAGACCGGCAAAATGAAGGTACAAGGCTTCTATAAGGATGGCAAGATGGATGGGAAGTGGTCTGAGTTTTACGAAGACGGAAAGCTGAAATCGGAAGGTGCTTATGTGAATGGAAGCAAGGAAGGTAAATGGAGTGAATACGATCCTTCCGGCAAGTTGCTGAAATCCTCAAAATTTGTGAACGGTGCCGAAAAGCAGTAAGCTGTTCGATTTAGTTTATACCAAAAACCGGGTGAAGCAGAGATTATGACAAGGATGATCCATAATCCTTTTCAGGGAATGCGGGGCTACGATTGTTTCGGGTGCTCACCCGACAATCCGGTTGGGCTTCGTATGGAGTTCCATCTGGATGGTGATGTGGTTACCAGTGAATGGACACCGGATGCGCATTTCCAGGGTTGGGTCAATATTCTGCACGGAGGCATCCAGGCTACGCTCATGGATGAGATTGCCGGCTGGCTTGTTATGGTGAAACTGGGGACGGCCGGCGTAACCTCCCGTATGGAGGTCCGGCTGATCAAGAGTGCCCACATGAACCGGGCGCCCTTCAGGCTCAGGGCCGAATTGCAGGAAATGAAAGGGAATATCGCCATCATCAAGGTGGAACTGTTCGATAACCAGGACCAGTTGTGTGCCGATTCCCTGATGCACTATTTTACCTATCCCGAAAAGATCGCCCGTCAGCGGCTTCATTACCCCGGCACGGAACACTTCTTACCGGTCCCGGAAGAAAAAGTAAAGAAACGCCTTCGTAAAGTCCGGCTCACCATACCGAAAAAGGGTCCCAAGACCTGAAAGGGGGCGGATATCCGAATTGAGACATAAGGCAGAGCGTAATGGGCAGAGGGCTAAGAGCAGTCTGCCTTGAATGGGTATACCGGTACCAATCGGTTGTAAACCCATCGGAAACATTATGGCGGCGGCATTCTGCGGTCATTCAGGTGTAACATACGATTAGCCGGATCGTGTGAGAAAGCGAAAGCATGCTCTGCCCGGAGACCCAACTTTCCATCGACATTCATTCCTCCATCCGGAGTCACGTTCAGTGCCGGCTCAACGGTATCAGTCTGTTCAACCGGTGTAATTCTGTTATTATTTTAAGGCACAGTATTTCTGGCTATTAACAGCTGTTGATTAATAATTGTCCCTTATTTCAGGCTCATTGTAAATACCATATATTCTAATTCCTACTTTTGCAAGGCAATGGTGAGCATTCCGGGGCCTCCGGCAATGCTTGAAAAGGGAATCGGGTGTAAGTCCCGGACAGTCCCGCTGCTGTAAGTTCTTTACTAACCTTCGGGCAACCGAATGGCCACTGTCCGCCTCAGGTGGATGGGAAGGCGCCCGGAAGGGGAACAAGTCAGAAGACCTGCCACTGCATGATAATTCAACGCTTTCGGGAAAAAGGCTGCGAAGGAATCTTGTTCATGGATTTGTTCCATCCTTTCCTGTTTATTATTGTTAATCGCTGTATCCATGCTCAGGTCAGGATTCTGGTTATTGTTACTGACGTCTGTCTCTCTGTCCGCCCAACCATCGGCCCCGGATACAGTGCGCAAACTCGCCGGGATTGAGATCCTTTCCACCAGGCTTACATTGCTTACTGCGGGAACCAAGGTAGAGAAGGTGGATTCTGCCCTGCTTAGCCTCAGGAGCCATGTGTCCTTGGCAGCGTTGCTTTCGGAACAGTCGGCAGCCTTTGTCCGTTCATATGGCACAGGAGGATTGGCTACGCTCTCATTCAGGGGAACGCTTACAACCCAGGCAGGGGTTTTCTGGAACGGATTCAATATTAATCAGCCTAACATGGGCATGACTGATCTTTCGCTCATTCCTGCCCTTTTCTTCAACTCGCTTGAGTTACAATATGGAGGCGCCAGCGCTCTTTTCGGCAGCGGACTGATCGGCGGCAGCCTGCACCTTGCCAATTCGGCGGCATTCGAAACCCCGCTTTCTGCCAGGATTTCTGCAAGTGCCGGATGCTATGGTAATTATAACCTCTCGTCAAGGATTTCGGCGGGAAATCGTCGCCTGGCCTGGACCGGAGCCCTGTCGGGACTTCACAACGCAAATAGCTTCGCATATACTGATCTTTCTGGTAACAGGAAAAACCAGGAGCATGCCCAGGCTTCAGGTACAGGAATCCTTCAGCAGGTGGATGTACGACTTTCAGAGCATCAGTCGCTATCGGCTGCTGTCTGGTGGCAGCAATCAAACAGAGATATTCCGGCTACACTGGTCATGGCATCCAACGACCAGGAACAAGTGGACCGATCATTCAGGTCGACCCTGCAATGGACATGGTTGAATGCTGTCAGCCGTTGGCAGGTGCGATCTGCCTGGTTCTCAGAATACCTGCACTTTACCAGTCCAATCGCCGAGATCGATGCGATCTACCGCCTGAAAACCCGAGCGGTTGAGGCAACCTTCCGCCGGCAACTTGGAAGGGCTTTTTCTCTGGATGCCGGAGTATCAGGCCGCTTGCTGCTTGCCGATGTTCCGTATTACGAATCCAATGAATCCCGGAAGGAGGGGGCTGCCTATATTTCAGGCCTCTTTAGCCCTGCCAGGAATAAATGGCGGTATGTGCTTACCATCAGGCAGGATCTTGCCGAAGGATACAAGGTGCCTTTCTGCTTTTCTGCCGGCGCTGAAGGGCCATTCGCAGAGAATCTTTCGGCAAGGTTTTCCTTTTCACGCAATTATCGCGTACCAACACTGAACGATCGTTTCTGGCAGCCCGGCGGAAATCCTGACCTGAAACCGGAATCCAGTTGGAACCAGGAAGCCGGACTGATCTGGAGCCACAACTGTTCTGAGAAGTTGAGAACCAGCCTGGGCGCTACCTTGTATAACATTCTGATCACCGACCTGATTCAGTGGGTAAACGTGACAACAACCATATGGTCGCCAATGAATATACAACAGGTATGGAGCAGGGGACTGGAGCTGGAAAGTATGCTCAGGACTGAAAATCAACATGCCGATGCAGCGATCCGGTTGAAGTACGTGTATTCGCCCTCAACCTACTCAGGAGGGAAATCTGAAGAAAGGTACCAACTGATTTATATTCCGCTGCATCGCCTCATTCTTAATGCTACCGGTAAATACAAGACAATCTATGGTTCCTTCACCGGGACTTTTACCGGCAAGCGTTATGTAGTTAAGGATAACAGTAGATCCCTGCCAGGGTATGCGTTATTGAATTTCACCATTGGCCGGTCGTTTCTTCTGAAAAAGACATCCTTGAATATTCAGGCGGATGTCAGCAACCTGATGAATTCTGAATTCCAGGTCGTTCAGTATTATCCCGAACCAGGTATTTCGGCTTCCCTGAAACTCACGCTAAACCTTAGATAACCAAAACAATGAAAAACAAACAATTTTACATCTTTGCCATTATCAGCCTTTTAGTTGCAACCCTGGCAGTTTCATGCACCAAAGAAGAAGGACAGGACAATACTTTGTATTTCAGGCAGGGGCTGTATATTACCAATGAAGGACCATTTCAGACCGGAACCGGGACGGTTACCTTTTTTGATTATGAGACCGGGACGGCATATCAGGATGCATTCCGGACAGTGAACGGCACAGAACTGGGAAATGTGGTACAGAGTATGACGCTGATGGACAGCATTGCCTTCATCGTGGTGAATAATGCTGCCCGTATCGAAGTAGTGAATTCTGAGACCTTAAAACATATAACATCCATCTCCGGCGGACTGGTATTGCCACGATATGTGCAGCAGGTCAGCAGGAATAAAGCTTATGTCACCGATTGGGCTGGTGTTGTAAATATCCTGGACCTCTCTACCCTGACCGTAACAGGTACTATTCCGGCCGGCACCGGTCCTGAACTCATGCTGAAGGCAGGGAATTATGTATATGTCCTGAATGGTGGCGGATATTCTGTCGACAGTACCATAACGGTGATCGATGCAACGACCGATCAGGTAGTGAAAACGATTCAGGTAGCCGATCGTCCCACAGGCATTGTTGAAGATGCTTCGGGAAAAGTGTGGGTACTCTGCTCTGGTAAAGGTTTCAATGGCTGGCCTGACCCTTCTGATACCAAGGGCTTCCTATTCCGGATCAATCCGGTTGACTTGAAAATAGAGTATACCTACGATTTCGGAGATTCATCCATACATCCTGAAAAGCTGGTCATAAATCCTGAACATAATCTGCTTTATTTCCTGTATAACAACGGTATATATCAGTACAACACCGCGATAGCAAATGCTGCTCCAGGCAGGGTGGTAAGCCATTCCAACCTCTATGCGCTGACTTACGACAAGACACATAATTATCTTCTTGCTTCTGATCCTGCGGATTTTCAGTCGAATGGATGGGTCATTCGTTTCGATGCCACGGCTGGGAATGCAGTTGATTCCATTCCTGCAGGAATAGTACCTGGCTGCATGGTGGTTAAGGATTGATTAGAGGGCAAAGGGCAAAGGGCTGAGAGCAAGGAGCGTAGTCAATCAGTTGTCAGTCTATTGTCATTCAATAGTCATTTCCGCCGGCTGGCGGATCATTCGTAGTCATTTATGTTCGCTCTTTTATCTTTAGCCCTTTGTCTTTTATCTTTCTATAGTTTTGTTTCTCGCAGATTTCGCAGAAAAGAACCGCAGATCCTCGCAGAAAGCAATGTACCATCAGCGATAATCTGCGTGTCAATCTGCGTCATCTGCGAGAACCTAAAAAGAGAAAAGTAACCCGAACCTGCCACGATTTTATACTTCATTGACTAATCAGCTAATAATCGAATTAACTAATTTTCAAATTCTTACATTCTCAAATTCCCAAATTTTCATCCCATCTTTTATCTTTTTACTTTTGTCTTTTATCTTGTCCATAGATGCTTCCTCCCGAACTTCTTCCCCTTCTCCTGAAAGAATGCACATTTTCTGCCGTCCGGAGCGGTGGCAAAGGAGGCCAGAATGTGAACAAGGTGGCGACCAAGGTGGTACTTCTGTTCGATGTGGTTGGCTCCTGGCTGCTGACAGATGAGCAAAAGGCCTTGTTGCTTGAAAACCTTGCCCGGCGCATATCAGCAGATGGTGTTCTCCAGTTGACCTGCGACACGGGGCGAACGCAGGGCGCTAACCGGAAACTGGTTGAGGAGAAGTTTCTCCGGATTATCAACAAAGCCCTGATGGTAAAGGCAAAACGCATTGCCACAAAACCCACTGCGGGTTCCAAAGAAAAGAGGATCAGGGATAAGAAATCCGTTTCGGCACGGAAATCCTCCCGGAAGTTGCCGGACGACAGCCAGCTTACTGCCGAATAAAATGCGGCATATTTTCCGGGAGTACAATGGATAATTCCACCAGTCCGGCCAACCTGCCATCCTGATACCAGGGCGTCTGGCAGATCAGTTTTTTCACTCCGTTCTTTTCAATGGTATAGATATTACTTCTGCCGCTGGACAGCAGGTCGCGGATAATGGCGGCGGAATACGCAGAATGGCAGTCGAAAAGGCTTTTCCCTATGAGATCTTCACCACCACGCTGGCTGAATGTGGAAGTGGATTTATTATTCATGTACAGGATGATTGCATCCTGATCACAAACAGTAATAGCTACAGGTAGTTCCCTGGCCCAGTCGGGGACCATTCGTTCGGGAGAAAAGGGGAGAGGTTGGGTGTTCACGATGGTATTTTTGGTAAAAATAGGTCAGGATATCGAACTAAAAAAGAAAATTCCTATATTTGCAGCCTCAAATCCGGCCCTGTAGCTCAACTGAATAGAGTATCTGACTACGGATCAGAAGGTTCAAGGTTTGAATCCTTGCAGGGTCACATAGTTAAGCCACTTAGATAGTCATCTGTAGTGGCTTTTTCATTTTTTGAGCAAAAATCTTTTATGAGCTGCCTTAAATTGGTTCAGAGGATGCTTTGTTAATCCGTCTTTGATTGATTTCCTTGGGTAAACCATGAGGCCATAAATGCTGTAAACGTTCCGAATACGCCAACTCCGATAAACATTAGCACTGTGCCTATTATTCTTCCCTCTGTTGTTATAGGATACTTGTCTCCATAACCAACTGTTGAAACAGTGACCAATGACCACCAGATTGCGTCTCCTGCCGTTATAATGTTACTATTTGGATCTTTCTCAACAAGCAGTATTGAAATAGAGGAGAATATTACAAAAAGTATGGTGATGATGACAACGGCTGTCATGGTACCTTGAATCCGATTTCTGAATATGTGCTGTGTTATGACTTTCACCGATCTAAACGCTCTTAAGATTCTAAAAAGGCGTATGAGTCTAAATAAACGTCCAAAACGCACAAATGGAAGAGCAGGAATGCTTGAAATAAGATCTATCCAGCCCCACTTAATGAAGGATAGTTTATTCTTTGCTTTGTAGAAGCGATAGAAGAAATCAAATAAGAAAACTATACAGATACTATCGTCCAGTATTTGCAGTAATTCGTGAACATCTGATGGCAGGATAAAGAATGTATCTGCCAATAAAGCAAGGAGCACATAGATAGATAGGACTAAAATCAATAGATTCAAAAGGCCAATCCCGTCAGAACTAGACTCATTTTTCATTTCATTATTTTTTATGCCTGAATTCCCAAGGTGGGATGGCAGACGACTGTGACCACAAGCCGACTCTCTTATCCCTGGCCTCATTTTCTAATCTTTCCAGTTCCCCATCATGATTATACTTCTTATAGTGCCACGCCATACCCTGACGAAGTAATTCTTTATTAATACAAAGGTTCCCTACGTATATAAATGCTAATGTCCTTCCATATCTGTCTTTTCCTGTTTCAACTATCCTTACATCTTTGTTAAAGCATAGTTCAACCGTAACTTGCTTGGCTCTTTGTCCAAAATCCTGACCTGATTCAGGGCAGTCAATCCCTTCAAGTCGGATTTTTATCTGTTTGGCGCTGTCGGTTAGAACAACAATAGTATCACCGTCGGTAACACCAATAACCTTTGCATGGAATGTAGTAAAATATAATAACACGACGATGCTCGTCGTGAATAATAATCTGATCATCTTTTTATATATACTTTGTTGCCTTTGCTATTAATGTAATACTTCCCGCCCCTTGGACCTGTATAGATGGTTCTGCCATTATCAGCAGGTTGTGTGGCATTGCTTTTATATAACTCCTTATCAGGTTCATAAGTCTTTTTGTGCTGCCAGCAGTAGTCCGAACCATTATCCGCCTTTCTGCTACACTGATTACCTGAAGATGTAATGGCTTTACACCTTTTCTCGCCTTTTTGCTCTACTTCTGCATTGCCCTCAATACCAGAGTGTGTATTTATTGATTGTTTATACAATTCGGAATTTTGCGTTTTCAGAGTCTGGATTTCCTTTTCTGCATCTGATAGTTGAAGTTTTAAGGTTAAAATATCCTTATCCTGACTCTTAATATGTTCTTTCAGTGATTGAATCTCTGCATTTAGTAACTCAATCTTGGATGAGAGAGCGTCTAGTCTGGCCTCAAGCACTTTTTTTGACTGTGCCGTGGACGCTGTTACATAAAAAACGAGAATCAATAATACTAGATAGAATTTGATGATTTTCATATTAAGCTTATTAACTAAAGTTTCGCATGTCATTTCAGGCTGCATATAGCAACGTTCTTTGAAAT
>CAZJCG010000076.1:5691-12085 GCA_964544545.1 uncultured Lentimicrobiaceae bacterium | reverse complement strand
CTATTGAATGACCATGAATGACAACCTACTCCCTGCTCTATGCCCTTTGCTTTCAGCCACCGAATGATTAAGTGATTGCTTTTCATCTGAATATTCACTATATTTGATTATCCGATATAATATTTAACGCACTAAATATTTATCTGTTATGGGAGCTGATGACAAACCCGTTAATCTTCCGACCGAGTTCATTAACGAAAAATCGATCGCCACGCTAAGCGGAGCAACGCTGGTGGTTTTTATTGTTTGCTGCGCGATCAATTATACCCTGGGCGACACATTCAATTACAAAGTGTATCGTTACATCGGGGTGGTGGTGAGCATGGCGGTTTCCATTCTGGTAACGGTCCAGCAAAAAGAAAAAAAGCCTATGAAATGGATCTTCACCATTCTGAACGGCTGCCTGATCTTTTCGAGTGTTTCAGGAATGAACGGCATGGCGGCAAGTTCAATGACCAAACCGGCTGACACAGCGAACAGTAAAAAGATCAATCTTCTGATCCCGCAGCAATCCGGCCCTGATAAGCTGTCGGAAGCCGGACTTATCTCATTGCCCCGCATTGCGAACTGGTGGCCGGACGAGCAATTGATAACCCAAAACCGCGATAACACCATTAAAATACTACGACTTGAAGAGGAAAAAACGGAACTTGAAAGGATGGTCGGCCGGCAGTTAAATCCTGTTGAACCGGTTCCTCCATCCTATTGGTCCGATAGTCTGCAACTCCTGAGAAATCAACTCGCCATGAAGGAAGATCTGATCATGCAATTGAAAAGAACGGTGGAAGGCCAGAATAGCAGCGACTGTGAAGTGGTGCTGGCTTCACGGCTTCGCGAGAATGAAAGACTTTCCCAGGCTTTGGCCGAATGTAATTTCCGCTTCGACGCCTGTCAGCAGAAGATAAATTCTATGTCGGACAATTATTCCACATTGGAAAATAACAACAACATGCTTGCTTCTGAAAATGAACGCCTGGGTGCGGAAGTCAGGAGTTGCCAGTCGAAACTGCGCAACTGCCAAATCAACGCAGAAAGTTATATTAAGCTGCTAACTGCAAAAATCGACAGCCTGACACAGATTACCAAATTTAACAAGAAACCCAGCGGGTTGCAGAAACCGCAGTAGAGAAAATAAAGCTTGCCTGATGGGGTGGGGAATTTGAGAATTTGATGATTCGGTGATTAGCTGATTAGCTGATGGAAGAATTTGGGAATTTGAGAATTTGAGAATGTATAAATTAGCTGATTTGGCGATTAGCTGATTCGGTAATGGAAGAATTGGGGAATTTAAAAATTTATGATTAGATAATTCGGCGATTAGCTGATCACTATTGTCCGGTTAATACGGGCCTAAATTGCACAAATCATTAATAGTACGCCGATTAAGCCCATCTCCTTCAGAGCCTGTCCCGATTCATCGGGAAGAGGGGTTGGGGGTGAGGAAGGGCCTGATTATCTATTACTTTCTGAAGTTCCCCGGACAACAGAGTTTTGCTGATTCGGCAATTTTAATAGTATCCTGTTTTATACAACCGGACTCTTTGCAGATATAAATAGCAGGAGCTACGTGTTTGGGGTTCAATTACCAACAATCCATTTGAACCAAATTCGTGTATTCGTGGCATTTAATAAGATAAAAGATAAAAGGACAAAGATAAAATGATCGGAAGTCTGCTTCTTCCCATCCCTAAGCCCTCTGCTGCTTCATGACAAAGGGTTCTCGCAGATTACGCTGATGGGTATGCAGATTAACGCAGATTGGTAATTGCTTCCTGCGCTGATCTGCGGTTTTTTCTGCGAAATCAGCGAGAAAGACAAAAGATAAAAGTAAAAAGATAAAAGACTTACGATGAATGGCTACGAATGACTATGAATTACCATGAATGACAACTTCCTCCCTGCCCTAAGCCTTTTGCATTGAGAAGATAAAAGATAAAACAATCCATTACGATGACAATGAACGACCATTGAATGACAATAGAATGACCACTGAATGACTATGAATTACCATGAATGACAACCCCCTCCCTGCTCTCCGCCGATTTAAGCTAAGCGAACTGATGCCTTATCTGCTGGAGCCATGATCATCTTTAAATGTTTAAAATTCCATATATTAATAAAATAAATGTTACCTTTGAGGCTCAACTCAGCTTCATGATGGAAGACGCTAGGCTGACTTTCCCCGGGTTTTTCGCAGAATCAGTCAAAGAATTCAGTCACCGGCCTGCAATGTCGATTGTAGGTGAAGAACCAATTTCCTATGCCGGTGTAGCTCAAAAAATCCAGGAACTGATGGCATGGCTTGAAGCCCTGGGATTAAAACCGGGTGATAAAGCCGCAATTCTAAGCACAAGCATGCCCCAGTGGGGAATCAGCTACCTTGCTATTACCTTCATGGGTGCGATCGCCGTTCCGATTTTACCCGATTTTCATCCCGCCGAAGTAAGCAATATCCTGAAGCATTCAGGATCCAGATTCATTTTCGTTTCCGACGGTCTGCGCCTGAAACTCGAGGAGTTTGAAGAGGAAGGTGAAATACTTAAACTCAGGATAGAGGATTTTTCACTTCCACACCAGTCAACAAATCTTCCTTCTCTCATTCCGGGAGCTGCACCGGTGAACAGCTATACCGTTTCTCCCGACGATCTCGCTGCCATCATCTACACTTCAGGAACTACGGGCAAATCGAAAGGGGTCATGCTGACCCACCGCAATATCTGCTTTACGGCGATCAAATGCGGGCGGATACAGCCTGTGGACGAAACGGACCGTTTCTTGTCAGTGCTTCCGCTCTCTCATACCTACGAAAACACCATAGGCCTGATCTTCCCGTTAATGTTCGGCGCATCCATCCACTATCTCGGGAAAGCTCCTTCGCCATCCGTGCTTCTGCCGGCTCTTAAGGTGGTGAGGCCTACCGTCATGCTCACGGTTCCCCTTATCATGGAAAAAATATTCCGTACAAGGATTGAACCGGCTTTCAAAAAGAATTTTGCGCTCCGGCTGGCTATACATATCCCGTTTATACGGAAAAAACTGAACGTGGTAGCCGGTAGAAAACTGATGCATACCTTCGGCGGGGAACTGAAATTTTTCGGTATTGGCGGCTCCAAGCTGAACCGGACTGTCGAGAAGTTCCTGATCGAAGCACGATTTCCCTATTCGATCGGATACGGTCTTACCGAAACAGCCCCGCTCCTGGCCGGAGCCAGGCCATTCAGTCAGCGGTTGCAATCTACAGGGCCTGCCGTGGAAGAGGTGGAATTGAAAATCTATAACCCCGATCCCGTCACCGGTGAGGGAGAGATCTGGGTAAAGGGACCGAACGTCATGAAAGGCTATTACAAAGAGCCCGGATTGACCGAAGAAGTGATCACCCGTGATGGCTGGTTCCGCACCGGCGACCTGGGAGTGTTCGATGATAAAGGATACTTATACATTAAAGGAAGGATCAAGAATATGATCGTTCTGTCAGGAGGAGAAAACGTCTATCCTGAAGAGATCGAATCCATTATCAACAATTTCAGGCATGTGGTGGATTCGCTTGTCCTGGAGAAAAAAGGGAAACTGGTTGCGCTGGTTCATTTTAACCGGGACGAGATAGCCGCTAGGCAACATCACCTCAAACATGAACTCAAGGATTACATCTCGGCGAAAGTAGAGGAACTTGGCCAGGAACTGAAAGTTTACGTAAATCACCGGGTGAATAAGTTCTCCCAGATCCAGATAGTGATCGTTCAGCAGATACCTTTTGAGAAAACAGCCACTCAGAAGATCAAGCGGTATCTTTATGTCTGACTTACCGGTTGTGGTACATCTTTTCGTAGTACTTTGTGTAATTCCCTGAGGTTACTTCTTCAAGCCAGGACTGGTTCGACAGGTACCATTCGACCGTCATCTCAAAACCTTCGTCAAATTTTACCTCCGGCTTCCAGCCAAGGGTCTTCTGCAGTTTGGTGGAGTCAATGGCATATCTGAAATCGTGCCCGGCACGGTCGGTAACATAGGTGATAAGCTTTTCACTCTCCCCTTCCGGCCGGCCCAGCTTAACATCCATGATACGGCACAAGGTTTTGACGATATCAATATTCTGCCTTTCGTTATTGCCCCCGATGTTGTAAGTCTCACCATCCGTTCCCTTCCGGTAGATGAGGTCAATGGCTTTTGCATGGTCTTCCACATAAAGCCAGTCACGGATGTTCAACCCTTTACCATAAACCGGTAACGGCCTCTTATGCAGGATATTGTTGATGATCAGAGGGATGAGTTTCTCAGGAAACTGGTTCGGGCCGTAATTGTTGGAACAATTCGAGATAACTACCGGAAGGCCAAAGGTGTGATGGTATGCCCGGACCAGATGGTCGCTGCTAGCCTTGGAGGCTGAATAGGGACTGCGCGGGTCGTACGGTGTCGATTCGAGAAATTTGCCCTCATCGCCCAGCGATCCGTAGACCTCATCCGTAGAAACATGGTAAAAACGTTTCCCTTCGTAATTGTTCTTCCAGCTGAAGCGGGCTGCATTCAGCAGGTTAACGGTGCCCACGATATTGGTCATGATGAATTCCTTCGGACTGGCAATGGAACGATCCACATGGGACTCGGCAGCAAGATGCATCACCCCGTCGAAGTGATAGGCATCGAATGTGGCCATGACGAAATCTTCATCTACGATATCCCCTTTCACAAACTCATAATTCGGCATTTTCTCCACATCGGAGAGGTTGGCCAGGTTGCCTGCATAGGTCAGCTTGTCGAAATTGACAATGAGCATGTCGGGGTACCGGTTGACCAGTAACCTGACCAGATGCGAGCCGATGAACCCGGCGCCGCCGGTGACCAGTAATTTCTTCATGATTCAGTGATTTGTGGGTTTGACCTGTCACAAAAGTAACGAATATACCTTGATACCTGTCAACAGAACAGAATATCCCCTGTGCGCGGCAGTTGTTATTCTTTCCGGTTCTGGTTAAACATTGCGGGATTCAATACCTTTGTCAACCGATACCATCCTGTTATGATCCGCAAGAAAATCCTGGTCACCGGAGCCCTGGGCCAGCTTGGGAACGAGCTGAAAGACCTGTCGGTGGAACATCCTGAATACGAATTCCTCTTTACCGACCTGCCTGAACTGGATATATCAGATGCGAATGCTGTGTCGGATTTTTTCAGTCTTCATAAACCGGAAGCCGTGATCAACTGTGCAGCCTTCACGGCGGTCGATAAAGCCGAAACGGAACGGGAAGCGGCATTCAGGATCAACGCAACGGCACCGGGTATTCTGGCTGAAGCCGCAAATGCTCATTCCGCATTGCTGCTGCATGTTTCCACCGATTATGTTTTTGACGGAAAAGGACATCTTCCGCTGAACGAGAACGACACGGTAAATCCACAGTCGGTGTACGGACAGAGCAAGCTGGCGGGTGAGGAAGAGGTGAAACGGAATGCCGGGAAAGCAGTCATTGTAAGAACATCCTGGCTCTATTCGGCGTACGGGCATAACTTCGTGAAAACCATGCTCCGGAAAGGAAAAGAACAGGGCCCGATCAATGTAGTCAGCGACCAGATCGGCTCACCTACCTATGCCCGTGACCTGGCAAAAGCGCTCCTGGCGATTTTACCACACGCTCCCGAAATCAGCGGAATCGAACTTTACCATTTTGCGAACCTGGGAGCGGCAAGCTGGTACGATCTGACCAAGGCCATCATGGATTTTGCCGGTTATACCTGCAAGGTGAATCCCATCCCTACATCCGGCTACCCGCTGCCTGCACCGCGCCCCTATTACAGCGTGCTCGACACATCCGGGATCAGGGAACGGTTCTCTCTTGAAATTCCGTACTGGCGCGATAGTCTGGCTCATTGCCTAGCCAGACTTAAAGACTCCTGATGATCATTTCTTCCTGCGGGAGATCCTGCAGTATCGGTTTGAAGCCGGTAACCGGCGAAAACACGTTGATTCAACGATATCTTCAATTCGAAAACCTTATCCTCATTAAAGCCTTCATAAAAGATAAAAGCCGCGATATTTTAATCCTTTTAATGAGAATCAAGGATTAAAAGATTAGGGAAATAAAAGTTATGGTATTCGCCCCCTCCGGGGTCGGGATTAGTATTTTCAGGTTTTTACTACATACATTCGACCCCTCCGGGGTCGGGATTAATATTCTCATGTTTATGTCACAATCATTTGACCCTCATCTTGTCAGAGAATGAGCATAAAATGGGAATTGCCATCGGTTTTGTACATCCGGACAAATGAACTGACGACCCCGGAGGGGTCGAATATTGTCAGAATCGATGTTAGACGCGGCGTTCGACCCCGGAGGGGTCGAATATTGTCAGAATCGATGTTAGACGCGGCGCCCGACCCCGGAGGGGTCGAATATTGGTAGAA
>CAZJCG010000076.1:0-5591 GCA_964544545.1 uncultured Lentimicrobiaceae bacterium | reverse complement strand
CAGAATCGATGTTAGACGCGGCGCCCGACCCCGGAGGGGTCGAATATTGGTAGAATCGACGTTAGACGCGGCGTCCGACCCCGGAGGGGTCGAATATTTGTTGAATAGATCATGGACGTGAGGAATGACCCCGAACAACTCCGGGGAACCCAACCATTCTTACTCTATAACCGGAAACAAATCCCGTCAGGATCACTTCCTACTGGCCCCTTTCCTCAAACTTTCGGATATTGCCCCGGATGATCCATTCCACCAGCATCGGGAACCGCGGCTGGAGGATAGCATTAAGCTTGCCGACAGGCGTCAGCACTGTGATGAACCTTCGTCTGACGATATTCCGGACCACGGCCCGGGCAACCGACCTCTTGCTTTGAACCCCTTTCCCTCCCCGCATTTCAAGCAACCGCGGCGTACCGTCGGCAGCTATGGTCTCCTTCCCTGCATCGATCTCGGTGTATCCCACATAAACAAGCCCGACATGCAAACCGTTTTCTGCTTCCTCAATACGGATCGACTCTGCAATCGCCCGCAGTGCCATCTTGGAAGCACTGTATGCCGAAACGAAAGGCAATCCCCTGATCCCCGCCAGACTGGAGATGAAAACAATGCTCCCCCGGCTGTTCCGGAGGTAAGGAAGCGCCGGGATCGTCGGACTCACTGTAGCCATCACATTGCTTTTATGAATCGTGCTGAACACCTCCGGCCGGACTTCTGCAACCCTGCCCCGCATCGATACGCCTACATTATTCACGAGGATATCGATACGCCCGAATGCCTTCAGGGTCTCCCCGATCAGTAATTTACCGCCTTCCTCTTCCGCAACATCGCAACAAACGCTGATCACCGACGGATGGATCTCCCGGATCTCCTTTTCGGCCAGCTCCAACCGCTCGCGGTTACGGCCATTCAGAACGACGGCAGCGCCCCTTTCGGCCAGCTCGCGGGCAATAGCCTTCCCAATGCCCCGGCCGGAGCCGGTAACCACTGCAACCTTGCCGGTGAGATCAGATCTTTTCATGCGTTTGCCTTCCGGTAGTGAATATCGAGATGATGTTTCAGCGCAGTAAAACTGTTGGTAAGCGCCATGGCCAGATGCACCAGGAATGCGATCCAGATGGTTCCCGACGCCAGAGTGAGCAGGCAAAGCACCAGTCCTAACGGTATGGCGCCAAGGGTTTCATCCAGTCCTTTCGGTATGTGGGTGGCAGAATACATGGCAATATTGACGGCTATGGCAGGCCATACCCCGATTGAGGCTGCCAGCGGGAAAAGGAGCACTCCCCTGAACAGGAATTCATACCCGAACAGATAAAGCGCCCAGCCGGCGATGTTGATCCAGATCGTACGGCAGGTCCAGACTTTAGCCCTGATCATGGGATAATTCACCAGGTTCTTCGGCTTCCTGGCACTGAACCAGGCCGTCGGGATCACCAGAGCCCAGAGCCCGAGTATCCACACTGCCGAAAACAGAGCCGTTTGGGGCAGGAAAGAAAGGCCAAAATCTGCAAGCGAATACCCCGGCAGGAATATCAGGCAACAAATTGCCGGAACCACTCCCATCAGGACAAAACCCGCCAGCCGGTTAAAGGTGACATGCCTAACCGAAGCCTCATCGGGATCGGCATTGCGGAAAAACCGCGAACGGATACTTTCCGATTTTGCGGTAAACCAGTAGGCGATAAAAAAGAGAGTTGCCAGGATGACGGGCAGGAACGACTGCATGTCACCTTCTTTCCAGGAGAGATCAATGGCAAGGGAATGGATCATAGGCTCAGTTTTTCAGGTATCCGTTGGTGAGAAACCATTCGTAGCATTCACGAATAGCCGTATCGATGGACGTTTGGGGCATGGCCAGCTCACCGAAAGCATCATCGGTGGTAACATACTGCCGGTCGCAGGAGATCCTTGCCATTGGGTAGGTCAGCAAGGGCTCCCGTCGGGTGATCTCCCCCGAAAGGCTTCCCAGCATACCGATGAATTTCACGGCCCAGCCGGGTACCCTGATCGAGGGTTCCGGTTTCCCCACGGCAACCGATACCTTCCGGAAGAAGTCGCGGTAGCTGAGGTTTTCGTTTCCGGCAATATAGCATTTCCCTGTCCGGCCCATTTCCAGACTGTTGGCAACGGCTGTGGCAACGTCGTTCACGTGAACAAAATTCCTTCCGCCTGATGTATAGAACTTGAGCCGTCCCTGTGCAATGGCGAGGATCATCTTCCCCGATCCCGGCAGGGTATCATAGGGGCCGATCATGTAAGTTGGCAGAACGGCAAGTGCCGGCAGATCCCTGGTCTTCACCGCATTCATTACCAGGTTCAGCGCTTCAAATTTGGTATCGATGTAGTCCAGCCTGTACCTGGCGCCGGGAAAAGCGTTTTTATCCGGACTACTCTCCCCGGAATTCACCGAACTTGCCGAACCGATGTAAACCATTCGTTTGATCCCGGAATCCAGTACGGAATCGATCACGTTTTGCGTTCCTTCCACATTGACCCTTCGGACCATGGCCGACCGGGAAGGCCAGACGCTGGTGGAAGCGGCGGCATGTATCAGGGCATCGTGCCCCTCGACGGCACGACGAAGTGTTTCGGGACTCAGTATGTCGCCATGAAATACACTCAAAGGAAGGCCGTTCAGTGTGGATGAACACGAGGCAGGATGAATCATTGCGCTTACTGAATGCCCCCGCCGGAGCAGCAACCTCGTCAGGTTACTGCCCAGCATGCCGTCGGCACCGGTAATGAGTACCTTCATAAATTCCGTATGGGTTGGGTTTTGGTTTTATACAGCCCGATGAGGATCGAAGCAATCAATAAAAGAACAAAAATAATGATTACATTCGCCCAAAAAAAGGAGGGTTTTCATCAAACCTTGATCTGCCATGGGATTTCTGAGTAACTTGTTCAGGGGAAGCAGTGGATATTCAAAGGCCACGATAAAAAGCATTACGCGATCGGCAGATGCGCTGAATACCGAAGTCACCCATTCAATCAGGCTGGCAGCAGCTGCATCTGATATCGAAACTAAAAAACAAAAGCTCGACTATGCAATGAAAAGGCTGGTGGAGCTGATCAAGCTGGCCAACGAATACTACTTCATCGATTTCCGCAAGATTTCTGCCATCTACGAATCCATCCGTGATGTCCGCAATGAGATCAAGAATATGGAAGCGGCGCCCCTTTCAGGTTCCGGAGAGGTAAGTGCGGAAGAAGCGCCTGCCGTAACTGCGGAAATGGCTGAAACCGGCCCTGAAAGCACGGAGCCGGGCAGTTGTCCCTATTGTTCCTATTCATTTCCGGTGATGCCGCAGCGGAAGACAAGCTGTCCTTCGTGCGGAAAACTGATCTACGTGTGGTATTCCACCGTGAAAAACATGAAGAAGCTTATCACCGAAGAGGAAGCACAGCAAATTGAACGGGACCTTGCCGAACAGATCCAGAAATATGAACTGCTGAACAAACAGAAAACCCTTGAGAAGACAGAGGAAGAGGTAAGGCTGGTGCAGGAAGAACTGAAGGAGAAGGATCCGAAAGCCAGTCTCGACGATGCCTATCTGTTCCTGCTGAACAACAAGATCAAACAATCCAAGGAGTCGCGTGATCTGGCAGGCCTGTATTACCTGAAAGCCCTTCTGCTGGACAATTCAGGCAAAGATCCCTTCGGGTCGCTTACCGAAGCCCGGAAGCAGGAGTTGTTGCACCTGAAGTCGCATGGTTTTGTTAAGAAGGTACAGATCATCACAAATCCGGATTGCTGCCCGGTCTGTAAAGCCGATTCCGACAAGGTACTCAGCATCGATGAAGCCCTGGCGGTCATGCCTCTGCCGCATAAGGACTGCAGCAGGAAGCTCCAGGGCGGATCGGGGTTTTGCCGCTGTACCTATCTGATCGTTAATGAGCGCTGATCACCACTTCAACTGAGCGATCGTTCCGGCAACCGTTTCTTTATCAGGATTCATCCCAAATACCAGTGAAGGCCGGAGGTAATACAATTGCTTTTCGGCCTTAAACCGTTCTTCGCCTCCGCCGGTGATATTGATCATGATCATGCTCTCGCGCCGGACACTGCCGTCGTTCACAGCCTTGATGAGGGATGCAACGGCTACGGCAGCAGAAGGATGAAGGTCGATGCCTTCTTTTTCCAGGAACAGTTTGCCGGCAGCACGAGCTTCGTTGTTGTTGCATTTCATCATGTCGCCGCCGGTATCGGTGAGCGCATCAAACAATCCGCCCGCAATGGGATAGGGCGGTTTGCGATTGGAGAGCACCTTGGCGTCGATCTCTTCCACATGCCGGCGGGCAAGTTCATCTTCGTATGGAAGCATCTGGCGTGAGCCGGCTTTCCACGCATCATACATAGGATTGAAGGGAGCATTCTGCGAAAGCATCAGCTTCATCTTATGCGATCCGAACCTGCCGTCGGCGATCAGGCGGAGGTTTGCCTCCCAGGCAGCAATGGCGCCGGTGCCACTGCCAACGGCCTGGAAATAGTAATCCGGGATGCGCCCGGTGTATGTTGCTGCCGAAAGCACCGTCGTCCCCATGCCGTCGCGGCGGGCTACATTCTTTGCACCGCCTTCGGCCACGAAGCCGTCGAGTGAACAAACCAGGTTTGACAGGTGGATGGCGTCGAAGTAATCGCAGCCCTTGCGGCTGGAGACCAGCTTAACGCAATCGTCCAGCGGCTCATCGAACCAGAGGGCGTCGAGGTTATCTTCCGGCACGCAAAGGAGTAAGGGTATTTTATTATCGGAGCAGACGCGTGCAAAGGCGCGGGCTGTATTTCCGGCAGAAGCGACAACCAGGATACGGCGCCCGGAGGCGTCAAGCCGTCCGCAAACCGAATAAGCTTCCGTTTCCTTGAAGGAACAGGTTTTCATGCCTGCGCCCCTTTCAGGCCACCAGCCACTGAAGGTGATGTACAGCTCCTGCAGACCGAGATGCCGCGCCAGTCCTTCGCTCCTGTATGTAACCGGGGCGGAGGATCCTTTCAGCGCCCTGCCAACAGGCAGCCAGTTTGCAAACTTATAGAGCCCGTATGAGTGATCGAGCAGCTTCAGTTGTTTCTCTTCATACACAGCCCGGATCAGACCCGGAACATCTTCGCCGGGAGCATCCAGCAGCCAGCCGGTATCGTTGAACATTTTACCGCTGACAAAGGATTGCAGCATGTATTGCGTCGGCCTGAAATCTCTTTCCATCACACAAGAATAAGTGGCGGCAAAAGTATGAAAATCTGTGAGGAATGAAGAATGACTCTCTTTACTCCCTCAATACGACAAAAGCAGGAGAACAGGAGGCTGAATATTAAGTATTTATTATTGATTCGTAACCCGGTTGTCATCCGGGTGCCAGTTCCGGGGTATGGCCGGTGATGAAATATATCCGTAAGTAAATGGATTTTATGTTCATACGTTAAAATCTACCAGATACAAATACCTGCCGGCCATTTATCCGTGCTCCGCCGGAAGTTAATAAATCACCTCAGTGTGAGACAATATTGTTCGTATATTAGTTGCCCCGTTTTTTTCCGGATGCTTTCTTTGTGCTGGAGCGAAAAGACGGTTCTTAGTGTACCAAAAACCCGAAAAACT
>CAZJCG010000075.1:0-12159 GCA_964544545.1 uncultured Lentimicrobiaceae bacterium | reverse complement strand
ACGTGCGGCGGAGTCACCCCGAGAATAAACCCAATTGCTCAATACGCATCCGGTTGACCAGGTCAGTCTGGTTATTCTGCAGATCACTGGCAGAAGAGTAAGGCCACTTATCAGGTGTTTTGACAAGCCTGGCTGCTACCGGATTGTTTATGATATACCTGTAACAGGTTTGAGGATATTGCCAGTCCGGTATTTCGACGTGCAGGTAAGTTATTCCTTCTGAAATGTACCAATCTCTGGCAAGTCTGGTTTCGGTAAGACAGATTGCCTTGGTCTCCTCCCGAAACAAGGCGCCGGTGCGTTTTTCCTGCAGGTTGATTGCCCGGGTGTAAGAGCGCAGCATGATGCCGATGCTTGTATTGAAAGTCTGGAACCGGATCGGGGTATTCCCGGGGTGGCTCCCGGGGTGGAGCGGCGACGGGCAATTCTCGGGGTGACTACGCGGCACCTCCCCGGGAGTCACCCCGAGAATAGAAGGCAGAGCCAACTCCACTTGTCTCACCTCCACCATCAGGTGAAAATGATTGGGCATCAGGCAGTAAGCTAGCACATCGGCATAAGGCAGAATATGCGTTTTCAGTTTTTCCCTGAAATATCGATAATTTTCTTTCCGGAAAAAGATCTTTTGCCGGTTATTACCCTGGTTATAAACGTGATAGATATTACCTTGTATAAAAATCATCTCAAGATTCTGTTCAGAATTCTTTACTATAATAATTCAATGCAACTGATACTCATTCGTCTATAAATCGCAGAATAGTTCATACTTCCTTTTCATCGATAAAGCAGGATATCTGCAGACAAATTTTAGTCTAGACTGAATTGCTGTTGCTCTGCCCCAAGTGGTGACGCTAACTCAAAGAAAGTATCGATTTGATGAAGTTTTGCTTATAGATTGTAAATTTTTGAGAAGTCAAATAGCATTGTAATAAATAACAGAGAGGAATAACTAAAAATGGCTTATTGACATTTAAATTTACGACTTTAATACCCTAAAAAAGTCGGTTTATATAAAAAATCACCCTCCATTGCCCTGACCTGCCTTAAAAGCAAGCAAGCGCATCCGGGTCATGCTCCTTACCGTCATTCCCCATACCGGGCATGCAAAAACCCCGGTACGTTGAGGTACCGGGGTTGCTGTTATTTCATATAGAAATGTCCCGTTAGCTAATACTGCGATATAGAATAACTATCCTGATCATAGCTGTTGATTTCGTTGAATCCGTTGCAAAACCGGTCGTGCGGCTCATTTAAAGCTTGATAAACTTTGCGGTTGCAATTCCGGCAGGAGTTTTTACTCTTACGCAATACAATCCATGCGGGAATGCCGAAACATCGATTTCAGTACTTTCATCTTCCGACAACACGCTCTTCAAAAACATTCCGCACACGTTAAAGACTTCGATCACAGCACCTTTAGCGCACTCCACCCGGATTCTATCCTTCGCCGGATTGGGGAATACCGGGATATGGCCGGAAGAGGCCTGTAAATCCCCGATGCCCGTAACATCCGAATTGTAATCTCTTGTCCATATTGAGATAGCATACCCCTTAGACTGATCGGTGCCCGTCATTACAATGCTTTGCATGTCAGCACTCATAAAACCGTGCATATCTGTTCCTTCAATGGATACTATCCCCCCGGAACTGATCGACACGGAAGAGGTATAACCGGGACGGCTTTCACCATTCGCTAACAGACCGGTTGTATTGCTTTCGCCGGACGCATTGATGGTTATCAGTCCGTTCATCCAGCCTGACCAGTCATTTAACTCCGCAGGATTATCGGTTACCAGCGAATGGAATCTCCATGCTCCTGCTAAACACGCAAGGTTGTAGAGGGTATCGGGAATCACCTTTTGCATCACCGAAAGGATATAACCGCCGCCGGAAGCTGTCATGGTAGTTACAGCCAGCTGTCCGTCGGCAGCGAGGAATCCGTGCAGGTCGTTTTCGATTGAACTAAGTATCCCGTCCTCAGCAACAACCATTGAAGAAGGTTCCCCGCTGACAGGTTCTCCGTTCACAATAAGATCCGATGTAGCAATATTTCCCTGGCTGTCGATATCAGTAATACAATGCGACCAGCCGGCCTGATCATTTGAACTGCCGTAATCGCTCGTCGTCAGCGAATGTACCTGCCAGCTACCCTGCAGATCGGCCATTTCATATATCATTCCGGGATCAGGCTTTTGCATGAGTGTAAGATCAAAGGCGCCGTTGCTATCCGTAATTGTCTGGACGATAAATTGTTTGCCGGGTTCCATAAAACCATGCATATCTGTTCCCGGAGCTGTGACCTCACCGCCTGATGCGATCAGGATTGTCGAAGTGAGATCGGGCTGGCTCAATCCATTGCACATCAGGCTTGAAGTAACGCTCTGACCGTCATCGGCAATCGCGTTGACGCCATGCATCCAGCCGGCATAGCTGTTCCCGGCATCCGGATTATCGGCAAGCAACGAATGCATCTGCCAGGAACCGCTCAGATCCGCCTGATAATACATCATCTGGTTGGGGACAAACTCTTCGATATTCAGAAAATCTTTCCATTGGCCTGCTGCCCTGTAAGCTTCTCCTGAACCGGCAGGTACAAAGAGAATGCAGAGATTTTTATCGACATTCCGGAAAACGCTGTCACTTCCCGAAAGATCGGGAGGGATCGGAGCATTGGCATACAGGCTCCTTAAACCGCTGCAATTATAAAATGCATAACCGGCAATTGAGTGCAGTGACGATGGCAATGACACTGATTTCAATCCTGAACAATTTTCAAAGGCCCAGCTATCAAGCCTTGTCAATGTGTTAGGCATGGTAACAGACTGCAATTTCCGGCATTCGTAGAATGCATCGACAGCTACAACCTCGACCGGACCGGGTATTTCGTAATCGCCGGATAAGGAATTGGGTACATAAATGAGCTCTGTCTTGTCCTTGCTGAAAAGCACTCCTCCTTCGGCGGAGTATGCAGGGTTGTTTTCCTGTACGGTAATTGAAACCGAGCTACCCAGGAATGCGACGGTATCAATATACGTAACCGATTCAGGAATGTCGAAGGATTTTAGTTTTTTACAAAATCCAAATGCATATTTACCTATATCGTTGATTGACGCGATGGGTTCGAAGACCACTTCATCCAGGTTAACGCAATCGTAAAAGGCCTGCACCCCGATACTTGTCAGGGACTGAGGAAATGACATTGAACCAAGTGCAATGCAGTGTTCAAAAGCCAGCCTTCCGATTGAGGTGACATTATCCGGAAGAATCACTGAATAAAGGTAGTATGCGCTTCCTCCCGGAATATAAAATGATTTACGGGGGATCTCGTTTGCCGGGTAAGTAATATAGACGGGAGCCGGTCCCTGATCGCCGGTATATTCTTCAATTGTTGCGCTGCCGAGATCCAGATAACAAAGGTTTGGAATTTCATCGCGGAGCGTTTTGAAATCCCTGGCATCCATGATTCCCGAAATTGTGAGACTGGATATGTTCTCTTTTTCTTCACCGGTAAGAGCTGTTGACAGTCCGCCGGCCGTGCAGTTCAACGTTTTATCGGCGCCGGTAAAATAGAACTCCAGGCCATCCACATGCACATCACCTTCGGGAACCATCCTTACATGCTTCACCAGTCCGACATGCCAGGCATAATAACTATCCTCCATGAAAGTGATTTCACCATTAACCTTCTGGATATTTCGAACCTGGATGCAATCCGAAAATGATCCGGCCTGAGTTTCAACCTGGGCATGAACGCTGATCACCGTATCAATACTGAGAATGGTATCGTTGAGCGGGGTTGTTATGGATGCACCGGCTGTCAGAAATTCGTTGGGGAACAAGATCATGGGAGTTGAAGGAATTACAGCATTTTCGAGATAAGGCGAAGCTCCGGCGTTGTCATCGGCTGCCATACTGTAAGCTCCGACTACAACGTTACCTTCCTGATCGGGCCTGACCCAGAGGTACCTGAAATACAAATCTCCCGTGCAATTCCCCGTTGTGTAATTCCCTTCCCAACCCTGTTCCACATAATATTCCACGCCGTTTACTTCTTCCATCCAGCGGTATTTATATTCGGTGTTCCGGAAGCACCAACTATTTGAACCTGAACTTGTCTGGAGCATAGTCCGGTTGCCTACCTTAAACGGAAGATAATAATCGGCAGCGGTCTGGCCCGCAGTAGTAATCACGAGTGCCGTTAATGCCCATAGAAGCGAAATTCTTTTCATGTGAGTTCCAATTAGTTTTAAGCAGACTATCATTGTGGAATGGAAATGCTAACCGGTATTTCTTCCTGTTTATTTCAGCAAGCAAAACTGTTATTTCGCATATTATACTGCGGCTGAACAGGTTTGCCCCCTAAGGGGACCCTTCGGGTCAAATATGTTTTTTGTTGAACACGCTCAGCATAACTGAATCTAAACAGCTCTGCTTCGAGCCGTCAGGCTCCCTCCAAAGGAGTCCTTCGGACCCTTGGGGCATACCTGCAAAGATTCAGTTTACTTTGGAACACATTTATAGATATTGCCCTCATCATCAACAAAGTAGAACCACAGGCTATCGCTGGTCAGTTGCTGGATATCCATGATCGTGTATGATGTGACCCATCCTTCTTCATCGCTATAAAATTGAAATTCCAACTTAACGGATTCATCCTGCACCTCCCATTTCCAGCTGCCACTTACCGACTGGTCATTCAGTACCTGGTTATTGCTTTTAAATGTCAGGCCGAAGTCACCATTTGAATTGAAATAGATAATTGTTTCATCGCAATCACATTCGTCATTCGATGACACACCACCGATGGTGATAATTTTCCATTCGCGGCAGAGCTGTTCTGTCTTGGTCAGGTTGGCTTCATCGTCGTTGCTGTTCTTGTCGCATGCCGCAGGGATCAGTAAGAGAAAGGCGGCCAGAAAAAGGAAGACGGTAGTCCGTTTTAGAGATTTCATAGCTTTTTGTTGTTGGATGAAAGGATTAAACACTGCTTTTCAGCAGTGTGGCTGTCAAAAGTATGCGTTGGACTATTGCGAATCAATCCTCATTTTTCAGGATTCTGATCCTCATTTTCAGGGATAAGATCACTGTTACCGGTTGAGCCCGAAAATGAAGAACAGGAGGATAAACACCACTAATCCTGATAAAGCCGAAACCAGAAGGTTGCGTGATTCCTCGGGGCGTCTTTTCAGATAAATACAATAAAATACAAACCCTGCCGGAAGAATCAGGAACGAAATAATGACGAAAAGATGGTAACGCAGTTCCCCGCATTTACCCTCAAAACCAAGCCTGTGCATACTGGTTCGGATAAGCCTGGTATAAAAGTATTTACAGGCATCAGCCGATGTCAATAGTGAAATTTCACCATATCTTATAGCAAATATCCGGTAAAACCGAAGGAAGGATTTTTATGGCAACAGGGAGCAGGCAGCGACGTGAAAGTCAATCGGGGATGATGATCCCGGTCCTGATGGCAAATACGATTACTTCTATGACGGATTTCAATCCCAGTTTATTCCTGATATTTTCCTTATGCGACTCCACAGTACTTACATTGATATGCTCCAGCTCCGCAATTTCCTTCGACAGATATCCTTTTGAAAGCCATTTGATGATCTCTATCTCCCGGTCCGACAGGTGATAAGGGGCAAAATTCCTGCGTTCAGGTTTTCCGGTGAAACATTGCTGAAGCGTTTCGGCCGGGATGGTTTCTCCCAGGAATATGCCTTTACCTTTGGCCACGATGCCGATAGCATCAACGATCTCTTCCACGGATGAATCTTTCGACAGATAGGCATTAGCCCCATTCCGGATTGAATCGACAATTGACCGGACATTTTTTTGCTGGGAGAAGATCAGCACTTTAATGCCGGGGAATTCACGCCTGATCTCCTTGAGCAGTTCTATACCATCCGATTCTTCCTGCAACGAGATATCAAGCAAAAGAATATCAGGCATTTCATGCGAGATGCACTGCAATGCCTCCCCGGCCGAAAGGGCTTTGCCGGTTATTTCCATGTTGTTTAACTGTGCCAGATTGAAAGCCAGCCCGTCCAGTATGATTGGGGAATCATCGACCAGTAAAATCTTGATCTTTTCAGCATCCATGGTATTCGAAAGGTTAATTTTCACTTATGTATTCCTGAAGCGTGAAACTGAAGGTACTTCCTTCCCCTTCCACGCTTTGAACCCAGATTTTCCCTCCGTGTTTCTCTATAAATTCCCTGCACAGCAGCAAGCCCGTTCCTGTCCCGCTTTCCTGCGCCGTCCCTGCAGCACGGTATCTGGATGAAATGCTGAACAGGCTGTCCAGCCGGTTTTCCGGTATCCCGGTTCCCTCATCGCGGATGCTTACGGTGTACCAGCCCTCTTCTTTCACAGTACTAATGCAGATTGTACCACCCGGATAGGAAAACTTGATGGCATTCGACAGCAGGTTGTTCAGAACGGTGAGCAGCATGTTCCGGTCGGCGGATACCAGACATGCATCATGAGTTTCCATAGAAAATGTGATCTCTTTCAGCCTCGCATTTTCGCTGAGCAGGCTGGTTACTTCCTGTATCAACTGATCCAGGTTGCAGACCTGCGGATGGAACGGGATCGCATTTTTTTGCGAGAGCGCCCATAACAACAGATTATCGAGGAATGAGTAGGTAAGATGAATCTGCTTGTTCATGGAAGCAAGCAGTTCGGATTGTTGCGCGACGGTAAGTTTCTGAAACTCGCTGACCAGCCGGTCGGAGATGTTCCGAAGGGCTATCACCGGATTCTTCAGGTCGTGGGCAACAATAGAGAAGAACTTGTCTTTAGCCGACAGCGTTTCAGCCAGGAGTTGTTCCGACTCCCGGAGGCGCATGTTTGTCTCCGCAAGTTCAGCGGTGCGCTCAGCAACGGTTTTCTCAAGCCTGTTCCGGGCCTCTTTCAGGCTCGCCTCCCTGATCCGGATGATACCGTATATGCTTGCAATAATTATCAAAAAGGATAAAATCCTGAACCACCAGGCTACCCACCACGGATTCTTTATAACAATTGAAATTGTGACAGGCCTGGGATTCCAGACCCCGTAGACATTGGTAGCATTGATTTCAAGCTGGTATCTTCCCGGCTTCAGATTGTTGTACTTCAACAGCCTGTCTGTACTGCCTGTGTAGCTCCATGCATCCTCAAATCCTTTGAGACGGTAACGGTATTGAATGAGGGAGGGTGCAAAGAGCTCAGAGGAAGAGAGCTGCATGGCAATGTTGTTCTGGAAATAACTGAGATGTAGCGACTTCCCATCCGGGAAGTCAGCAAACCACAGCGAATCACCGATCCTGACATTTTTAATGATAAGCTGAGGAAAACCTCCGCGATAATCCACGGATAACGGATCGAATACAGTCAGCCCGTTTTGTCCGCCGAATGCAAGCCTGCCATCCTCCAGCGCAACTGATGCATTGCTGAATGAATTCGCCTGTAAACCATTCAGATAAGTAAGGCGAATAACCTCCTGCCTGAGGGCCGTGAGCAGGATCATCCCATTCGTGGTGCTTATCCATAAGTTACCGGCCCGGTCTTCTTCAATGGCTTTGATCGGGCCCGGATTGAGCTTCCCGAATGAAGCATAGCGAATAAAATTTTTCCCTGCAGTATTGAACCGGTTCAGGCCTTTATCGGTTCCGATCCACAGATTGCCCTTGCTGTCCTGGAAAATGCTTTCAACATTGTTCCCCAATAGACTTGTATTGTCATATCCTACTTCGAAAAAATGGTCAATTTTATGGGTGCGGGGATTCAGCCGGTTCACTCCCATTTCGGTGGTACCGATCCACAGGAAGCCATCCCTGTCTTCAAACAACCGGGTCAGTAACCTCGATGATAGGCGGTCGGAAGGTATCCGGTTCAATAATGTCAGTTTGCCTGATTGGATATCCACCTTACACAATCCTTTCATCGTTGCAACGAACAAATCGCCGCCGGATATTTCCAGGTCGAGGACTTCATCATCAGGCAGAGAACCCGGCTTCGTGTCGTCATGTCTGAATAGAATGTTTTTCCCCGAAGAAAGGTCTATCCTGAAAAGTCCGTTCAGGGTGCCGGTCCAGAGTGTACCGTTATGGTAGCACAAGGAGGTGATCTGCCCCATCTCCTTTCCCGGATCCATCTTCTGGATTATCTCCCTGAACTTCGCATTTATCCTGCTGAGCACGAGGATCCTGTTTCCCGAATTGAAATAGAGGTCATTGCCGGCCGGGGCAAAACAACTGACTTTGGTAAGGCCCGGGTTGTGAATTCCTGGCAGCTCCCCGTAATAGCGCATCCGGTCAGTTTTCCGGTTATACTGTGCAAGGCCTTTGCTGAGACCAATCCAGATGCTGTTGCCAAACGAGCAGATTGCCTCAATTGCTTTTCCCGACCCGGACTTCGCACCCGGAACAGCTCCCACTCGTTTCAGCCGGTGCGAAATGCATTCAAAAACATAAAGGTCGCCCCGGACTGTACCCAGATAAATACTGTTCTCTTCAACTGAATAGGTCGCTGAAATAAACTGATCATCAGGAATATTCTCCAGCGGAAAGGTTTCAAACCGGTCCGTTTTAGCCGAATATTTCAGTATGGCCCTGGTATAAAGGATCACCCAGGTACAGCTTTCCTTATCGGTGATATACGAAGCCACGCCCTCGTACGCAGGAATGCCGGCAGTCTGAAGGCCCGAATAAGGCAGGTATTTCTTTTCATCCAGCCGGTCGGCAGGCAGATCATCGCTTACATAAGCCTGCAGGCGGTTTGTATGCGTGTTCAGGCAGGCGATCAACGTCTGCGCCGGGGCAAGCCAAAGCAATGAGTCATTCTGACGGGTCAGTGAATAGATCCTTCCATCAAGGCTTTTGCCTCTTCCAAAATAATGCTTCCCTTCAAATTCCGATGTTGCGCGATTGTAAAGGTTTAACCCTACGCCTTCCCAGGTGGCCATCCAGAAGTTGTTATTACGATCCTCCAGAAAATCAGAATAGAAGTTGGAGCACCACAACTCATTGGAAAATGCGGGGATCAGTCCCCTGGTAAACAGCGAGTTTCGCTTGAACCCTTTTTCATACGAAAAGCGATTGAATCCAATGCCGCTCCAGTAACCTATCCAGACCGTTCCCTGCTTGTCAACGCAAAGGGCGCTGACATTGTCCTCACTGTTAGCAGAAAAGGAAAGGTTTGCATTCCTGAAGTTCTGATAGGAACCGAAAATGCGGCTGATATTTTCCGAAGATCCGGTCCGGATGAAATTGCGATGTGCATATTGCTTCAGCACCTCCTTTTCTTTCTCAAACGTTATCCGGTCAATATCACGGGTAAGCAGATGGTATTTAAGGTTACCGAACTGTTCATTCCGCAGGTTGAACGTATCCAGTCCGTTATCTTCGGTGCCGATCCATACGATCCCTCTCCTGTCCCGTGCTAAAGCCGTGACCTTGTTGGAATGGAGACTGTTGAGTCCCGGAATGTTCCGGTAATGCCTGAACTTATTGATTTCCCTTGGAATAGCTGTTACCCCGTTGGCAGTTGCAAACCAGATATTCCCTTGCCGGTCCTTGTAGATTTTGTTGATTTCGGTAGAAACCGGCGAACAGGGATTGGATTCTGTATGCATGAATGCAGTCCAGCAGCGATGTTTCTGGTCAAACCGCAAGATCCGGTCACCGGTACCGCCAAACCAAAGGTTACCATCCTGATCGTTGATCGCTGCCTGCACCCTGAATGGTATCCTGAATTCGGCTGAAGCATTGAATTCATGCGATTTCTCATTAAACCGGAAAATGCCGTAATTCCCGCTATTCCAGATCGCATTGTTATCATCTTCAAACATGCAGCATCCGTCATTCCCGTTCGAACCGGGCACAACCCGGAGTTCACCGGTTTCTTTTAGAAGGATTTGCGGGGTGAAGTTCCGCGTGCCAATCCAGATCCTTCCTTTCGAATCTTCGAAGATGAAATGGTAGAAATAATCGCCTTCAAATACAGGACCGGCATGAGGATAATACCTCACTTTGCCTGATAGAAGGTTGATACAGTTCAGACCGCCGTTTAACGTTTCGATCCATAAGTTACCTGATTTATCAGCGTACAAAGCCCTGATCTGATTATCGGAGAGACGGTATTTCGAATCAGCAGATGAGGAATAGCGGACAAATGCATTCCTGGCCCTGTCGTACATGCACAACCCATTTTTCGTTCCGATCCAGAGATTACCGCGGCTATCCTCTGCCAGCGAGCTGACAACATTATCGCTGAGTGAATTCGGATCATCAGGTTGATGAAAGTATTGAACTATCTCTTCCCCATCGAGCCTGTTCAGTCCGTTGATTGTTGCAACCCAGATAAAGCCGGATTTATCCTGCAGGATATCAGTCGCAAATGCGTTGCTCAGGCCCTGGCTGGTACCAAAGGATATAAACTTTGTGTAATTATCTGAAAATACATTAGTTAATTGCGCTCTTGCTTTACTGACAAACAACAGCAAAAAAAACATCAGGAAACATATCCAATGTTTCTGAGTCATACAAGAATAAAATATATCCTCACAAACAGGTTGTTATAGCAAAGATATGGATGTGATTCAAATATGCCTAAAAATATTGCTTAAGCAAAAGATCCTGCTTCAAAATACTTTGTGACAGGGCCATATCTGGTCAGCAAAATTAGCTGCAGGCCTGATGGAAATTCATTAACAGGCTGTACTGCGCTTTGAAGTGAGCCAGCCAGCGATGCGGCAGGATGACTATTGCTACCTTTCGGCTTTCTTAATGGTCTTCCAGATCCTTCCATCCTGGGTTATGTGCCATATGCCTTTTCCGTCCGGAGAAGGGCAAGTGGCCTCGTACAAGGTTTGAGTCAGCCGTATATCGGGCCGGAATAATACGCCTTTCAGCGTGTAGCTGTCCAGACCCAGTTCAGCCAGACTGGCTGTATAGTTACCGGTTTTTTCCTTCAGGGCTTTCTCACGGTAATAAAGCAACCGCAAAGCCCATTTCACCGGATTGTCGGGATTCTCAACGTAGCTATCGGTACCTGTCCCGGCCACTTTGCCGGAGAACTGCAGATAGCCCCAGGTCTCAGGCTGGTGCATGGCAATCACCCCCTGCGGCGACCAAACCCAGTTGTCCTCAGGCAGCGGTTTCTCTTTCCCGTCAACCAGGTGTGTCCGTTTTTTATATTTCCCATCTGCAATATCCATGGTCCATTCGACTCTTGAAAAGTCAATCCGGTATTGTTCCCCGCTTTCAGGCAGTTTACCGGATTCGCTGAGTTCAAGCAAGGCATCCATCGGGATAGCAATCTCAAGCGTCCAACCTTTATCGACATCAGAAGGATCATTGATAGTACCATTCACATAAACGCCGGATTTGATCCCGTTGTAACTCCAGTGATCGATGGCAACATTGTTTACCACATCATCGCGGTAAGGTTTCAGCAGCATCAGGTCCCACTGGGTATTCAGGGCATTCATTTCATATTCCAGGTAATGATGCGTGTCGCCGTCAGGATCGATGAACACTTCGAAATCCGGATCATAAAAGATCACCGATTCTCGTTGTGTAAGTGTTCCCCAGACATGCGGTTCTTCGAGTTCTGCTGCAATATAGAGATACTGGTCATCCCAGAGCATCTTCGCCCGGGTTGTCAGACGTGGCAACGGTTTCAGACTACCTTCGATATCGACAAAATTCTCCGTCCAGGGCGCATTCTGCCATTCCGGTTCGGTCAGAAGGCCATCGATGGTGAGAGGTGAATCAGTCCGGTAACAAATATAATGACGCGGCTCAATGCTGATCCGGGGCTCCTGGGCGGAAAGGCAGCCTGCAAGCAGCGCCAGTAAACAAAGTAGTAGTCCTCTTTTCATGTTTATGAATTTTTCAGGTTTAGCATTGTGCGTTGAAATGCAAAGGTAAGACTGAGGGGAAGATAAAAGATAAAAGGAAAAAGATAAAAGAATTTAGAAATTTAGAAATGTGGAAATGTAAGAATTAGATGATTCGGCGATTAGCTGATTCGGTGATTTAATGATTTGAGAATTTAGAAATTTAGAAATGAAGGAATTAGTTAATTCGGTGATTAGCTGATTCGGCGATTTAATGATTTGAGAATCACTATTGTCCGGTTAATACTGGCTAGGGCTGCATAAACCAT
>CAZJCG010000074.1:0-12307 GCA_964544545.1 uncultured Lentimicrobiaceae bacterium | reverse complement strand
GTAAAAGAAAAGTAAGAAATAGACTGATATCAAGCAGAATTCCCTCTTTCCACTTTGTCTTGACACAAAGTGGAGCAAAAGTCAAGACTGAATAAAAAATCCTGGTTTTTGGCAAAACTTACGGAATTTTTATCAGGTCGGTCTTCAACCGGAATAAATATCATTTCAATGGAAATGGTCAGTATGTAAATTTCGTAAGATCCCAGGTGAAAGCTGATCCCTTCTGTGCCGGGAGACGCGTTGGCCAGAGGCGAATAATAAGGTAATAAGGTTATTCATGTGTTCATTTTCTTGTTTTACTAAGGTTCAAGAGTAAATAAGGTTTGTTCTTTCCTAAACCTTATTTATTTCTTCTTTAACCTTAGTAGTCTGTTTGCCTCTTGCTTTGTAAAATGAAAGACCTCAAATACTGAAACAGCTTAGTAAGTGAATTAATCAACCCACCGGGCTGTTCGATACCCGACATCCATTTTCATTACCTTTGCCGGCTCTAAACCATGTATTTTATGCAGACTGCCGAACGAAGTTCCGGACTTGATCCATCTGAAGCTGTTATTTTCAACCGTTGCCTTTTTGCCTATGAAGTAACGGCAAACATGGTGGGAGGGAAGGTCATCGAGTTGGGCAGCGGGGAAGGATACGGGATCAGGGTGTTGGCACCCCATGCTTCGGAGTATCTGGCTATTGATAAATTTGAAAGTCTGCTGCCTGAGGCGCCCAATGTCCGGTTTCAGAAAATTTTGTTGCCATCGCTGGAGGGTATAGCTGACAATTCATTTGACTTTGCAGTAAGCTTTCAGGTTATTGAACACATCAAAGCTGACCGTGAATTCATCAGGGAGATCCATCGTGTCCTTAAACCGGGAGGGAAACTTCTTCTTTCGACGCCGAACCGCCTTATGTCGCTTACCCGAAATCCATGGCATGTGCGGGAATACACTTCCGCTGAGCTGAAAGCTTTGCTCGGGGAGTGTTTTAAGGAGGTTACAATGAAAGGGGTTTACGGGAATGAGAAAGTGATGTCATATCACGAAAAAAACAGGGCTTCTGTCAGGAAAATTACCCGTTTCGATATTTTAAACCTGCAATACATTCTGCCAAGGCGGATACTACAGATTCCGTATGATATCATGAACAGGCTCAACCGCAGGAAGTTGCTTTCAAATAATTCTGGATTGGTCCAGGAGGTAAGCACGGCCGATTTTTCTCTGGACAATGCATCGGATTTTTGTTTCGATCTTTATGCAATTGCTATGAAATAATAGTTGACGGTTTTCGAAACTAATGTATTTTTGAAGTAACCGAAACCAACTTAATTATCCTGTTTATATGAAACGTATCGCACTTGCTGTCGCTGCAATTTTTGCAGCTTTTCCTGTATTGGCCAGTGAAGCCGACCTGAAGATCCCGCACCTGGAAGCGGGCCAGAACAACCTGCTGATTTTCGGCTTTGTGGTTTGCCTGCTCGGGCTTGGCTTCGGGCTCTATCAATTCATGCGGGTCAAGAAATTGCGCGCTCACCAGAGTATGCTGGATGTTGCGCACATCATCTTTGAAACTTGCAAAACCTATCTGATCCAACAGGGCAAGTTCCTTTTGATCCTCTTTGCATTCATCGCCGCCTGTATTGCCTTCTACTTCGGCTACCTTCAGGAGATGCATCTGGGCGGAGTGCTTCTGATCCTCTCATGGACAGTGATTGGTATTCTGGGTTCCTATGGGGTCGCCTGGTTTGGTATCCGGATGAACACACTGGCAAACAGCAGGATGGCTTTTGCATCCCTGGAACGGAAACCGCTGAAACTGCTGAATATACCGCTCGATGCCGGAATGAGCATCGGTGTCCTGCTTGTATCCGTCGAACTGATCATGATGCTGATCATCCTTCTCTTTATCCCTCGCGAATTTGCCGGCGCCAGTTTTATCGGATTTGCCATCGGTGAATCCTTAGGCGCTTCAGCCCTCAGGATCGCAGGCGGGATCTTCACCAAGATCGCTGATATCGGGAGCGATCTCATGAAAGTAGTGTTCAAGATCAAGGAAGACGATCCGAGAAACCCTGGTGTTATTGCCGATTGTACAGGCGATAATGCCGGCGACAGCGTAGGGCCTACTGCCGATGGATTTGAAACTTACGGCGTAACCGGAGTTGCCCTGATCAGTTTCATCGTATTAGCCGTTTCAAATGTGGCAGATCAAACACTGCTGCTGACCTGGATATTTGCCATGCGTGTACTGATGGTGATTACCTCCATCGTCGCATTCTATATCAATAAGGCCTACAGCAACATGAAATACAAGCATGCGGATGATCTGGACTTTGAGAAACCCCTCACAGCCCTTGTTTGGATTACCTCAATACTCTCCATCATCGTGACATTCGTCGTCAGCTATCTCATGATCGGACCACTCGGCAATAACCTCTGGCTGATCCTTTCTGTGATTATCAGTTGCGGAACGCTGGGCGCTGCTCTGATTCCCGAGTTCACCAAGATTTTTACCAGTCCCAAGTCGAAGCACGTCAACGAGATCGTTACTGCATCCCGTGAAGGAGGTGCATCCCTTACCATACTTTCCGGATTGGTCGCCGGGAACTTCAGCGCATTCTGGAAAGGCATGGTTTTCATGGCATTGATGTTTGTCGCCTACATGGCTTCCACCTTCGGACTAAGTTCCATCATGATATACCCGTCCATCTTTGCATTCGGGCTGGTTGCATTTGGATTCCTCGGGATGGGACCTGTAACGATTGCCGTCGACAGTTATGGGCCGGTCACGGATAATGCCCAGAGTATTTATGAATTATCGCTGATCGAAGAAAATAAAGAAGCAGCCGTCGAGATCGAAAAGGACTTCGGTTTCAAACTCGATTTTGAAAAAGCCAAGCATTTCCTTGAAGCCAACGACGGCGCCGGAAATACTTTTAAAGCTACCGCGAAACCCGTGCTGATCGGAACTGCAGTGGTTGGCGCTACCACAATGATCTTCTCACTGATACTCCTGATCAAAAATAAATTCGGAATCGAGCCGGAAACAATTCTGAATATCCTGAATCCTTTTACCATCATAGGTTTCCTTGCAGGCGGAGCCGTCATCTTCTGGTTCACCGGCGCTTCCATGCAGGCTGTTACGACCGGTGCATACAGGGCTGTGGAATACATAAAGAAGAATATCCGGCTGGATGAGAAAGCCAGTAAGAGCGCTTCGATAGGGGCATCCAAGGAGGTTGTGAAGATCTGTACACAGTATGCACAAACCGGCATGTTCAATATCTTTATCGCGATCTTTTCCTTTGCTCTCGGATTCGCATTTCTTGCTGGTTACCGCGACACAGCAGCGACTGAGCCATCGCATATTTATGCGGCCACCTCACTTTTTGTAAGTTATCTGATATCAATTGCTGTGTTTGGACTCTTTCAGGCAATCTTTATGGCAAATGCCGGCGGCGCCTGGGATAATGCCAAAAAAGTTGTCGAGGTCGACCTCAAAGAAAAAGGCAGTGAACTGCACGATGCCACCATCGTTGGCGATACGGTCGGAGATCCCTTCAAGGATACTTCTTCTGTAGCACTCAACCCGATAATAAAGTTCACAACGCTCTTTGGACTTTTAGCAATGGAGATTGCCATCTCGGGCAACTTTTTCACGGTAGCACCGTATGTCGGAGCCGCTTTTATCCTGATTGCCCTGTATTTTGTGTATCGCTCATTCTATAAGATGCGAATACGGAAATAGAGCAAATATCAGTGACATAAATCCTGCCGGAGAGTAGACGTCCTATTCTCCGGCAGTTTTTTTATTCCTTATTGAACCGTTTTTTAAACTGTCGCACACCATCAACCTGAACTTCGAAGAAGTACCTGCCTGGAGCCAAATGGCTGACATCCAGATAGGTTAAACGGTTCTGAAGTTTCAGGAATTCATGCTTTTCGAGGATGGCATTTTCAGAACCCCGGATAAGCACTGTAATATCCGTGGGGCGTGATGCCACACAATCGAATGTAAGTTTATCTTTCACCCGCAATGGGAAAACACTGAAGGCAAACCGGTTGCCGGTAGTATCATATATGGCCGCAGCTGAAGCATTAAAAGCCAGGTGCTGCCCGCTTCCGCAATCACTCTCAAAATTGTACAGCAGCCTCCCTTTCAGATCAAGCAGCCGGAGAAAGCCATGCCCCTGCTCAGGTTCAAACCAGAATTCCAGGCCGTTCCCCGTACTATCGGTAAGATTTAATTCATAACATCCTTCAGGAAGCTGGAGCGTATCGGAATAAGTGGTGTTTTTCTGCAACGACTGGGGCTCACGGATGTAATAAATCCCTCCGAATGCATCCATGATGCTCAGTTTATTGTCACCTGGGTTCTCATTTGTCCGGAACTGCACAATCATCGCATTCGGTAGCACAACTGGTGATTGGAAGTATGCCTTCATCCTGTTGTCGCCATCCCACCCGTCTTTCTTGCCGTTGGGTTGTGTGAGACTGACTATGAAGGTATTGGTGCCTGAATTGAAACGGACTGGCCCTTCAAGCCAGACATCAGTGCTTTCATTGAAACGAAGGCTACCGCGCCAGGTATGTTTCCTTAACGGGTGACCTTCCGTTCCGTAATAAATTACGGCTGAGCGGAGAATATCCCTGCCAAGGTTCCTGATAATGATGTGTGGTTCAGAACAAACCGGATTGAACCGGCTGAAATTGGGTTCCCCGTTTGGTGAAAGGATTTGCTCAACTGCGGCATCTACCGCACTGGTTGGTTTGCGATATTCGATCAGGTAGGAGGCAATGTCCTCATTGGCCTGAATGTTCGAGTCGGCAATATAAGGCTCCATATCAATATCAAAAGCATGATCTCCACGGGTGAGATTAACATCCAGCTGATCGGCTTCTTGCAGGTATCCCGGACACCAGTTTCCACGGTCGAAGATCCAGGTTCCACCCTGCGGATAAAGCGGGTTGTCGCCGCATTCCTTCCAGAGACTGCGTCGGTCGATCAGTTTGCCGTCGTAACGGATATCCCTGTATCTGGAACAGAATTCACTGCAACCCTTTGGTTCATCCATGCCATGTCCGGTCTGTTGAATTCGCAACCTTCCAATGGCAGCGCCTCGTCCAGCCCTGAAACTGATCGGACTGAGCTTGTTCTCAATATTGTCTTTGGGATCACCATAACGGAACGAACCTTCCCACATCTTCGTGATACTCAATGGCTCTGCGGCGGGTTTTCCGATGATGATATCAAATCGGACACTCAGTTTCCAGCCTACTGTATTGGGTTCGTAACCCGAATGCAGGTATTCGATTTCAACGCTATCGCGAAGAACCCTGGAAAAATCCGTAACATCCACTGTCCATGACCATTTCCAGCCGTGATCGAAAATGCTTCCGTAAGGGGTGAGCATGCGCCCGAGTTCATAATCAAGCGATGCCGCATTTCTACTACCCTGCCGGCGAATATAAATATGATCCAGATAATCCCAATGAGCGCAGGGCATAGAGTCGGGGCATCCGAGTGTTACCGTCATCCGGATAGTCCTAATACTGACTTCCGGCCCGGGGAATTTCCCCCAGGCGACAAAGGAATTCACTCCCTTTGAAGGATCCGTTACCACCACCACCTTATCATGGGTTGTCACATGAAGGGTGTCGGGCTGGTAAGCCAAAACCTGCAGGGAAAAAAGGACGAATACGAGGCAGAAATATCTCTTCATGATTTTTCTTTTACAGTAAAAAATCGGTACTCAGCCGGATACAGAATCCGGTTTAATTTTCAATATTTCAACAAAGAAAACTAATTTTGCCCCTCTTTAAAGAAATCCAGACAAATTAATCCACACAACAGTATCATCCATGGGAAGAGCGTTTGAATTCCGTAAGGCACGAAAACTGAAGCGATGGGGCAACATGGCCCGTGTATTCACCAAATTGGGTAAGGACATTGAGATATCAGTGAAAGCCGGTGGTCCTGACCCTGCCGGGAATCCGCGTCTGAGGCTGCTGATTCAGACCGCGCGCAGTGAAAATATGCCGAAGGAGAATATTGAAAGAGCCATCAAAAGGGCTATTTCCAAGGATGCCAGCGATTATAAAGAGGTGGTTTATGAAGGCTATGCTGCGCATGGCATAGCCGTCGTGGTTGAAACGGCAACGGATAATCCTACAAGGACAGTGGCCAATGTAAGAAGCTATTTCAACAGGTGTGGCGGGAGTTTGGGCACAATGGGAATGACCGATTTCCTTTTTGAAAGGAAATGTACCTTCAAAGTAGCCATGAAAGAAGGACTTGATATTGAAGAGCTCGAACTGGAGTTAATTGATTTTGGCGTAGATGAAGTATTTCTCGATGAAGGAGAGATCCTCATTTATGCTGAGTTCACCAAATTCGGGCCTATCCAGAAATATCTCGAAGAAAACAAGTTTGAAATCAAGACCTTCGCTTTCGAGCGTATTCCAAACGATACCAAGGAACTGACACCCGAGCAGCAGGCAGATGTTGAAAAACTCATCGAAAAACTCGAAGAGGACGACGACGTTACGAATGTGTTCCATAACATGCGTTAGCCCTCTCCAGGCCTTAACCGAACCCTGTTCCCGGAGGTTTATCGGATGAAAAGCAATTCCCTGTATTTGGGAAGGGGCCAGCGTTTATTGTCGACCATCAATTCCAGCTTGTCAACATGATAACGGATTTTCTCGAAAAACGGGAAAACCTTATCTGCATATTCCAGCGCCCGTTCACGCACATCCTCTATCTTGTTGGCAGCCTTCCGGGCTTCGAGCATCTCGTCAAGCAGCGAACGGATAATGTCTTCAGCCTTTGAAATATCACGGATCTGATCGAGCCTCCTGGCAGAAAGAGCTTTGTATTCTGCCTCACTATAAATCTCCTTCAGTCCTGAAACATTCTCGATGAGCGCCGACTGGTAATCGATCACGGTGGGTAAAATGTGATTGCTGACAAGGTCGCCCAAAACGCGGGCTTCAATCTGGATTTTCTTCACATAAAGTTCAAGCCTGACATCTGAACGTGCTTCCATTTCAACATCGCTGAATATCCTGGCTCTCTTGAACAATTCCCTCGACCGGGGAGTGAGGTAGGCGTCGTATATGAGTGGCACCGATGAGATGCAATCCAGTCCCCGTGCTTCAGCTTCGGTCTTCCATTCGTCGCTGTAACCGTTTCCTTCAAAACGGATCGGTTTCGATATTTTAATCAGATTCCGCAGCACCTGAAGGATTGCCTCATCTTTCTTGACTCCTTTATCTATCAGATTGTCCACTTCCAACTTGAAATCCTGCAGCTGGACAGCCAGAGCTGCATTCAGGACGGTCATGGCGGATGCACAATTTGCAGATGACCCTACTGCCCGAAATTCGAATTTGTTACCAGTGAAGGCAAAAGGCGATGTGCGGTTCCGGTCTGTGTTATCCAAAAGAATCTCGGGGATCTTGCCGATATCCAGTTTGATAACAGTTTTCTCATCCGGGGTCATTTTTTCATCTGTCACCCTGGTTTCGATTTCATCCAGCATCTGGTTCAACTGCTGACCCAGGAACGCTGAGATGATAGCAGGAGGAGCCTCATTGGCGCCTAAACGGTGCTGGTTACCTGCTGAAGCGATGGAGGCTTTCAGCAGGGCATTGTGCTTATAAACAGTAACAAGGGTGTTGATGAGGAAGGTGAGGAACTGCATGTTCGACTTTGGCGTTTTGCCCGGTGAAAGCAGGTTTACCCCCGTATTGGTGGCTACCGACCAGTTATTGTGCTTGCCTGAACCGTTTATGCCGGCAAAAGGCTTTTCGTGCAACAGTACAATGAAGTTGTGCTTCCGCGAAACAGACCTCATCAGCTGCATGATCAGGAGGTTGTGATCAATGGCCAGATTGGTCTCTTCATAGATAGGCGCTATTTCAAACTGGTTGGGCGCTACTTCATTATGGCGTGTCTTAACAGGGATTCCCAGCTTATAAGCTTCAAATTCGAGCTCTTTCATGAAACTGAGCACCCTGGCCGGTATCTGTCCGAAATACTGGTCATCCAACTGCTGATTCTTCGCTGACACATGTCCCATCAGGGTGCGTCCGGTGAGGATAAGATCAGGCCGGGCATTGTAGACCGCTTCATCAACGAGAAAATACTCCTGTTCCCAGCCCAGGTTACTGATCACCTTGGTAACATCCTTGTCAAAATACTGGCATACCTCAACGGCCGCCTTATCCATTGCATGAAGCGCCTTGAGCAGCGGCGTTTTATAATCGAGCGCTTCTCCGGTATAAGAAATAAATATCGTTGGGATGATGAGTGTATTGTCGAGGATGAAGGCGGGCGATGAAGGATCCCATGCAGTATATCCGCGGGCTTCAAAAGTATTGCGAATGCCTCCGCTGGGGAAACTGGAAGCATCCGGCTCCTGCTGGGCTAATAGCTTCCCTGAAAACTGTTCTATCACTTGCCCGTTGGATGTAAATTCCATAAAGGCATCGTGCTTTTCGGCAGTGCCCTCGGTCAGCGGTTGAAACCAGTGGGTATAGTGTGTAACACCATGACTCATGGCCCATGACTTCATCCCTGAAGCCACCTGGTCAGCCATCTTACGGTCAATACGGGCCCCAAGCTCAATGGCTTCAATCACGGCATTGAAGGCATCCGCTGATAAGTACTTCTCCATCTTTAACTTATCAAACACATAGATGCCGAAATAATCCGAAATTTTCGAGGAAGGCGGTGTAACTTCAATTGGTTTTCTCTTCAGAGATTCTTCAATTGCACTCATACGCAGTGATGACATGGCCATAAGTTTTAAGATTGTGCAAAAGTATGAAATATTTCGCGGGTCATTAAAAAAAATAGGGGGGGTGGATAAAAAAATTATCAATTATTATAAAGATTGATTAAAAAAATGAGGGGGGTAACAATAAATAATATAAATATTCAATAATTACCTTTAGACGGAATGGGGTAACGGATTCCCCTGGGACATTTTGAAAATCCTTACCATTATGAAGACTGAGATATATGAAAATCCGGCTTTGGATTAGTACTAAGAGAACCGAACCTGCAGTATGCAGGCCTTTAGCCTGATTATTCTGACCTGATAACCTTACCTGTCAATCCTTCTTTCAATTGGCTTGGAACTGATTTCTTCCACCGGTCTCATTCTGAACTCCCGGGTTTGTACCTTCAGAGTATTCAGGTTCGACTTTGCTTCCTGTGGCACGCTGGGGTTCTGCATGATCTGCGACTGGATCAGATCCAGGCGCCTGGTCATATCCGCTTTGAAAGCTTCGGTTTTCTGCCTTTCAATCTGATACTCATCCTTGATCAGCTGTGCACTTGCAGCTGTTGAATCTGCTTTGTTAATGGCTGTATCTGCTTCATTCTGCGCTTTCTGGATCTTTGCTCCGTTGAAATATGCATTCACTCCGCCAGCTACCATGCTGATGACAGCAATGATTATACACATATTCTGATAGCGGCGCATGAGCTTCACCTTCCAGGAAGGGGAATCGGCCGGGAGCGCCAGGATGTATTTCCCTACGATGAATACAGCCAGAATGCAGACGCCGGCTGTTCCGAAACTTGCCAGTTTTACCAGCATTTCAAGTGTTCCCATTGTGTTGTGTATTGAAAAGTTAGTATCGCGTTGATTGTCAGTCTGAAGTGATCTTATACAAATATAATCAATCCGGAAGCGGTTTGGTTTTACCAGCGACTGATATGTTGATAACTTGGATGGAATGCAAAGGATTCATTCTGACAGTTTGCGGGAAATTGTCTTATCTTAGAAGATGTATTGATACTATCCATGAATCTTCATTGAGTTTATTATTATATTAATTATCAGATTATTACTAGTATTCTGTCCTGACATCGTTGTTGGCTTCCGGAATGGGAACAAGTCGGTTTGATTTTCTGATTATAGCCGGATTCGCGGGTTTGTAACGGGCCTTTTAAAGCCGGTCATCATATTTTGTTTTCAATATTCATTCTTTAATTCATTTTATTATGAAATCGTTCATTGGTATTCTTGCTGCTAATCTGTTTGCTGCCGTATGCGGCTATCCGCAATCCCTGAACAACGGAATCGAAAAGTATATCACCGGCAAACAACTGATCCCGGGCGGGCAGGAAATTGCCTGCATCCTTGTTCCGGGAAAACTACCTGAAACCGTACGAATGCCGGCAGCTATTCCTGCTCCGGCGGCTGTGCTTCTCGACAGCATTCCTGCTTATACCTGGAGCTTTGGCTGTTCGCCCACTGCCGCTGCGATGGCGGCAGGACATTACGATAATTGCGGATATCCGGATGTATACGTTGGTCCCCAGAATAGCGGTCAGATTCCCCTCGATAATACCGTATGGGGTATGGTCACCATCAATGGCGAAACCAGGAGCCAATGCCCGTTAAGCGCGACTATGCAGGGACTCGACGGAAGAAGCATTCCCGGTCACGTGGACGATTACTGGATCGTGTACTGGAACTACGGCCCGGATCCGTATATCGTTAACGGCTGGCAGCAACATCAGCAGGAAGGTTGTACGGGTGATTTCATGGGGACAAACCAGTCCGTTTTCGGTAATCCGGATGGCTCGACTCGTTTTTTCTTTTTGACAAACGGTGAGCCTTTGTCCGATTATACAGGGAATGAACCCTTGCGGAGAGATGGTTGCCATGGAATGCGCTTGTTTTATGAATCAAGAGGATATCCCGTTGTTGAAAACTATACGCAACTAATACCGGGAGCTTACGGAAATAGCGCCGGATTCACTTTTGAAGATTTTAAAACGGAAATCAATAACGGAAGGCCTGTTATCCTGCAAATGACAGGACACAGCATGCTGGGATTCGGATACGACAGTGCCACTCAGCAGGTGTATCTGCATGATACCTGGGACCACAACCTCCATTCCATGCCCTGGGGCGGAAGCTATGCCGGGATGGCTCAGTGGGGGGTGACTGTCGTAAGGCTGGCATCGGAGAATCAACCGCCCCTTGCCGACTTTACAGCTTCATCCCAATATATTCCGGCCTTACAGGAGGTCAGTTTTACCGACTGCTCGATATTTGGGCCAACAAATTGGAATTGGACATTCCCTGGAGGCAGTCCGGACAACTCATATAGCCAGAATCCGGTTGTAACTTATACGGTGCCTGGAACTTATACAGTTACCTTGCGGGTATCGAATGATTATGGATACGATATCGAAACCAGACAGGGATACATCACAGTAGGTCCGCTGGATTATTGCCAGGCCTCTGCGGGCGGAGGGTATTATATTTCTGAAGTTAGGATGGCTTCAATTGTGAACAGCTCTTTAGCCGGCGATAACGGTTACTCTGATTATACCCTGCTTAACACGGTGATCCGTCGGGGACAGGTCTGTCCCTTGCTGGTAAAGGCCGGAAATGTATCTGATACTGTTGTCCATTGCTCTGCCTGGATCGATTGGAATCAGGATATGCAGTTGGCTGGGGATGACGAAATTTATTCACTGACTGCATGTTCTGCTAACGGACTGTTTTCGGTGCTCATCGTTCCTCCCGCCGATGCCGGGGCTGGTTCCACCCGGTTGCGTATCCGGCTGGGTCTGCCGGAAATGCTGGTTCCCTGCGGATCATCGATGCAAGGCGAAATAGAAGATTACACCCTGTATATTGATACGGCTGTGATATGTAAAACCTTGCAGGTGAAGATCTTCCCGGAAGGATTGTATAACCGGCAAACGGGATTGCTGAATGCTGCCTGCGGGGATATCACCCGGTTAATTCCGGGCTATGCGGACCTGGTTGACCTGAAGCTGGCATCCCATGTGCCCCCGTATGATAGTGTCAATGGAGCAGGTAATATTGCATTGGGTTTTGACGGGACCTGCATTGCTACTCTCCCTTCCTCTTTCGATTCCTGTTATTACATTGTGATCAGGCACCGGAATGGAATAGAGACATGGTCGTCGGTCCCGGTTTCTTTTTCGGCCGCATCGATCACCTATGATTTTACCAGTCATCCTGCGAAAGCTTATGGCTCGAATCAGAAATGGATTGCCGGTAAAGCCTGTATGTATGGAAGCGATGTAAATCAGGACGGTATTGTGGATGCAGGCGATATGATTTGCTGCGATGCTCTCATACAGGGCTTTGTAACCGGCTACCTGCCCGAAGATGTCAATGGGGACGGATTGGTTGATTCAACTGACCTGATTATTGCAGAAGAGAATTCTTCCAGCTTTGTAGGACTACAGCGACCTTAGTTGACACTTCCCGGATCATGCCAAACCTTCATGGCCCGACAACCGGTCAATAGTCAAT
>CAZJCG010000073.1:6573-13184 GCA_964544545.1 uncultured Lentimicrobiaceae bacterium | reverse complement strand
CTTGCACATCCGCCTTAGGCGGACAACAGCCCCTCAAGCCTGGTTAAATGAAAAAGAAAAAAAAAGAACTCTGATCATTTTTTGTGCCCAGGACAAGACTCGAACTTGCACATCCGTAAGGACACCAGCCCCTCAAGCTGGCGTGTCTACCAATTTCACCACCTGGGCAAAGCGGGTGCAAAGATAGTATTTTTTACACACAGGCAAGAGAGAGCCCAAAATTATTCCTTTTCCATTTACAAACTTTCATACAGCCGATTTTTTTAACTCGTTTTACTCTCCGGGACAAAAACATTATTTTTGTTCGAGTTTATACCGAGCCCTATGATATCAGCCCTATTTTCGAAGGAAGACCTGAAACAGATCGCCGCCAAAGGCATTGATCCGAAAGTGATAGAGAACCAGATTGAAAACTTCAAGAAAGGTTTTCCCTATATCAACCTCGACCGTCCCGCCATCATCGGCGACGGCATCAAGGCTTTCAGCGTACGCGACGCCAAGAAGCTCTCCTACTACTACGACTCCAACTCAAAAAAATACGAAGTTCTTAAGTTCGTCCCGGCATCAGGGGCTGCCAGCAGGATGTTCAAAGAACTGTTCGAGTTTATGGATAGTTGCAAGGGCGATTCATCAGACCATCAACGGCTGCAAAATGACAAAAAACTGGCTCCCGTAGCAGAATTCTTCAGCCGGATCCGGGATTTTGCCTTTTTTCAGTTATTGCAAAAATCGTTGCGCAAAGAAGGCTTCGACCTGGATGAGTGCCTCAGAAAGCACGATTATAAGACCATCCTGGAATTTCTCCTGACGGGCAAGGGACTCAATTACGCCAGCCTTCCCAAAGGCGTGCTTCTTTTCCACTCTTATCCTGACGGGCCCAGAATGTCGATTGAGGAACATCTTGTTGAGGGCGCAAACTATTGCAGGGATAAAGAACACAGGGCCGGAATCCATTTCACCGTTTCTCCGGAACATGCGGATACTTTCCTCGAAGAGATCAACCGCATCAAGGACAAGTACGAAGAGATGTTCGACGTTACCTACGAGCTGACCTTCTCGCTGCAAAAAGCTTCTACGGATACCATAGCCGTCGATATGAACAATAAACCGCTCCGCGAAATTGACGGCACCCTGGTATTCCGTCCGGGCGGACACGGCGCCTTGATTGAGAACCTTAATGACCGCGAAAGCGAGATCATCTTCATCAAGAATATCGACAACGTGGTCCCCGACCGGATAAAAACCGACACTTTCCTTTATAAAAAAGTCCTCGGTGGTTACCTGTTTGAGCTTCAGGATATGGTTTTCGAACATATCGAGACCCTCGAGGACCGTCCTGACGATGAAGACATCCGCACCATCCTGCGCTTCATCAAGACAAAGCTTGGTTTTGTCGTCGATCCCGATTTCAACAGTTTCCGGAAAGAAGACAAGGTTGAATACCTGATCCGGAAACTCAACAGGCCGATACGTGTCTGCGGGATGGTGAAAAATGAGGGCGAACCGGGCGGCGGCCCCTTCTGGGTAAAGGAAGCCAGCGGCGAGATATCCCTTCAGATCGTGGAATCGTCGCAGATCAATATGGATGACGAAGAACAGAAAAGCATCTTCAGCAAATCGACCCATTTCAACCCGGTGGATATTGTTTGCGGCGTGCGCGATTATAAAGGACATAACTTTGACCTGCCGAAATTTATCAATCCGGCAACAGGCTTTATTTCCACGAAATCGAAGGACGGGAAAGCCCTGAAAGCCCAGGAACTCCCCGGATTGTGGAACGGGGCCATGGCCGACTGGATCACCGTTTTCGTGGAAGTGCCCATCAGCACCTTTAATCCGGTGAAAACCGTAAATGATTTTCTCCGGACTGAGCATCAGTCAGTGGAATAGACTGACCCATTCCTTTGTGCTGTTGTATCCTCAGCATCATGACTGCCCCATGAGGTCTCCTGACAATCGTCGCCACGTCAGGGTTGATTCATCACGGTAACAAGATTGACCAGTCATTGAGTAGTCTTTTCATAAAGAAGTTTAAACCAATAACCAGCAGGTGCCTGTTTATACTGCGGCTGAACAGGTTTGCAAATATGTTTTTTGTTGAACACGCTCAGTATAACTGAATCTAAACAGCTCTGCTTCGCATACCTGCAAAGATTCAGTATAATTCATTTCATTCATCAAATTTGAATATCATGAATAAATATCTTTGTCTGATTCAATATCAGCTTAATGGGTATTAGCAGCATAGGTTTGAACTCGCTTATTGTCATCCTGATCTTCGGATCACTGCTATTATTATCTTTTATATTTATTGTCAACCCGTTGCACATCAACAGGAAGGGCAATACACTTTTCGGATGCACCGTGTTGCTGTGGGCAACCTTCTGGATCGAAGAGATCATTTCACTGGTCGGCGGACAGGAGTTATCAGGATTACCGCTTTTTCTTCTCCGGACTGCCCAATTCCCGGCGCCCATCATCTTCTATCTGAGTGTTCTCTACTATACTAATCCCGACTTCCGTCCCGGAAAGAAGTTCTTTCTGATGCTGATCCTGCCCTTCCTGTATGTAGCCCTTCTGACCTGCAAATTCTTCGGCAGTTACGCTGATTCGGTTATCATGAACGTGATATTGACCGGATTGATCATTGTTCAGATACTCATCTACACGGTAGCTTCGTTTATCAGGATCAACAGGCACCAGAAAAAGATCCAGCTATATTCATCCAACACCCATGAGATTGATCTTTCCTGGCTTCAATACGTGATCGGCCTCGTGATCGGAGTCAGTTTCATCACCGTTCTTTACAATGTATTCTTCTGGGAGACCTCCCTGAATTTGTTCATGAACATTTTGTTCCTGCTGGTGATCTACTGGATGGCCTATTTCGCTTTACAGCAGGGCGAGGTATTTCCGGCGGACGCCCGCCAGCGCAAAGAGATCATTTCGCTGGAGGAAGAATCGCCGGTAAATGAGCCAAAACGGAAGCTGATCCAGGATGAAGAATTCGGTCCATTGAAGAATAAGCTGGAAAATCTGATGGAGCAACAGCAGCCGTATCTCGACTGCGACCTTAACCTGATCAGGCTGGCAGAAATGATGAAAATTACGCCCCATCAGCTCTCCTACCTTATAAACACGGGATTCGGAGAAAACTTCTTCCAGTTCATCAACCGTTACAGGGTGAATAAAGCCAAAGAACTGTTGCTCCTACAGAATATGAGTCAATTTTCCATCCTGGGCATCGCTTTCGAATCAGGCTTCAGCTCCAAGACTGCTTTCAATACAACTTTCAAGAAATTCACCCAGGTAACGCCTTCGGAGTTCAAGCGGAAGAGTGCCACTTTATAAATCCGAACTCATTCTGAACTTAAACATCTGATTTTCTATATATTAATCTCAGAGCACCAACTGGTTCCCGGTTAGAATCCCGAACATTCCGTTGAAAGGGCAGGCCTACTTTTGCCGGAAATGAAAGCGATGACAACCTCTCCCCCGAATGACAGTTCCTTTGCAGTGATAACCGGCGCCAGCCAGGGTCTAGGAAGGGCCTTTGCCGAAGAACTGGCTAGAAGAAATATCAACCTTATCCTGTTGAGTTTACCCGGTCAGCAACTGCATGAGACGTCCGAAAGACTCGGCCGGATTTACCGGATCAGGACTGCCTGGTATGAAACCGATCTTTCGGACACATCCAACGTGATGAAGGTCGCAGGCTGGATCAACGAGAATTTCAACATCTTCCTTCTGATCAACAATGCGGGCACCGGTGGTACAAAAAGTTTCATGGATGCAGATGCAACCTATATCAACCGGATACTCCAGCTAAATGTAGTCGCCACCTCCCTTCTCACGCGTGAACTCCTTCCGAACCTGCTCCGGCAGCCGCACGGCTATATTCTCAATGTCTCCAGCATGGCCGCATTCACCCCTTCCGGATTTAAAACGGTATATCCTGCTTCAAAATCCTTCATCCACTCTTTTTCAAGGGGATTGTATTCCGAACTCAGGCATACGCCTGTATTTGTCAGCGTGGTAAATCCGGGAGCCATGAAGACCAATAAAGAGATCACTGCCCGGATAGAGAAACAAGGCCTGCTGGGGAGGCTCACCCTGAAAGACCCTGCCGCCGTGGCTAAACGCGCCATCAGCCAACTATTCAAACGCGATACGGTGATCATCATCAATCCCTTCAGCTGGCTGATGATGCAACTCATACCGGTATGGATAAGACTTCCTTTGATGACAAAAGCCATTCAGCGGGAGATCCGGAGATGAAGAAGGTCTTTATTACAGGCATCAGCGGACTGCTGGGAGCTAACATGACAGAGGTATTGCTGGAGAATGGTTTTTCCATCAGAGGCCTTGCCCGTGAACCTGGGCGCTATCACGGTGTCCGGAACTCCGGTCTGGAGATCATCCGTGGAAACATTACGGATGATCTCATCCACCACCTGTATGATGCGGATGCCGTGATCCATATTGCCGCCGAAACCAGCCAGAGCATCACCCGCTATACCAGTTACTGGAAAAACAACTTTTACGCTACCATTCAATTGTTCCATGCCGCCGAAAAAGCCGGCGTGAAGAAATTCATTTATGTGAGCACGGCCAATACCATCGGGAACGGCCCGTTGAATGATCCCGGTAATGAGGATCGGCGTATTCATCCACATTTCCAGGCATCCTGGTATGTGCAAAGCAAACTTGCCGCCGAGAACTACCTCATTCAGCATGCAGGAAGGACTGACGTGATCATTATAAACCCCTGCTTTATGATAGGATCTCTCGATTCCAAACCCAGTTCCGGGAAACTGCTGATGATGGGATGGAAAAGAAGGGTGATCTTCTATCCTCCGGGAGGGAAGAACTTCGTTCCGGTGAAGGATGTGTGCAATGGCATACTCAAAGCTTTAACCGTCGGGAAAAGCGGGGAACGGTATCTGCTGGCTAACCGGAACCTGACCTACAGGGACTTTTTTATATGCCTCAACCGGCTTACCAATCAGAATCCGCTGATGATCCGCATCCCCAGGGCTCTTATGTTTCTTTCGGGTCTGGCAGGTGACCTGCTTCGGTCGGTGCATATCCCGACCGCGGCAAGCAGCGTGAACGTAAAAATATTATGCTCTGAAAATTATTATGACAACCGCAAATCCGTCGACGAGTTGCAGATTGAATACACCCCTCTCGATGAGGCAATCCTGGACGCAATTGACTATTTCGAAAAAAACAAATCGTAAACCGATGAAGAACCTGATCATACTGTTGCTGGTGATGTCTTTACAGTGCATGGCATCCGGTCAGGATACAGGAAGAACACAACGGAAGAACTTTGCGGCTGTCAGCGTCAGTTTTGAGAAAGGAAACATCATTCCCACCACCGGTTTTGTGCGGGGCGATAATCTCCTTGGGAAGCAGTTAAAGAATTTCACTTCCATTTCCATCAAAACAGTCTGGCAGAACCCGGGATACAGGGAATGGCAACGGATCTACCGCGGGCCTTACTATGGGGCCGGCATCTCCATCAGTTATTTTGAGGACAGTAAAGAAGTTGGCAATCCCGTATCCGTTTTCGGCATCCTAGGCATACCCGTAAAACGATGGAACAGGCTGGAAATATACCCGGAGTTCCAGTTCGGGATCGCTTGCAACTGGGTGAAGTACGACAGCATCACCAATCCTAAAAACCTGGTGATCGGAGGCGGTTTGACCGTCCACCTGAACATCGGCATCCAGGCATTTTACGCGGTAAACAAGAACCTTGACCTTGGAGCCGGTCTGGGGTTTATCCATTTCTCAAATGGCGGAATGGAGCGGCCAAACCGCGGGTTCAACATCTACTCCCCTTCGTTCGAGCTGAAATACCACATCCCGGAACGACCGCCTACCCGCACGATCCGCAAACCCGGTATCCTTACCCGGCACAATGAACTGTACCTGATGCTCGGATACGGCAACCACCAGCTGGTGGAACATGAACTGGACACGAACTATTTTGCCGTTGCGGGATTATCCGCCATCTGTTTCCGGCAGATAAGCAACGCCTTCCGGATAGGTATCGGCACCGATTTCAACTATTGGATGGGACTTACGGCCAATCCCGACGGGACAATGGGAAAGCGGAACTTCGAAAACCTGACGAATGGCATCATCCTTCAGCCTGAAATGATCGTCGGCCGCCTCAGCCTCACAGGAGGTATAGGGCTTTATACCATTCACCGCAACTACGGAAACTGCAGGCAGCTTTACCAGCGGCTCGGGATCAGGTATGATGTTTACAGGAATCTGTCGCTGGGAGTGAATGTAAGAGCTGTCAACTTTATGCTGGCCGAATTTCTGGAGTTCAATCTCGGCTATGTGTTCCGTGAAAATCAGAACCAGGTAAATGATCATCGATAATAGTGAAGAAAGCGGGGGCGCAGATCACAACTACTGGCAACCGAAGCCGATTCATTTATCACTGTTGTCCGGTTAATACCTGCTTTAAGACAAAAGATAAAAGTAAAAAGATAAAAGATAAAGGGAATTTAGGAATTAGATAATTGGGCAATTCGACAATTAGCTGATTCGACGATTCGACAATTCGGCGATTAGCTGATCTGTCGATT
>CAZJCG010000073.1:0-6473 GCA_964544545.1 uncultured Lentimicrobiaceae bacterium | reverse complement strand
GACTTTAATTTGTACCCAACGCTCCTTGCAGTATATAGACAAAAGGGTTCTCGCAGATCTCGCAGAAAAAGATCGCAGATCATCGCAGAAGATATTGACCTTTCTGCGTTAATCTGTGTTTTAATCTGCGTTATCTGCGAGAAATTAAAAAGACAGAAGCCAGGAAGATAGCTCCTTCCCGCTGCCCTAAGCCCTTAGTTTATCAAGATAAAAGATAAAAGTAAAAAGATAAAAGATAAAGGGAATTTAGGAATTTAAGAATTAGGCAATTGGGCAAATAGACTATTAGCTGATTCGACAATTCGGCGATTAGCTGATCTGTCGATTGACTTTAATTTGTACCCAACGCTCCTTGCAGTATATAGACAAAAGGGTTCTCGCAAATCTCGCAGAAAAAGATCGCAGATCATCACAGAAGATATTTACCTTTCTGCATTAATCTGCGTTTTAATCTGCGTTATCTGCGAGAAACTAAAAAAGACAGAAGCCAGGAAGATAGCTCCTTCCCTCTGCCCTAAGCCCTTCGCTCTCAGCTTATCAAGACAAAAGATAAAAGTAAAAAGATAAAAGAATATTATTCTGCCATCATTCCGGTATTCGGATCTCAAGCCTGCCAATTCTACAATCCTGTGGCAAAGGCTTATCAGGATGGCTGTTCCCTCATGGTGCCAGTCGTTGCCATTTCCAGACACCTGCTTCCTCCCGGAATTGTATCCGGTCGTGAAGGCGGTTGCTCCTCCCCTGCCAGAATTCAAACAGCGAAGGGATGAGACGGTAACCGCCCCAGTAAGCCGGACGTTCGAAATCCTCTTCAGGGTGCATGAACAGGAACGTATTGTGCAGTTGTTCCAGCGACTCCCTGGAATTTACCACCTTGCTCTGAGGCGAAACGACAGCGCTCACACGGCTTTCGAGCGGACGGGAATAGAAATAATCATCTGAGATCGCAGGCTCTGTCTTCCTCACCACTCCTTCTACCCGGATTTGCCTTTCCAGCTCCGGCCAGAAGAAAAGAATCGCTGCATTCGGGTTTGCGGCCAACTGTTCGCCTTTACGGCTTGTGTAGTTGGTAAAAAAAACGAATCCCGCATCATCCAGGCCTTTCAATAATACTATCCTTGAAGAGGGACGCCCATCGGAAGACACTGTAGACAGGGCCATAGCATTGGCATCACTGATGCCGGTCTGCACAGCCTCCTCCAGCCAGTCCCTGAACCATTCCAAAGGACTATCGGGGATCTCATCTTCCCGGATCTTTTTCTTGCCGTAATTGATCCGCAAATCCTTTAATTCCATGGTATAAACGATTTAGGTAAGTAACAACCGAGCCGCTGTAAAGTTTTTGAGTTTCAGCCCTTCACGTTCCGAAAAACCGTTTTTATTACCTTCGCACAAAATTTTCATTTATCGTGCCCGATTCTGACCTATGAGAAAACCGATCCTGCTGATATTACTCCTCGTAGCTACGTATCCTTTGTTTTCACAGGAAAACTCCGCTAACACCACTGATCCTTACACTTCGCAGATCCTGACGGAGCGCGCCGAAAAGGATAAAGAGATGAGGGAAGATCCCAAATCGCCCATTCCCGAATCCGAACGGTCTGAATTTTCCGGTCTGAACTATTTCCCGCCCGATCAATCGTACAGGGTAGAAGCACGCCTGGAGCGGTTCGACAATCCTTTTCACTTCAAAATGAAAACCACCACCGACCGGCTTCCGGAGTATGCCATATACGGGCAGGTAACTTTCCGCTTAAACGGCAAGAATCTAAAGCTCAATGTCTACCAGAATATTGAGTTGATAAAAAAGCCGGGGAATGAGGACTATCTGTTCATCCCTTTCAACGATGGAACGAACGGAAAGCAAACATACGGTGGTGGCCGTTTTCTGGATGCGGCAATCCCGGAAGGCGATACCCTTATCATCGATTTTAACAAGGCCTACAATCCTTACTGTGCATATAATCACAAGTATTCCTGCCCCATCCCGCCGGAAGAGAATAACCTTCCGCTGAAGATCAGGGCCGGAGAGAAAAAATGGCATTCGGAAAGTAAACCTTAAAACCCTCCTTGCTTGACCTTTGCAGAAACACGTTTCACGATCAGGCGCTTCCTGAAGAGGCCTAAATACCGCTACATGGCGGTGAACAGGCTTGTTCCGCATGTCCCCTGGTTTATACTGATTGCTCTTTCGGTCTATCTTTACAAGGAACGGATATTTGCCGATTCCGGCTTTTACGTCAGCCAGTTCATCAATAACCAGTTCTTCTGGATTGAATGCCAGCGTGTTGTACTTGCTATCTCCCAAATTCTTCCGCTAGCTGCTGTCTGGCTCGGGCTGCACATGAAGTACGTCCTCATCCTCTACTCCCTGAGCCATGTCCTCTTTTTTTATGGCCTGTTTCTGTTCGTATATTACGGCCTCCGCGACCGCCGCTCCGGATTGCTGATCATTCTTGCGCAGACTGTCGGGATCATGTACAGTTTCTTCACGCCGATGTTCGAACTATACTACGGCGTGCCCCTGCTGCTTACCTTCTATGCCATCTGGCGTCTGAATATCCGGGCATCGATGGTAGTGCTCATCCTGCTGGTACTGGAAGTGCTGATACTGCTCAGCCATCCGCTGGCATTCCTGCTATTCCCTTATCTGATCCTGTTCGACTTTTCACGGAAGAAACCCCGGCCTGTAGCACTTTACCTGTGGTTGCTGATCGTAATGGTAGGGGTGCTTGTCCTGAAAGCCTATACCCTTTGTCCCTACGAAACAGGCAAACTTTCCTGGCAGTTCGACTATTCCTCCAACAAGCAGATGCTGCAACTCCTTAATCCGGAATTTTACCTGTCGCTGGGCAAATTCATGTTGCGTTACTATGCCGAAGTACTGATCGCACTTATCATCGTGCTGGGCATGTACATCTACCGTAAAGACTGGTTCCGCCTGCTCCTCGTTGCAGGAACCTTCGCCGGTTATCTTTTCCTGGTATTCTCTGTTTATACCATCGATCACTCCCGTTATATGGAGCAGGTGATGTTCCCGCTCGTCCCGATCGTATTCATGCCTCTGATCTATGGTTTCCCGAAGGAACCCAGGCCGGGTCTGCAAAATATATCCGTGCTGCTGATCTCCGGACTGATCGCCTACCGCCTGATCATAATATACACCGGCAGCGATCTGTTCACTGCGCGGACCCGTCAGATGGAGAACCTGATCGATTCGGCGCGGCAGATGGGTGGCAGCAAATTCATCGTTTCAGAGAAGAACGTCGACAGAGGCTACACCCAGCTGAACTGGTCGTACCCGCTCGAAAGCATGCTGCTCAGCAGTATCGACGGCGACGACCTTACGGTAACCCTGATACCGGAAGAAGATTATTATTACGAAGGCAACAATACTAAAATGGGCCCTCAGGAGTTTTTATTCCGGAAATGGGAAATCAAGGAGCACTCCTGGCTGAACAGCAGGTACCTGCACCTGGATCCCGGCGCTTACAGGACGCTGTGCGACAGCAACGACCAGCAGAACCTCGAACAGATCACGGGGAAACTCAGCATCCAGGTGAACGCCCGAAATTTCTACCAGTCGCTCGACACTGTGTGGGTTCAGGTAAAGATCATCAATAACGGCACCGAACCCCTGAAAGCAGGAAGAGGAGATAAGTTATTCCTTTCGTATTTCTGGATGCAGGGGAATGACTACCTCGACTGGAACGGCATTCTGACACCGCTTGAAACAGATGTGGTCCGTTCGCTGAGCCAGGATGTGCGGGTTGCGATTCCGAATGTGAAAGGGCGGCTGAAACTGAAGGTCGACATGGTCACTTCCGAAAGGATGTGGCTCGGCATAAACGCTTCCGATGAAGTATTGGTTTATTAAAAGATATTAAGAGAAATCAGTCAAGGTAAATGAAACGGATCAACCTCTTCAGAACACTGACGCCCCTGCTGGCATTAGCTACCTTTCTCCTCCTGACAACGATCAGCCTGTACGCGGCTCCCAAGGGATACCGGATCACGGTAAAACTGACCGGCGATACGGATACTGCCATCCTGCTTGCACATTATTACGGCAACAAGCAATACCTCGACGACACTGCATACAGGAACAAGCAGGGCGTTTTCGAATTCGAGGGTGAAGAGAAACTGCCGGAAGGCATGTACATCATTGCCGGGCAATCGAAAAGCAGGTATTTCGATTTCTTCCTCACCGGGACCCAGCAGATCGAGTTTAAGTGCAATCCTGCTGATGTCGGGAACACGATGGAAGTGAAAGGGTCAGACGAAAACAAGCTGTTTTACAACTATATACGATTTATCGGAACCAAACAAAAAGAGATCGAGCCATTGACAAAATGGAAGCAGCAGCACAAGGAGCCATCCGACTCAACGGCCATTGTCCAGGCACGGATTGACGCCATCGATAAAGAAGCCAAGTCCTATATCAGGACTTTCTACACAGCGAATCCGGAATACCTGGCAGCAAATTTTGTAAAGGCCAACAACGAGCCTGACCTGATGCCGTATATTACTGATGCTGCCGGAAAGGTGGATTCCTCAAGACTTTATTTTGTTTACAAGGAGCATTATTTCGACAACTTCAGTTTCGGTGATCCGCGGCTTATTTATACGCCTGTTTTCGCATCCAAGATCGATTACTACCTCGATAAACTGGTGGTTCCCGTGCTCGATTCCCTGGAAAAGGATATCGACCGCCTGATGGAACTTTCGGCCGTAAACAAGGAGACGCAGAAATACCTGGCATGGTACCTGTCGCTGAAGTACGAAACTTCCGAGATCATGGGGCACGATGCCTTGTTTGTTTACATCGTCCGTAAGTACCTCGAAACCGGCAAAGTCGACTGGCAATATCCAACGGTGAAGGAGAACATCCTGAAGCGGGTCAATACGCTGGAGCCTTTGTTGCTGAACAAACCCGCCCCCAATCTTGTCCTGCTCGACACCAGCAACTATGCCCGGTCACTCACCTCTGTCCAGGCAAAGTATACACTGGTGTTTTTCTGGGAAAGCACATGCGGTCACTGCCAGAAGGAGATGCCCAAGGTATTGAAGTTCTATGACGAATTTCACAAACTCTACGATCTGGAGATATTTGGCGTCAGCGGCGATACCTCTCTTGTGAAGTGGAAGGAATATGTGAAGAAGAATGCCATGCCCTGGATTAATGTGAACGGTCATTTGAGACTGGGCGGCGATTATCATACGCTTTACGATGTCAGCAGCACTCCGGTGATGTACCTGCTCGATGAAAACAAGAAGATCCTGACCAAGCGATTGCTCACCGATCAGATTTCCGACTTTATCCGGAAACGGGAGGAAGCATTGCAGAAACAAACGGAGAAAAAGTAGTTCAGCGGTATCATTTATTGTTGATTCGGATTGATCCGGCGCCAGAAGGATCGCAGAAGTTCTCGGAGATGAAGCTGACGCTATAATTATTTTCTATACCGCGTGAATCACGGATATATAGCAGATGTATCTGAGCTGGCAACACCCCTTCATTAGGTTTTGCTACTGTGAACGTTAAAAAATGTATCTTTGAAATATGGTAATCAAAGATTTAATAGACGCTAAATCAAACGATTTCAAAATCTTGTGTCTTAAACACCAGGTCAAATATTTGTACGCCTTTGGTTCTTCAACTTCAGAAAGGTTCGATGAAGAAAAGTCCGATATTGATCTGCTTGTTGAAATAGATGACCCTGACCCGGTTGAAAGAGGCGAAAAGCTATTATCTCTTTGGGATCTTTTTGAAAAGTTCTTCAAGAGAAGAGTTGATCTGCTTACTGATTCTTCTATCCATAACCCTTTCTTACGAAAAAGTATTGATTCTACTAAAATCCTTATTTATGACGGAACAGGGCAAAAAATATTTATCTGACATCTTAAGGGCGATAGAATTAATTGAGCAATTCACCTCTCCTATCAATAATTTCAGCGAGTATAGTTCAGATATTAAGACCCAAAGTGCTGTTGAAAGACAACTTGCAATAATTGGCGAAGCTGTTAATAAATATGACAAATTATTTCCAGATCAGCCTATTAATAATGCTGCTCGAATTGTAGGATTCAGAAACAGATTGATTCATGCATATGATGCTATCGATTCTTCTATTGTTTGGGCAATTCTTAAAAAACACATTAGTCCTTTAAAAGACGAAGTTTCCTCAAAACTAGTATAATCTGGGCACATTTCTATTCGAGCAGATAGCCTTGCGGGAAAACACCGACGGGGAGCGCCTCACTGCATGCGCTTACAGTAATCCGGCACTGGCAGGATGCAGAAGCTAACGGAAAAGAAATTGACGATAGAATTATTTTACACAACGGTTTAGTCAGGTGCAAGTGGCAAATATATCTGATTTAGCGGGCATTAACTAATAGATATGAGTATAATCAGATATGGCTATCCGGGAGTATACACCATTGTTGATTTTTTGTCGTACCAGGTATCT
>CAZJCG010000072.1:0-13247 GCA_964544545.1 uncultured Lentimicrobiaceae bacterium | reverse complement strand
GCCCTTTGCTCTTAGCTCATTAAAGACAAAAGACAAAAGGAAAAAGATAAAAGATGATAAAACTGCTTATCCCATGCTCTCTGCCCTTAGCCCTTTGCCTTACCAAGATAAAAAAGAACCTGCTATTGAATGACCAAGAATGACTATGAATGGCCATGAATGACGTTGAATAACAACTCCCGGCTTCCAAGCCCTAAACAGGAGCAGAAGTACGGGGAGGAATGCACAGGGAAGGCCTGAAAACGAGATTATAAATGCAACAATAAACCGTGTGGATTTAAGGCTGAAGAAGATCGACATCTATATTATCAAGAAATTTCTTGGTACGTTTTTCTATTCGATCCTGTTGCTGGCGGTGATCATCATTGTGTTCGATGTATCGGAGAAGATTGATGACTTCATCGATAAGAAGGCGCCGCTTTCAGCGATCATGTTTCAGTACTACCTCAATTTCGTGCCGTATTTCGTGAACATGTTCAGTTCGCTGTTCACGTTCATTTCTGTTATATACTTCACCTCCCGGATGGCGGCCAATACCGAGATTATTGCCATCCTGAGCAACGGAATAAGTTTCTGGCGGATGCTGAGACCTTATCTGATCTCTGCAATTATTATAACAGTTCTGTCCTTTGCTTTGATGAACTATGTCATTCCATACACCAACCGGAGTTTACGCGATTTTGAGAAAGCATATATCAAGAATCAGTTCCGGACGAATGAGATGAATATCCATATGCAACTGAGGCCGGATACCTTGATTTATGTAGAGAGTTACAATAATCTTGACAACATAGGCTATCGCTTCACCATGGAGGCTTTGGGGAAGGATGGGCTCAAGATGAAGATGACAGCTGACATGATTAAATGGGACAGCATCAGGAGCAACTGGAAAGCCAGCAATTATTGCATCCGTTATATTCAGGAGAACCGGGAGATCCTGAAAAGGGGACGGGAACTGGATACGACCATGGCTTTCGGTCCGGAGGACTTTGTGGTGGATATTGAGGATGCCAAGATCATGACCTTTAATCAGCTCAACAGGTTCATCGATAAGGAAAAACTCCGGGGAAGTAAGAACGTGGGTAAATTCAGTCTGGAGAAGAACAAGCGCATTACCTTTCCGTTTGCCAACCTGGTGATGACCTTTATTGGCGTTGCGCTTTCGAGCCGGAAAGTACGGGGCGGGATAGGCATGCACCTGGGAATGGGAATTGCCATTGCCTTCACCTTTATCCTGATGCAGCAGGTGACTTCGGTGTTTGCGGTCTTTGGTAACCTGCCGCCATCCATCTCGCTCTGGATACCGAATATCATCTTCGCCATTGTTGCCATATTCCTTCTGCGAGCTGCACCGAAATAGCGGGTGAACACACAAAGCCCCGAGGGAAAGCCGTAAAAAAATGAAATTTTACGCAGAGCAGCCTGTCAGCAGGCAAGATTCACCGAGAAACAGTCTTTGAATTTTCCGCCCAGATCGGGCTTTTCCCGGAAGAGGCCGTACACCGCTGAGCCGCTGCCGCTCATGGATGCATACAGGGCGCCGTTTTCGCAGAGTTCGTCCTTGATCCTTCGTATTTCCGGAAAGCTGCTAAAAATAGACGTCTCAAAGTCGTTGACCAGCAGTTCTTTCCATTCTTCCACCGGCCGGCTTACAATGTCAGTCAGTGGCCTGCGTCCGGACCGGGGTGTGACTCCGGCATACGCAGCAGCAGTTGAAACGTGAACAGGTGGTTTTACGATCACCAGGTTCCAGCCCTTGAGTGAAAGGTCTATTGGTTTAAGAATTTCCCCTTTACCGCTTCCCAGAGCCGGTGTATTCATCAGGAAGTACGGGCAATCCATTCCCAATTTCAAAGCCAGGGATGAGAGTTCAGCATCTGACAGTCTGAGCTCAAACAATTCATTCAGCATGGAAAGAGTGAAGGCTGCATCGGAAGAACCTCCCCCAAGCCCGGCACCGGTAGGAATTATCTTATGCAGGTGAATGGAAACAGCAGGGATACCGTACAGGTGATAAAGCAGTTTCCATGCTTTGAAGCAGAGATTGTCGCTGCTTTTCCCTTCAACATTTATCCCGCTGACATCCAACCGGGTTTCGCCTGTATTCGACGGGATGATCTCCAGAATATCCGAAAGCCCGGTCGGGTAGAAGACCGTTTCAATCCGGTGGTACCCGTCGGGGAGCTTTTCCAGGATGTATAGACCCAGATTGATCTTGCAGTTGGGGAAACTGATCATGTGAGGATTTTTGCCCTGTAAAGGTATTAAATGCGGCTTGCATTTTTCTCTTTGGTTCCGTGTAAAGGAAAGCGTAAAATCATCCTGTAAACGGAATCAAACCTGTGTGTGATCTCTGATATCCTTAATAGTCTTAGATTTGCATACTAAGACCATAGCGTTTTAATCCTGGAAACATCTGACTCTCATATCAAGCGTATCTTCGACCAGCAAAGCTTTGAAGCCTTGTTCCGGGATGAATTCAAGGGACTATGCTTCTTCGCCCAGCGCTATGTGAAAGATTACCACACTGCCAGGGAGATTGTACAGGATGCCTTTATCAGCCTCTGGGAGAAGCGGGAAACCATAGATGCTTCGCGATCTGTCAAATCGTATCTGGCCACCATCATTCACAACCGTTGCCATAACTATCTGAGGGATAACCGCAAGTTCAGCGAAGACCTGCTTGCCATCGAAAACCTTCTTCATGAACCGGCTGACATGCCAACCGACCTGCTTACAGGCCGTGAACTGGAGAAGGCGATTCAGTCAGCCATTGATGAACTCCCCGGGAAATGCCGCGAGATCTTCCTGCTGAACCGGTATGAAAACCTGAAGTACCATGAAGTAGCCGAAAAACTGGGAATATCGCAGAAGACAGTCGAAGCGCAGATGTCGAAGGCGTTGCAGCATATGCGGGTGCGTCTGGCGGATTTCATGGCTTTTCTTCTGATGATGTATCTGACTGGCGGGAAGTGAGTTGAGATATGTTACTGCTTACCTTTTACTGACGATGTCAGGGGACTGAATCAGAATCAGAAAGACTGAAAGCCTGAGAAAAATGATAGTCGGAAAGATTAAGGAGCAGATCAGGGTAAAAAGCGACCAGAGTGTATTAAAGAAGGGAAAAACATGAACGAACAACCTTCATATTACAATGATCTGATAACCAGATATTTCTCCGGAGAAGCCTCGCCGGAAGATATCAAGGAGTTGTCGGCATGGGTCCAGTCTGATCCTGAAAACCGGAAGTTGTTCGAAGAATTCAGGAAAGCGTGGGAACTGACCATTCAGTCTTCCATCAACCGGAATACAGACCCGGATGTAGAGTTGCTGAATCTGAGATACAGGCTGGAGACTGAACCTGCGACCGGCGCGAGGGTGATTCCCATGCAACCCGGAAAACAGCCCGGAACCTTGTGGCGCAGCAGATGGCTGAAAGTTGCCGCTGCTCTGCTGATCCTGGTGACCACAGCCGCAGCCGGGTATTTCCTGCTTTCAGGTCCCCGGATGGTCCGGATTGCTGCTAACGGCGGTATTAAAGAGATCGTCCTTCCCGACGGAAGTCATATTACCCTGAAAAGCGGGGCTGAACTTGAGTATCCATCCGGATTTAAAGGGAAGACCCGTCCGGTAAAACTTTCGGGGGAAGCTTACTTTGAAGTTGCCCATGATGAAGCCAAACCGTTTATTGTCACAGGGAACCATGTGAACATCGAAGTCCTGGGTACAAAATTCAATGTTAATACACTTAATCCTGAAGGCAAGCTGAGTGTGGTACTGGATGAAGGAAGCGTGGCGCTTACTTTTACCGGCGGCAATTCCGGAAAGTTGATCCTGTCGCCCGGTGAGAAAGCAGAAGCAGATTTTCAGAATCTCAAAGCCATCAAACTTCAGAATACCGATCCCAATTACCTCGCATGGAAAACGGGTCATCTTCAGTTCGACAATACTGCACTTTCGGATATCGTTCGAACATTGAATTCTGTGTATGGAACAAGCATCAGTCTGAGCGATCCATCCATAGGCAATTGCAGAGTAACTGCCACTTTCGACCATCAGCCGGTGGCATCGGTGCTGAAGGTATTGCAGAACACGCTTGATCTGAAGATATCAAAGCAGGGTGACGTGATCCTGATCGCAGGGAGTCCGTGTAATAACCAATGACATAACCAGATTGACCAGTCGGCTCCATATCTCCCGGATTATCCTTGCCATGTCCTTTATCCTGACCATCGGCATCGTTAAGGCCCAGGATCTTGACAGGAAGATATCCGTTTCATTGAAAGATGTTACGCTGAAGGAGGCTTTGGACCGGATTGGCGGGGAAGCAGGAATCTATTTTTCATACAGCCCGCAGATGATACCGGTTGCGAAAAAGGTCAGCCTGCAGATTCGGAACAAGCCTGTGTCCATCGTTTTGGATGAACTTCTGAAGCCTCTGGATATCCGGTATTTTATCTCGGAGAACCAGGTAATCCTGCGGCCTGTCGACCGGAATAACGAAATGCCGGATGAAAGCATGCGTAAGCTGAAATTCACGCTGAGTGGGTTTGTTCGGGATCAGGCCACCGGCGAAGTACTCATCGGGGTAAATATCTTCGACCGCAAATCACTGCAAGGCACCACCAGCAATGGATATGGATTTTATTCGCTTACGCTTCCCGAAGGTATCTACACACTGACGGTATCGCTTCTGGGATATGAAAAACAGGAGATACCGGTCAGGTTAAAGGAAAATATCCGCAACGACCTTTTATTGAGTGAATCGCTGATTCCCATCAGTATGGTGGAAGTAAAGGCTGTTCCCGAAGAAAGCAATCTGCAGGATTCCGATCCCGGTACCTTTCGGTTCTCCGGTTCCATGATGAAGAGTATGACTGGTTTTGCGGGAAACTTTGATATGATCAAATCGTTGCAGACGGTCCCGGGCATCAGCACTTTCGGCGACGGCTCGGGTTTCCTGTATGTACGGGGAGGGAACAGTGACCAGAACCTGCTGATGATCGACGATGCACCCATCTATAATGCCTCGCATCTTTTCGGCTTTTTCTCTGCATTGGCACCGGATGCCATCAAGGATGTAAGGACTTACAAGGGAGATTTCCCGGCATCCTACGGCGGACGGCTATCGTCGGTGATTGATATAAGGGCAAGGGACGGGAATCTGAACCGGATTGGTTTTTCGGGTAATGCAGGGCTGTTCACAACTGATCTGACCATAGAGGGGCCTCTGAAGAAAGAGCAGAGTTCCTTTATACTCTCAGGCCGGCGGTCAAACATGAACTGGCTTAATTTCTCGAGCCGTGCCGATCGTAGTTTCAGCATACTCTTCTTTGACCTGAATGCCAAGCTGAACCTGAGGATCAATAAGAACAACCGGATTTTCCTGACAGGATTTGCGGGCAACGACGATTTCAGCCGGTATACCGGTAACTCTGTCAATACCTTCGGGATACAATGGAAAAATGCGGCCGGTACACTCCGATGGAACCACATATTCAACAGCAGGCTGTTCTCTAACACAACAGCATCCTTCAGCAGGTACGATTACTACCTCTTTATTTCCCGGGAACTTGACAATTACTGGACGTCTTCCATTTCGAACGGCACCCTGAAATCAGACTTCTCATGGTTTCTCAGTCCTAAGGTGACCTTACGGACCGGAGCGGAAGTAAGCAGGCATTATTCCAATCCCGGCAATATCCGCTATGCTGATGATGGTACCGGATCCCCGGCTCCGGTCATCCCACAGTATCATTCACTAGGGTATGCACTGTACTTCGACTGTGAGCAGGAGGTGAACAAACGTCTGTCGCTGCGCTATGGATTAAGAATGAGCGCCTGGCAGGACCTGGGTCCAACGACGGTATATCTGTTTGATGCAACGCATAAGGTGATCGATACTGCTGATGTAGATATACGAACGGTTTTCAGGAGCTTCCTGAATCCTGAGCCGCGTTTGAGTATCAGCTATGCACTTTCGGAGTATTCTGCCGTGAAAGCCGGTTACACCCGGACTGTCCAGTATCTGCAGATGCTTTCCAACTCCACGAGTCCGTTTACCTCGCTTGAGGTTTGGGCCCCAGCCGGAGTAACTATTCAACCGCAGAAGGCGGATCAATTCAGTGTTGGATATGTGCGTTCATCGGACGGGCAGCGTTTTACCTTCAGCGCTGAAGGCTATTACAAGATAGCTGTCAATCAGGTGGAATATAAGGACCATGCCAACATGCTGTACAATCCCCTGCTTGAAGGAGAATTGCGTTTTGGAGAGACCCGTTCCTATGGAATTGAACTGTTGCTTCGCAAAATGGAAGGAAAGGTGACCGGCTGGATCGGATATGCATGGACAAAAGCCCTGCGCAAGGCTGAAGACGTGAACGGAGGTAACGAATATCCCGCTTCCTTCGACCGGCCGAATACTGTTTCGTTGAGCATTTCGTACCGTCCCGGCCGACGCTGGGAGTACTCTGCAAACTGGATCTATCTCAGCGGCTCGCCGGTAACAACGCCGACAGGATTTTATCAGTACAACGGTTATGTTGTTCCTCTTTACGGAACTAAAAATAACGATCGCCTGCCCGCATATCACCGTATGGATGTGGCCGTCACCTGCTGGTTGAACAGGCCGGAAAGCCGGTACAGGCATAGTCTGGTCTTATCGGTTTACAACCTGTATGGCAGGGAAAACCCTTTCGAGATCAACTTTAACAAGATCATGGGTGTTGACGGGAAATTTTATGTACCCTCGGACCTTGACGGAAACTATGAAATCGTTCCGACACAGCTCTCCATCGCCCGGGCCATACCATCGTTGAATTATGTTTTCAGGTTTTGACGGGCAGGAGTACATAGAGCAAATAAATCAATTCCGGACATGCAAAAGATACTTCTGATCCTCTTTCTTATTTTACTGGCCGCATCCTGCGAAAAGAAAGTAACGTGGGAAATGTCCGGTTCAGCGGGTTCGCTTGTGGTTGTTGAGGGAATTATCACGGATGAAGTGGAGTACCAGACTGTCAGGTTGTCGCGAACAATTTCCGGTCCCAATACAGAACCTGCTCCGGTGACCGGGGCGGAAGTGATCGTGAGCACTCCCGGGCAGGTGTATAGTTTCAGGGAGTCGGAAGCCAGTCCGGGGACTTATATCAGTAAAGAGCAGTTTGCCGGAGTGACGGGCACAGAGCACAGCCTGCTGGTGAGTACCGGAACAGGCGTGTATACGGCCAAGGCAGGAATGAAGCATATCGGTGGGACCTTCAACCTGGCCAGGTGTGTACTGAATAAAGAAACCGGGCTATACAGCATCAAATGGGTAGCTAATGCATACAATCTGCAGAAGCCTGCAATGTATGAGGTATTACTCGATTGGTCGGCTATTGAGGGATATGAAAATGCTTCTCCTTCAGAAACGCACGCCCGTCTGTTATACTATTCCCTTCCTACCGTGGATGTGAGCGAAGTGCTTCCGCCGGCGGATGAAGCGATATACTTTCCTGCGGGTACTCTGTTACAGGAAACCCGTTATTCGTTAACCGGGGAGCATGCCGCTTTTCTGAGGGCCATGCTTTCCGAAACAACCTGGAAAGGGGGCTATTTCGGGACGGCGTCCGCAAATATCCCTACGAATCTGAGCCAGGGAGCCGTCGGATTCTTTGCAGCCTGCGAGGTAGAGACCCGCACAACGGTTGTCGGAAAATAATATCAAAATTAGCTAAGGGTAAACAACGGCAGCGGTGTATATATTGAAAACGTCGGGAGGTCATTCTCCTGAGTATTCAACCAAAATGCCTTATCAACCTTTTAATGCGATCCTATGAAAACAAAAAATCTCTTCCGGCTTTCTGCGTTGCTATTTGCCTTTGTCACAATCTCCTTTACTGCCTGCCAGAAGGAAACCATTGACGAAGGGTCTTCGGATTCCAGTTCTCTTGTTCAGCTCTCCAGGGATGAAAACAATGTGGAGGCTATCCTGGATGATGCTTCCAAAGATGTTGAAGGTGTAATGATGGGCCAGGGAGGCTACAAATCGACCTCCAACCTTCCCTGTAATGCCACCATTGATTCTGCATCTGTGGTGAATGATACGATCACGATCTATATCACTTACAATGGATTAAATTGTAACGGGACCCGCAACCGCAGCGGTCAGATTGTGATCCGCAAGAAAGTGGGAACTCACTGGGGTCAGGAAGGTGCAACCATCCAGATCACCTATAATAATTTTACTGTCACCAGGGTATCGAATGGAAAAACCACTATCCTGAACGGTACCAAGATCCATCAGAATGTAACCGGCGGATTTATCTGGCAGGTAGGGAACACTGTTACATCAGTGGTGCATCGCGCCAGCGGAACGCTGAACATTGTGTTTGATGACGGCACCTCACGTACCTGGAACCTGGCCCGGCAGCGTACTTACACCGGAACACAGGATCAGCTAATCATGACTGTTGATGGTTTCGGGACTGAAGGTGATTATTCCAACCTCGTATCATGGGGCACAAATAGGGCCGGCGAACAATTCTACACGCAGATCACCCAGAGCGTAGTTCACCGTGAGGCCTGCGACTGGGATCCCGTCTCGGGTATCAAGATCCACCATGTACCGGCAAGAAGTAAAACCGCCACTATCACTTATGGATTCAATGATAACAATGAGCCGATAAGCGGAGATGAATGTCCTACCCGTTACCGGATTGATTGGACCAACGGTACCCATTCGGGAACCAGCTATCTGGAACTTAGATAATCAAGACGGTATCCGGAATTTTCGGTACTGAGACCAATGCGATGAGCCGATCTCACGATCGGCTCATCACGTATGCAGTGCACTTCAGAAAAAGTTTGTTATAATCACTACGATGAGTTACCTGTTCATGCTTCAGTGATTTCTTTCACTTCGAGCCGGAAACCGGTGCTGTGCACGTTCACAATAGCGACGTCCGGATCCTGTTTCAGGTATTTGCGCAGTCGGGTGATAAAAACGTCCATGCTGCGTCCAATGAAATAGTCATCGTCCCCCCATACCTCTTTGAGCGCTTTTTCCCGGGGGACAAGGGTGTTTTTATTGCGGCAGAGGACTTTTAACAATGCGGCTTCCTTGGGAGTGAGGTTTTGCCTCGAGTTATTGTAGATCAAAGCATAGTTTACCGCATCAAAAATATATTTGCCTATTCTGATTTCCTGGCTGGCGGATGTATTCACCTGGCAACGCCGGAGAATAGCCTCTATTCTGAGGCTCAATTCTTCGCTGCTAAAGGGCTTGGATATATAATCATCACAGCCGGACCTGAATCCGGTTACCCTGTCCTCTGCCAATCCACGTGCAGTGAGAAAGATGATCGGGACCTCCTTGTTTTCATGCCTGATCTCGGTAGCCAGTGTGAAACCGTCTTTCTTTGGCAACATCACATCGAGGATGCAGAAGTGTATGACCGAGTTCCTGAAAGCCTTCAGTCCTGCCTCTCCATCGGCTGCATGTATAACCTTATAACCCAGAAGATCCAGGTAGTCGCAGAGCACATCGCTCAGGTTGGGATCGTCTTCTACCAGTAAAAGGGTGACTCTATTCTCCATTTTCCTGTGCGGGTTGTATTGTTTGTTCAGCGAAGGGCAGGAAAACCTCAAACCGGCTTCCCTGATTGGGTTCGCTTCTGAGGCTGATGGTTCCTCCATGAGCCTCCACCATCGTTTTTACATAAAAGAGCCCCAGCCCGAATCCTTTCACATCATGAATATTGCCGGTCGGTACTCTGTAAAACTTCCGGAAAATATGCTTCTGGTTTTCATGGCTGATGCCGATGCCCTTATCTTCAACAGCGACAACGATACCGCCGTGGCGGTTTGCCGTTTCAACCAGAATGGCGGGTTTCCCCGTTGAATATTTGCATGCGTTGTCAACCAGATTGGAAAAGATATTCCTGATATGCATCGGATCGGCGATGATGAGTGCATTATCAGCTTTCAGACTGAGACTGATGCTTCCATTTTTTTCCCTGATGATCAGGCTGTAACGGTCGGCAATCTCCTGTAATACGGGATGCAGGTTGATCTCACGCTTCTGTAGTTTGAATTCCTCCCGTTCCAGGACAGAGATCTGAAGTACATGCTCTACCTGGTTTCGCAGGCGCTGATTCTCCTCATAGATGATAGATGCATACTTTTTCGACTTTTCAGGAGAGCCGAGCACAGCAGGTTTCAGGAGCATTTCGCTGGCCAGTGAAATGGTGGCTATTGGCGTTTTGAACTCGTGCGTCATATTATTCACGAAGTCATTTTTCATCTCCGAGAGCTTCTTCTGACGCAGGAAGGAATAAATGGTGTAAGCAAATCCGAAGGTCAGAACAGTGATGAGAAGAAAGCAGATCACCAGCCACCAGAGGATATTGTGCCATGCACGGCTGTGTTCATCCGGGATCCAGACCCCGAGTTGAGCGGACGAACTCCGGTAGATGCATGAAAGGGAAACGGCATGTTGGGTATGTACCAGTTCGTTCGTGTAGGCATTGTCGGATATCAGCGCGATCCTCCCGGTTTCGTTATTGAAAATACCGTACACGTAGGGCGGATACAATCCCATACTGTTGAATTCAGCTGTTATCAGTGAATCCAGGTACTGCTGGTTAATAGCGTTGGGGGAATGACTCAGATTGTGCCCGCAATCCATAGTGCAGAAAAGGCTTCCATTACAGGTGTCGTTCTTGCATTCGTACATTTCATTCACCGCACTTTTAAGGCTGAGCAGCACTTTGTTATCGAACTGTTCTTCCTGGAGGGTAAGTGCGTTCCTGATCCAGAAGAACTGGATGAAGATCACACCGGCCAGGGCAAGACCGGACAGGATGGCGATGATCAGGAATGTTTGTTTTTTCACGCCTCAAAGATAGAAGGAAAAGGCAAATCGGAGGATTGATTAACAACTTGTTAACATGTTCTTTCTTCCAATGGGGGCAAGCCCTTTATCCCTGTCTGGCCGAAAAGCCCTACCTTTGCAAAAAATCAGGGTCCATGGAAACCATCCGGATCGATTATCTTGGCGATCTTCGCACGAAGGCAAAGCACTTACAGTCGGGTAGTGAGTTCATCACTGATGCGCCCTCCGATAATCAGGGGAAAGGGGAAGCCTTTTCACCTACCGATCTGCTGGCAACTTCGCTGGGAACCTGTGCCATAACCACGATCGGTATTGCCGCTCGGACGCACGGCTTCAGCATCGACGGAAGTCAGGTCAGGGTGACCAAGATCATGGCATCCGAACCCCGGCGGGTTGGGGAAGTGATCGTAGAACTGATCTTCCCCGCAATGAATTATTCGGAAAAGCAGAAAGAGATCATCCGCCGTGCTGCCGAATACTGCCCTGTGAACAGGAGCCTGAGCCCTGAACTGAAACAAACATTCATTTACACCTTCCTCTGACATGTTCCAAAACCTGGTACCAGGCATCGGGAAAAGCCTGGAAACTACAGTAACAGCCGGGATGCTGGCAACAGCGTACTGCTCAGGCACACTGGATGTCCTGGCCACCCCCTCTATGATAGCGCTGATGGAACAGACGGCACTGGAGAGTGTTGAACCGGTCCTTCCGGAAGGAATGACCACGGTAGGTACCGAGGTGCGGGTGAAACATCTCCGGGCCACTGCTGTTGGCAAACAGATCACCTGTCATTCAGTTCTCGAGTCGGTTAACGGGCGGGAACTAACCTTTGCGGTTACGGCCAGCGACGAAACGGGCCTGATCGGTACGGGTACGCATATCCGGTTTATCGTTGATATTCAGCGGTTCCTGGACAAGATCAGTTAATAAATCAGACCTAAAAATCAAACCATAATTCCATCATCCTGATGCCGGAACAATCCTCTTTTTTTACCGATAAGCATTTCGTGGCAAAAACCATTTCCGGGCTGGAGGAGGTGCTTGCTGCGGAACTTACGCAATTGGGCGCGTCAGAAGTAACCATCCTGAACCGTGCAGTCAGTTTCAGCGGGGATGAGCGATTACTGTATAAGGCCAACTACTGGTCGCGGACTGCCTTGCGCATTCTGGTTCCGGTGTTCAGCTTCCAGCTGGCTGACGAGGATGACCTGTATTCCACTTTGCGTGATTATCCCTGGGAAGACCTGATCGATGTTACCCAGACTCTTGCAATCGATGCGGTGGTGAGTGAATCGCAGATGACACACTCGCATTACGTTGCCCTCCGGTCGAAAGATGCAATCGTCGACAGGTTCCGTGAACGTTTCAATGGGCGCAGGCCTTCGGTGGATGTGGATGATCCGGATCTCCGTATAAATATTCACATTTTCGGCAGCCAGTGTGATGTGTCGCTCGACAGTTCCGGTATATCGTTGCACAAGCGGGGATATCGCGTTTCGAATGCCGAAGCGCCCATGAGCGAGGTACTTGCTGCCGGACTGATCCTGCTGAGCGGATGGGACAAGCAGTCGAATTTTATAGATCCGATGTGCGGTTCCGGGACCCTGCTTATTGAAGCCGCACTCATTGCCAATAATTTTCCTCCTGGGATGTACAGGAAATCATATGGCTTTATGAAGTGGAAGCACTACACCCCTTCACTTTGGGATGAGGTGCTGGATGAAGCGCAGGACCTGCAGACAGAATTTGAAGGAGAGATCATCGGGAATGATATTTCTCCCCGGAATCTGGGTGCGGCGAAGGCGAATATTAAGTCGGCCCGTTTGCATAAGGATATTCAGCTCCATACGGGGCCATTTTCCGAACTTCAGGCGCCGGAAGGTGAACCGGGAATCCTGGTGATCAACCCGCCTTACGGAGAAAGGATCAAAACCAGCGATATCATCGGCCTGTACAGGGAAATCGGAGATACCCTCAAGAAGAACTTTACCGGCTTTAAGGCATGGGTGATCAGTTCCGACCATTATGCGCTGAAATCCGTGGGATTGAAGGCATTCAAAAAGGTGGTGGTCTGGAATGGCCCGCTGGAATGCCGTTTTGCCGGTTTCGATCTCTATGAAGGGACCAGGAAGCAACGGATAGAAGCCGGTGAGGAGAATGAGAAGGAAGAATATAGCGGTGATGAAAAGTCAACCGCCGGGATGAGGAAGTGGGAAGAGCCTGAAGGAAGTGACCATGGAGATGAAAGGCCTTTTCAGAAGGCTGATCAGCCGGACAAACCACAGCATCATGAGCGGGAAACCGGCAGCTCCGGACGGTCATATAAATCCAGGGAAAGAGAAGATAAGCCCTTCCGCAAGGATGATCGCCG
>CAZJCG010000071.1:0-13611 GCA_964544545.1 uncultured Lentimicrobiaceae bacterium | reverse complement strand
AGATACCTGGTACGACAAAAAATCAACAATGGTGTATACTCCCGGATAGCCATATAATTTAAACCTGCAATAACCGGTACATTAATGAATTTATAGAATTCAATATCCACGCCTGATGCAAGGTTATCCTCAATATCATCCTTGACGCTGCTCTTTAATCCATTGATATCGAAATCAGCTCCCAGATAAAGGCCTAATCCTTTATCATTAAGCTGAAAGACGTAATTACCCCCCAGGGATAACCCGACACCGGCACATCCGGCATCCTCATCATTGAGGTCGTCGTCTCCAAAATCAGCAAGGGGGAATGAAGGGCCTGCATGCAGGGAAAAACTATTTTGAGAATATGCATTCCCTGATAACATGATAACAATTGCTAATGCTGAAAAATAGATGAATGATTTTTTCATAGTGTTTTGAATTTGTCCTGCCTACTCTTTAAAGGATTTTCGGCAACTCCTGTCAATATGCATAATCAAAATCTTTCTGCCAAGAATGTGTGCCCGGCTGAATCGCCCGGATTATATAATCTACTAAACTACCTAAATGCAATAGTGACTATTCATCTGCTAATAATCTCAACCCAATAAGATACTTTGCTCAAAAGTAGTTATGAATTCTAAATTAGATTATATAATATGAAAAATATTTTTGAATTGTTTCTATAATGGGTTAAGGACAGTTGCAGCAGCTTTTAAATATTGGAAACATGGTCAAAGAAGGATCATGGTGTCACGGAAGGGTGGCACACGGGAGATTCTAAAAGAAATATTGATGACCGGCAGGCATACAACCTGCATGGGGTAAGACTATCTGCCCAGAACGATCTTGCGGCTGTCGAGGAGTTGCTTACCGTCGGAGATGCTGAGCACATATACGCCCGGGGCCAGATGTGCGGTTTCAATGTATTCGGTGCCTTGTCCGCAGTGCCGTCGGGTGCTTATCAGTTGCCTGCCCCGCAGGTCGTTGAGGCGGATATCCAGTTTCCGTGGCTTGTCGAAGGCTGTTGCCAGCAAGATCCGGCCGGTGGCGGCATCGGCATAGATCCTCATCTTCTCAGGGAAGGTGATCCCTTCGATCCCCACTTGTCCATAAATGAAGCTCAGGTTGTCCACCCAGAGCTTGGTGCCTGTATGGGCCACCGGATCGTTCACGTTGGTGCAGAGGAAGAGGATGCTCATCGTGTCGGGTGCTTCCCATATTTCATAGGTCAGGGGCAGCTGGAAAGGCGTCCAGGTGGAGATGGTTCCGGTTACCGTGTCGGCAGCATACGCCACCGTGTCCCTGCTGCCGTTGTTCCAACGGGTAAGGGCATATCCGAAGAAAGCCGTATCGGTGCCAACAGGCTGGTACTTAAGGAAGCCTGCGAGTTGCTGGGGCATGCCTGTAAAAGGATAGCCACCGGAGATATTGAAAGTCTGCTGGAACACATCGATGGAAAGTTCACTCAGGGTCAGCACTCCCGGGACTGTCACAGCTCCTACGAAGGGTATGTTCTTGGTAACCACCTCTATCCGGGCTGAGTACAGCCCCGACTGCGGATCAGAGGTCTCCTTGTTCACTACGTTGTACTGGAATCCAAGGATGCTCTGGTTGGTGGTGTTCCAGTCCACCGGCTCACCACCCGACCAGTTCTCAAAGCTGGCATTGGGGATATCCTGCGAATATCCGGCGAGTCCGGACAGGAGAATGAGAAGAGCAGAAATAAAGGATACGAATAGCTTATGCATCGGTAACAGATTTATGCAAAAGTAGCCAAAATCGAAGAGCAGCTGACATCCTTGAATGTAGCACCGAATTGGCTAATTCTCAAGTTCCTCAATTCTTTTGTCTTTAAGCAGCTGAGTGCGCAGGGCTTGGGGCAGGGAGTAAGATGTCATTAATGGTTATACATTGTCATTCAAAGTCATTCATTGCAGGTTCTTTTATCTTTTTCCTTTTATCTTTTATCTTTTAATTTGCCACGAATACACGAATTCAGTACGAAAGAAATCTGGAAGATTAGCTCAATTCAGAAACAGCGGCCATTACGCACCATATTACACATTTATAATTACTGAATCAGCTAATCGCCGAATTAACTAATTTCTAAATTCTTACATTCTTACATTTCTAAATTCCCCAACCCTCTCTTCTTTTATCTTTTTACTTTTGTCTTTTATCTTACAAAAAAGCCCCCTTTCGGGGGCACAACAGCCGTATAAGCGGGATTCTGTTCATTCCGGCAAGCGGAATGCTTCTATCATTTATCTGGGACCTGCATCACTGCCGGCCTCCAACGGTCTACCCCCCGGGTTTCGGACGGGCCGCCCTACTCAGTCGCGTCGCAAGCGACGAAACAGAGACCCGGTATATTTGACCTTTCAACCCATAAGGTTTACCCACCCGGACTGTCGCCAGCCCGGAGCGTGAGCTCTTACCTCGCGTTTTCACCCTTATCCCGTCAAGCCACGTGGACCCGACAGGACGGTATTTTTTCTGTGGCACTGTCTGTCATCACGGTGTTCAGCCGCAATGCCTTCCCGTTAGGAAGTATGGCACCCTGTGTTGCCCCGACTTTCCTCCCCGTACTGAAACGAGGCGATAGAACGGGCTGTTGCAGTTGCAAAGATACTCATTTTCGGGGTTCAGGATACCGGATCAGGTAGAGGGTAACCCCGGCGCCAATCAGCAGCAGCACGGCGCGGGCCCACCAGTAAGGCATGAAGAAGATGACGGAGGACAGCATCACCACCCACATCATCGAAAGAGCATATACTTTTGTCCTGCGGCTGAGCACCTTCCGCTCGTTGAAGTCGCGGATGGTCGGACCGAAGACCCTGTGGTTGCGGAGATACCGGTGGAACCGTTCAGAACTCCGGCCAAACAGATACGCCGACAACAAAATGAAAGGGGTGGTTGGCAACACCGGCAGAAAAATACCGATCACGCCCAGTCCGAGCGAGAGAAATCCGAATATCAGAAAGATGAGTTTCATGTTGATGGTATACCGAAGCTGTTTGACTTTGCGAAAACTGACAATCAAAGGCCTGAAGCCTTACTAAATCAGGATCTTTTTTAAATTTTGTTCTCTTTATATTATTCTCTGTGTCCCTCTGTGCTCTCTGTGGTTCATTTTAAAGCCCGCCAATATTATCACCACAGAGAGCACAGAGAAGGCACAGAGACAAGATCCGGACTATCGGGACAGTCTCGAACCGCCCGACCTGTGCTAAAGAAATGATGCTTTCAGAGGTTCTGGTGCAGCACCAGTTCGATGGCCCCGTTGCCATAACGTGCAAAGGAAGCATTGCGGAATTCGATGTCGCCGTAATCCTTGATACGGTTGATCAAAGACTGCTTCAGCGTTCCGTTGCCTACACCGTGTATAAACACAACATGGGTGTAATTGTTGGCCAGTGCGCTCTCAAGCATCCGCTCAAAGACGCCGAGCTGGATGGTGAGGATCTCGCCCGGCGAAAGGTTGTCGTATTGCTCACGCAATGCAGAAATATGTAAATCCACTTCCGCCTCCCTGGGGCCTGTCCGGTGATTGTCGATCATCGCCGAAGGGCGGAACGGGCTGGCATTCTCCGGAACAGTATCTTCTCCTTCTTTTTCTTTCAGGATGTGCTCAACGGTGGATGGTATCCGGTTCAGTTCACACACAGTGTAAATGATTGCTTTCTGAAGTCCCAGCAGACTGCATTCCTTGTAGCTGGTATCCTTGAAAAATACCTGCCCTTTGATCCTGAAAGTTGAGCTGACCGGCATCAGCACTTTATCCGATTCGTCGGAATGGAACAGTACCTGTATCACCCCGCCCGACCATTGGCTGATATCCTCCCGGACAATGCTCTCGATGATCAGCTTCGAGCGGATGCCTATGGATCCGTAGTCAACCCCGGAAAAGCGACCGTTCTCGTCTTTGAGGAAGAAGCTGTACAAAATGTCATGGTCTGTATTGTTGATCAGGTAAATGTCCAGGTTTCCGGTCATGATCCATTGCTGGTCCTGAGGCACGTAGGCCAGGTAAACGCCCGAGGGCATCAGATCACGGATACCTTTCATATCGATCCGGGAACTCCTTTCTTCTTCGGGAGCGGCAGGGCTTTCCTGCTTTTGCTCCTTTTTATCACTATCAGTCAGAAATAATTTGTCGGAGGGGCCCGAGGGTTCGATTATCACCAGTTCACTGACGAGTGTCGGGATTTCGAAGCCATCCTCGATGGCTACGGATACCATGAAACTGTTGATCTGCCGGGTCACCACCCCGCCTCCGGTCGCATTGAGAAATCTTACTTTGTCACCTGGTTTGAATTCCATTCTGAAAATGCTGAATATTATTGTGTTACGAAAAATATTTAGTTATGGGGGTACTTCTGCAAAGGTACTGTATTATGCGCTTCGCTCGAGAATGTTCAGATTGATGATGCTTTGCATTCATATGAAATGAAGAGTGAGGATTGTTTTCCGGCCTGGAAAACAATGCGACTTTGCAAGATCGGTCTGAACATACTGCAAAAGGCAAAGTAGATTGTTCAAGTATTTTTTTTCATGTTCTTTTGGCTTGATCCAAAAGAACCAAAAGATCAAGACTGTATGAAAATTCTTTGTTTTCTACGGTAAAGCTTTTACACGCGACACAAGCCGCGCCACCGCACAATTCGGCCTTGGCTTCTGTGTCGCTTACCAAAGCCCTCCGCGAAAAGCTTACCTTGAAAATCTACAGAATTTTCATAAGGTCGGTCCTGGGATCCTTATTTTTAGGTGATTTGTACCCTTGCCTTCCAGGTCAGAGCTTCAAGGTTCTGAAATGCTTACTTTTGCTGATGGAGAGAAAAAAGATCTCTCTGAATTCCGTCTTGACTTGAGCACAGGCCATATGAGCATTTCTTCATTTCTGAATCTCCGACCGGAATCCTCAATGGTTCTCTTTGTTTACATTACGATGCTCTTCATTGCTTCCTGCCGGGAACCGGAAACAGTGCCTGAGCCGACTCCCTATAACCTGACCATTCCCGCATATTTCCCTACGAGACTGAACATTCCTTCCGATAATCCGCTTACGGTGGAAGGTATTGCACTGGGACGATTCCTGTTTTACGACGGAAGGCTTTCGGGCAGGACTGATCCTGACAGCATGATGTCATGCGGCACCTGTCACCTGCAGGAGAGAGCATTCGAATGCGGGATCGACCATCCCAGGTTTACCGGCGGCAGAACTTTCGGCATCACCGGCATCGAAACCCCGCACGTGATGCTTCCGCTCATCAACCTGGTTTGGAACGAATCCGGATATTTCTGGTCGGGAGTGATCAGCAGCGACAATCCTGATCCATCCAGACAGACTCTGGAAGACATCGTATACATGGGCGTAATAGCACCGCATGAGTTGAATTCGGATACGAACAGGGTAAAGGCATTGTTCCAGGCCACACCAGGCTATCCTGAACTGTTCGAAAAGGCCTTTGGCAGCCGTACCGTTACTTTCAGGAATATTTCCAGGGCCATTGCCCAGTTCGTCAGGACCCTAGTTTCTGCCAACTCCAAGTTCGATCGTTACCTGAGAGGCGAAGAACAGCTTACAGAACAGGAACTGCACGGCTATGTGCTGTTTATGACCGAAGACGGCGGCGATTGCTTTCATTGCCATGGAGGAGACGGGAATCCGCTTTTCACTACCAACCTCTTTTACAACAACGGGAAGGATACAGAGTTCAGCGATCCCCGCGACCGGTATTCGGTAACGCAGGATCCGGCCGACATAGGGGCTTACAAGGCTCCTACACTCCGGAATGTGGAACTCACGGCTCCCTATATGCACGATGGCAGGTTCAGCACCCTGGAGGAAGTCATCGATTTCTATTCTTCCGGATTGAAACGATCGCCCTATGTGCACCCTTTGATGCACCATGTAAACGATGGAGGCGTTCAATTGCTGCCTTCCGAAAAGGCGGATCTGATCGCGTTCATCAAAACATTGAGGGATGATGCCTTCCTCACGAATCCCGATTTTTCAAAACCGGCATTCTTCCCGGACGGGAGCAGTCAGTAAAGCTATACTTCGGCTGAACAGGTTTGCCCCCCAGGGCACGAAGTGCTCCTTCGGAGGGATCCTTCGGGTCGAAATTTGTTTTTCGGGACTTGCTCAGTATACATCCTATTTTTTCGGGATGCTTGCAAGCAATTCCAGGTCGATCGTAAAGCCGAGGTAAACATTCAACTTCCATTCTTTCACTGTGGGAACGCTGGTTGCCTGCTGCCCCTCCTTGAATCCGGACTGCAACTGCTGGTATTCGGCTGCATTGATGCCGGTGTTTACATGAAAGTAGTCCAGGACCTTGAAACTGGGGCCGATATAAAAGTTCTTGAAGAGGTTCTGCCCTCCGAAACCGACGAACAGACCTGCATCGTAAGTGAAATTCCCGTCCTTTTTACTGAGGTCTACCAGCGAAAGACTTACCCCGGTGATGTAGTCGAACTCCATTTTCCCGGCATTCTTGTTGGTGATAACGAGGCTGGTGCCATCGGGACTTTGCGTGAGCTGCCAGTCGGGTGTCCGGTAATTCTTCAGACCGACACCCTGGATAAAGCGGATTTTCTTCTTCTTGTTGGTAGCAGCCGTCTGTTTGGCCAGAATATCGTTGTACTGGGCCTCGATGATCTTCAGCCGTTCCGAAACCCGGATGTAATCCAGCTCTTTCTGATTCAGAGCTCTCGAAAGAGAGTCGACGATCCGGAGTGAATTGTCCTTTTCACGGTAGTACGTGGCCAGCTCATCGGTCTTGTCCTTCAACTGCTGCGATTTTTCTTCCACCGATTTTTTCAGGTACTCAATCTCCTGGTTCTTTGCTTCCAATTTCGTGCTGTTCACGTCGAGTTTGCCTTCCAACTTTACCTGGTTGAGTTCGGCTGCATTCTTCAGGTTTTTGACTTCCATTTCCGATTTGGCAAGCTGGAACTCCTTATCCCGCAGTTCCTGCGTCTTAGTTTCCAGTTCTGTATTGATCCGCAGGATGTCCTGCTTCAATGCAAGGATGCTCCGGCTTTGGTGAATGTGTTCCTGTACCAGGCTGTCATTCTGGTTCTTCGCATTTTTCTGCTCATTTTCCAGGCTCGTCAGGACTACTTTCAGCGAATCGACCTGAACCTGCAATACCCGGCTGTTTTCATGAAGCATTGTGATAACCTCTTCGAGGCTGTCGGACCGGTGAAATAAAGCCAGGTTATCCTCCATCAGGCGTGCAGCAAACAGGCTGTCGGACTGTTGTTCCTGAGCCTGCACCGTAAGGTTCAAACCGAACAATACCGTAAGGATCAGCCCGAAGCTCAGCACAGCCCTTTTTACTATTTCGATGTTTATTTCTGTCATTGAGATTTGGATGACTTTATAAAATAATTACAAAAGTCTGATTTTATTGTGCAAAGGTCTCACTTTTTCATGCTGCCACCACCTTTAATACAACCAACAATTTAATAGTTTTGCCGTGAAAATTGACTTACCATGACAACAATTCTGAAATGTACCCAATCGTTCCGGGCGCTTCACACCGACGGACTTGAAGAAGAGGATATCCGGCAGCAGGAATACCTGCATCAGGTTACGCACTTCGACCGGAATGGAAGTATCCTATCCGAAGAAACCCTTTTACCCGATGGTCAGATGGAGCACAAGGCTTCTTATCTGTACAATGAACAGGGGAAGTTGGTGGAAGAAACCTTAATGGAGGAGGATGGGTTTGTTTCGGAGCATAAGACAATGGAATATGATGAAGTGGGACGGCTTTGTCGCGAACGGCTTCACTATATGGATGAGACGTATGATGAAACCACTTTCACCTATGACGCTCATGGAAGGCTTACCGGCAAAGTGACACGCGACAGCGACGGGGAGGATGCCAGCCATACTGTGTTTGAATATGATGGAGAAAACCTGGTAGCTGAAATCGAATACGGACCTGATAATGAGGTTGTTTCGGAAAAGAGGTTTGAGTTTGAGGAAGGCCGGCTTCTTGTATCGGAATCTTATGCTAATCCTGAAGGGAGCTACGAATTGGTTCATGAATATGACGGGAAGGGCCAGAGGGCACTGACAAAGCGGTATGACGGCGAAGGCCACCTGATTGAAAGAGCCACATTTATACGCGATGAGCAGGGCCGGGTTACGGAAACAAAGGAAGAAAGCACTACAGGTCTTGAGATCATGAAGGTAACCCTGGATGATCGGGGCAATGTACTGGAACAGGCCACTTTCAACGACAAGGATGAACTTCTCAGCAGGATAACCCGGACCTATACGGAGCAGAATCAGGTGGAGACCACCCATGTACTGGTGGAAGGAAGAGGCCAGCGTCCTTCGCAGGATTACCGGCTCCGGTTTGAATACGAATATTATACGGAATAGATAGACGGCTGAACCGTTGAAGGTTCTATATCGTTGTTATCCTGGTTCACAATACTTTCAGTGACTCATTCAGGGGCGTACCTGAATCAGAGGATGCTCTATAGTTAGTTCTCAATTATTTCTCTGTGTCACTCTGTGCCCTCCGTGGTTGATTTTTAAAACCCGGAGTAGCAATAAATTATTATCACCACAGAGAGCACGGAGAAACCTCAGAGATGAATGTTGGGGTAATACTGCATCTGACACTGTCTTAAAAGTTGGTTCTCTCTTTATTTTCCTCTGTGTTCCTCCGTGGTTGATTTTTAAAAGTGGCTGCCTCAATATCAACATTTTGTCTTGATCTCGACTTCGCTCGATCTGACAAAATGTTGTTTTGTGTTTTGTAGTGGTCAGCCAGAGTGAGGTTGAATTTCACCACACTTTGTCACAATCTCGCTTCGCTCGATCTGACAAAATGTTGTTTTGTGTTTTGTAGTGGTCAGCCAGAGTGAGGTTGAATTTCACCACACTTTGTCACAATCTCGCTTCGCTCGATCTGACAAAATGTTGTTTTGTGTTTTGTAGTGGTCAGCCAGAGTGAGGTTGAATTTCACCACACTTTGTCACAATCTCGCTTCGCTCGATCTGACAAAATGTTGTTTTGTGTTTTGTAGTGGTCAGCCAGAGTGAGGTTGAATTTCACCACACTTTGTCACAATCTCGCTTCGCTCGATCTGACAAAATGTTGATCTTAATTGGTCAGAATGAGTGAAGTTGGCCACGACTTTTAAGACTGCAAGCTCGTGTAATAATAAATGACAGACATGAGAACACAATGGGAAGACCCGGAGTCAGGATTAGGACAATCTGTTCAGCCCCGATCCGATATAAATCCGGTGGCCGGGAGTTTTAGTGCGGAAAGGAGATGACAGTCTTTCTCATCCAGTTTCCTTTCAGGTAATAAAGGTAAGATAAGGCCATTCCGACGAACCACCCTGCCGGTATCGACCACCAGATGCCTATGTAGCCCATATACCCGGAGAAAAGCCATGCCAGTGGGATCCGGATGATCCACAGAGAGAAGAGCGTTATGAACATGGGGATCAGCGTGTCGCCGGCGCCACGCATCACTCCTCCGATCACGAACATGGTGGAGAACAGAACATAAAACGATCCTACGATCACCAGGTAACGGGAACCGATCGTTATCACGGCAGGATCACTGGTGAACAGGCTCATCAGAGGGCCAGGGATCAGGACAACAAGGATGCTCGTCACTATTGCCAGGGCCGACGACATGAGCAGCGTCGCTTTGAATCCCTGTTTCACGCGGTCGGTCCTCCTGGCTCCCAGATTCTGACCTACGAACGTGGTGAGGGCTACCCCGAAATTCATCGCCGGCATGCCTGCCAGCGAGTCGATCCTTCCAGCCACCGAGTAGGCCGCGATCACATCAGTGCCAAAACCGTTCACGATCTTCGTGACGGCCAGCATGCCGATGGCGACGAATGTTTGCTGGAATCCTGTGGGCAAGCCTATCTGTATACTCCTGTAAAAGATTTCGCGGTCGAATTCCAGATGCCGCAGGGAGAGTTTGACTACTTCGTGTTTCCGGTTCAGATAAATGATACCGGTAATGAATGCTCCGGCCTGCGCGATCACCGTTGCCAGCGCGGCACCTGTCACCCCCCAGTGGAAGATCGCCACAAACAGCACCGCGAGCAAAACGTTCATCAGCGTTGAGATGATCAGGAAATAAAGGGGCGTTTTGGAGTCCCCCAAACCTCGCAAAATGGCACTGGTCCCGTTGAAACCGAAGAAAAACAGGAAGCCGGTCATATATACATGAAAGTAAGTAACAGCTTGAGGTAATATATCAGCCGGCAGGCTGATCAGCTGAAAAATCGGTCTGGCGAAGAAGATGCCCAGCAGGGTCACGAATATGGATGCGAAAAAGAGGAAAATATAGAGGGTGTCCATGGCGCGCTTGACCTTGCGCAGATCTTTGGCGCCGTAGTACTGCGCCACGATCACCGTGGTGCCCATTGAGATCCCGATCACAAAGGAGATCAGCATGAAAATCAGAGGGAACGATGCTCCGACAGCAGCTAGGGCTTCCTTCCCGATAAACTTCCCGACGATAATGCTGTCGGCAATGTTGTAAAATTGCTGGAATACGTTCCCGATGAGCATGGGAACGGCAAAATTAAGGATCAACCGGCTACTGTTACCTTCGGTAAGGTCTTTCATTTCGAATGGAGGATATGAAACTCAGCAGCCGGATTATCAGCATATTACGATAAGTGGTCCGCTTTCATTTGCTCAATCGCCTGTGAACCAATCCTGTCAACGATGTCGATAAGGGCCGGGATCTTTTCCATGTCGGTGACATTCCGGGCCAGTTCTTCAATCTCCTGCAGGGCTGAAGCGGCTTCCCTGATCATGAAATAATTGAAATGAGGTTTGAGCTTGTGTGCGGCTACCCTCAGGTTCTCCCACTCGGATTTGGTATAAGATTCCCTGATCAATGAAATAGATGCAGGGGTGTTATTCACAAACATACCAATGATCGATTGAAGGAAATCCGGATCATCGGATTCAAACATTTCCAGGGAGTACAAACGACCTGAACCTTGATGAGTATTGCTGTTTTCAGTCATAGTAGTTATACTTTGCGGCAGTGAAATATATTGTCTGAGTTTGTTTTCCAGGTCTGTCCTTTTGATTGGCTTATGGATGCAGTTGTCGAAACCTGAGGCGGCAATTGTATCCAATACTTTGGGATCATTGTGGCTGGTCAGTCCGATGAGGATAAACCGCCGGTCATCATCCGTAAAGTTTTTCCGGACATGTAGGGCGGTTTCGATGCCATTCATAACCGGAAGCTCAATATCCATCAGGATGAGTGATGAAGGATAGCTGTCCAGTTTTTCGACAAGCGCTTTCCCGTTTTCAAAACAATCGCATTCGTATCCTAATTGTTGCAGATACCTGCAGAACAAAAACCTGTCGGTGTCGGAATCTTCTACCAGTAGAATTCTCTTGTTTCGCAGCATCCCTGAATTTTACACAGTTGGATACGCAAATGTATAAATATATTGCAGTAGCCAGATGTTTTTTCAGAAATCCTGGTCATCTTTCCGCACCAGCGATTTGGTGGAAAGCAGGCCACAGGCTGCGTCAATGTCGATCCCGCGTGAAGCCCGGAGTGTTGTAACGATCCCTTTATCGTTCAATGCCCGCTGAAATAAGAGTAATCGCTCTTCATCGGTGGCCGGCAATGGGACTCCCGGAACCGGATGGAAACGGATCAGGTTGATCCTGCAACGGGTTTTATTCAGCAGGCGGGCAAGCTCTTTTACATGAGCCTGTGTGTCGTTAAGACCGGCAAAAACGATATATTCCATCGAAACGCGCCTGTACTTTCCGAGGTCGTACTGCGAAATCGTATCCACGACTTCGCGGATAGGATACACGTGCTGTATTGGCATGAGGCGTCTTCGTTCCTCATCGAAAGGAGTGTGCAGGCTCACGGCAAGGTTGCATTTGCTCTTTTCAAGGAAAGTCTTCATGGCCGGTACGATGCCGATGGTAGATACGGTAACTTTCCGGACGCTGATAGCAAATCCATACTCGGAAGTAAGAATTTCAAGGGCCGTCATTACTGCATCCAGATTGTCAAAAGGCTCTCCCATGCCCATAAAAACCAGATTGGTGATCTGTTGCCGTTCAGGAAGTGATCGCAGCTGGTTGATAATCTCACCGGGAGAAAGATGTGCCTGGAATCCCTGTTTTCCGGTCATGCAGAACAAACAACCCATCTTGCAGCCTACCTGCGTCGAAACGCAGAGTGTATTGCGCCGCTCTTCAGGAATAAAGGCTGACTCAACGAATCTGCCATTGCCGGCCGGGAAGAGATACTTTTTTGTACCGTCGGCTGAGGTTTGAACTCTGACAGGATCTGTTGCGCCGATAGAGTACTTCTCAGCCAGCAGCGATCGTACTTTTTTCGAGATATTGGTCATCTCGTCCAGCGACAGGATATTGGTCTTATAGAGCCAATAGGCGATCTGGCCTCCTGTGAATGCGGGGAGACCCAGATCCGTGACAAGTTGTTTCAGCTCACTAAGCGTCTTACCCAGGAGCGGTTCCTTGCTGTATCCGTTTTCGGTCGGTTGCATTGAATCAGAAATAGATCTCGGCAACGATCTGGTCGAAAGGAACGCCTTTTTTCAGGAGGATATCCCGGCACTCCACTACCATTTCGGCGCTGCCGCAAAGGTAGTACTTTTGACCGGAAGGCACTTCTTCCAGTTGCTTCAGATAATCCGTGACACGTCCCCGGAACAGACCGGGTGCTGTCTCACGGGAGCAACAGCGAATGTAATTCCTGCCCAGTGATTCTTCCAATTCCTGACTAAAATAGAATGATCCTGTGGTTCTGCCACCATGGATCAGTGTTTTCCCTTCACCCAGACCGGAGCGTAGCATACTGCGGAATGGGGCCAGACCGGTTCCGGCAGCAATCCACCATGCTGGATCTGCAGTGCCGGAATAATTACCGAAAGGCGGGGTAATCCAGATAGTGTCGGAAGGTCTCAGCTGTGCCAGGTTCGGGGTCAGTTGCCCGCCAGGCTTGATATTATAAAGGATCTGGATGGTGGAGTCATTTTCCCCGCTTGCTATGCTGTAAAGACGGGGATCATCGTCGGGCGAAAGCCCTATCCCCAGTACCTGCCCGGAACTGAAACTGAAATCGCGGCGGAATGACAGCAGGTATACCGAAGGCGCAATCTCCTCATTTTTAAGAACCCGGACACTGGAAAGCCTGATAAGGGTTTTGGCAGTTGGATTGGCAGACATGTAGTTTTTGCCAGTATAAACAGGTTAATCGGGTTCTGGTTCATTTTAAATGAAGAAGGGCTGCCGTTAGCGGCAGCCCTTCAGAGATCCCGTAACCAGGGGATGTATTTCTTAGTTATAGTTTACAGTAACGAACAGGTCGGAGGCGTTTGTATAAGTTCCGGCGGCCTGGGCTGCTGCAACATTCAGGGTTGCACCTACTTTTACTTCCTGGGTGCCGCTGCTAAGCGTACCGGTTGAGGAAGGAGTGCTGACAAAGTTATCAACGGTCATCGTGCCTGAAGGGCCGGTAAGCGTAATGGCTGATGTGGGAAGGGTGATGGAATAGGTGCTGCTGCCTTCTCCTGTAACGGTGAATGAAGCGGCTGTAACGGTTCCGGTTA
>CAZJCG010000070.1:0-14341 GCA_964544545.1 uncultured Lentimicrobiaceae bacterium | reverse complement strand
TCATAGCTTTGTCAAATCTAGGTTTTAAATTTGACACAGTTTATTGAGCACCCTCTTCACGATTTCCCCGCTCATCTCCCTTTGCTCTCTGCTCTCTGCTCTCCGCCCATCGCTACGTTGCCATTTCTTCCTGTTTTACTCTTATCTTTATCCCGCTAAACAATTAATTTATGTCAGAGATACTATTGGGTGTGGGATCCAGGATCAAACACCCGCAATTTGGGAAAGGAGTCGTCGTCCAGATCCGTTCCGATGCTTATGAGATTTGCTTCATCGAGAACGGAGTGCGGCAGATACTCCGCGACTATGAGGGATTGGAGGTCATTGAAGCCATTGAAACACCTTCAGATCTTGCTACATACGAAAAGGTCGAGAAGAGCCTGATAAGAGTGCTCCGAAAATTCAGCGATGTCCAGGAGACCGTCCCGATGGGAGGTAAATGGACAGGAGGCCGGATGCTGCTCATAGCCGGAGAGGCTGGATTGAAGGAAAAGGAAATCCCGATCGAAGCATTTTTCCATAAGATTGTGATGCTGCGCGACCGTCTTCGGGTGCTGGAAGCAAAAGTAAATGCCAGCAATCTGACCGATGAGGAGAAAGTTGAATTGCAGCAATACGTGACGCGTTGCTATGGCAGCCTCACGACATTTAATGTTCTCTTCAAGAATAAAGACGAACAGTTTATCGGGGAGAAAGGAGCGTAAGCTTCTTTTTCTCCGCTTCCGGAACAGGTCATCCTGTTACAGCATTTTTCAGCATAACCAAAAACCCAAACAAGCCTTATGAATCGGAAAAAAGCCGGAGGAATACTGTTTCTCCTGTTTCTCCTGACAGTCAGCCGCGGCTATGGTCAAACCACAGGCAGTTTTCTCTTCGACGGGGAAACCAGGACCTATACCGTTTATGCTCCCTCATCCTGGTCAGCCGGAGCCCATCTTCCACTGCTCATATCCCTGCATGGGCTTACCCAGACCGGGAATGAGATGATGGCCTTTACCGGGTTCAATAACCTGGCAGAAGAGTATGGGTTTATTGTGGTCTATCCCGACGGATTGCTCAACAGTTGGAATGTCGGGTTTATAGCAGGTTCCACAGCCGATGATGTAGGATTTCTTTCGGCGCTGATCGATACCTTGCATGCGGATTACGGGATCAATACCGACCGGGTTTATGCTGCCGGTTTTTCGAACGGTGGCTTCATGAGTTACCGGCTTGCATGCGAGCTTGGTGACCGGATAGCTGCCATTGCCTCTGTTGCAGGGACGATGACAACCGGTTCGCTAACGGCCTGTCAGCCGCAACGGGTGATGCCGGTACTGCATTTTCACGGAACAAATGATATGGTCGTTTTTTACAATGGCGGGTTCGGCAACTGCTCCGTCGATCAGGTGCTCTCCTATTGGAGAAGCTATGATGCCTGCCCTGCCATTCCTTCGGTTGAATACCTTCCGGATATCGTTCAGGAAGGCTCCACTGTTCAGAAATACAGCTGGCTGCCTTGCCAGGATTCAACCGAAGAGGTCTTCTTCAAGATCATCAATGGCGGCCACAGCTGGCCGGGTTCCGTCGGGACGACCGGGTCGGGAAACACAAACCGTGATATCAACGCCAGCCAGGAGATATGGAAGTTCGTGAGCCGGTTTGAGCTTCCTCACAGCACCGTTGGAGTAACCGTGCAGGGGAATGAGGCACTGAGTCTGTATCCCAATCCGGCAGGTGACTGGATCCGTGTAAAATTACCGCTGACAGGATCACCGGCAATCATCAGCATCTGTTCGCCTGACGGTCGCACGCTTTACCAGAAAAGGAGCAGGGCTGGAGATGAGGAAATAATTCCAGTTTCATCTCTTGATAATGGAATGTATATTCTCCTTGTGGAATCGGGAACCTTCAGGCACAGCTATAAGCTGGTTATCTCCCGATGATCGCTTTGCTTTCTGCAACTTTCCGGTGAATGGATCAGGGAAGTTTATCACTGAATTTCAGGTGCTTTTCGAGCCTAAGCTGAAGCTGGGTAAGGCGGTTGCTGCGGGTTTCTTCTTTCTTCGCCGATTCAATCCAGCGGATATACTCCTTCCGGTTCGTAAAGGATAACGAATCGAAAAAACTCCGGTAGTCCGGATTTTGGTTCAGGATTACAGAGATATCAGCGGGAATTTCGACGTTGCGTTCTTCCGTGTGTTTTTCGAGGGTAACGGCAACGGTATCGCCAAAGCCTTTGCCGAGTTGATTCCGGATTTCTTTGGTCAGTCCGAGAACATGGCAGCCGGCGCCCATATTGGCAAGGCTTCCACGGTAGGTGATTTTCCCATCCAGTTCGGCCCTGATTTTTACCTGTCCCCTTGTGCCGAACAGCTTCTGAACATCATACGGAAACTCAACATAGGCTGCATTCATGCCTTTGTGCTGAACGATCGTAGCCTCAAATACGATCTTTTCGGTGATCGCCATCTGTTTTTGTGGCAAAAATACGGGAAAGATGGATCAACAGGATCAATCCTGGGTTGCGGGACGAACACCTGTATCCTGACTTCCCGGAAGGCCTTTTTCCTGGTAGATATTCGGGAAATATTGGTGAGACCAACGTTTAAGATCCTCGATTTCTTCCTGGTCATTACCCATCCATAAGATCAGCTTACGGAGCTCTTTATTGAACAATTCCTTATCGCAGCTTAGCCTGCTCAGGATCGACTTGGCCATCTCTTTCATAATCAGTTTTGTTAATTGAATCAATCGATTTATCTGGAAAGGTCAGTACTTCGAGAGGGTTGAGAAAAAAAGCAATTGTAGTTTAATGTTAATAGCTTTAATGATAAAAGGTTACATCTGAAAGCAATTTGTTTTATCAGGAATCTTATAAACGTTTTAAAATGATTAAGAGGGGCGGCTTCTGGTCGTCAGTTGACAATAAAAAATGACCGCAAAGTCCCTCCGGATCCCTCTGCAATACATCCTGAAAAAAGGATATGAATGAGGTTTGGAGACGCTTTGCGGTCAGTAATACGGGGTAAGCTGTTTCTTTTAGAAACCGGCTCTCAGGGTGACCATCACATTCCTTCCGGGAGCGCTGATACCGCTTGCAAAATTCCGGTAATGCCGGTCAAGGATGTTCTCGATCCCGAACTGCAGGTTCAGGAAACGGTTGAACTGATATCCTGCCCTGAAGTTGAGGGTATACCAGCCCGGCATTCCGTCAGGGGTTGCGTAGGTCTGATTGTCTTCTCCGCTCGGACTGTAATCTTCAATGTGTTTCCAGCCATTGTACCGGGCCCAGAACTCACCCGTAAACTTGGTGAGTTCCAGTTTTACAGAAGTCATACCGTACAAGGGAGGGATGTGATCCAGCGGAACATCGCCTTCCGTAATGGTGCCTTTGGTATAGGTGAGGTTACTCCTGAGCGACAGGTGTTTGGTAAGCCTGGCCGTCGCTGCTGCTTCAAAACCAAGGATGGTAGCCTCTTCCACGTTCTGCATCGACTGAACAGCACAAAGTACATCGCTGAACACAATGGAATCCTGTCCATTGTATGTTGATGCCTTAACGACAAAGGCATCTTTCAGCAGTGAGTAAAATCCAGTTACCTGCACGAGGACTTTGTCATCGAATGACTTCTCAAGGGTGAGTTCGGCATTGTAGACATTTTCCGGCTTCAGGTCGGGATTGGGAACTATGATAAGCTGATCGGTGCTGTTGGAGTCATTGAGTTTCGACAGGTCATCGATGTTCGGGGCACGGAAGCCGGTTGACAGATTGCTTGCAAACCGCCATCCTGATCCGGGCATGTAAACGAGTCCGAGACTTCCGTTCACGGCTGTGTTATCCTGTTTGATGGTTGGATCGAAAGGGAACTTGATCAGGTCCATCATTTCAGGAGTATAGGATGCTTCGAGCGAAACATAGTTGAAGCGGATTCCCTGGGAGAAAATGAGCTTATCACTGATCTCCCAGTTGTTGGATGCGTATGCAGCCAGGCTGGTCATCTGTCCGTTGTCATCGGCATAACGGGTTGCAGCGTCGTAAGTGATTTCACCGGTCTTGATATTCTCATTGTAGGCTTTTGATCCTACTTTGTTGATGTTTCCTTCCAGTCCATAGCGCAGCTCGCTGTTAGCAAAGATCTTTTTCATAAAATCAGCATTCAGCGACAGCACATCCACGGTTTCTTCCTGATGCTTTTTCTTGCTCTTCCCAAAGCTGCGGCTGATCCTGTCCTCGCTGATATTCTGCCAGGCAGCGATCACAGTTGCATTGTCGTATAACGCGACAGGTTTGCTCCAGGTACTTTTCAGCGAAACCATTGCCCTGGTTTGTGGACCGTAATACCACTCGGCATATTTGAGTACCCCTTTCGACATCTCGGTCAGGCGGTCGTAACGGGGGATGTTGCTTGAATTGGAGTATTGCGCATTCAGCATGAGAGAATAGTTTTCAGCCGGTTTCCACAGTACTTTCGAGAACAGGTCATACTGCGAGTAACCTGAGTTTTTCTGCACCAGCGGATCACTGTTCACCATCATGGAATCCTTACCGTTAATGCGTTCTGCATAATAGAGGCACTTGCCCCAGTCGCCGTATTCATCGTCGCGGTTGCTGCCTTCCCTCAGGTCACCGATATCCTTGGTACTGCCTCCGATGATAGCTGCCAGCTTCTTTCCGCCGACATTCAGCATGAAACTCTGGGAATATTCTTCAGCGGCGCTTCCATAGCGGAGCATCGCCTTCCCGTTGGTATAAACCTTTCCATTGGTTGAAAGAACAGGATCCTTGGAGTAGAAGTGCATCACTCCGCCCATGGCGTCACTGCCGTAGATCACCGATCCGGGACCATGGACCACTTCAACGCGTTCCAGTATGTTGGGGTCGATCGTTATTATGTTTTGGAGATGCCCGGCGCGGTAAATGGCGTTATTCATCCTGACACCATCGATCACGAGCAGCACCCGGTTGGTTTCCATCCCGCGGATGATCGGGCTTCCACTGCCAAGCTGGCTTTGCTGCACATAAGTGGTCCCGTTCTGTTGCAGCAGTTCTGCTGCGGTCTGCGGATTCCCGAACTGGATCATCCTGGCTGGAAGAATATCGATCTTCATAGCCAGGTCCTTATGCGACTCCTCAACCTTGTTGGCTGAAAAAACAACCTCCTTCAGGTTGATGACCGCGGTACTCAGCAGGACAGTGTTCTCAGCCTTAGTCAGCTCTTCCTTTTTCACTTCACGCTGAGTGTACGACAGATGAGAGAATATCAGGACATCACCAGGCTGGAAGGCAGTGATGTCAGCAATTCCGTTATTATCGGTGACTGCCGACACTGATCCTGAAAGGGTATGGATAAGGCACTGCGGAACAGGCTGAAGGTCGGTTTCTGAAAGGACCCTGACGGTCTGGGACCTGACAGCCCCGATACTCATGAGGGTTAAAAGAATAAGTATGGTTTTCTTCATGGTTTGTAAGTGTGATAATTATAATGATGACACGCCAAACGAATGGGTGTGAAATGCAATCGGCCGGCTTTGATATCTGGCCTGGCTTTAAATGAAAATCAGGAAAGAAATCGCGGAGGCAGCTCCGGAATAGAGCGATCCGGAGCATGATAAGGGATAAATGAACAGAAGAAATGAAGCGATGATGGTAAAATAGGAAAGTGATAAGCTTCTTCACTGATGAGGGCGATCTTTATAATGCCCGAGAGGATCAGCCCGGCAGTTCTGGCCTTGGGGTCTGTGTTCATCGACCGGCTGAAATCTTTTGATTTTTTAATCAGAAGATCTTCTTTTTCATCCTCATAGCAGATATAAGTGATAGTTTTTTCATCATCAATGACCCTGACGATGTCGTACATCTTATCGTTGTATCTCAACTCCTTTTCGCCTGGTACTTTATAATTCCTCTCCATTCCTTTCGGAAAGGAAAGCGTGACCAGTTCTTTGTCAGGATGATCAGACAGCATCCGGGTTACCTGTTGCCGGTGTATCATCCGCAGGGCAGGAAAAACCATCAGGTATCCCATGGAATTGTATAGGATTATCCCGATGAGCAGAAAAGCAATCCCTGTCCTGACAACTTGTTTCATCACGACAAATGTAGTACATTATTGAACGTTCAAGCCTTCAGCTTGTTTATTAGGAGAAAACCTGGTATTTTAGAGGAAGAAAATCGGAAATGAATGTAAATTAGACGAATATGATGTTTGATCCAGACCTTATCAAGAAAGTCTATGAAGGGTATTCCGGCAAGATAGCCCGGGCACGGAAGATGCTGGGCAGGGAAATGACCCTGAGCGAAAAGATCCTGTACGCCCACTTGTGGGATGGAATTCCGGCAGCGGGTTACGGAAGGGGCGTTGACTATGTGAATTTCGGCCCCGACAGGGTTGCCATGCAGGATGCTACAGCTCAGATGGCCCTCCTGCAATTCATGACCGCCGGCCGTGAAAAGACGGCCGTTCCCGCCACCGTCCATTGCGACCACCTGATCCAGGCATCGGTTGGCGCCAGCGCCGACCTTTCACAGGCACTTGAGCAGAACAGGGAGGTATATGATTTTCTTTCCTCTGTTTCGGCCCGTTACGGGATCGGCTTCTGGAAACCCGGAGCCGGGATCATCCATCAGGTAATCCTTGAAAACTACGCATTCCCTGGCGGAATGATGATCGGAACAGATTCGCATACGGTAAATGCCGGAGGCCTGGGTATGGTTGCCATTGGTGTTGGCGGCGCAGATGCCATGGATGTAATGGCCGGCATGCCGTGGGAGCTGAAGATGCCAAAACTGATCGGGGTGAGGCTTACCGGGAAAATGAGCGGCTGGACTTCTGCCAAGGATATCATCCTTAAGGTTGCCGGGATACTTACCGTGAAAGGCGGAACCGGAGCCATACTGGAATACTTCGGCGATGGAGCCGACGGCATCTCGGCCACTGGAAAGGGGACGATCTGCAATATGGGTGCGGAAATTGGCGCAACGACATCGATTTTCGGGTATGATACCAAAATGGCGGAATACCTTGCAGCCACCGGCCGTGCTGAGATTGCAGCCATGGCCAATGCTATCCGCGATGACCTGCGCTCCGACCCTGATGTGTACATTCATCCGGAAAAATATTTCGATGAACTCATCGAAATCGACCTGAATACGCTGGAACCATACGTCAATGGACCATTTACACCCGACGCGGCCTACCCGGTCTCTGAATTCGTTAAGGCAGTGAAGGAAAAGAATTTCCCGGAAAAGCTGGAGGTCGGCCTGATCGGTTCCTGTACCAACTCCTCCTATGAGGATCTCACGCGGGCGGCTTCTGTTGCCCGGCAGGCAAAGGAAAAGAACCTCGGCGCCAAAGCGGAATTCATTGTGACGCCAGGATCAGAACAAATCCGTTACACCACCGAACGTGACGGTTTGCTGGACGATTTCGCTACGATAGGAGGGGTGGTGATGGCCAATGCCTGCGGCCCCTGTATCGGACAATGGAAACGCCACACCGACGATCCTGAACGGAAAAATTCCATCATCACCTCATTCAACCGCAATTTTGCCAAACGCAACGACGGCAATCCGAATACACACAGCTTTGTTGCCTCTCCGGAGATCGTGACCGCCTATGCCATTGCAGGCAGCCTTGATTTCAACCCGCTGACTGATTATCTTATAAATGCGAATGGTGAAAAGGTGAAACTGGATGAGCCAGTTGGAATTGAACTTCCTCCTGCAGGTTTCGAAGTGAAGGATGCCGGCTACCAGGCTCCGCCGGACGACGGATCGCATATCCGTATTTCAGTGGATACTGCTTCAGATCGGCTGCAACTGCTGGAGCCTTTCGCTGAATGGGATGGCGCTGATATCAAAGACCTGCCTCTCCTGATAAAGGCCAAAGGGAAGTGCACCACCGACCATATCTCCATGGCCGGGCCCTGGCTGCGATACCGGGGGCACCTCGATAACATTTCCAATAACCTGCTCATCGGGGCGATCAATGCCTTTAATGATAAGGCTAACCTGGTAAAGAACCAGATTACGGGAGTATATGCCGCCGTGCCCGACACTGCCCGCGCATACAAGGCTGCCGGTATAGGATCCATCGTCGTCGGTGACGAAAACTACGGGGAAGGTTCATCGCGTGAGCATGCCGCCATGGAACCACGTCACCTGGGCGTCAGGGCCATCCTGGTGAAGTCGTTTGCCCGTATCCATGAAACCAACCTGAAAAAACAGGGCATGCTCGCACTCACCTTTAGCGAAAAGGGTGATTATGAAAGGATCTGTGAAGATGACCGACTGGATATCCTGGGCCTCACGACATTCGCACCCGGACAGCCGCTGATGGTGCGGCTTCATCATTCCGACGGATCCGAAGAGACCTTCCTTGTGAGTCACTCCTACAATGCTTTGCAAATTAAATGGTTCCAGGCCGGTGGGGCGCTAAACCTGATCAGGAAGGGAAACAACGGTAAAGACTGATCATACGGAAGGAAGATCAGCGTTCATCAGGCTCCTCTTTCATCAGATCAACGGGGAACCTTAAGCCTGATCACGAAGTAACAACAAAAGCCGGCAATCCGGGATTCAATATACAATCGGCTCAGGATGTCGGTTTTCTCACGCATACCGGTATGCCAGTCTGAAAATCCGCAAGATAATTCAGCAAATATTGCCTTTTGTTCATACTTTTACACTCTGTTTCATACGTTAAAGTTCGTAACCCTGATCGATCAGTCATGAAAGCAACCCATCTTTTCTTTGCCCTCCTGCTGTTTGTGGCCGGAGGCCTGTTATTCTCAGCCTGTGAGGATTGTATCACCGGTAACGGAAAAAGCGAAACCCTTTACATGAAGGCAGGGGAGATCACGGAGATCAAATTGTCGACAGAGGCGAACATCATCCTTGTCAGGGACACTACCGACTCCATCCGTATGGTAGGGGAAAGCAATATCCTGGAAGCACTCGAGTTGGAGATCCGGGGCAACAGCCTGAAAGTAAGGAATGAAGGGTGTATCCGGCAGCACGAACCTGTGAACATCTATGTTCCGGTGAACACTATCGAGTCATTGATTATCAACGGTTCTGGCGATATCACCACCGACCACACCCTGAAAGCATCAGGTCTCGATCTGAATGTGAACGGTTCAGGGGATATCATGATCGCTGTGGAATCGAATGATATCACCAGCAAAATAAACGGTTCGGGCGATATCAAACTCTCGGGTGCCGCCAAAAACCACAGGATCATGGTGAACGGATCAGGGAATGTAGAATCGACCGACCTGGCGACTTCCCAGACAGGGATCACCATCAATGGTTCCGGCGACTGCAGGGTTACGGTCACTTCCGCACTCAACGTGGTCATCCGGGGCAGTGGCAGCGTTTATTACAAAGGCACTCCCGACATCTCCACCGAGGTGAAGGGTTCCGGCTCTGTAGAGAAATTAAATTGATCCGCGGCACCGTCATACAACCCTTTCGACTCCGATCAGCCCACTATAGCCAAACCTCTCCGGATCAATTGTTGCACGGGCGGGTTTTACCGGATTATTCATATCAACAAAACGTAAACAATCCCTCGTGAGAGCTTTTCATAGGATACTTCCCCTGGTTATAGCGTGTATCTTTTGCCGGATGATCCCGGCTGCAGCGCAAACCGGCGGCAACAACACCTTCGATTTTCTTTCCCTTCCGAATTCCGCACGTATTGCCGCTCTGGGCGGTAATTTTGCCTGCATCAGCGACAATGACCTTACCCTGGCCATCCCGAACCCTTCGCTGATCAATCCGGGACTTCATAGTAAGCTGGCATTCAGCTATGTGAATAACTACTCAGGTATAAACCTGGGATATGCAGCCTACGGCCGCTATTTCGAAAAGCTCGGCAGCTTTGCCGGCAGTCTGCAGTTCATCGATTACGGTGACTTCAAGTATGCCGATGAATCCGGAGAAATCTCCGGGAATTTCAAGGTGGGCGAATATGCAATGAACCTGGGCTGGGGACGACCGCTGGATTCGGCCTTCACGATCGGGGCTAATCTGAAAGTGCTGTACTCCGACCTGGAAGCCTACAACTCACTCGGCCTGGCCGTGGATGTGGCCGGTAGCTATATCCCCAACGAATATACCTGTGTTTCGTTGTTGTTCCGGAACATCGGAAGGCAGCTGACTTCCTATACCACCCACGATGTGTCACCGTTGCCATTCGAAATTCAGATGGGCATGTCGAAACGGCTTGCGCATGTGCCGATCCGTTTTTCCATACTGCTGCAACACCTCGAAAAGTGGGATCTGACTTACGAAAGCCAGACATCAGAAGTGGATCCTTTTACCGGCGAACCGGTATCGAAAAGCAAGCTGGACGATTTTGCGGGGAAAGCCATGCGCCATGTGATCCTGGGTGCAGAGTTTGTCCCGGCTAAGTTCCTGAACCTGCGGGTTGGCTACAATTACCAGCGCCGCCAGGAACTTAAAATTGACTCCCGTCCCGGTACCGTAGGGTTTTCCTGGGGATTCGGGATCAACGTTTCAAAATTCAGCATCAACTATTCCCGCGCTGCTTATCACCTTGTGGGCGCCCGCAACTATGTGACCCTGACTACCAATCTGGGCGACTGGGTTAAGAAATAGCAGCGGAATACCTATTTTCGTACTCCAAATTGATTCCTATGCAGGTTACCATAGATACGGGTGCCGGATTCTGTTTTGGCGTCGAACAGGCGATCCGGAAGGCAGAAAATGAACTTTCGCCGGGAGAGAAGCTGTATTGCCTCGAAGACCTTGTCCACAACACCACCGAGATGCAACGGCTCAGGGATGCCGGGCTGGAAGTAGTCTCCCACGATGAATTGTTGCGCATTCCCGGCAAACGCCTGATGCTGCGGGCACACGGGGAACCTCCTTCCACCTACTTGCTGGCAAAACAGCTTGGCATCGAGCTGGTGGATGCTACCTGCCCTATTGTCATGAAACTGCAGGAGCGGATACGTCGCGACTATGAGGAATCGTCCGGCACCATTCAACTCGTCATCATCGGGAAAGAAGGCCATCCGGAAGTAACTGGTCTCCGCGGACAAACTAACAATCAGGCTATTGTTGTCGGATCGGAAGCCGAGATTGACCGGATTGACTTCAGCAAGCCGGTGCGATTGTTTGCCCAGACTACAATAGACCAGATGGTGTACGACAGTCTGGCGGAAGCGATCCGGAAAAAGATGACGGAACAGGGGAATGAGGACCTCGTTGTTAACAGATCTTTTTGCCGGCAGGTCTCCGGACGTTCGAAAGGGATCAGGTCCTTTGCAGCTTCGCATGATGTGATCCTCTTCGTAAGCGACCCCAAATCATCCAACGGGGCCTTCCTTTTCCAGGTCTGCCGGGAAGCCAATCCGAAGAGCTATTTTATCTGTGAGCCTTCCGATGTTGACTACTCCTGGCTTGACGGCGTCCAAACGGTAGGGATCACCGGGGCGACCTCCACGCCGGCCTGGCTGATGCAGCAGGTGGCAGATGCAATAACGAGTGAGGGGGGAGTAATTAATTAATTAGCTAATTAGCCAATTAGCCAATTAGTTAATTTAGAAATTTAGAAATTTAGGAATTTAGAAATTTGAGAATGAGATGATTCGATAATTAGCTAATTCGGTAATTAGCCAATTAGCCAATTAGTTAATTTAGAAATTTGGGAATTTAGAAATTTGAGAATGAGATGATTCGATAATTAGCTAATTCGATAATTAGCCAATTGGATAATCACTATTGTCCGGTTAATGCTGGCCCGAACTGCATAAATCATAGATAGTCAGCTAACTAAGCCCATCTCCTTCAGAGCCTGTCCCGATTCATCGGGAAGAGGGATTGGGGTGAGGTGGAACCTGATTGTCAATAACTTAATATTGTTTTCCGCACAGCAGTGATTAGTTAATTTAGAAATTTAGGAATTTAGAAATTTGAGAATGAGATGATTCGATAATTAGCTAATTCGGTAATTAGCCAATTAGCCAATTAGTAGATTTAGAAATTTAGGAATTTAGAAATTTGAGAATGAGATGGTTCGGTAATTAGCTAATTCGGTAATTAGATAATTAGCCAATTGGTTAATTTAGAAATTAAGAAATTTGAGAATGTAAGAATGAGATGATTCCACAATTCGATAATCAGCTAATCAGCTAATCAGCTAATCAGCTAATCAGCTAATCGGCTAATCAGCTAATCAGCTAATCGGCTAATCAGCAAATCAGCTAATCAGCTAATCGGCAAATCAGCAAATCAGCAAATCAGCTAATTAACTAATTTTTAAATTTTTAAATTTCCTCATTCCCAAATTCTACATCTGACCTGCTTCCTTTCTCATTCTGCTTGCCCGTCTTTTCTCATTACATTTGCATTTCCCAATCCTTTCCCAGTGTTCCTGAAGAAGCTACAACTGATTAACTTCAAGAATTACGTTCATTCCGAGATCGAATTCTCCGGGAAGATCAATTGCTTTGTCGGGAACAACGGTGTGGGCAAGACCAACCTGCTCGATGCCATCTATTATCTCTCCTTTACCAAGAGCTATTTCAATTCGATCGACACCCAGAATATCCGGCATGGAGAGGAGTTCTTCGCCATTCATGGTACTTTCCAGCGTAACGGCGGATTGCCTGAACAGGTGAGCTGCATCCAGAAGCTGGGCGCAAAGAAGCAGTTCAAGCTTAACCAGAAGGAGTACGACCGCATGTCGGACCATATAGGCACTTTTCCGTGCGTAATGGTTTCTCCTTACGACCGCGACCTGATCAACGAAGGCAGCGAAGTGCGGCGGAAGTTCATTGATGCAGTGATATCACAGTTCGACAAGGTCTATCTCGACGACCTGATCCGCTACAACCGCCTGCTGGAACAGCGGAATTCGCTGCTGAAGAGATTTGCCGACAGTCAGGTGGTGGACAGAAGCATGCTGCTGCTGCTCGACGAGCAGATGAGTGCACCGGCAAACAATATTTTCGAAAAACGACAGCGGTTCCTCGAAGGTTTCCTGCCCATCTTCAGCCATTATTTTGAATTCATCAGCGGGGGACAGGAGAAGGTGGATATCCGTTACGATTCGCGGCTGCTGGAAGGTAATTATCTCAACCTGGCTGGTGAAGCAATCGAAAGGGACTTGTCGGCGCGATATTCCACCTGCGGCATCCATAAGGATGAACTGAACTTCAACATCCAGGGATACCCGGTAAAGCGTTTCGGCTCCCAGGGACAGCAGAAGTCGTTCGTGGTCGCATTGAAGCTGGCGCAGTTCGACTTCACCCGCGACCTGGTGGATTACAAACCCATCCTGCTATTTGATGATATCTTTGATAAGCTGGATCCGGCAAGGGTGCAGCAGATCATCGAGCTGGTGGGCCGCGACAGCTTCGGACAGGTGTTCATCACCGATACGGAGCCGGAGCGTATCCGTCGCTCGTTCAATAAGCTGGAGATAGATCATAAGGTCTTTGAGATCAATGCTGAGTCGGTTCAATTCAAGTACTGATATGGTAAGGCGTGCAGGGGAAATATCGTTGAAAGAAGCTCTCGAAAAGCTGCTGAAGGAGTACAGACTGGAGGATAAGCTTAACGAAACGAAGCTGGTCGGGGCATGGGAGAAAGTGGCAGGGCAGCTTATCGCCCGCCATACCCGTGATATTTATGTGAAAGACAGAATTTTATATATCCATACCGACACGGCGGTCCTCAAACAGGAACTCACTTATATGAAGACCCAGTTGCTGGATAAGCTGAACAAGGCTGCCGGCAAGCCGGTCATCGACGATATCCGTTTTCTTTGATTTTTGTAAGTCTCTGTGTTTCTCCGTGCCCTCCGCGGTGAGATTTTTTTTACCACAGAGAGCACAGAGGGGCACAGAGATTAGATTATCCATCTTACGATGCCGTCTTTTAAAAGTTTTACATTGAAGTTCATCAATAATCCTATCCTGATATTAGCCAGTTTCATGTAGGTCATCAGTTGCGCTTTATGTATATCGGCAATCGCATCAATCGATTTTATTTCAACAATGACTTTGTTTTCAACCAGCAGATCAATGCGATATCCTGCATCCAACCTGATTTCTTTATAAACCAATGGCAATGCAAGTTGCTTTTGTACAACCAGCCCCGCGTTTGAAAGTTCGTAGTAAAGACATTCCTCGTATGCACTTTCCAGCAGGCCGGGCCCTAACTGTTTATGCACTTCTATGGCAAAGCCAATAACCTTTTCAGTAATAAAATTTTCATACATAATGATATCCTTTCATCTCTGTGTTTCTCCGTGCCCTCCGTGGTGAGATTTTTTTTTACCACAGAGAGCACAGAGGGGCACAGAGGTTAAATTATCCAAAATAA
>CAZJCG010000069.1:0-14536 GCA_964544545.1 uncultured Lentimicrobiaceae bacterium | reverse complement strand
AGACCCTGATGGTTTCGGCTTCCGGTTTGAATTCAAAGGAAACTATCGTATTTTTATTCAGCGATTTGCATAAGTACCTGATCTTTCGATGAAACAGGTGATAACATATTGTTTTTGCTTATGCCTGCTTGGCTTGCCCGGTGAAATTTCAGCGCAGGGAAGCTGGGAAATCCCGGAACAAGACCTGAGTTTTCCCAGGACGGTGCTTGATAGCCTTGAAGTACCTCTTATCCGATCGCAACTCGGAGCATCCGATATCTATAGTCTATATGCATCTGTCTGGCAGAATGCCAATGCAACGGTCCCTGCGGGCAACAGCACCGACGGCGAACGGCTCAACCGGGCAATGATTGCCAAAGAGGCGGCATTTGTTCTTCTTATGGACCGGAGACCCTCTGCTGGGAATATTCTTATCCTTACACAACCGGAATGTGATCTCCTGCTTGCCAGGGCATTGAATATCCTCGAAAACCTCAATACCGTCGTGGAGACCGGTTCCGGCTGGTTGTTCTATAATCCGTGGCAACATCGCTCCAAAGAACTCATTACCTGTCTGATCGCTTATGACCTTTTACGCGGGGCCGGAATAAGCACTTCGCAGTTGGCGGTAGCAAGGAGCAGACTGCTTACTTTCACTGCTAACCTGTATTTCAGGGCAATGGATACCTATACGGCAGGCCTGACTTTCTTTACATACCAGTTCAACAATCACAGCATCATGACTGCTTCGGCGCTGGGACTTGCTGCGATCGTTTTTAATGATAATTCAAGTCCGGACCCGAACTATCAGCCGCTTAACTGGATCAATGCCGGGATGTATAACCTGGACAACACCCTATGGGTAGAGGATGGAACCTACCCCCGGGTTTCGGAAGGAGACAGCATGGCAGGTTATGCCGAAGGGCCAGCCTACTTTAATTATGGATTCCAGAATGCTTTTCCGTTCATCAGGGCAATGGGTAACTTTTTATCAGAGGGTAGTTATAAAATGACTTTTAACGGAACCATGCGAAGTATACCCAATCCCTGGTCTGATGATCGCTATGACAGCTTATATGACTGGATGAACAAGATCAGGATGCCCGACGGAAGTTGTCCGGCTATCCACGACAGTCAGATGGGATTTGGCACCACCATTATGTCGCTTTCGGGTGATTCCTGTTACAACTGGCCCAATCCGGGATTCACCCCCAACGATCCATTTATCAGAGTACAATATATTGCTGCTAATGTATCTCAAGGAAGTATTGGCGACAGTGCTTTTCAGGCACTTCCGACAGCCGGGAGCCTGATATTCAGGTCATCCTGGGCGACGGATGCCATTTATATGCATTTTATCGGAAAGCACGGGATCGCTCTCAGCGGGGCAAAAGCACACCATCAGGGTGATGCATCCAGTTTTTCACTGGCGGCATACGGAAAGCTGATGGCCATCGATCCCGGCTATGCGAGCTCCACACTCAGCGATCTTACCAACACTGCATCCAACCACAGCCTGATCCTGGTAAACGGCAGCGGACCTTTGCCTCCTGACGGGGAGAATGTCAGTACCGAAACCAATACAGCGTATATCGAAAACTATTTTGATTGCCGGGGATTGGATTATGGGGAAGTTCGGACAGATTATGCTGAAACCGAAGTGGTCAGGAAAAATCTTTTTGTGAGAAATTCCTATTTCGTTCTGACCGATTTCATTGCTTCGCCTGCGTGGAATATATACACCTTCCAGTTGCACGGAAACGGATTATTGGGAGCTGACCCGGGCAGTCTGAACGGCTCATTCGTTCCGGACTTTTCGCAATGCAAAGGAACTTTTCAGCGTGAAAGTGTCAGTCTGACAGCGCAAATTCTGGCATTGAACGGAGTTCAGGAATACTCCTGTGAACTCGACAGCATGGCTATTTCCTCTTCGGTTTTCAGACGGTATTCCAGGATGCTTGCAACCACAAATCCTGTGGATAATACGGTTTTCCTGACAATCCTTTTTCCTTACACTTCCGATTCTCCGCAAATCCAGCCTGTTTTCCCCGGTCAGGCAGCCGTTGCAGCAAGGATAAATGCCGGTAACAACAAGGATATTGTTTTTGCTACCATGTCGGGCAGCCCGGTCACCCTTGCGGCCGATTCAACGGGCATGAACAAAGCAATCCGGGGGGATGCAAAGATCAATTTCTACTCCGAAACGGATGCCGGAGATTTTTCCGGTGCTTTCATTCAATACGGCGACAGCATTAGGGCCGGAAGCCAGCTGATCATTCAGGCCGGTCAGAGGCTGGATGTCGCATACGAAAAAGTGGATGATTACTTATATGCCGGTTATATATCAGGGAGTTCGACCGTGAAACTATACTCGCCGGAACCCTTGCAGGCGCTTGAAGGACCGATTGCTTCGGTAACGTATAATGCTTCTTGTAAACTGGCGACAGTGGTTTTTTCAGGCAAAGGGAATTTCCTGCTGGGAACCACGGACCTGAGCTGGAATTGGACAGGCGTTGCCAGTGCCGACTGGCACGATACCCGAAACTGGAGTATGTCGGGTCACCCGGAGATCCATGGTCTTCCTGTGTCAGCAAATGATGTCCTGATCCCTGCTGATGCTGTGCAGATGCCGGTGGTGATGCAGGGTAATCCGGCAACCTGCGACAACCTCACAATTGAGTCGGGGGCAATATTGACGGTGCTTCCGGGAAGGGCAATCAGCATAAATGGTAACCTGACGCTGCAGGGGCCTTGAATGACAACAGAATCGGAGAAATTTCAGCCTGACAACAATAAAGCCAGGGTTTTGGGAGCATTCAGGAAAGAGCTAAAGGTATCTTTAAGGCGGTTGCCGGAATTCAATCCAAACACATTCGTTATCAATAATTTTAATGATGTTGTAAGGGTATTTTTCTTGAGAAGTGTCTTATATGTAAAATGGAATAACCAGATTATCAAATGAAAAGGGTTCTTGTCTTTATCTTCTTTCTGTGTTTCGGATCTTTCATTGCGGATGCCCAGGATTGGCAATGCATCCGCGATTCCACCACAACATGCTTTGCTAATCAGACTCTTTGGACTATAAAAATAGATTCAGTTAAAGAGATTAACGGGTACAAGTATTATTATGGTTTCAAAAGTCCCCGGGTCATTAGTGAATTTTCAACCCAGTATAATACCAAAGGTAAATGTATAGATCCTTTCGGTCCTTCCAGGATGGGAAAGGCCATGTCGGCAGGCATATCAGGTAATTTCTTCTTCAATAGCAAGGGTGAAGCTATCAGGTTTTGCACCGACAGACAACCAGGCAATCCCTGGATATGTTGCCAGATATCCGACTCATCCTGGCTTAATGCAGTAGTATCGCAGGTAACAGTTGAACCGGTACTGGATGTGTATGACTCGGTTAAAACTATCAGTTTCCAGGCTGTTGACCCGATGGGTAATGCTATTTACCATCCACTGAACAACGAAGTATTCAAGGTGAGCAAGAATTATGGGATGATCACTTTATATGATTTTGCAGAATTCCCGGAATACAATGAAGTTCAGAGTCCCGTACATATATTGTCAGGTTTCCATTCGCCCTCATATTCAACCGGAGATGACAACCTTACCCGACGGATAGTATATGGTTTTTCACCTGGGGATATTTTTTGTACTGAAAATAAAAATTGGGGCTCCCATGGCGGACCCTATATCGATTCTACTTACCGGATTATCCTGGATTCTGCGTGGGATCAGACAGGGGATGTAGTGACATACACGATAGTACAATACAGGCATTTCTGGGATAACGATTGGCATCGAAGTTATTATTTTAAGGATACACTGCAAATATCTTACAACGACATGAACAGTGCTGAGTATCAGCCTGAAGAGAGCGAATTAACCTATTCCCCTGAAGGTGCCGTTCTATCTGTAAATGCCTCAATTCAGATGCAGGGCGATATCAATTCACGTTGGTCGAGATTGAATTATCTGTCAGGGTGGTATGATTCCGAAGCTCCATGTGGCGACAGCCTGTTAGCGGGTAGCTCTTGGCAACCTGTTGCGGGTATCTATGGTGATGTTGAAGGGTGCGGCGGGGTTTACCATTATTCATGTCATCCTGATGAGTATTCTCATTATTGGTGCTCTTCATTTTTGCTCATTTACATGAAAAAGGGAGATGAAACCTGGGGGACGCCATTTGATACAACGAGGTGGGTTAGCCCCAATGCAACCGAAGAACCGGATTCCCTGGATTTTAGAATTTTCCCGAATCCTGCATCCGGACAAGTAATAATAAAATTGCCGCTGATGCCGGGACCGGATTATAGTCTGGATATCAGATCTTCCTTAGGCGCACTTGCCGACAGGATCAGGATCACCGGAATAGAGACCCGCTATGATGTAAGCCATCTGAATCCAGGTATCTACATCATTTCCTTGTATGATGGCCGTAAGTTGATTGGCAACCTGAAACTTGTCCGTTAACCCCGCAAACCGGTAGCAGTATCACTCCACGATCTTCAACCTGGCAAACCGCAGCAGCAGTTGTTTGACACCTGCAGTTTCGAACTGAACAGAGGCTTTCTTGTTGGGGCCGCTGCCTTCAACATTCAATACCGTTCCTGTTCCGAAAGTGGCATGCTGTACCTTCATACCGGGCTGGATCTTTTCGATGTCGTCTCCTTGAGTGACACTGTTGACGGGGACACCGGTATCCGGAACCTGGCTGATCTTTTTAAATCCCGGCTTGGGAGCTGCCGGTTTCGGGGCGGGAGCATGTGCGGCAGCCTGTTTCGGCTTGTTCAGTTCCTTGTCCAGGTTGGGTGTATATTTCGATTTGAAACTGCTCCTGCCTGGTTCCTCAGCCAGACGGTTCCACCTGCTTTTGGGCGGTTGCTCGATGAATGCATCATCAATTTCATCAATAAACCGGCTTTTCTCCGCCAGGGTAAGTTGCCCCCAGCGGTAACGCGATTCTGCATAGGAGATGGTCACCTGTTTCTCGGCGCGGGTGAGCGCTACATAAAACAGGCGGCGTTCTTCCTCGAGGTCGGCACGTGAAGAGATGGAAAGATAAGATGGGAAAAGATTTTCTTCCAGACCGGCAATAAAAACATAGGGGAATTCCAAACCTTTTGCCTGGTGAATGGTCATCAGGGAAACCTTGTCGGTATCGTTCGGATCGTCCGTGTCCTGATCGGTGATCAGCGAAACTTCCTGCATGAATTCATCCAGGTATCTCACGGGAATGGCTTCTTCTTCCGGTCCGGCTGTCCGTTCGGTGAATTCCTGTACGGCATTCAGCAAGGCTTCGATGTTCTCGACACGGCTTTGCCCCTCGATGGTCTTGTCGTCTTCGAGTTCTTTCAGTATTCCGGAAGCTTTAGTGATGTATTCAGCCAGGTCGAAAGCGTTCCGTGTATGCAGCTGAGCGCCGAAGGCCTGGATCAGGGTGCAGAAGCTGCTGATGGAGGCTGCGGTCTTTCCGGTGAAGCCTAATGAAGCAGAATGATCCTTCAGTACTTCCCAGAGCGGGAGGTTAGTTTGCTCCGCCTGTATCGCCACTTTCTGCATGGTAGTATCTCCTATGCCGCGGTGCGGATAGTTTATCACCCTGCGCAGGGCTTCTTCATCCAGCGGGTTCACTGCCAGCCTGAAGTAGGACAAAACGTCTTTGATCTCCTTGCGGCTGTAAAAGGAGAGGCCCCCGTAAATCCGGTACGGGATGTTGAGCCTCCTGAGCGCTTCCTCGATGGAACGCGACTGGGCGTTGGTCCGGTAAAGCACAACGAATTCATCGTTCCTGAGATGCAGATTCATCTTGGTCTCAAAGATGGCGTTGGCGATCAGCGTACCTTCCTCGCTGTCGCTGGCTGCCCTGAGCACTTTTATAAGGTGCCCCTCTTCGTTGTGCGTCCAGACCTCTTTATTGATCTGATCCTTGTTATTCGCGATGACACTGTTGGCCGCGTTCACGATGGTCTGCGTGGAACGGTAATTCTGTTCCAGCTTCACCAGTTTATAGTCCGGATAATCGACCCGGAAGTTCAGGATGTTCTGGATGTTGGCCCCGCGGAATGCATAAATGCTCTGGGCATCATCGCCCACTACACAGATATTCTCGAAGCGCGAAGCCAGTTTTTTCACAATGATATACTGCGAATAGTTGGTGTCCTGGTACTCATCCACCAGGATATAGCGGAATTTATCCTGGTATTTGTAAAGTATCTCCGGAAAATCACGTAAAAGTATGTTGGTATTGAACAGCAGGTCGTCGAAGTCCATCGCGCCGGAGCGGAAAAGGCGTCCCTGATACATGGAAAAGATCTTACCGGTCAGGGGCTTGCGTGCCTGCTTGTCCTGTTCCTGTATCTCAGCGCTGTTGTTGTAATCGTCAGCAGATATCAGGTTCGACTTGGCTGCGGATATTCTGCTCAACAGGTAGTTGGGAGCGTATTCTTTAACGTCAAGATCCAGTTCTTTGACAATATTCTTGAGCAGGCTCTTGCTGTCGTCGGAATCGTAAATGGTGTAACTGGCCGGATAGCCTAAAAGATGCCCGTCGCTTCGCAGGATTCGTGCAAAAACCGAATGGAACGTTCCCATCCAGACATTCCTGGCTTCAGGCCCGACGAGGCTGATGATCCTGTCTTTCATCTCCCGGGCCGCCTTGTTGGTAAAGGTGAGGCAAAGGATGTTGAATGCATCTATACCCTGGTCGATCAGGTAAGCAACCCGATAGGTAAGCGCACGCGTTTTACCGGAACCTGCACCGGCAATGACCATCACCGGTCCCTTGACGCATTTCACAGCTTCCTGCTGGGCCTCGTTCAGTTCCTCCAAAAGGTTACGGCTCACCTGTATTCCATTTTTAATTTCCGGCGTAAAAATACTACTTAAGCCTGAGAGGCTGGCAGGATTTTATCAACATGGCCGGCGAATTCGTAATTGATTGTTATTAGTGAAATGAAACAAATCCGGAGATTCGTTATCAGAGATTTAAGAATAGTCATTCACAATCAAAGAGGACGCCGGTGAATCAATCGCTGAAGCTTATAATCTTTTGGGGTGCAGACTGACCAAACCAAACGGAATCCCTGATGCCAAAAACAACGGGATAAGTTGTAGAAGTAAGTTGTTTCGTGTTCTTCCTTAAACCACAGAAATAGAGTGCCGGTTACCTTTCCTGGGTAGCCAGCCAGCGTTCCAGTTCGATTGCGGCCATACAGCCGGTGCCGGCTGCAGTGATGGCCTGACGGTAAACATGATCCTGGACATCTCCGGCTGCAAATACCCCTTCGATGTTGGTGCGGGTGGTACCGGGTTCTGTCAGGATATATCCCATTTCATTGAGGTCGATCTGTCCGCGGAAAATATCCGTATTCGGCTGATGGCCGATGGCTACGAAAAAGCCCTGGACCTCGATCTGTTTTAATTCACCGGTTTTATTGTTTCCGATCAGGGCGCCGGTAACCACCTTTCCGTCTCCCAGGATCTCTTTGGTTGAAGAGTTCCAGAGTATCTCGATATTCGGATTGGTCATCACCTGGTGCTGCATGGCTTTGGAAGCCCTGAGTTCGTCACGCCTGACGATCATGTATACTTTGCGGCAGAGTTTTGACAGGTAGGAAGCTTCCTCACAGGCAGTATCTCCGCCTCCTACAACGGCCACATCGAGGCCGCGGAAGAAGAATCCGTCGCAGGTGGCGCAGGCTGAAACTCCGTTCCCGTTATATTTCTTTTCCGATTCAATGCCCAACCACCTGGCAGTAGCACCGGTTGCAATGATGACTCCTTCCGCCAGGATCTCTTTCCCGTCATCCGTTTTCAGGCGGAAAGGCCTCTGGGAGAAATCAGCCTCGGTGATGATCCCGAAGCGGATGTCGGCACCAAAACGCTCTGCCTGGTGCTGCAGGTCCTGCATCAGTTGAGGACCGGTAACACCTTTGGGATATCCGGGGAAATTATCGACCTCGGTCGTGGTGGTAAGTTGTCCGCCCATTTGCAGGCCGGTGTAAACTACCGGTTTCAGGTCGGCACGGGCTGCATAAATGGCAGCTGTATATCCGGCAGGGCCGGAGCCTATGATAAGGCATTCAATGGGTTTTGTCTCCTCTGACATGGATTGAATTTCAAAAATAGGGCGCAAAAATACTGAAATAGATCGATCATATGGAATATGTTATAGAGATAAAAATGAGCAGAAACCGAGAGAGCTCAAAGGCCGGGGAAAATCAGGCGCTGATCCCTGAAACAGGTCGTAAAACTGATTAACAGACAGGTGTACAGTTTATCAGACAACGTGAAAAGCGGCTTCTGTCCTTAAGCTTTTACTCTCAGGACAGCTTTTCCTGCCATCAGGCTCAGGAACAGCCCCCTGGCGCCCATAAAGAACAGCATTGCCAGCCAGAGCCCGTGATTGCCAAGGCTGGGGCGTAAAAGATAGTATGCCGGGAGAAAGATCATCAGGGTAATGATCAGCATACTGTTTCGCATGGCTTTGGAAGCGGTAGCGCCAACGAAGATACCGTCCCAGATAAAAGCAGAAACGGTTATGAATGGGATCAGGATCACCCAGAAGAGATACGGCAAAGCTTCAGAGATAATTCTTGTATCGTTGGTCAGCATCCTGAGAATGGCATTCCCGAAAAATGCATAAGCCAGGGTGAAAATCGCCGCAATCCCGCCGCCCCAGGTAAAAAGCAGCCGGACAGACCGTTTCAGACTGCTCCGGTCACCGGCACCGATATACCTGCCGGTGAGCGCCTCGGCAGCATAGGCGAAACCGTCCACAAAATAGGAAAAGAAGTAAAAGAACTGGAACAGCAGGGTGTTGACTGCCAGGATCGTATCATTGGTATTGGCCGACTGCACCGTGAAAAATGAGAGGGTAAAGATCAGGCAAAGGGTGCGTATGAAGATGTCGGCATTTACATGGATGAATTTGCGGAATCCTTCCCTGCTCAATGCTTTCCGGATGTTGAAGTGTTTCTTCAGTCGGGGCCAGTAGAGGCTGAGAAAGACAATACCCAGGCAAAGCCCCATATACTGACTGGCAAGGTTAGCCCAGGCCACTCCGTTCGAGCCCCAGCCGAAGACCCGGATAAATAGCAGACTGAGTGCTACATTCATTACATTGATACTGATAGCCAGGGTCATGGGTATCCTTGCATTCTGCATACCGATGAACCAGCCTGTCAGGGTGTAGGTGATCAGTGTTGCCGGGGCTGCGTAAATGCGGATGAAAAAATACTGACGGGCCAGTTGTTCCAGTTCGGGACTGCTGTCGACCAGCCTGAAAGCAAACCAGGCGATCGGCCATTGCAGAAAGATCAACAGGAATCCTGCTCCCAGCGCAGTAACGATACCTCTTGCCAGAACACCCGAAGCTTCTTCCAGGTTCCGGCCTCCATACGCCTGGGCAGTGAAACCACTGGTGCCCATCCTCAGGAAACCAAAGGCCCAGAAGATGAAGCTGAATATCATGGTCCCCAATGCAATGGCTCCAACATATTTGGCGTTACCCATATGCCCCATCAGGCCAAGATCCACCATGCCAAGCAAAGGGATGGTGATATTGGTGACAATGTTGGGAATGGCCAGCTGAAGGATTTTCCGGTTCAAGGAAGGAATTTTCCGGCAAAGATGAGAGAAATCCGGGAACGAAGAGTTGGCCGTGTCAGATTTCGGTCGCCCGGATTGTGCGCATCACTTATGCGCAGCTGAATGAAAATAGCTCAGCAACTTTGTCTGTTCACTTTCTGATTTCTGCATTCTCATCAAAACAATATTCTCTTCAATTTCGCTCACTTTGCTTACCTTTGCACGGATATTTTTAGCACTGTACATTTCATTTTACCTGATTCCGGTCACTGACAGGGCTGATCTCTCCGGCAGGCAAACCCCTTCATTCAAAGCATACCTCCTTTATGGAATACAACACTACCCGCGGTAACCTGATCATTTCCGAATATGGGCGCAACGTTCAGGAAATGGTAAAATACATCTGTCAACTGGAGGACCGGGAGAAGCGCAGCAGGATGGCCGCCACGCTGGTGAATGTTCTCTCCAGTATGCATCCGGAAATGAAAGATCAGGGTGACCTGAAACATAAGTTGTGGGATCACCTGCACGTGATGGCGGAGTTCAAACTGGATGTCGACTCACCCTACCCGGTGCCACCCAAACCCCAGGATGCCGCTCGTCCCAGAAGAGTAAACTATACACAGGAGGACATCAAACTCCGTCCGTACGGGAAGTATATGCAACGGATCATCGAAAAGGCGACTTTGTATGACGATGGTCCCGAAAAAGATGAACTGGTCAGGACCATTGCCAACGGTTTAAAGAAGATGTACCTGAACTGGAACCGTGATTCGGTGAACGACGAGCTGATCCATGAACATCTCAATCTCTTATCGGCCGGCAGGTTGAAGATGAATGAAGAAGATAAACTCCACTCCACGGTGGATATTCTGAAGGCCAACAAGCAGGCTCCCCAGCAGCAGGCCCAGCAGCAACAACGTCGGAAAAAGTTCATTCCCAAGAAAGACAACGGAGGCGGAAGACATCGCCGGAAGTTCTGAACATCCTTTAGCTGACAAATTTTTGTATCGGATAACGTCTGTTCCTTTTTCAGACGCTATTCCTGTTTTTACCCCGGAATTTCTGCTTACCTTGCGTCCTGTTACAGGCATATCAGATTGTGCATTGGTGTTAAGGCTTGTTTGCAGATTTTTTACAGTTTGAACCTGATCCCGGTCAGGATGTGTTCTGCAAGACGTCTGCCTGTGTCTGACAGCAGGAATCCTGTAAAAGGAAAAGGTAACGGAATAACCAACATATTGACCAACCATGAGTTCCTTTGAAATCGCAGGCGGAAACCGCCTGAAAGGTGAGATCGTACCACAGGGGGCCAAGAACGAAGCCCTTCAGGTTCTTTGTGCAGTGTTGCTTACCCCCGAAGAGGTGACCATCCGCAACATACCGGATATACTCGATGTGAACAAACTCATTGAGTTATTGGCCGGAATGGGGGTCACTGTCAGGAAACTTGAGCAGGGATGCTATTCCTTTAAAGCCGATCAGGTGAACCTGGATTTTCTGGAAACAGATGAGTTCAGGAAACAGGCCGCCAGCCTGAGGGGATCGGTAATGATCCTGGGACCCTTATTGGGCCGTTTCAGGAAAGGATCCATTCCGAAACCGGGCGGTGACAAGATCGGCCGGCGCAGGCTGGATACCCACTTTATCGGACTGCAAAAACTTGGTGCCGAATTCGATCAGGATTCGGTAAAGCATTTTACCCGTGTGACAGCCCGACAGCTTACCGGAACCTATATGCTGCTGGATGAAGCCTCCGTTACCGGGACTGCCAACGTAGTTATGGCTGCTGTACTGGCTGAAGGTGAGACGACCATATTCAACGCAGCCTGTGAACCATACGTGGTTCAGTTGTGCAGGATGCTGGTGAGAATGGGTGCAAGGATCGACGGTATCGGTTCCAACCTCCTTCATATCAGCGGTGTAGAATCACTGAAAGGGACGGAGCACTCCTTGCTGCCGGATATGATCGAGATCGGCAGTTTCATCGGACTGGCAGCGATGACGCAGTCAGAGATCCGTATCAGGAATGTGAACTATGAAAGTCTGGGAATTATCCCGGAGGTGTTCCGACGGCTGGGAATTAAGCTGTATCGCGAAGGCGACGATATTCATGTGCCGGAGCAGGATCATTATGAGGTTGAATCTTTCATGGACGGCTCCATCATGACCATAAGCGATGCTCCCTGGCCGGGCTTCACGCCCGACCTGATCAGCGTAGCCCTGGTGACGGCCATCCAGGCGAAAGGCAGTGTCCTGATCCACCAGAAGATGTTTGAAAGCAGGCTCTTCTTTGTCGATAAACTGATTGACATGGGAGCCCAGATCATCCTTTGCGATCCCCACCGGGCAACAGTGATCGGACTTGACCGGAAGACGCGTCTGAGGGGCATCCGCATGTCGTCGCCGGATATCAGGGCAGGGGTATCCCTGCTTATTGCAGCACTTTCAGCTAAAGGGACGAGCATTATCGATAACATCGACCAGATCGACCGTGGCTATCAGAATATTGATGGCCGTTTGAATGCAATCGGTGCACAGATCAGGCGTATATAAACGAGGCTGTCTCAAAAGTCTCTGTGTAACTCATCATTTTGCTCTGTGTTTCCGATAGCTATCGGAACTGTGAAATCTTTAATTGTTGTTACACGGAGTTTCACTGAGAAGGCACAGAGGGCCACAGAGAGAAATTGTACTTAATTTGTGCTTTTGAAACAGCCTCTAATCTACTGCCAATTTGTCGCCTGTTCCCTCCTGGCAAAACTTTTGCAGAATCCGGTCGTCCCGTAGATCCGGGATCGTTTAGGTATTTATGGAAATCAAGATCAATCAATAAATTAAGTGCGTAATGAAGCATAAGAAAGAGGTCAATAAGGAAGAAAATCCGAAAGTTGAGACCGCAGCGACTGACAATGTTGCAGAAGGACAGGAAAAGACTGCCGAAACTGCCGTAGAGGAAAAGGCCCCTGCTGAAGATCCTCAGGTTAAGATCAATGAGTTGAATGATAAGTTGTTGCGCTTGTATTCTGAATTTGATAACTACCGGAAGCGTACGCTGAAAGAAAAGATCGAGCTGAGCAAGACTGCTTCCGAAGAACTGATTGTTGACCTGTTGCCGGTGGTGGATGACTTTGAACGTGCTATCAAGTCGTTCGAAACCGCCGATCAGTCAGAAGCTATCAAAGAGGGCGTTATTCTGATCTTTAACAAGTTCAGGAATGTGCTTACGGCCAAGGGTTTACAGGAAATCCCGGCCTTAGGTGAAGCCTTCGATACGGATCATCAGGAAGCCGTTGCACACATCCCGGCGCCTTCCGAAGATCTGAAAAACCGGGTTGTGGATCAGATCCAGAAAGGGTACAAGCTGAATGACAAGGTTATACGTTACGCCAAGGTAGTAGTTGGCAGCTAAAAACAGCGTTAATGACAAAAAGAGATTATTACGAGATCCTGGGAGTAAACCGGAATGCTACGGATGCCGAATTAAAAAAGGCCTACCGGCAGATGGCGTTGAAGTATCATCCTGATAAGAATCCAAATAATAAAGAAGCGGAAGATAAGTTCAAGGAGGCTGCAGAAGCCTATGAGGTGTTGAGCGATGCAGAAAAACGGAGCCGTTACGACCAGTTTGGTCACGACGGGGTGAAGAACGGTGGTAACGGATTTGGCGGCGGGATGAGCATGGATGACATCTTCAGCCATTTCGGCGACATCTTTGGCGGTGCATTCGGTGGCTCTTTCGGGGGCTTTGGCGGCCAGCGGCAGCGCCGGGTCAACCGGGGGACCAACCTCAGGGTGAAGGTCCGGCTTACCCTGGAGGAGATCAATACCGGGGTTGAAAAGAAACTTAAGGTCAGCAAGTACGTGAGTTGTACGCACTGCCATGGAACCGGTGCAGCCGGAGGTTCTGGTTTCACCACCTGTTCCACCTGCCGCGGTACTGGTCAGGTGACACGTGTTACCAGCACTTTCCTGGGACAGATGCAGACCAGTTCGACCTGCCCTGCTTGCGGAGGTGAAGGTCAGACCATCCAGCAGAAATGTGTGCACTGTGCCGGCAATGGAGTGGTCAAAGGTGAAGAGGTTATTCCGGTTAACATTCCTGCCGGTGTTTCCGAAGGCATCCAGCTTTCGGTAAGCGGCAAGGGAAATGCGGCTGCCCGCAGCGGCGTCCCCGGCGACCTTATCATTCAGATTGAAGAAGCTCCGCATGATTTTCTGCAGCGCGACGGCAATAATCTCCTGTATGATCTTTACCTGAGTTTCCCCGATGCGGCCCTCGGTACTTCCGTGGACATCCCGACGCTGGAAGGGAAGGCCAGGATCAAGATAGAACCGGGGACGCAGGCCGGAAGACTGTTACGGTTGAAGGGCAAAGGATTGCCCGTACTCAACTCCTATGGCAAAGGCGACCTGCTGATAACGCTCAATGTCTGGACTCCCAGATCCCTGAGCAGACAGGAAAAGGAATTACTCGAAAAATTGCAGGAAAGCGAGAACTTCAAGCCTTCACCCAGTGCGAAGGATAAAAGCTTCTTTGAACGGATGAGGGAGTACTTCCAGTAAAGACCAGACAAAGGCGCACAAAGGCTAGAGCGCAGGGAGGTTGAGAAGAGTCATTCATGGCTATTTGTAGTCATTTCTGCCGGCTGGCGGATCATTCATGGTCATTCGTAGCCATTCGTAGCCATTCGTAGCCATTCTTTGTCATTCATAGTCATTCTTTGTCATTCCTAGAAGGTTCTTTTATCTTTTTACTTTTGTCTTTTGTCTTGTAAATGCTGAGTGCTGAGTGCTGAGGGCAGAGAAACTCAGGCTTATTGTCTTTTATCTTTTTCCTTTTATCTTTTGTCTTGTAAATGCTGAGTGCTGAGTGCTGAGGGCAGAGAAACTCAGGCTTATTGTCTTTTATCTTTTTCCTTTTATCTTTTGTCTTTAATTTTTAGAAAGCAAAGAGCAG
>CAZJCG010000068.1:0-14956 GCA_964544545.1 uncultured Lentimicrobiaceae bacterium | reverse complement strand
TAGATAGTCTGCTGATTAAGCCCATCTCCTTCAGGAGAGGGGTTGGGGGTGAGGTTATACCTGATTATCAATAACCTTATAATGTTTTCCGGACAACAGTGATTAGAAAATTTGGGAATGTAAAAATTTAAAAATGAAAGAATTAGGGGTTCGATTAATTAGCCAATTAGCCGATTAGCTGATTAGCAAATTAGCAAATTAGCTGATTAGAAAATTTAGAAATTTAGAAATGAATGAATTATTCAATCACCGAATCAACTAATTATCTAATTCTTACATTCTTAAATTCTCAAATCTCACCGCCTGTCACTGGTCATTTCTGGATTTGTTTCTCGCTGATCCCGCAGAAAGAATTTACCTATCTGCGTTAATCTGCGTGTCAATCTGCGTTATCTGCGAGAAATGAATCTGCCACGAAGTCACGAATTGAGATCGAAATGAATGTTGTAAGAGTTGCATGATTAATTGTCGAATTAACTAATTGCCGAATCAACTAATTATCAAATTCTTACATTTTTAAATTCATAAATTCTCAAATTCTCAAATCCCCTCGTCAAATCGCCGAATTAACTAATTAGCTAATTAGCTAATTAGACAGATCACTGTCCGGCATTGTTGAAATTCAGTACCAGCGAGAATCGCAGGGTATTTTCCAGCGGATGGTTCTGCTGCATCGGGATCAGGTATGAGAAATCCAGTCCGAAAACATTGTATCGCAATCCGGCACCCAGCGTAATATATTTTCTGTTGCCCTTGTTCTTGTCTTCATAGAAGAAGCCGCCTCTGAGAGCAAATTGTTTGTCGTACCAGTATTCCAGTCCGCCGGCGAAACTCAGCTCACGCAATTCTTCCGAGAAACCGCCCGGAGCATCATAGAATGAATGGATCAAGCCTACCACCGGCGAAACATTGGGGTTGAACCCGGCAATAATGGTATCGGAATTACCCTGGAAGAAAGGCTGCGTCGGTACAAGCAGTTTATTGAAATCCAGCATGAATGACATAGAGTTGTAGTCATCGATGTCGAGGGTGAGCGACGGTCCGAAACGAAGGTTGGTAGGCAGGAAGTCCTTGCGCAGGTTGGCATCGCTGTATGAAATCTTGGCACCCAGGTTCGAGATGTTCACTCCCCATGCAAATGAACCGGAGGTATTCTGAAGTTTCACGGGAAACTGCTGGTAAACAGCAATATCGGCTGCAACCGAATTACCGGGCTTGGTAGCCTGACCCTGTGAATATTGTCCCTGTGTGAGATTGGAATGGATATACCGGGCGCTCACTGCCATGGAAAGGTTCTTGGTCAGGAGGCGGGCATAACCTGCATCGATGGCAAACTCGTTCGGACGGTAGTTACCGATCGAATAACCATTATCATCGGTAAAGGTAATGTCGCCCAGGTTGAAATAACGAAGAGAGGCGCCGATGGTCTGGTTCTTATCAATTCTTTTAAATCCTGAAAGATACGCCAGGTTAATATCCTGAACCAGTTTATGCAGCCATGGGCTGTAGGAAACGGAAATGCCCATGTCCTGTTCGATGAAGGCGAGCTTCGCAGGATTCCAGTGCATGGAGTTGGCATCCGGAGTCGAGCTGACCCCTGCGTCACCCATGGCACCACCTCTGGCGTCAGGAGCGATCGAGAGGAAAGGAACAGCCGTCATGATGGCGTTTTCCTGTCCGGTGTATTTGGCCTGTGCGTTTACTTTACCCGAAATGGCAATCAGCAAAATGAATGAGAGGATAATGGTCTTCGAAAAATTCATAACGTTTGGTTAGAAAGAAGTGCAAAATTACAAAAATGACTGGTTTGGCATACTATACTTCGGCTGAACAGGTTCGAGAAAATCATTCCTCGGGACTTGCTCAGTATTACTTAATCTAATCAGCTTTGCTTCGACTCAAAGAGTCCCACCGAAGGAGGGCAAACCTGTTAAGATTCAGTATAACGCCGTTCGGCAACGTTTATTATAACTGAGAGCATAAATATCAAGCAAGGGCAAATTCTGGCGATCTGTTACCCGCCTGTCACTACTTCCGTTGGCTCCAGCGAATAACCATGACTCCGACACTGTCCTGGGAGCAGGCATGATTGCTTCTTCTGTCACTTCCTGACCTTGACAACCCGAATGCTTTTCTCAGCGCTTGTTTTCCCGTTGGTGGCACGGATCCTGAGCAGGTAGATCCCGTCATTCACCTCGGCGCCATTCCGGTTTCGTCCATCCCAGGTGACGGTTCCTGCCAGATAGCCATTTGAATAATAGGTTTCGGGACTCAGTGTTCCGATTAACTCGCCCTGCAGCGAAATGACATCCATTTCAACCTCAATGGCATCGTTGAAAAGATTATGCTCAAAGCTCAACTTCACCTCATCGGTGAATGGATTCGGCCAGGCCGTGATGTTCAGTACCTGCAGGGCGATGTTCTCCTTCACGGTGAATTCGATGGTCGCTTCCGAAGAGTTATTGAAAACATCCCATGCTTTCAGGGTAAGTGTATGTTTCCCCGCTGAAAGTCCTGAAAAATTATAGAGCAACTTCCCGGATTTATAGCTGTCGAGATCTGCCTGATAAAACTCGTTCAGTACGATCGAGCCTGCCGAGTTCCCGTCGAGGGTAGCCACCAGGTCATGACCGATGCCATTCCCCACGGTGTTCAGTCCGCTTTCGTCACTCAGATAGGCAAGCAGCATCGGATTAGGCCCGGTGATTCCTCCGTTTCTGAAACGTTCATCGTTCATATACAATGTAATGGCAGGACCGGCAAGATCGGTTATGGGACCGTCGTTTGAACCGCCAATGGTGATACTGTCGCTGTAACCGGCTGCATCCACCGTTTCACTGTATGCATAATAGCTGATTTTCCCTTTCCCATAACTGAAGTCAATATCGCGCGGGACGATAAACCTGAAGTTGAACAGGCCATCCTTCACCGTGGCTTTTCCCTGGTACAGCACATTTTCCTGTACGTCGAAATAGCGTTTCGGGCTCGTAGCATCGTTACCGCGGGTCATCATCCACTTGTACTTATCATACACCTTAACTGCCACAATGCCATTGAAGGATGGAACCAGGTTTCCCGAAGGATCCGTGATCATCCCTTCGACCTCTACATCCGACATGGCGGTAATCGTATCGGCTCCCGCATCCATGCCATGACCATTGATGGAGCTTGTAACGACATTGTACCTGGGATAAGCCAGGTGCAGGGCCGGATCGCCCAGTAACATGAAGTTCCGGATCATGGAGACACCGCTGTTCTGGTTCTTTGCGTAAGCGATGATGTCGCCGAACCGCGGGAAGTTCCCGTTCACAATAGAAAAAATAGTATCATAAAGGTCGATGGTAAGTTCGATGTTATTCCCTGCATTTGCCAGACGCGTGGTGGTAAAGAGCGCAACACCTCCGCCCGACGGATTCAGGAAAGTCTGTTCTCCTGCCGATACCCGCCCCGGATCGTCAAACCGGCTGAATTCACAGGTGGCTGTCACAAATACGGGCATGTGGGTGAAGTTCGTCCAGGAATTGATATCATTCAGGGTCAGGATCGATTCGGTAGCCCATCCCGTTTCACCCCCGTGACCCGTATAGTTCATGATCAGCACCCCATTCTGCACCAGTTCATTGATGCGGCTGTTTACTTCCGGATAACGCGCACCTCCGGAGGTAGAGATTTGCTGGTAAGCGTCGAGGTACACCTTATTGATATTATAGATCGGATGTTTCTCTTCAATGCCCGGTGTCAGCTGGTCTTCTACCTGCCGGATATGGGTATTGCTATCCTCGTCGTCGGCAATAAAACAAAGGGCATTTCTCCATTCCCCCAGATTGTCAGGCACTCCTGTCGCATAAAAGATGCATTTATCGACCATATCTTCTGCCTGTTCAGCATTGTCGACCGGGAAACGGCCCACCCCGATATCCAGTTTTCCGGAAGCATCGTTTCCTTCCGTGGGATCAAAGAGGGCAAAGAAGTCGTCGGATGCCGTCGAAAAGATCAGGTTCTGCGACTCCTGCGTCTGGAATGCGAGTACATAATTCGTGTTCACCGGCAGATGATCCTTATAATCGTAAGAACCGTCGCCGAACAGAAGAAGATAGCGGAGTTTCCCGCCCTCATCAGGCTTCAGGTAAAGCATGCGTGCAAAATCGCGAATAGCTGAAACATCCGGAGAACCGGAAGAAAACTCGTTGTAAATCTGCTGATTCGTAGCCACGGTTACAGTCATCCCATCCTGTATCCGGTGATGGTCAGCCAGCCTGTTTGCCTGTGCCAGGAAATCCGGATGGGTGACGATCAGCATTTCGGCCGATGTGATCCCGTGCAAATTCTGGTCAGCCACTTTCTCGACGAATTCTACTTTATTGAAAGCTGAAGCATCGAAGGCAACAAACCTGCGCAATGAGTCCGTATTCATCGTGAACGTCTGAAAATCCCCATCAGGGACAGTTACGATTTCATGCACATCAACCGGGTTGGTCACCTCCCACAGGGTGAAACTGGGCACAGCTGAAGTCATGCGAAACTGTGTCACAGCCCCGGAAATAACCGTCACGGGATCGGCAAAGACCATCTGTCCTCCGGTAAATTCAAGGCGGCGAGGCACATTAACTTCCACATAATCGATATAGCCGAGCGCAGTGCTGTTCGGAGTGTTATACCTGAACGAGATGACCTGATCCCCTTCAACGGGGGCAAATGTCTTTGTTTCTATTGCTTCCTGCGTGAACGAGTCGGTGGTATAGGCTGCCAGCGTTCTTGAAACCAGGCTGTTGGAATTGGCCGTGATTGAAAAGTTGGATGAAGCGCTGGCTCTGGCAACCACTCTGTAACGGACCCACGCCTGCCTCACGGTTTCAACATTGGTAAAATGAAATGCCGGAAGGGTAAAGGTGGCATTGTTGAAGTCAAGCCTCTCTCCTATCCACTGCTTGCCAGATTTGATCAGGTTGTAAAGGTCGTTTTCATAATAGCTGAAATCCAGAAAGGTTGTACATGCATATTGCGGAACTCCGGTCGACTGGGGCTGGATAAGTATGCGTTTCCCGTTGCTGCCGTCGAAATTCAGGAAATAGTAGGTATAGTCGCTGTAATAATTCTGGCGGTGCTCAAATTTCTTGGTCGAGCTGTTAAAAACCACACTGTTGGGCGCTGTAGCGTAAAAGAGGAAATAGTCGCCGGGAGCGAAGACGCCCTCAGTAGCCGTTACTACCTGAATGGCATTCTCTGGAAGGTCATCGTACCTGAAAACGCTGTTGCTTTCGGGCAGCATCCCGCCGGGTTTGCCGAATAAGCGGATACCCGAGGGCGTCACCCTGCTCATATCCACACCCATATCCTGCAGATCGCTGTATGTAACTTTACATATACCTGTCTTATTGACCCGTACCCGGTACCAGTCGCCCGAGGCAAGCACTGATGCGGCCGCATAGCCGGCACTCTTCCATATGGGAACTTTTTTTCCGAAGGTTATGTCAAGGTCGAATGAAACAAGGCGTGAAAGGGTCTCCCCTGTCCTGATCAATGGAATGAACTGTACATCGAGTGAGGCTTTGCCGCGGGCTATTCCGGTCTCAGTCCTCATAGACAATGTGTCGGCAACAGGTACGGGACAGGTAAAACCGGCAGCATCTTTTGCGCTCACCGGCTCATAATGTGCATTCCGGATTGCGGCAACAGCTCCCGCAACGGATGATGGAAGCGGGATTACTTCATGGTAAAGCGGGGCAAAACTATTGAAAGAAGTATGTACGGCCCCTTCAAACGTAAGCGCATAAATATTGCCGGCATCATTGCTTTCCACCTGACGGATCCCATGCCAGTCAAGAACGATATGCCGAGTGATATCCTGGGCACAGGCTGCGGATGGAACAAGGTTAACAGCCAGGATCAGTATAATGGCAGTGATGGATAAATATCGTGGTCGTCTTGACATAGGATCATTGTTTGGTAAGGATCATCTTTCCGTTTACGCGGGCCGTGTCACCGTCGGTGGTTCTCGCCATCAGGGTGTAAAGATAGAAACCGGGCGGAAGCATTGCACCGTTGGAATTTCTTCCGTTCCAGCGGAGGGGAGTCGATAGGGTGCCGGATTCAAGGCCTGTCTGGCTCAGGGTAGCTACCAGTTGTCCGGAAATGGTATAGATCGAAGCGGTAACCTCCAGCTCCGATCCCTGTTGATTGTGTTCAAACACCAGATCGGTATAGCCGTTAAACGGGTTCGGATAATTGGAAGGATGCCGGATCACCAGCTGATCCGATGCCTTCACAGTAAACCGGGTGGTGGCTTCGGATGAGTTGTTATAGATATCCCAGACTTTCAGGGTCACCGTATGATCGCCCTCAGAAAGCAGAGAGAAGGGAAAGCGTATCCGGCCGGAGTTAAAGGTGTTTACGTCTGCCTCGTAATAATCATTCAGGATATAAGGTTCATCGGTTTTACCGTCGAGGATAGCTGTAATATCATGACCAATTCCGCTTCCAACCGTGTTGATTCCGTGTTGATCGTTAACCAGTGCATAGAGCCAGGGATTTTCATCGGTGATGCCGCCATCGGTGAAACGATCATCGTTCATGTACAAGGCAATGTCCGGTCCCGTTTCATCAGAAGAGGCACTGCCAGAAGAACCGCCGATCACTATATTTGAATAGGAACCAGCTGCATCGCGGGTTCCGTCGGAAGCGTAATAGCTGATCTTCCCGTAATCGAAACGGTAGGCGATATCGCGGGGAACAATGAAAGTGAAGTTGAAAGCACCACCGGCAGCCTGTACCTTACCTTTATAGAGAATGCTTTTCCGGAGGGTGAATGCGAACGGTGTTCCGTCATCATTGCCCAGTGTCATCTGATCAACAGCCTTATCGAAGACTGTCGGGTAAACCATCCCGTTGAAATCTTCCACCGGTCTCCCGGAGGCATCAGTGATCCGCCCGGTCACGGTGACCTCGTCGTATGCCTTCAGGGTGTCGGAGTTCTCGCCGGTCGGTTTCCCGTTGATCGAAAGGGTTGATATTTTAAGGTCCGGGAAGGCGATTGCCTGGGCCGGGTCGCCAAGAAGGATGAATTTGCGGCCGTTTTCGTTGGAGCCGCTTTCTCTCTTGGCTTCGCGCATCACATCACCAAACCGTGGTTTCCCTTCGCCGCTGCGCGTAAATGCATACTTGTAAAGACTTTTATTCAGTCCGAAATTGGGGCTGCCATAAGTAGGCCTGGTTGTGGTGAAAAGAGCTATTCCGCCGCCCAGAGGATTCAGGAAGACAAGCTCCCCTGCCGAAGTTCTTGAAGGATCGTCGAAGCGGCTGAATTCACAGGTTGCCGTCACGAAAACAGGCAGGTTGTCATAATTGGACCAACCATTGATATCCTGGACTTCCACCACCTGCTCATGTGCCAGACCGGTTTCGCCTCCGTGTCCGGTATAATTGAGGAACAGGCATCCCTTTTCAACCCGCTGCGTAATCGCTTTATTCACTTCCGGGTAACGTGCCCCGGCGGTAGTTGTCTGCTGGATGTAGGCGTCCATGTAAATCTTGTCGATATTGAACGCATCGAAATTCGACTCGATGTAAGTGGCCATGTTATCTGCCTGCGATATGTGCTCATTGCCGTCCTCATCATCGGCGATAAAGGCTACAATGCTTCTCCAGTCGCCCATCGTCGCTGCCGATTTTTCCGAGTAGTGTATGATCTTGTCCACCATCGCCTCGGCTTCTTCTTCTGTCGAAACCGGCAAACGGCCGATGCCCAGGTCGATCTTATCGGAATACGAAGTACCTTCACCGTCGTCAAGCAGCCCGAAATAGTCGTCGGACACTCCTGAGCTCACCGGATCGAACGATTCAGACGTTTGCCAGGTAGGGATAAAATTGGTGTTCGCCGTAAGCCGGTTTTTATTATCGTATGAGCCGTCGCCAAACAACAGCAGGTATTTTGGCTGCCTGTTCGGGTCGCCACGGTCGTAAAGCATCTTCATGAAATCCCTGATGGCGATCACATCCTGAGAGCCTGAGGAGAATTCATTGTAAATCATTTCCGGAGTGAGGACGACCGTATTCAGATCATCAGCCTGCATGTGGAATGCAGCCAGGCGCGCAGCCTGGTTATAAAATAAGGCCGGGGCGACGATCACCATATCAATACCGCTCAGGCCATGTAGATCCTGGTTTCCGATTTTGCTTACGAAACGCGGTACATAAAGGTTTGTCAGGTCAAAAGCGATAAATTCCCTCAGGGAATCGGTCTGAAGGTTGAAGACCAGGTCAGAGCCTGAAACGGTGGCATCGATCACTGCAGGATTTACAGGATCGGTTATATCCCAGACTGCAGCTTTTCCGGCACCTCTGCTTAACCGGAATGCAGAGACTTTTTCACTTCCCACGGAGGCGACGTCCCTGAAGCTAAGCTGTCCTCCCTGAAAATCCAGGTTACACCGGGCTGTCAGGTCAATGCAGTCGAGCCATCCGATAGCCGTTGTGGTTGATTTGTTATATCGAAGGGTAATGCTGACCGGCGAAGAGGCTGCTTCCAGTTTTTGATAGCTGGTGGTACCGCTGGCGTAAGGGCTGTTATAATATGTCGAAATCGGGGAATGGGGTATCTGCCAGCTGCTGACACCGGCTATTCCTGTGAACGAGCTGGAAGAGGTTGCCCTGGCAGCAGTAACGGTACGGATGCTGACCACGGAACCGGCAATCAGGCCGGGACAATCGAACGAAAAGGTATTGCTCAGGTTAATATCGAAGACTTCCCCGAACCAGGAACGGCCCGATTTGATTAGATTGATGGCATCTTTATCATACCAGGTCATAAAATCATAGGAATTCACCTCTGCAGTTGAGGGCAGAGCTGAACCGGAGTAGGTATTCAGGCGCTTTCCCCTGCCCTGTCCCGGTGTGAGATAGTAATATGCCGAATCGCTATAGATGTTCGGGATATGTTCCCATATCTTCTGGGTGGCATTGTACCTCCACGATACCGGCCCTTTGGCATAAAAGAGTATGTAATCGGATTCGTTGAACACTCCGTCGGACTCGCCGGAAACCAGGATTGCGTTTTCTTTCAGGTCATCGGGACGGGCAGTGGAGTTGCTTTCGGGCAGCATTCCGCCTCCATTCCCATAGATACGTATATTCCTGGGATCCAGGGAAGCCATATTGATGCCCATTGCCTGAAGGTCGGTGTACCGAATCCGGTATATTCCGGAATTTCCGACGGCAATCTTGTACCAATCGCCTGAAGAGAGCACGGAATGAGCAGCATAGATCCTCGCAACAGAAGGGTCACCGTCGCCGGTATTTCCGGCGGTGATGCTGCTCTCCTGCAGGAATAAGCCAATGAGTAAACCCAGTGCTATGTAAGTATATTTCAGCTTCATAAAAATCCCGTTCCAATAATAACAAACGAAAGCCGGTTTCGTTATTCCCTTCAGAAAAAGATACCGGATTCACAGAAGCGATCCGGCAGGGTATGTAACGCTTTCAATTTGCGCATTATTGCAGGTACAGCTTTTTTGAAATAGGTTGTATCTTTAAGAATATTTTACGTAATATTGTCCTCGCAAATATGCCTACGAGAAATTACATTTTCTTCCTCCTTTTTATTGTATTGCCCTTCACCGGTGCAATGGCTCAGGATTTTGCGTTCTCGCAGTTTTATGCAAATCCTCTATATCTGAATCCTGCCCTTGCCGGCTCAAAGATATGTCCCCGTCTTACAATGAATTACCGGAACCAGTGGCCGGGCGTGTATAAAGGCTATGTCACCTACAGTGCCGCTTTCGATCAGCAGTTCGACGTGTTGTCAGGGGGGCTGGGTATTATTGCCACGCAGGATGTCGCCGGTCAGGGCGCCCTTACCAATCTGAATATCGGGGGCATCTATTCCTACCGGTTGCAGGTCACCAGGCTGATTGTTGTGAATGCTGCCTTACAGGCCGGCTACATGCAGTACCACCTGAACTGGGATAAGCTCATTTTCGAGGATCAGATCATTCCCGGTACGGGGGAGATCCTGCCGGATTCACCGCAGGAAAATCCGCCTTCGCGGATGAACATAGGTGAAGTCGATTTTTCAGCAGGCTTTCTGGCCGGTTATAACCAGCAGTTGTACCTGGGTGCTGCCCTGCATCATATCACCATGCCTGACCTGGCCTTTTACACCGGCAATACCAATCGCCTCGACATGCGCATCACCGTTCATGCAGGAGCGCTGATCGACAAGGAACAGGGCCTGCAGGGCGGCGAACTGGAAGATCTTTCGTTTTCACCCAACATCGTTTACATGCAGCAGGGCGACTTTCATCAGTTGAATGCCGGCATGTATGTAAATTTCTACCCGTTTGTCAGCGGACTCTGGTTCCGTCATAACTTTGAAAACCCGGACGCCCTCATCGTTTTGCTCGGATTTCAGCAACCAAAGTTCAAGATCGGCTACAGTTATGACTTCACGGTATCGCGCGTCAGCCTTAAGTCAGGCGGTGCACATGAGGTCTCATTTGCCTGGCAGTTCGACTGTCCGAAAAAAGAATTCAAATACAAGGCAATAAAATGCCCTCGTTTTTAGTTAATAAGAGAATTTAACCGTTATCAGCAATGACAAAATACGGCAAAGTTGCATCATTAGCGTTACTTGCAGCAGTCTTTTCACTCCTGGTTTCCTGTTCCAAGGAATCTTCTCGTACTACCGGATGGGAATACAACAACTCGAAAAACGGCGGTTTTGAAGTAGTACCTTATAAGGAACCGGTTACCGGACCCGGATTGGTATTCATCGAAGGTGGCACCTTCACCATGGGTCGCATGAGCGATGATCCCATGTATGAATGGAACAATATTCCCCGCCGGGTGACCGTCCCCAGTTTTTATATGGACGAGACTGAGGTTGCCAATATCGACTATGTTGAATACCTCTACTGGCTGAACCGTGTTTTCGGGACCAACTACCCGGAAGTATACCGGAAAGCATTGCCCGACACCCTGGTGTGGCGCGAAAAGCTGGCATTCAACGAGCCGCTGGTCGAAACCTACCTTCGCCACCCGGCTTACCGGAATTACCCGGTTGTCGGAGTATCGTGGCTGCAGGCCAGCGATTACTGCCTGTGGCGTACCGACAGGGTGAATGAAATGATGCTTATCGAAGCCGGCATCCTGGATTACGATCCCGCACAGAAAAACGAGAACAATTTCAATACAGAAGCCTACCTGGCAGGTCAATATGAAGGACTGGTCAACAAACCGCTCCGCGATCTCAATCCCAATGGCACCGGCGAACGCCGTGTCCGCGTCGAAGACGGGATCCTGCTGCCCAAGTACCGCCTCCCGACCGAAGCCGAATGGGAATTTGCAGCCTATGGCCTCATCGGGAACACGCATTTTGAACGCGTCGTCGAACGACGGATATATCCCTGGAACGGTACCATCCTCCGTACGGACGATAAAAAATATTATGGAAGCTTCGTTGCCAACTTCAAGCGCGGCCGAGGCGACTACATGGGTGTTGCCGGTAACCTGAATGACGGGGCCGAGATACCATCCGAAGTCGGATCATACTGGCCGAATGATTATGGCCTTTACAACATGGCAGGGAATGTAAGCGAATGGGTACTGGATGTATACCGTCCGCTCAGCTTTGAAGATGTCAGCGACTTCGCACCATACCGCGGAAACGTATTCACCACCCGGGTTACCGATGCCGAAGGTTATCTTGTACCCAAGGACAGCCTCGGACGTATCAAGTATCGTCAGGTTTCGGAAGAAGAAGCCCTCGGCAGGTTTAACTACCGCAAAGCCAATAACATCAACTACCTCGACGGCGACTACCAATCGTTGATCAATGTTGACTGGGCTCAACAAAGCGAGGATGAAAATAACACTGAAAAGATGTACCAGTACGGTGTATCCTCTCTCATCAGCGACAAATCAAGGGTTTACAAAGGCGGTTCATGGAAAGATCCGGCCTTCTACCTGAGCCCTGCCGCCCGCAGGTTCCTGGATGAAGATAAATCCACCAACTATATTGGTTTCCGTTGCGCCATGGGTCGTGTAGGCGGCTCAACGCCCAACAGCAAATAATTTATTACCTCTGAAAAGAAAAACCCATCCCCTGAACGGATGGGTTTTTTATTTGTAATTTGCAATCCTTACCCTGCTCTTCCGCATACCAGGAGATTAAAGAACTATCACCATGAAGGTCAGCATTGAAGAACTCTATTCCATCTATCTCAACCATAAAGAAATCACCACCGATTCACGGAGCATCAAACCGGGATGCCTGTTCTTTGCACTGAAAGGAGCAACGTTCAACGGTAACGCCTTTGCTGCAACAGCGCTGAAAAATGGCGCCGCCTATGCCGTAATCGATGATCCGTCAATGGATACGCAGCAGACACTTCTGGTTCAGGACGTGCTTGAAGCTTTACAACAGTTAGCCCTTCACCACCGCCTTTCATTGAGCATCCCGGTTATCGGGATCACCGGCACCAACGGTAAGACCACGACCAAGGAACTGATCAGCACAGTACTGGCAAGTCACTTCAGGGTGACATACACGCAGGGTAACCTGAACAACCATATCGGCGTGCCGCTCACCCTGCTTTCCATTACCGACAATACTGACATAGCCGTGGTCGAGATGGGCGCCAACCACCCTGGTGAGATCGCATTCCTTTGTAACCTCGCCCGGCCTGATTACGGACTCATCACTAATATCGGCAAAGCCCATCTGGAAGGTTTCGGAGGGTTTGACGGAGTGATACGGACCAAAAGCGAACTCTATGCTTTTCTGAGAGAGACTCATGGAAAGGCTTTCGTGAATGGCGACAATGCACTTCTGATGGAACGGTCATCCGGAATTGAACGGATACTATACGGGAAGGCTAACTCCTGCTATGCATCCGGGGAGATGGCAGGCGCCGACCCTGACCTGGTAGTGAAATGGATAAACGGAAATGAGCCCCAAACCATCCGCACAAACCTGGTAGGAGCTTATAATTTTGAGAACGTGATGGCGGCGGTTTGTACCGGTATGCACTTCGGAGTGCCGGCCGGGAAAATAATCCATGCGCTGGAGCAATACGTACCTTCCAATAACCGGTCGCAAACGGTGGACACGGGACGCAACCAGGTTATCATGGACGCTTACAATGCCAATCCCTCAAGTATGCAGGCCGCACTGGAGAATTTCAGAAACCTGAAAGCCGGACGGAAAATGGTCGTCCTGGGAGATATGCTGGAACTGGGACAAGAAAGCCAGCAGGAACACGGGACCGTTTTGCAGCAACTCCAATCCATCGACCTGGATAATGTTCTGCTGGTAGGGCCTGAATTTCAGGAGGCAGCAGGAAGCCGGTTTACCTCTTTTGCCGATTCAACAGCTGCCAGGGAATGGCTCCGGAAACATTCATTACAGGGTTATACAATCCTGGTGAAAGGATCCCGGGGAATACAGATGGAAAAGGTGCTGGAAGCTCTCTGAGCGGATATTTCGAAATTTCCTTCCCTGTTACATAGCATTTATAACCCATGATGCAGCTTACTCTCAGCAAGCCCTTCGAAATCCTGGGCATCATGTCGGGCACCTCGCTCGACGGGGTCGACCTGGCACACTGTACCTTTACCGGGACTTACGGAAAGATATCCTATGAACTAAAGGCCTGCAGCACCATTCCCTATCCAGCTGAATGGATTGAGATTCTGAAAAATCTTCCTGATGCTACAGCGCTGGAATATGCAGCCGCTCATGTGCGGTACGGAAAATACCTTGGCGAGCAGGCAAGGAAATTTCTTGACGACACCGGGCTCAGGGCAGAGTACATTGCCAGTCACGGGCATACAATCTTTCATCAGCCGTCCGGCGGATTCACCGGCCAGATTGGCGACGGAGCGGCCCTTGCCGCCGCCGCCGGGGTTAAGGTGATCTGTGACTTCCGCTCATCCGATGTGGCACACGGCGGACAGGGAGCCCCGCTGGTACCGGCAGGCGATGCCATCCTGTTCGGCGGGTACAGCCACTGCCTGAATATCGGAGGCTTTGCCAATATCTCGTTCGAAAGTCCAACCGGCCGGCTTGCGTATGATGTATGCCCGGCTAACTTTGTTCTGAATCATTTTGCCAGACTCCTGGGAAAGGACTTTGATGCAAACGGAGAGCTGGCAGCATCCGGCAAGGTGATCCCCGGACTGCTGGAACAGCTCAATAGCCTGACTTATTACCACCAAATGCCCCCCAAGTCGCTTGGACGTGAGTGGGTGGAAAAGGATTTTCTGCCGGTGATCCCCGCTTCCGCGGACCTGCCTGATGTTTTGCGGACACTTACCGAACACATTGCTTTCCAGATTGGGCGGTCGGCAGATGCCACATTGAAAGGAAGCATGCTGGTGACGGGCGGTGGGGCCTTCAACCGTTTCCTGATGGAGAGGCTGCGCATTTACTCGCCTGTTCCGGTAACAGTGCCCGACAGGCGCACCGTTGAATTCAAGGAGGCATTGATCTTTGCTTTTCTGGGACTGCTGCGAATACTGGAGCAACCGAATTGCCTGGCTTCTGTTACGGGTGCAGATAAGAATGTTTGCGGAGGAGCTGTTTATTTACCTTAATAAAGACAAAAGATAAAAGTCTAAAGATAAAAGATAAAAGGAAAAAGATAAAAGATTGGATGAGAATGTGGGAATTTGGGAATTTAGAAATGTGAGAATTAGATGATTCGATGATTAGCTGATTCGGCAATTAATTATGTAACTCTTTCAACGGTTATTTCGGATTAATTCGTGTCTTCCTGGCATGTTTAAAGACAAAGTAGTAAGATAAAAGATAAAAGGCAAAAGATAAAAGTTCTAACTATGAATGACTATCATTGACCATGAATGACTATGAATGACAATTCCTAACTCCCCTGCCCTAAGCCCTAAGCTCTTTGCTTCTTTAAGACAAAAGATAAAAGGAAAAAGATAAAAGATAATGTAT
>CAZJCG010000067.1:0-15326 GCA_964544545.1 uncultured Lentimicrobiaceae bacterium | reverse complement strand
TCACTGCTTCAGAAAAACAAATATCGGGGAGGCAACTCCCCGTTATTGTTTCTATTTGTTACATTTGCCCGCCTTTAACCAATTCACTCACCGCATTATGATAACAAAACACTCAATTTACATGCTTATGGGTTTATTAAGCATTTCTACGATCCTTTCTGTCGGGACAGGCTGTAAGCCAGAGAAAAAAGAAGTCCAGGCAATTTCTCCCTCCAATATCGATACTACCGTTAAAGCAGGCGACGATTTTTATGCTTATGCAAACGGCAACTGGCTTAAAAACAATCCCATACCTGCCGAGTATAGCAGATTTGGCGCTTTTGAAGCCCTGGAAGAAGAAAACTATATCCAATTGCAGGATATCATGAAGGAGGCTTCTGCTGATAAGAATGCCAAAAATGGTTCCATCAATCAGAAGATCCGTGATTTCTACAACAGCGGGATGGATACCCTGAAGATCGAAAAAGCAGGGATTACTCCGCTGAAAGCAGACCTGGAAAAGATTGACAAGATTGCTTCTTCCTCCGAATTCATGAGTTGGATTATCGGACAGCACGCATGCGGTTCTGCTCCGCTCTTTTATTTCTTCGGAGCCCAGGACGAAAAGAACAGCAATATGGTAATTGCCCAGATCTACCAGGGCGGATTAGGTCTTCCCGACAGGGATTATTATCTATCGGACGATCCCCGGTCAAAGGAGATCCGCGGCGAATACCGTAAGCACCTGGCAAAAATGCTGGAACTTGCCGGCACGGCAAAAGATAAGGCAGAACAGGATGCTGACAAGGTGATCAGGCTTGAAACGGAATTGGCCAAAGTTTCTTTAACCCGAATTGAACTTCGCGATCCTGTAAAGAACTATAATAAGATGAACCTGGCCGATCTTCAGAAGTTGGCTCCGGGAATCGACTGGAAGGCATTTTTCGCCGGAATGGGCGTAAATCATACCGAAGAAATCAATGTTTCACAACCTGATTTTGTAAAAGGAATGGCTGCACTCGTTACCAGCGCTCCTCTGGAAGACTGGAAGCTTTATCTGAGATGGAATCTCCTTAACGGAGCGGCCGATTACCTCTCTTCAGATTTCGATAAAGAGCACTTTGCTTTCTATGGAACGGTGATGTCGGGCACTACTGAACAGCAGCCACGCTGGAAACGAATCCTCGATCAGACCAGCTACGCTCTCGGGGAAGCTGTAGGCCAGCTCTATGTTGCAAAATACTTCCCGCCCGAAGCCAAGCAACGGATGATCGTACTGGTTGACAATCTGAAGAAAGCATTGAAAGAACGGATCCAGAACCTTGCCTGGATGGGAGAAGACACCAAGAAGGAAGCTATCCTCAAGCTGGAAAAGATCAATGTAAAAGTCGGATACCCCGACAAATGGATCGATTACAGTCCGCTGACAATCGGTACTGAATCATACTATCAGAATGCCATGAATGCCAGCAAGTTTGAAGTAAAACGGCAACTTAACAAGATCGGAAAACCGGTTGACCGTACCGAATGGGGCATGACACCTCAAACCGTAAATGCTTACTACAGTCCGAATATGAACGAGATTGTCTTCCCTGCCGGAATCCTTCAGCCTCCCTTCTTCTGGATGAACGCCGATGATGCCGTTAACTACGGAGCTATCGGAGTTGTTATCGGTCACGAAATGAGCCACGGGTTCGACGATCAGGGCAGACAATATGATAAGGAAGGCAACCTGCGCGATTGGTGGACTGCTGAAGATTCCAAACGCTTCGAAGAAAAGACCAAAGTGCTGGTAGAACAATATGATGCCTTCCGGATTCTGGATTCGCTGCATGTTGACGGAAAACTCACCCTAGGCGAAAACATTGCAGACCTGGGTGGTGTCAATATAGCCTACACGGCCCTGACACATGCCATGGAAGGTAAGGATATGAACCAGAAAATCGATGGATTCACTTCTCCCCAGCGTTTCTTCCTGTCCTATGCACAGGTTTGGAGGAATAACATCCGCGACAAAGAACTTATGCGACGGCTGAAAGAGGATGTCCATTCCCCCGGAGAAGCCAGGGTCAACGGAATCGTTTATAACATCCCTGCATTCTACCAGGCATTCAACATCCAGCCAGCTGACAAACGCTTTATTCCCGAAGAAAAGCGGGCTGTCGTATGGTAATACGTAAATGATCAGAAATAACCGATAGCTAATGAGTTAAGGACATTCCTGCTCATCACCCTATCGACCCGGAAAGAGGCTGTCTCAAAAGTTCGAATTAGGTGCAATTTCACTCTGTGGCCCTCTGTGCCTCCTCTGTGAAACTCTGTGTAACAATAATTTAAGAATTTCACAGAGTTGCACGGAGTAAATTAAAGAGTTACACGGAGACTTTTGAGGCAGCCTCTTTTCATTTTGGTTACTCGTTATGCTGCCCTGAATCTAATATTCCGGAAAATAGTTTACACGATAGACAATGTTCAGCCAGGGGCAGTATTCCGGATCCTCGAATTAAGATCGTTCAACCGGCATTTCTGTCAATCTCCGTTAAAGCAACTCACTATCACACCATTATATAATCATCTATTAATCATCATTTTAGCGCTTACAGCCCAATCCGGCTGGTTCAACGAGCATTATGCGTGCTTCATCGATTTTGGAATGTTAAAAAATGCTAATTTTATTTACTTTGCATATCCTTTCAAGGTAAACTGAACAGACCTATGAAGAAGAAGTATGTCATACTGATCCATATCATCTACTGGATATATATTATCAACCAGAGTCTGTTCCCATTTTATATTAACAGTATTGATTATGCCAAGATCGACCGCTACCATTATTTCATGGATGTGATCATCAACACCATTCTGAATGTTTTCTCCTTCTATTCGATCTATTTCACATTTTTCCGTCTTTTCAGGCTCCGTTATAAAGCTATTGCAGTTCTTGCGATTATCCTGCTCGTGGCATTAATTTCGGGGATCCGTACTCCTGTTGAATATGCTTACTGGAAGTACCTGATCCTCCTTCCCGAGAAGGATCTGATGCTGAACAGCAGCTGGATATGGAATGAGGTCCGTCTTACGGTCATCATTGGTATTTATGCCGTTCTCATCCGTTTTATGATCGAATGGTTTGAAACACAGAAACTCAGGAATGAACTTCTTAACCAGCAACAGTCGTCGGAGTTGGCACTGCTTCGTTCACAGGTGAATCCGCATTTCCTTTTCAATACGCTGAACAACATCTATTCACTGGTGTACAAGAAGTCGGATGAAGCCCCGGCCGCCGTGATGAAACTCTCGAGGATCATGCGGTATGTACTGTATGATGCTAACAATGAGAAGGTATCGCTAGAAAAAGAAGTCGAATACCTGAAGAGCTTCATTGAGCTCCAGGAACTCCGGATCAATCAGGAAGGATATGTCGAGCTGCATATTCAGGGAAACCTTGAAAACCAGACCATTTCGCCCATGCTGCTGATACCTTTTGTAGAGAATGCCTTTAAGCATGGAGGCAAAGGACTCAGCCCGGGTATTGTTATCCGGCTGAGTGCCGAAGCGGGTGTTATCGAATTCAGTGTGGAAAATCATAAGAAGCATAATCCTGCATCCAGGGGCCAGGAAGCCGGCGGATTGGGCCTGCAGAATATCAGGCGCAGGCTTGAACTGCTGTATCCCGGAAAACATACGCTCACTATCCTTGATGAACCTGAATCCTTCAGGATCGAGCTACGGATCATCAGCTAATTTTGTCACGTTAATCTGAAAGTCATGATAATCAACTGCATTGCAATCGATGATGAACCCCTGGCATTGGATATTATCCGGGCTTACTGTTCCAAAGTGTCCTTTTTAAATCTGAAGCAGACCTTCACAAACGCTATTGATACGCTCGAGTACCTGCGAACCAATTCAGTTGACCTGATGTTTCTCGATATTCAGATGGAAGAACTCACCGGTATTCAGTTGCTGAATTCCATGCATCAGAAACCATACGTGATCATGACGACTGCTTATGACAACTATGCATTGCAAGGCTTCGACCTGGATGTAGTGGATTATATGTTGAAACCAATTTCCTTTGAACGCTTTATTAAAGGTGTGAACAAGGTTATGGAAAGGATGCAGAAAGAAAAGCCTGATGCTGCAGAACAAAAGTCAGAAACGGTGAGTCCCCAGAGTTTACCGGCCGACAGCAATTATTTCTTCGTGAAGACGGAAACCAGGATCGAAAAGGTAGAGATGGCCGAGGTAATGTACGTGGAAGGCATGGGCGATTACTGGCGGATCGTAACCAAGAGCCGCCGCATCATGACACTCATGAATGCAAAACGCATTGAGGAGATCCTGCGTGAACCCAATTTCTGCAGGGTTCATAAATCCTACTTTGTAGCCATGGACAAGATCGATTTCGTTGAACGAAAGCATATCAAAATTGGCAATGAGCATATTCCTATCAGCGACACCTATCAGAAAAACTTCTTCGATCTGATAGAAAAAAGGAAGATGGCCTGACATTGTCCGGTTTCTTTCGCTGAACTCCCCAAAATCCGCGACGAATCAAGTACTTTATACGGGCAACGCCTTACCGTTTTTTCTCCGGGATTCATAGATTATATTTGATTAACTATCAGCGCATTAACTAATTTTAACCATCAAATAGTTAATACGTTTAATCTATGCAAGGAGGAATGACAATGAGAACTTTATGGACTATTCTCCTGGTGGTCATGCTGGCCATTGGGACACAGGCAGCCGGTCCGACGGCATCTTGTTTTGTTGTAGTCGATAAGGATACCTATTACTGCGATGAAGTGAAGCCTGGGAAAGCTACCTTCAGATTGTTTACCGAAGGCAAGCAACTTATGAAAGTCCCCGCTGGCAAGGTTACAGCATACTCGGTAAACGGAAAGCTTTATGAACGCCTGCCGGTTGTAACCCGTAACCAGGATACCGCAGGCTGGGCATTTATGCAATTCATTGCCACACACGATGGATTCAGGCTATATCGCTTTTGCAGCAATTGCGTGTACTTCGACCCGGCAACCGGCGAGATTGCTCCCTCAACGCCGATTTACCGGTACTACATCTTCAAACATGGTAAGTTTGTTTCCCTCACCGACGATCAACATTATGAATCGCAACTGGCATGGTTCGGGATCAAACTGATCCGGTAATAAGTGAACTGTCCGAGAATTGATCACATCATCGAAACACCCGTTATTACAGCGGGTGTTTTTCATTGATCGACCTCGCTGCCAGAAATGCAGTAGAGAAGGCAGCCTGGATGTTATAACCGCCGGTATCGCCGTCGATATCCAGCACCTCCCCGGCAAAATACAAACCGGGGATTAATTTTGATTCCATGCTGTGCGGATCAACTTCCGAAAGGTCCACACCTCCTGCTGTCACCATTGCGACCTTGAACCCTCCTACCCTTTCGATGGTAAAAGGATAATTGCAAAAGATCTCAACGAGCCGGATCCGTAAATCCTTCGTTATATTGGACAAAGTTACCTCAGGATCAGTGCCGGCCTCTTCCAACAAAAGCTGAATGAGATTTCTGGACAGGTCAAACTCCTTCAGCAATGTTTTGAGCATTGTTTTGCCGGATTGTCCGGCTTCCCGGATAAGCATTTTCCTGAAATCATCCGGATGCGTATTCAACAGGTTGATCCTTAGGACATCACCAGCCTGCATTTTTCTGCTGAAATCGAGTATTCCGGGACCGGACAATCCGTGGTGGGTAAATCCGATATCACCCCGGTTCTCGGCAATTTTACGGTTATTGCGATAGAGTGATATCTGTCTTCCAGTCAGGGAATTTCCTGCAATTCCAGTCATCCGGTATGAAAGAACATATACCGGGCTCAGCGCCGGGACAGTTGTCACAATGCTATGACCCAGATCACCGGCAAAAACATAACCATCGCCACTGGAACCGGTTGATGGATAGGACAACCCACCTGTGGCAATCAGCAGATTCCGGCCGTAATACTCATTCTTCATAGTCGTCACTGTAAAGAGCCCGTCCTGATTTCGGACACTCTTTACGGGCTCGTCACAATGCAGGCTCACATGCTTTGCTGAGAGTTCGTTCAGCAGGACAGCAAGCACATTCCTTGCATTTTGGGTAGCCGGGAACAGCTTGCCATTTTTATCCTCTTCGGCCGGCAAGCCTCTTTCCAGAAAGAAAGCAACAAGATCGCGGTTGGTAAATCCGTACAAGGCCGGTTTCAAAAACCTGGAATGGTCCCCGTAATGATGCAGAAAATCACGCAGGTTGCCTGAATGGGTAAAATTGCATCTCCCGCTGCCGGAGATCAAGAGTTTCAACCCGGGAGAAGGCTTTTTCTCCAGCAGCAATACAGGCTTCCTCTGCAGGTTGATTGCAGCAAAAAGTCCTGCCGGTCCGGCCCCTATGATGATGGTTTCATAGATCATGCTATAAACTTCCTTATTCAGTAAACCATTGTCAATCAATTGGCATTCAATCGGCATTCAGTTGTTATACGATAGTCATTCGTAGTAATTCATAGTCATTCGTAGTCATTCGTAGTAAGTCCTTTTATCTTTTCCCTTTTATCTTTTATCTTGTAAATGCTGAGGGCGAAGGGCGAAGGGCTGGGAGTGGTGGTCATTCATAGTAATTCATAGTAATTCATGGTCATACATAGTCATTCATCGAAAGTTCTTTTATCTTCCTCTAGCTTTGTTTCTCGCAGATAGCGCTGATGAATGCGCAGATGAACGCAGATTGATCAATACTTTCTGCGATGATCTGCGGTTCTTTTCTGCGGGATCTGCGAGAACCTTTTTTTCAGCTGAGGGCATTGAGCATAGGAGTACAATTGAAATTCAATTGTTGAATTGTCGAATTAACCAATCAGTTGATTAACTAATTAACTAATTCTCAAATTTTTAAATTTACAAATTCTCCCCTTCCTCCATCCAACTCAAACCTTTTCGGTACTACATTGTTGAAAGTATGCTGCTAAGATAGCCATTGGCTTTATCTTATCTCTTCATCCGGTGAAAAATGCTAATTTTGCAATTCAATCCTTTAATACTCACAATTTGATCCGCTCCATTCTTCGAACAGCTTCCCTGATACTGATGGTCCTTATCCTGGGAAGTTGGGGGGCCACCGGTCATCGAAAGATCAGTGAATCTGCATCTCTATCCTTCAATCAACAGATGCAGGACTTTTATGCCTGGAAGGAATTTCTGACTGATCATGCTTCGGATGCCGATTACAGAAAGGATGAAGATCCGGATGAAGCGCCCAGGCATTATATTGATATCGACAGTTATTACTCCTTTGTGTCTCTCGGTCGTATTCCCCAGACGCTTGATTCAGTGATCATGATGTATGGAAGCAGTTTTGTTTATGACAACGGTATCCTGCCGTGGGCCACGATGAGTACAGTGGAAGCGATCCAGCAAAGCTTTGCCTCTCATGATTTTGAAACTGCAAAAGTGCTTGCAGCCGATCTTGGTCATTATGTCGGCGACGGACACATGCCCATGCACATCACGCAGAACTACAACGGACAGAACACGGGAAACACCGGAATTCATTCGCGTTATGAGAGTTCCATGATCAACGAGTATATTGATCAGATCCAGTACAGCGGGGACTCAATCCGGGTAATCCCTGATATCAATGCCTACATCTTTGATTATCTCTATACAAATTATAAGTATGTCGATTCCATTCTCATGGCGGACAATTATGCCAGGAGTGTGGCCGGCAATACCAATTCTCCCGCTTACCGCCAGGCTCTTTGGCAGAAGACCGGCGCTTTCTCTACCCTGTTGATGAAACGAGCTTCTCATGCGCTCACCGAGCTCATCTACACTGCGTGGGTGAATGCCGGAAGCCCTTCCCTTTCAGCATCGGCAGTTCCTGAGCCCGCCGGCAGGGTGAATGCTGCAATCGTGGATATTCATGATTCCCCTTTCGATAACACTGCTGCAATCCGCTATGTTGTGACGGAGGCAACCAATGTAATCCTTACTGTGAGTGATTTGACCGGAAAACAACACGCAATCCTCGTCAATTCATTCAGTATGCCCGGAAATTTCGAGGCCGAATGGAATAAATCAAGCGTTCCGGGCGGCATTTACCTGATTACTCTTACTACTTCCCGTTCGCGCCAGGTTAAAAAACTGGTTGTGCTGAAGTAAACAGTCTTTCCCTTCCCGTCGTAGTAATGAACCACCCCGCCGCGAGCGGTCGGGGTATCTGTTGATTAACGCACAATATAAATTCGCCGCAAGCGGCGTGTTACACTGCAACGTTAACACTATCATCATTTGACCTTATTGTTAGGCTGTCTCAGAAGTCTCCGTGAAACTCTATAATTTGCTCTGTGCACCTCTGTGAAATTCTTAAATCATTGTTACACAGTCCCGATAGTTATCGGGATCACAGAGGAGGCACAGAGGACCACAGAGTGAAATTGTTCCTGATTTGAGCTTTTGAGAAAGCCTCACCACGAAGTAATTTGGGTTTCGGTTATGATGTGCCATGCTGCCTGACCTGATACTTTCGCTAACCGGCAGGGTATCGGTCTGTAAACTGCACTCAATGGACTTACCGTCCTTTGTGCATTTCGGCATTGTCCGGGTTCCATAAAGAATGTTAAATTATTTTAGAAAACTATTTTAGTTTTAAAAGTTTTCTCTAGTTTTGCCGAAAATTTCCAGCATGGACGTAAAAGAGAAAATTTTAACCGGATCGCTTGACCTGTTCACGCGATATGGGATAAAGACGGTCACCATGGACATGATCGCTCAGGAGCTGGGGCTGTCGAAGAGAACCATCTATGAGCATTTCACTGACAAGGATGATTTGTTGATGCAGTGCCTCGATCGTTCGCATGCGGATTGGGAACAGTATACAAAGACGACACTGGAGAATTCCGAAAATATCATTGAGGCACTTTTCAAGATCATTCAACGCACTGCTCAAATAATGAGCACGATCAATCCTCTGTTCTTCAATGATATCCGGAAGTATTTTACTGAATTCCATAAATTGAAGGTCAAGGCACTGGATGATTGCCGAAAGCACCATGCATTTGAAATGCTTGAAAAAGGAAAAAAAGAAGGATTATTCAGGGATGACCTTGATCCGCAGCTTTTTGCAGAGATCTATGCGGCACAACTCAAATCCATGAAGTACCAGAATGTATTCACCACGGATATCTACTCAAAAATGGAGATCGTTCAGCAGATGATCATGAGTATTCTCCGGGGTATAGCTACGCCAAAAGGCTTAGAAATTATCAACAAGTTCAATTTATAAATCTCTTAATCCCCATCGAACAGGACTAATGAAAACTAATCTGACCAAAATGAACAGGATTTTTATCCGATCGCTTACATACCTGCTGTGCTTTTTTGCAGTAAGTGCAAGTGCCCAGGCTCCACTGGCACTTTCGCTCGACAGTGCGATCAACTACGCGATCGATCATAACCGTACGTTAATCAATTCGAGGCTGGCCGTGAACAAATCGGTTGAGAAGGTTTGGGAAGCCAAATCATCCGGATTGCCTCAGGTAAGCGCATCCATAGATTATACCAATTATCTCGGCGCCGAGGCTTCGCTTCATTTAAGTGAACAGGCTCCTCCCGTGACTATTGAGTTCAATCCAACCAGCAACTTCAAAGCTTCTGTCAGCCAGCTGGTATTTAACGGCAGCTACTATGTCGGGGTTCAGCTGGCGAAGCTGGGAAAGTCGATCACCGAACAAAGCTATCAAAAGGATGAGCTGAGTGTGAAGGAGCAGACCATCCAGGCCTATTACCTGGTTTTGGCCAACGAGAAGATCCTCAGGATCATGAAAGCCAACAGAGAGAATGCCGCACTCATGTTCGAGAAGACCAGCAACCTGGCGAATGCCGGCGTGGTTGAGCAGACAGATCCCAAAAAGCTATCGATTATGGTGGCCAGCATTGATAATGCGATCCGGTCAACCGAACGCCAACTGGAGACTGCATACAATCTGTTGCGCTTACAACTTGGGTTGGAACCCGGCCAGGCCGTCAGTCTGACTTCCGATATTGACGAGATCGCGAACCAGTGTATGCTTCGCACGGAATCGCCGAATGGGTTTGATGTCACAAAGAACATTGATTATCAGTTGCTGACCATGCAAGGTAAGATAGCCGAGAAGCAGATTGACATGAAGAAGTCCGCTTACCTGCCATCGGTGGTTGGCTATTTCTCCCGCACGGAAAAGATCCAGAAGTCGAAATTTGACATGACCCCGAACAATGTACTTGGATTTTCACTCAACATTCCTATTTATTCAAGCGGGCAGCGTTCATCACAGGTCAGCCAGGCAAGGATAGACCTCGACATTGCCAACAACACCAAAGAACTCGTGTCGCAGCAGTTGTCGATGCAGGAAAAGCAGTTAAGGTTCAATTACAACAACCTCCTCGAACAATACAAAAATCAACAGAAGAATGTAGAAGTTTCCAGGGAAGTACTTGAAAAGATGAAACTCAAATACCAGCAGGGCGTGATTTCGAGCCTCGAACTGACCAGCGCCAATACCGATTACCTGACAGCTGAGACAAACTCTGCCGGGAATCTCCTTCAATTGCTGAATGCTGAACTTGCACTCCGAAAAATCAACAATAATCTCTAAAACAAAAACATGAAAACGAACACATTAATCTCACTTATATTGGTATCGGGCATCGTAGTCCTTTTCAGTTCCTGCGGATCGAAACAAAAAAGCAATGCCGGCAATGTTACGACCACAGAGGCCAGGCAGGTTGTTCCCGTCAAGACCCAGATCGTGAAGAATGAAGTTGTGTCACGCACCATCGAATATACCGCTTCTCTTCAGCCTTACCAGGAAGTTCATCTTGCTCCCTCAACACCCGGCAGGATCGATAAGATCAATGTCAATATCAGCGATCATGTAAGCCAGGGCCAGACGTTGGTCATGATGGACCGTACCCAGCTGGAACAGGCCAGGATCAACCTGATGAAGCTTGAATCCGATTACAAGAGGTTTGATACGCTCAAGAAAACCGGAAGCATTGCCGATCAGCAGTATGAGCAGATCAGAACTGCTTACGACGTTGCCAAAACCAGCTACGCCTATCTTCAGGATAACACTCAGTTAAAAGCTCCCTTTGCAGGTATCATTTCCGGGAAATATTTTGAAAATGGTGAGATCTATTCAGGATCACCCGTTGCCACAGTCGGCAAACCGGCTATCGTATCGATCGTTCAGATCAGTCAGCTGAAAGCCCTGGTGAGCATTTCCTCTTCCTATTTCCCCCTGGTTTCACAGGGAATGAGGGCTATTGTTGAGTCGGAGCTTTATCCCGACCTGAAATTCAGCGGCGACATTTCCCGCATCTATCCTACTGTTGATAATGCCACAAAAACCTTTACGGTTGAAGTCAGGATCCAGAACGGACAGTTGAAACTGCGTCCCGGAATGTTTGCCAAGATCAGGCTTGACCTGGGTAAAGGCAAAGGCATCCTGGTCCCGAACATTGCCATCGTAAAGCAGACCGGTACCAACAACATGTATGTGTTTGTCAATAAAAACAACGTGGCCGTAAAAACTCCTGTCATCACCGGCCGCATGTTCGACGATAAGATAGAGATACTGAGCGGGCTGAGCGAAGGAGATGAGATCGTTGTAGTTGGTCAGAATAAACTTGAAGATAAAACGCCTTTATCGGTCAAGTAAGAAAGCCTCGTTTAAACCTGATATACAATAACTGAATAATAAAATCAGAGCATGAGTTTATATAGCACTGCTGTTAAAAAGCCCGTCACCACCATCATGATCAGCATTGGGGTGATAATCCTGGGTATTTACTCGTTCATGCAGCTTCCGCTCGACTTCTTCCCCAAGATGGATCCACCGTATATTACTGTGATCACCTATTACCCGGGAGCCAATGCAGCCGATGTTGAACAGAATATTTCCCGAAAACTGGAAGATGGTTTCGGTTCCTTGTCGAATCTGAAGAATATGACCTCCACATCCAAGGATAATATTTCTGTGGTAATGCTGGAGTACGAATGGGGCGCCAACCTTGACGAAGCAACCAATGAAGTCCGCGACGCTGTCGGTCTGACAGAGAGGAACCTGCCGGATGAAGTCGAAAGCCCGATGATTTTCAAGATCAGCACAAGCATGATCCCCGTGATCATGTTCAGTGTTACTTCCGACGAAAGCTATGAAGGCATACAGGAGATCCTGGATGATAAACTGATTCAGCCCCTGAACCGTCTTGATGGCGTCGGCAGTATCTATCAGATCGGCGCACCCGTAAGGGCCGTCATGGTCGACATCGATCCGCGAAAGCTGGATGCCTATAACCTTACAGTCGAACAAATCGGCGGAATCCTCGCTGCGAACAACCTCAACCTGCCTTCCGGTACTCTGAAGATGGGGAAATCGGATCTGGCTCTCCGCCTGCAGGGCGAATTTGAAAACAGCGACGTTGTTAAGGACATCATACTGAGCAACTACAACGGTAAGACCGTGTATCTGAAAGATGTAGCATCGGTACGGGATACACTGAAAGACATCGACTCCTACGAACGTGCCAACGGAGGCAGAAACGTCCGTGTCATGATCCAAAAACAGTCGGATGCCAATACCGTCACTGTTGCGAACAAGGTTAAAGAAAAGCTGGAGCAGATAAAGAAGAATCTTCCTCCGGATGTAAAGGTCGATGTCCTGCTGGATACTTCAATCAATACCACCGATTCTATCAATAACCTTTCTGAAACGCTGATCTATGCCCTGATATTCGTTGTGCTCGTGGTATTCTTTTTCCTCGGACGCTGGCGGGCAACGTTCATCGTTTCACTCTCTATCCCGATCTCACTCATCGCCGGGTTTATCTACATGTTCATATCGGGCGGGACACTCAACGTGATCACCCTATCATCCCTCTCCATCGCTATCGGTCTGGTAGTGGACGACTCCATCGTTGTTCTTGAGAATATCACCAAGAAACTGGAGAAAGGAGGTTTTGCGAGGGAGGCAGCCATATATGGCACCAGTGAAGTAAGTCTGGCCGTTATTGCATCTACCCTGACCATCCTGGCTGTATTCCTGCCGTTGACCATGCTTGGCGGCATGACCGGGATCATCTTCAAACCGCTTGGTTGGGTGGTATCCATTACCGTTGCCGTTTCGGTCATTGTTTCAATGACGATCACTCCGATGCTGAGCGCCAGGCTGCTCAGTTCAAAACTCCCCAGCAGGAACACGCCGGCAGGTAAACTCTATGCATTTTCCCAGAACCTGCTCACCAGGCTGGATAACTTCTATGAAAGGATTCTCTCCTGGGCTGTGAAGCACCGTTGGGCAGTGATTATCATTGCTGTTATCATTTTCGCATCTTCTTTGATGCTTGTGAAGACGATCGGTACGGAATTCATGCCGGCTTCCGATAACGACAGGATCTCGGCCCAGGTAAAACTGGCTCAAGGCAGCAGGCTGGATGAGACAACTAAGACTGCTGAGTATCTCGACAGTGTTTTCATGAAAAAGTATCCTGAAATTGACCTGATATCAACCAGTGCCGGTGCCGGTGATGCGAGCACAGGCCTGTCGGCGGTATTCAGCGAAACGGGCAACTACATTATCAATTTCACCTTCAAGATGAAGCCTCATCAGGAACGTGAAAAAGATATCTTCCAGATCGCAGAGGAGATGCGTAAGGATATTGAAGTACTTCCGGAAGTTGAACAGTTCTATGTCGATCCGGGTTCATCCCGTTCGTCGAGTGGCATGGGTATGGGCGGCGGAAGTGTGCTGGAACTCAAGATCTACGGCAACAACTTTGATGAGACGAATCTCGTGGCTGAAAAAGTGGCCAATGCATTGAACGGGATCAAAGGAGCCAAGGATGTAAAGGTCAGCCGCGATAAGGACAAAACCGAGCTGCAGCTGGTCCTTGATCACGAGAAGATGACTTCTTTCGGGCTCAACACTGCCACCGTTGCCAGCGCCGTGCGCAACAGGATCAACGGTCTTACAGCTACCAAATACAAAGAGGAAGGAAACGAATACGACGTGATCGTACGTTACGACGACCGTTATCGTCAGTCGACCGAAGATATCGAGAACATCAGTATTGCTACTCCGCAGGGCAAGATCATCAAGCTGAGCGAAATAGCCACGCTGAAGCGTTTCTATTCTCCTCCAAGCATCCAACGCGAGAACAAGGTGCGCATGGTTACGGTATCAGCCGCCATTTCCGGTACAGATATCGGATCGGTCCGGACTGCACTGGATACAGAAATTGCAAAGATGAGTATCCCTGAAGATGTCACCACCGAATATGGCGGAAGCATCGAAAACATGCAGGATTCTTTCAAGAATCTCATACTCCTCCTTTTGCTCTCGGTAATTCTGGTCTATATAGTTATGGCCTCCCAGTTCGAATCGTTGCGTGAGCCGTTCATCATTATGTTTTCAATTCCGTTTGCCTTCACCGGTGTACTACTGAGTCTGTGGATATTCCATTCCACTATCAATGTGATCTCACTGATTGGTGCAGTAATGCTGATCGGTATTGTGGTGAAAAACGGGATCATCCTGGTCGATTACACCAACCTGCTTGCCGACAGGGGCTATTCGCTCCGGGAAGCCGTAGTTGCTGCCGGCCGGTCCAGGTTGCGTCCTGTGCTTATGACCTCACTGACGATGATCCTTGCCATGATCCCGATGATCCTTTCCAAGGGAAGCGGCTCGGAAATGTGGAAGCCAATGGCTATGGCCATCTTCGGAGGTCTGACGTTCTCCACGCTCATCACCCTTATCCTGGTTCCGACGATCTATACCATCTTTGGAATCGGAAAGATGAAAAGAGCCAAAAAAGCTGAATTATCGATAGCAACCAAATAATCCGACAAGATGAAAGCCGTATTTATTTCCTATAACCAATCCCTTACCGAAGGAATACAGGATATCCTGGATCAGCTTTCGATCCGCGGATACACCCAATGGACAGATATAAAGGGACAAGGCTCTGTAACCGGGGAGCCTCACCAGGGAACACACACCTGGCCGTCGCTGAATAATGTGCATCTTACTATTGTTGAAGATGCAAAGGCCGGCCAATTGCTGGAAGAACTGAAGTCGCTGAACTCCAAAGTGGAAGAACAGGGACTCCGGGCATTCGTATGGGATATCGTGGAAGGGATTTAGTTCCAGCCTGCGGGACAAGCCACCTGCCTGTTGATGGCGGATACCATGACGCATAACAGCCTTCATGGCAGGATGATCAGACAGGTTTAAGCCCGTTGTTTATTTTCCTTGTGTGCGCGCACCGGCTTTGCCGGT
>CAZJCG010000066.1:0-15378 GCA_964544545.1 uncultured Lentimicrobiaceae bacterium | reverse complement strand
TAAATTCCCAAATTCCCCATCACTTCATTGTCAAATCAGCTAATCATCGAATTATCTCATTTTCAAATTTCTAAATTCTTAAATTCCCAAATCCCCCCCAGCCTTGTCGTTTATCGTTAAACCTTCTTGCCGGTTTCTGCGGGAACAAGTGTGATTTCGGTTGCCTGAAAGCCCTTCTGTCCTCTGATGATCCTGAAAGTCACCGTGTCGCCCTCTGTGGCAGGAGTAATAAAATGGGCGGCATGGGCAAAATAGCTTTCGCGTGTTTCCAGATCCCTGATAAAGCCAAACCCCCTTGATTCATGATACATATATAATAAGCCTTTCCTGACCGACACGGATTGATCTTCTTCGGTCTGTTTGGGCGGGCTGAGCAGGATCTCCTCTGCTTCTACGGAAGTTCTTTGTTCCGGATCGGGGGGGGTGGAGGTGATCATCCCATTTTCATCCACGTAGGCGATCATGTCATCCAACGTGCTTTTTTTGCTGCTTTCTTTTCGCTCCAGCCGCTTCTTCTCTTTTTCTTTACGCTTCTGTTCCTGTTTGTTTTTTACATTCTTTTTCCCGAATGACTCACTGCTTCTGCCCATAATAATAATTATTGATGAATACTTTGTCAGATGAAAAACCGTATCTGGCGGTATGAAAAAAGCCTTACAAACGTAAGGCTTAAAATCATTAAGTGATCGTATGTGTGAAACTATGCAAGTCTTACATTAACGGCATTTAATCCTTTTTTACCTTCCTGAAGATCGAAGCAGACCTCATCATTTTCACGGATGTCTTCTTTCAATCCGGTGACATGTACAAAATACTCCTGCGATGATTCATTATCCTTAATAAATCCGAATCCCTTCGAATCATTAAAGAATTTTACAATTCCTGTTTTCATAAATTGATTTTATTATTAATGGCGCAAAGATACACTAAATAATTGAATTACTTTAATTTATATTTTTTTCTCCAGAATTTGTATCTGTATCACCTTACCTGCTCATCCTCAGCCAGATGCGAAGCCCGATCCCAAAGTGTTTACCCCGGATGGGGAAGATGTACATGGCTGCAATTTGAATTTTTAGTATCTTAACCCCTTAGTTCATTAAAAAAGGAAAGGATTATGGAAGAGAAAATCCGGTTTACCCTGAACGGCGAAGGAGTAGAGGTGCCGGTCGACAGCAGCCAGTCCCTGCTCTGGATACTGCGGAACCATTTCAACCTGACAGGAACAAAATACGGTTGCGGCATGGGTTATTGCGGAGCCTGTACGGTGCTTCTGGACGATGAACCGGTGCGCTCATGCGGTATCGCGATGGAAGATGTTGCCGGTAAAAAGGTTATAACCATTGAAGGCATCGCTGAGGATGGTGAGCTTCACCCGTTGCAGCAGGCTTTTGTCGACCATGATGCCCTGCAATGCGGTTACTGTACACCGGGGATGATCATGAATGCCTACGGACTATTACATCGCAATCCGCACCCTACACGGGAGGAGATCATAGCCGGGATGGACGATAACTATTGCCGCTGTGGCGCCCATACAAGGATTGTTGATGCAATAGAATCCGTTGCCACGGGACAGAAAAAGTAATGCATTACTGATTCAACAGGTATTATCATGGATGAATATGAACTGAAAGGTGAATCGTTGCACAGTGAAAACGGTTTCTCACTTCTGAGACGCCGGGATTTTATCAAGCTTGCTGGCGGAGGTGCTGCGGGGTTGTTTATTTTTTTCAGGATCGGGACGGCCTGCAATCTGATTTCTGGCGGACCGGAGGAGAAGAGGGAACTCCCGGAAGATTTCAATGCCTTCCTGCATATCGGCAATGAGGGGATGGTCACCTGTTTCACGGGAAAGATCGAGATGGGGCAGGGTGTAATAACCTCACTAGCCCAAATGATGGCAGATGAACTGGATGTTCCGTATGAGCAGGTGAAAATGGTGATGGGTGATACGGATCTTTGTCCCTACGATGCCGGCACATGGGGATCCCTGTCCACACGGGTATTCGGCCCGGCTATGCTGGCTGCAGCCGCCGAAGCCAGATCCGTCCTGCTTTCGCTGGGCGCTGAAATGCTGAAAGTGCCCATGGAAAAGCTGGATGTAAAGGATGGTATCATTTTTAACAAGGAGAACAGTCAGCAGTCCGTCGGTTACAGTCAACTGACCCGGGGGAAACGGATTGAGAAATTCATGGACGATAAGCCTGCCGTGAAGGATTATTCAAGGTATAAGCTGATGGGCAAACCATTGAACCGGGCTGACTCTGTTGGCAAGGTGAAGGGTGAAACCTTGTATGCCGGCGATTATAAGATGCCGGGGATGCTCTTCGCCAGGATATTGAGGCCGCCTTCACACGGAGCCACCCTGGTATCGGCGGATACTACGGCAGCTAAAAAGCTGGAAGGCGTGACGGTTATAGAGGATAAGGACCTGATAGCCGTTCTTCATGAAGATATCGAGAAGGCGGATGCTGCGTTGAAAACCATCAAAACGGAGTATTCGTTCAACGAAAAGAAGGTGGACGATAAGATCATCTTCTCCTACCTGCTGAACTCCGACACGGAAGCTAAGGGACTGAACCGTGACGGGAGCATTGACCGGGGTAAGGAAGAATCTTCCTTCGTTGTGGAAAGTGAATTTCACAACAGTTATGTTGCCCACTCAGCCTTAGAAACGCATACAGCCCTGGCATACATGGAGGGTGACAGGCTGATCGCACGTGTTTCGACCCAGTCGCCCTTTGGAGTTCAGGATACGCTTTCGCGTGAGCTCGGCCTTCCGTTGGAAAAGGTCCGGGTGATCCCTCCATTCGTCGGAGGCGGATTTGGGGGTAAGGCCCCGGCACGGCAGGCGTTGGAGGCTGCCCGGCTGACACGGCTCTCAGGGAAACCTGTGATGGTTCACTGGACCCGTGAAGAGGAGTTCTTCTATGACACCTTCCGGCCGGCAGCCGTGGTAAAAGTTATCTCCGGAGCCGATAAACAGGGGAAGATCAGGGTCTGGGATTATCATGAATACTATGCCGGATCCCGCGGTTCGGATACAATTTATGATGTTCCGAACCAGCGGACCACCAGCTATTCGGGGAAAGATGTGCATCCCTTCGCAACCGGGGCATGGCGGGCGCCCGGGAATAATACGAATACCTTCGCCCGCGAATCGCAGATAGATATCATGGCATCCAGACTGGGCATAGATCCTCTTGAATTCCGCCTTATAAACCTGAAAGACGAAAGGATGAAAGGCGTATTAACAGCCGTGGCTGACCTGTTCGGATGGACACCTGGTAAAACGCCCGGCGGCAGAGGATTCGGAATTGCCTGTGGTACGGATGCCGGCAGCTATGTGGCACACATGGCAGAAGTCAGGGTCGATAAATCTACCGGACAGGTGCAGGTTGTGCGGGTTGCCTGTGCTCAGGATATGGGATTCTGCGTAAATCCCGAAGGTGCAAAGATCCAGATGGAAGGATGTATCATGATGGGCCTCGGCTACGCCCTCACCGAAGAGGTCGAATTTAAAGGAGGTGATGTGCTAACTTCGAATTACGGAACGTATAAAATACCGCTCTTCTCCTGGCTTCCAACGATTGAAACGCGGATCCTTGATAAAAAGGAGCCGATGCAGGGCGGAGGTGAGCCAGCCATTATCTGTATGGGAGGAGTGATCGCCAATGCCATATTCGACGCCTGCGGAGCACGTTTGTATCAGTTGCCGATGACACCGGAAAGGGTGCTGGCGGCGATGAGTACGAAAGGATAGTCCGAGAACCGGCAATATTGCAGCTTCTCCTGACCGTCAATCGTCAGTAATTCACTGCCGGTTTTAATAGTATTCATGGTTTTAATACCGGTATGCCAGCCTGTTGCTCCGGGATCATGTACAATTACCCCCATTTTTCCGGGTTCATGCGCCGGGAAACGAAACCGTATTCGATGAACGGCCCTGTTCCCGCACCGATCTGTCTTTTTCGCGCGAGAGGAAAGAGAAGCAGACAAAACATGACCGGATAGCTCTTATAATCAGCAGGAAGAGTAATAACAAAGAGATATTGTCCGGGTAAAGGCAATTCTGCCACAGGGAGCCAAGGTGATATTTCATCAGGTTGTCCTGAAAGTTGTTTCCCGATTCTATTTGCGAAATCCTTAATTCAACAGTTATCCGATGGATAATTCATATCTTTGGAAATAATATTCTTGACATGAAATAGCTCTGTTCATCTTTTCTCTATCCGACACGGAAGTTATTCATTAAGCAGGATGATGAGTTTCCTTTGCTCAACCAGTTCCAAGCCAGGAGAAAAATAAGAGCCTGATATTACGTGCAAATAACCACCGTCCCTTAAAGGGCTCATATATCAATTCCGATGAAAAAGATAATCACTGTTTTGTTGTTCCTGTTGCCGGCATCCATGTATCTTGTCAAAGCGCAGAATTCAAATGCTGATCCTGACCAGGATATCAAATTATGGCTGCAAAAAATTCCGGTTGGGAACGAATCCCTGTATGGCTTTTCCGACAGGTCTGAATTTGCCCTGGCCCGCCTGGGTAATCCTATAGAAGTGTTTACTGTGGATTTTACAGATTTACAGAATTATAAGAATGTCAATCTGAAACTTGTTTCAACTCATGAGTGGAGAGTACCAGTGATTGTAAATGGCAGTTGCCGGGTGCTGCTCACCGTGGTTGAATCTCCTGTTGGGAAGATTGTTGACCTTGGCGGTAAAGTATTAGCCACAGAAATTGATCAAAAGGCAAAAGTGCTGGGTGAAAAAACCAGGGATCTCAAGCTGGTCAGGTTCTTCCAGGTTCACAGTGACTTTCTGCTGACAATGGACGCAGGTCTCACGGCTGACCAGCTGGAACTGATCCCTATGAACTCTGCGCTGGTCAATCTTCCCGAACTGGCTTCATTAAAGGAGGGCAGTATAACCTTGCAGAACCTCGCACCGATTATTCTGAACAATGCATCACCCGAAAATTAACATCCTGGCGGTCATGAAAAAGCAATTTACGGTATTATTATTTGCTGCACTTTTCGTATCTACAGCTATACAGGCACAGGTACTGAATGTTACCGAAATGGAACAGGAGCAAACCCAGTGGTGCTGGGCCGGTACCTCTGCCTGCATCCTGGATTATTACTGTACCACTACCCCGCAATGCAATATCGCTGAATACACCCGCACTGTTGCTACCTGGCATAACTTCGGGACGACGAATTGCTGTGTCAATCCGAGCCTCGGTTGCAACTACTGGAATTATAACTGGGGATACCCTGGCAGCATCCAGGATATACTGATTCATTTTGCATCGATTCAGAACTATGGGTATGGTTCCTATTTATCAACCTCCTCCATCACTAATGAAATCCAGGCAAACCGCCCTTTTGTCATCCGCTGGGGCTGGACGAGCGGTGGCGGGCATTTTCTTACCGGTCACGGACTGATAGGGACTGACATGTATTATATGGATCCCTGGTACGGCGAAGGATTGCACATTGCCGATTACTCATGGGTAGTGTCAGGAGTTGATCATACCTGGACGCATACCAACATACTCACCACATCCTCGCCGAGGCCTTACCCGGCAGGTAATATAACGGGACCGCAATCAGCTTGCATTGGCGAGCCCGGACTGGTATATTCAGTTGGCAGTGTTACGAATGCTACCGGCTATGTATGGGAAGTGTCACCTGCAGCCGCAGGAAACATTGTCGGATCAGGAAATACTGCCACACTTAACCTAAGTGCGACCTTTACGGGTACGCTCCAGGTTACAGTAAAAGGTCAAAGTGGCTGTGGGTTTGGAGCAGCTTCAGCGCCATTTTCCGTATTGGTGAACCCGCTTGAGGCCTGCCAGACCAAGGCCCTGAATATATCATTACTGCCGGAGGGGCTTTATAACCCTTCGACCGGCCACCTGTTCAAAGCCCAGGACCAGTCGGGGAACAAATATCCCGGAGCTGTTGCTGATAAAGTGACCATCCAGATTGCCTCCGGAACAGCACCCTATGCCATACTATACACGCTACCGGAGGTTTCACTCGATACCCTCGGATCCTGTTCGGTTTCGCTTCCGGGAAACCTTTATTCACCCTGTTATATAATTGTCAAACACAGGAACAGCATAGAAACCTGGTCTGCCAGTCCGGTTTCGTTCCCGGGGAGCTCCACTTCCTATGATTTTACCGCCGCGAGTAACAGCGCATATAGTAACAATCTGAAAGCAGTCAGTGGCCGTTATTGCATCTATTCCGGTGATGTAAATCAGGATGGAATTATTGATTCCAGCGATATGATTCCGCTGGATAATTCTGCTGCAGCATTTGTTACCGGGTATCTGCCTGAGGATATAAACGGGGACGGGCTCATCGACTCCGGCGACATGATTGTGGTGGATAACAATGCTACTGCCTTTATCAGCAGTATCAGGCCATAAATCAGGGTTTCCTCATTCTGTATCAGGTCTGAGTGAAAATGAGTGCTATTGAATTCAGTGAGTACTCAAAATTTATACCCGAGTTTAATCCCGTAAATCAGCAGCAGGTTGGATGGACGGCTGGTACCTTCGGCGTAAACGGCACTGCCAAACAGGTCATTGGTTACAGCATAACCGGTTCCCAGGTAGAGGTCAGCATACAGCGAGCGGGCAAAAAACTGGTACCCGCCGATCGCTAAAAGCCCGAGCGCTCCAACATTGGTTGACTGTGGCTCCAGATCCTTGTTTTTTAAGGTCCCCGAGGCAACACTGATCATCCCTCCATACCAGAAACAAGGCCGGTCGAATGAGCGCAGGTAGAACTTCATCGCCACCGATTGCTGTGAGAGCCAGGAATACTGATCATGCACCAGCGGCACGGCATGACCGGTGTTCCCGATGTAAAAGGCACAGCCGGTCCGGCCTTCGCGGAAGCTTCGCTCATATTCAATGTTGAGCCGGTTAAAACCAATAAGTTCTATCGGATTTACCGACAGCTTGTTGCGCGATTCCTGCGATAATACTGAGCCGGAAATCAGGATGCTCATCAACAGGGTTATCCCCCGGATAATGTGAATGGTTCTCATACTGTTTATATTTAGGAATAATTCCGGATACGCAGTAAGTCAGATAAGTAAAGATAAACAGGCAGTAAAAGAATAGCTTTACAAGAATTCATCCTGCCGGCCATGAATGCCCGTTACATGCATCAATTATAGTTTCGCAAAACAGAATAGCAACGGTATCAGGAGCAGAATCAGGGAAGCAGCCGGGAGAACATAACTGGCTATGCAGGAAAGTAATCTAAATTACAAAGTTTGCACAATCTGTGCATATTCTTGTTCTTTTTTCCTGATCCGGTTTATTTGATCCGTAAGTAGTGCGTTTAAAGGCCTGTTTGGTGATTCGGAACGGATTTTTATGATACTTCGCTCATACAAACAGACTAACCGGGAAAAAGCCTATGCGACCGACGCGACGCGAATATTCCACGTAGCGTTTCCCGAAGACTTCCTGCAGGATCTGTTCCTCGTACCGGATGTATTTCTGAAACGCGAGCATCATGGCTACTGCTGAGCAAAGAAACCACCAATTATTGAAGATGAGGGAAATACCCGGCAGGAGAAAAACAATCCAGCTGGCATAGATAGGATTCCTGGATAAGCCGAATGCTCCGCTTGTTAAGAGTTTGCCGGAGGCAAATCCCTGAAGGAACTGCACCATGGCGGCCAGGTAGAAAGAGGCGCCCACACCGGTCAGGGCCATGCCGGTCCGGATCAGAACGGCGGGATATACAGAGCTGAAACGTGAATATTCCGGCAGGTATGTATGCAGAACAATGCCGGCAGCCACAAATGGCAACGTTACCAGGATAATCTTCGGTCCAACGCCGGTGGCTTTCATACCCGAAGGCGAAGTGAGTACATTTTTCATTGCTAAGTGATTATTACAAATTCCCGTCAAAAGTAAAGCGATCCACAGGAGACTGAAACATAGAATCGGCGAACAGCCTTAGCCGGTATGTGAATCCCCGATATCGCAGGATAAACTTTCGCCGGGAAGGATCTTTTCCTTCCCGGCAAAAGTTTCTCGTCGTCAGAATGCACCTCCACCCCTGAAGCTGGCATCGTCGGAACGGCCGCGTTGTTTATTCACAAAATTGTTGAAGGTGTATGATGCAGTTAACTGCAGCGAAGGTCCTTCGTCCGATATCGAGTAAGTGTTTTCGTAATTGGTACCGGAGGCTTTGTAATCCAGCTTGATGGAGTCGAAGATGTTCTGTGCGGTTAATCCCACGTTGATCTTTCCTTTCATTAACGGCTGGTTTACAGCCAGGTTCACAGTATAGAACCTTTCCATCCGGCCCTGGGTGTCAATCCTGGGACCTCTCATATACCCTACAGCCTGAAGGCGGGTGCCCCATTTCAGCGAGAAGTTGGAGATCAGCCGGGCGTCCCAGGTGTTCACGCTTTTCAATCCCTGGTCGCTGCTGCTGGAAGCGGAAAGGTTGTAATGGAACAAATCGGCCCCCGTGCTTAACTGCCACCATTTGGTAACCGGAACGTCAACTCCGAGTTCAAGTCCATACGACTGTTGCCTGGAAGCATTGATAAGCTCATGGGTCATGATCCCGTTTTCGTCGAGCGTACGTTTGGTTTCGAAGCAGTTGGTCGTATTCCTGAAATAGGATTGAGCGCTGATCGTGAGCTTCTTGAACGTAGAGCGGTAGTTGAACTCATAAGCGTCCGTGAATTCCGGTTCCAGTTCGGGGCTGCCCTTGAAAATATTGTTCGGGTCGATATAGCCGGGAGTCTTATTCAGCAACCAGGGCATCGGGCGGTTGATCCGCCGGCTGTAACTGAGCTGGAACTGATGTTTCTCCTTGACGGTTTTGGAGAAATGCAGGCTGGGATAGAGCATGAACTTTTCAAAGTTATAGGTAGAGGCATCATTCGAAAAATTGATCTCCCGGGTGAACAGTTCGGTCCGCAGGCCAGCCATGTATCCGATCCCCCAAAGCGTTTGCCCTGAAAAGGTTGCATAGCCGGAATAGATGTCATTCCTGTATTTGAGGGTATAGGTGTACAGCGGGTTGGCGATCCACTGTTCCGTTTCCACGTCGAGGTTACTGAATGCGAGATCATCACGACGGTTCTCGTAACGGTACTGGAAGCCGGCTTCCAGCGTGCTTTTCTTTACCGGTCGTTTGTAATCGACATTCAATCGGTACTGGTAATTGAAATTATCTTTACGGTAGCGGAGCGATGAGGTTATATCACCGGGGATGTAAGATTCGTCCGTACTGTATTCCGTTACCAGGTTGTTGTCCACACCGTCCCAGGCACTATAGTTACTGGAGATGAAGATTGTATGGTTTTCGGCAAAACGGTGGGTATAGTCCAGATTGAGGCCCGGCACATTCCCTGTAACATCCATGTCGCTGTTGCTGCGGAAGTAATTTCTGGTGCTGCCTTCCAGCTGGCTGTTGTACGTGGCATGAGCGCCATTGTCATAGCCCTGTTTGCCGTACGTTCCTGAGAGGCTGAACGAATTCTTGCTGTCAGGATCATAGTCAATGCCGAACCTTCCTGCCATGTTGTCGTTCCTGTTGTATTGGCGCACATTCTCATTCATAGCCAGGTTGCCGGATTCAAGGTAGCTGTGGTTCTCGAGATCCAGGTCGGATATGTATTTATTTCTGGCGAAATCGATGCCGGCAAAGAGGTTCACCTTATTCTTCCTGTAGTTGATCAGGCCATTGGCCGAGTATTTATCGGTTGTGGATAGCGACATGCTGGCATTTCCGTTCAGGCCCTGCAGTTTATCCTTTTTCTGAATGATGTTGATGATCCCTGCTTTTCCGTCGGCTTCGTACTTCGCCGAAGGATTGGTGATCACCTCGATCTGCTTGATGGATGCTGCACTGATCTGTTTAAGGGCATCGGATCCTTTCAGCACGGACGGTTTCCCGTCAACCAGGACGATATAATCGTAACTGCCCCTCAGCATAACATTCCCCTGCGGGTCGACCTGCACGGAGGGCGTGTTTTCAAGGGCATTTGCGGCCGTACCACCTTTGGATACAAGATCCTGGCCGACATTGATAACTCTCTTATCGATCTGGTATTCAACCCGCGCCCGTTCTCCGGTAATGGATACACCCTGCAGGTCAGCCGCCGTAACGGCCATCTTCATGTCGCCCAGATCAACACCCGAGTTGTTACGGATATGGATCGGAGGAGTGAAGAGATTTTCAAATCCAAGGAATGAAAGCCTGAGGTAGTATTCGCCGAGGGCGATGCTTTCTATTTTGAAAATTCCATCGGGATTGGTTATCGTCCCGGTAATAAGGGATGAGTCAGCTACCCGGAATACGGCGACATTGACATATTCCATGGGCTTGTTGCTGGTTGCATCTACGACGCGGCCTTTCAGAATGCCGCTCCGCGGGTTGTTCAAATCGCCTGTGGCTGATACCTGGAGCTGGAGCACCAACAATATCATTACTGTCACCACTCCTGAGATCAATCGTTGTTTCATTATGGTTTTTGTTAGGTTTTGATTTTTAATCAGATGGGTTCTGTCGTTTAAAAATGGAATGCATTGTTGACGAAGAAAAAGTCTTTTTGTTACGATCTGGCCGTAACTATCCGGTAAATGACCGCTATCGGCAGGTAAACCGGCTTTTTATCCCGGTAAATCCAACCGATGATTGAACATGTGAAAAATTAGTGGCCACACGGGAAAATGACAGGTCAGCAGGGAGTGTAAGATTTATAAGATACAGAAATCTAAATTGTTACCAGAGTTACTGAACGGGAAGGCCTGGCGAATCGCTGTACGCAGTTCATCCTCCCGGGGGACTTACGGGATGCCGCAGATTCACGGTATTGATTTTTTAGTGTACCGGAATCCCCGCATCCTGCAATGCCGATTATAGAATATCATCCTGAAAAACAGGAACAGGAATACATTTCACATTGAAATGAAGTATATTTGTTTTGGGAATAATCTGTATTGAAAGATATTTGTAACTATAACGTATGAAGCGCTACTTTACTCTGTTTTTGTTGCTCCTGGTCCGGACCGGATATGGAGCTACGGGAAGCGCCAGCGACGGACTACTGCTGGTTTCCGTCGTTCTTGTGATCATGGCAGTGATCCTGGGCGTCGAATTCGTGATCCGTAATTTCAACCGTGGCCTGAAGATCGTCAGGGAGTTTCACTGGTTCCGGAAGAAGCAGCAGCAAGATCCGGCAGAAAAAGAAGGTAACTCAGCCGATGTGCTTTTGCCTGCAGGCTTTTCGGGTATTTCCTGTTAACTCCCCGAATAGGAGGAATTGCCATTCATGATCTTTCCCCCGCTGATCATGTCCACTACCTGCAAGCCAGCCTGAAGAGAAGGCCATATTCCGTGGCTGAATTTGGGCATAAAGAGATTTTCTACCGGAGTCCGTGTCCGGAGCCTGTTCTTCCCGAAATTCCCGGGAACTGGCATCATATCATAATTGGAACCGCCGGGAGAGCCGATGTACCTTGCATACGTTGCAGGCGTCGAAATATCGGTAAAGAGAATATGATTGCGAAGGCCCGGTATCATGTACTTTTCCACCTTTTGAATATAGAAGTCGGCAAGTTGTTGCTTTTTCCGGGTATAAGATTCATAATCAGTCTCCCGCAATTCAATCCATGACGCAGCCGGAACGGGCACAACATGGATCACCAGGTTATTTTTCCCGCCTGTCATAACGGAAGGGGAGATCACTGCCAGGTGAAATTCATCATCGGAGAGGAGCATCTGTCCTTTTTCCCAGACATCAAACATCTTTTCATGTGTCTGGCGGCCGGTAGTGAGTACATTATACCCGCAGTCGAATCCCATCTCACGCAGGTTCAGATCCTCCGACAAGCCAAGATGGATAGCAAATGCGGAAGGCGACATTTTTACCTCATTTGCTTTCAGCGCATAGGCAGAATCCAGTTTTTCCAGTAGCTCAAATCCGACCATTTTACCAAGGGTCACTTTGGTATCGGCGGTTGACACCACTATTTCACTCCTGAGGATGCTGCCGTCGGCAAGTTCAACTCCGCAGGCTTTTCCATTTTCTATTAAAATTCGCCTGACTTCCGTATTTACCCGGATCTCACCGCCTCGTTTTTCAAACTCTTTCCGGAGAAGCAGGGGAAATTCAATGAATCCCTTCACGGGGCGATAGCTGCCTTTAAGGGTTGTGATCATGGCACAGGCAGTGAGCAGGGCAGCACAACGGTTTCCCGATAATCCCGAAAACGAGGAGAAGATGTCCAGTATCTCATACAGCAACGGATTTCTGAATCCAAAACTATCGAGGAACTGGCGGTAAGTTTTGTTTGAATTCATCAGGATTCTCCTGCACCTGAACAGGATACTGAGAATATCGGTGAACCCCGGCTCTGTTTTCAGGTAGTGCAACTCTTCATGCATTTTCCGGCAATACGAGAAGTATTTCCGGATCCGTCGGGCTTCATCCGGGAACCGTCCGCTGAGGTATGCCTCGAAATCGGCAGCAGAAGAGGCTACAGGAAAAACGGAAACCGCCTCTACGGCAGGCTCGGCCAGGAATATGCGGGCATAGGCATTATTGAAACGCTTCAGTTCGATGCTGATTCCGAAAAAGCCGAGGATATCGCTTACATCCGGGATCATCTGGACCGTATCGAACCGGTAACCTTTACGGGCAAACGTAGCCACACATCCGCCGGCTACCGGCTGCTTCTCAAGGATCAGCACCCGGTGGTCAGGATCAGGATACACTTTGCGGCAGGCAAGCCCTGTGCTCAGGCCGGTAATGCCTGCGCCGATTATGATGGTATGGTATCTTTCGGTGTCACTCATTTTTTTCTGCTAATAAGAAAGAAACAGGCGAGCACTGCCGACACCATCAACATATAATCCTGTATTACCCCGAAATTTACGGCTGCGCTCAATCCGATCACGGCCCAGAGCAGGGGAATGATCAGCAGGTATTTGGGAAATTTGTTTGTGGTAAGGAGAAAGAAACCCAGTGTGAAGATCGTGGTCGGGCAGGGAAGACCCAGGGAGATGATCCTTACTGCAGGGATGTTCAGGGCAAGGTTTATTAACGGGTAGATGATCAGTCCGAACAGGATCAGAAAATAGCCAATGTATGCCCGGGCAGATTTGTCGAACCGGAACTCCATCCGTCCGGCCCGAAAACTCTCGATAACGATCAGGATCCCTTCCAGGATAAAAAGGATGCCAAAGGCTTTGGCAGCCGGATTGATCCCCGAAAAGAAAAGGAAATGGTAAACGATGCCAATCCAGATCCAGAGCAGTCCCAGAATGCTGCCTGTCAGCAGGTTTCTTTTGCCGTACCGCGAATGCAGCAGAATCAAACAGGCGCAACCTGCCAGAATTATCAACCATTGAGCCGGATAAACGGCTGCATTGTACCTTTCGAAGACGTTAAAGAACTCCTCAGGAGTAAATGGTGTTTTCATCAGCTTTGATTAATAACCTGATCTGTAAGGATCAATTTTATTTGAAACTTCGGCTGACCGGATCATTCCTGAATCAGAAAAGTCCCTGTCACCGGATCTTTACCGGTGATTTTACATTATACCGGATCTCCTCCAGTTTGAATTCAAGGTAACAAAAGTCTTCTTCCGGATGCTTGTAGATAACGTCTGCCTGAGAAGGCAGCAGGTATCCGTTGAAATTGCCATAATCTCTGACCGGGGTTTCCCATGGATAATTGATAAACTGGTTACCGCTGGTTTCATACCGGTCGAAGCTCAGGAAGTTGATCAGCCGGCCATCCTGGTCGAAGGTAAGCTTAGCGCTGATCCTGATATCGCCGTTACGGTAACTGGCTTTCAAGTTGAGGGGATCTGTTTCTTCCCATTCAATATCGGGGGAAATCAGACTGGCCGGAGCCATGAAGCACATATCGTTCAGGATCGTGACGGTTTCTGCCTGGTTCATTTCGGGGCCCCGGGCATAGGCAATCTGTAGAAATCCTGCCAGCCGGATATCCATAAATGCGATTTGCTCTTTATACAAGTGAAGGCCGATGGCCGGTACTCCCATTTTCCTGGCCTTGATATAGAAGATCCTGAGCGGATCATCAAAGAAATTGTACTGCCAGGAGCTGAATGACATCCATCCGCTTTCGGGTGCGGAACGGATCCGTCCGGAAGCCCTGATGAACACATTCCGTGTTTTCAGCTTTCCGGTCATTCCGGTATAATGCAGATATTTCTTAACAGACTCCGGCAAATGATCCAGGCATTCTTCATGAAGGATCTCTTCGGGGTATTGATTGCTAAGTTGAATTCGCCGGATTACTTCCCTGTCAAACTGCCTTTTCAGGCCTGGTGTAAAGGAGCAGATTTTCATGATCAGGATAACTCTTGTGCCGGCAGTTGAGCCGGACCGCAGGTATATGGCTGCAAATTTATGACTGCAATATAGCTGTTCACATGAGAAGTCGGTGAACGGCTGATTTTCCGGGATAAATGCCTGCTTATCGCCGGGGAATGATACCGGGTGAAACAGAACAAAGGATGATAAAATGATCGGCAAACGATGAGGATCAACCTGTAAAACAGTCATTTCTTCCGGTCATCCGTTCAACGATTTAATTGAGCATGTAATCGATTATAGTTGATTCACCATCAGTACATTAGGTAAATTTACGTTGAAAAATTGCTAACCAAAATAATAAGGAGGATCAGCCATGAAATCACTAATTGTCGCGTTCCTGTTGCTGGTTGTCGCCTGGGCTGCACAAGCCGGGAGTGAAACGGTCAGCTATGTTACGGTAGGAGGTAAGACTTATTTCTGTCAGGATCTGAAATCAGGATTGTTCCGCGCAAGTTTAACCCTTGATGATGGAACGACGCTGAAAATACCCTATGAAAAAATTGACGCTTACATGTGTAATGGTCACCTGTATGAAAGGATGCCCCTGATGTGTCCGTACGCAAAACCGGGCTGCACTGCTCTGATGGAGTATGTTACTTCACGCAACGGGCTCCGTTTGTACAAGTACTGCAGGTATGGCAGTTGCTGTGACCCTGCCAATGACGTTTACAAACCCGTACAGGCTCAGTACCTCTATACGGTATTTAAAGATGGTAAGTTTTTCCTGAAGGTTGACCAGGAAAACGCCGCTTCCATATTGCCATTTTTCGGCATCGAGGTTATCCAATGACCCGTTAGCCTATCTTCTGGTGGTTGCCCCGGTTCGAACTTTTTCAGGGAGAACCGGGTTTTTTTATGTTTACAATGAACGAATAACGCGGGGATAGCCGGAGACTTTCATTGTCATTCGGTTGTCATTCGTAGTCATTTCCGCCGGCTGGCGGATCATTCATAGTCATTCTTAGTAA
>CAZJCG010000065.1:0-15414 GCA_964544545.1 uncultured Lentimicrobiaceae bacterium | reverse complement strand
CTAATATACAATATTCAATTGCATTTGTCACCAACTATTTTTTGCCACATTACCTAATATCATCACTGACAATAATGTTATTCTATGTATCCACGGGCATGAACATCATTCTGTCATCAAGTCCTTCCGTGGTGTGCCTGCATTTGTCATCGGCAGCATTGAACGTCATAAAGTCTCCATCCTGAAAATTGCCGGAAATGAGTATGAAATTGAAAGCATTGATTTTTAAGAAGCCTCTGCTCCTGCTGGTCCTGATAGAGATACTGATTCTGTTTACGGGCTTGCCGCTGAGGGCTGGTGCAGCGGAAGAATCCTTTTTCAGGTTAAAACCTTATCACATCCAGATTCAATATGCCGGGAACCTTGGATGTGTTTCCGCCGGAATCGGCAAGAGCTTTCTGAACGATCAGGTGCATGCCTACCTGATCTTCGGGTATCTGCCTGACTTCATTCATGGCGTATCCGTTCACACAAGAGCCATAAAGGTAATCTATAGTCCCGGCTCCGTTCCCGTCTCCGCAAAACTGAACCTCGCCTACTACGCAGGCGCTTCACTGTTGTATGGCGAAACCAGGAATACCTACCTGGTTTACCCTGGCTACTTCCCCGACGGTTATTACAACACCAACGCTATACATGGCACTTTCATGATGGGAGCAAAGCTCAACAAGGCCATAGAAGGAAGCAAACTCAACAAATTCTCTGTCTTTGCCGAGTTGGGAACTATCGACTACCAGATCTGGTACGCGATGAAAAGCAGGTCGGTCACAGCCTTGGATATCTGGAACATTTCTTTCGGGATAGATTTCAGTATCGACTGAGAAACTGTTTAAAAAGCTCATTTATAATTCATCAGTCGTTAATCCATTGAAGTAAAAATGATGATCAGCGATTTCTGATTTTTGAAGCGAATTCAGAAGAATACCACTTCGTTATATTTCGGCTACGGTTCTATTTTGTCCTGCTCCTGGCTTCCGCCCTTAGCTGTTCAGCTTCGGCCCTGGCTTTGTTCAGGATGGCATCCGATTTGGTCTGCGCTTCCTGAAGCAGCTTGTCAGCTTTCTTATCCGCTTCCTTTTTGATCTGATCGGCCGCCTTTTTCGCTGTCACTTCTGCGATAACGCCCTTCTTCTTCCCTTCAGCTATAACTTTATCAGCAGTTGAGTCAGCCTGCGCACGAAGCTTATCGGCCGAAATTCGGGCAGTCTTCATCAACTGGTCGCTTTGCTGCTGGGCTGCCGCAAGCAGTTTGGAAGCACGTGCATCCGCTTCATCGATCAGCTTGTTTGCTTCCTCTTTCGCTTTGTTGACAACCTCTTCCTTTTTCTGCTGCACCTGGGCAATGGCTTGCTGTTTCAGATCATCAACCACACCGGCCAGGGCCTGTTTGACTCCTGCAGTGATTTTTGGATTTGTCACCGTTCCGCCTATGAGCAAGGTCACAGGCACCACATCACCCAGACTGACCTTCAGCCCCTTGCCGGCAGCATCAGCCAGAAGACCGTTCAGCACCCCGTTGGCTCCGCTGCCAAACTCCGATCTCGGAATGTCAAGGTTGAGAACGAAGTTAATAGTCTGATCCAGGCCAATCGTCCCGGAAAAGTTTGACTTATAGGATGCCAGTTTGAAATCCATCGGTTTTACCGTAGCCTTACCGTCAACCAGGTCAAAAGAGAGGTTCACCTTCTCTATCGCCGGTTTCCGCAACTTCTCGATCTTGAGTACATCAGCAATCTTGTTAAACGTATTGAGGTTATCGATCGAAAGCAAATCCGAAAGGACCAGCCCTTCGCCGGAAATGGAGGAAAGATCGGGCATCATATCGGATCCCAGCTTCCCGTTGAACGAAAGATTGGTGGTAAGCTTTCCGTTCAGTTTCTGGGCTATTGGCGCAAACGACTGAATTGTATTGAAAGTATTGAACGATTGTTTTACATCGATGCTGTTTACTTTAACAGCCAGGTCAACTTTAGGGCTATTTGCATCCGGAGTTGCATAACTTCCGCTCACGCCCAGTGTGCCGCCCAGCATGTCGGCGCGGATTCCTTCGAGGTAAAGCGTCTTATCCCTGACCACCACTGTACCGCCGGCATCTGTCAGTGTGTATTTATCATAGATCAGCTTGCTGAAGTTCGATTTCAGCGTGAAATCAATATTCGCGGGGATCTCAACCACCGAGAGCGCCCCTGAAGGAGCAGATGCAGTGGGTTTCGTATCAGGTATAAGGCTGTTGAGATCCATGAATGTCGATTTCGTGGTCAGAGAACCTTTCAAGGTCGCATTTTTCCGGAACAGGTAAGGCAGATAATTCTCGATCCTTCCGTCGGCCGAAAGGTCATTTTTACCGATGGCAACAGCCAGGTTCGATACGGCGATGTATGCAGGTGAGAAATTCAGCCGTGCTTTAGAAATCTTCACCTCCTGTGGTACCTGCGGACCGGAATAATTTACGCCTGAAATATCAGCAAAACCACGGGCGTTGAACTGTTCATATTTGCCTGTCTCAAGGTACGACATCCTTCCGTCGAGACTGATATCTGCATTTACGATACCGCCGAGCCTGGTCTCGTTGCTCATCGGATAAAACCTGGACACATCCGACAGATTGATCCGGCCTTTGAGTTTGCCATGGATTTCCGGGTCACTCACGGGCGTGGAAAGAGTGAAGCTCATATCCAGAGGATCCTGCAACATTTTAAGGTGCAATTTCGGCACTTCAACCAGGGTATGGTCCAGATCTCCGTCAGGATTCTTCACGGAAGCTACCAGGTTGATCTCATCTACCTTGCCGGGAAGTGAAGGATACATGAACATACCATTTGCAATTTTCAGGTTGATTCCGAAAGAGGGGAACAGAACATCCGTATATTTCCCTTTGACAAATCCATCGAACTGCATGGTACCGTCGGTCCTGACTGATTCAAAATCGCGGGCATAGATGGCAGGGATCAGGGAAAGGAAGGATTTCAGGCTGTTCTCACTCGAAGAGAACCTGATATCCATATCGTAACCGTCATCGGGCATGGCAAAGAAGCCGTCGGCTTTGAGGCGGAAGGCATTCAGATCGAGTTCGGCCCCTTTGAATGTGAAGATCCAGTTTGCCAGATCAGCCTGCAATTGGGTAACAAGGTCGGCATGTGCCTGGCTCACATAACGGATCCCTTCGTAATCGGTTACTACCGAAGCCACTGTTGCATCCACATCCAGGGTCGTTTTATCCATTGTCATATCCCCGCTGAGTTCTCCCGATAGTCCGTACAATGCAAAAAACATGGGCGTTTCGGCATCATCATATGTGAATTCGGCATCCCGGATGGTCACCTTATTAAGGGTCGCCTTAAATGAAGAGGTAGTCGTTGTGGTATCAGTCGAAGGCTTCGTGATATCCCAGTTCACCTTTCCATCCCCAAGCACTCTCAGCCGGATTTTAGGAGAATCGAGGATCACCCTTTTTATTTCATAGGTATCACCTTTAAAAACACTTTTCAGGTTCAGGGTGAACGACAGGGAAGGCAGTCCGGCAAGTGTATCTTTCTCAAATTCTTTCACTCCGACGATATAGAGATCTTTTAAGGTAAGGGTCATATCGGGGAAATGACGGAACATCGATAAACCCAGTTTACCGAACGTCACACGGGCATTCAGGCCCGCATTGATCTCATTTTGAACTTTGGCTTTGATCTTGCCTTTAAAGGCAAAAGGAAGGACTGCCATCAGCAACAATAAAGAGCCGAGGATAATGGCTGAAATTTTCAATATTTTCTTCATGACCTGAACATTTAAGCGGATAACATCCGTCGGTAATCCTGTGTTATGGGACAATAACGGCGGCCAGTACAAAGATAGTATTTATCCCCGCGGCGCTCCGGAAAAGCAGGAAATGAATGTATTGCCGGCATCCGGGAGATCACAGGAATAAATCCTGGAACATCTCACAGATTGATTGCCGGAATCATATTGCCGGTTTTAACTGCGACAGGTCGGAACCCGGTTTCCGCGTATCCCGAAGTAGAAAGGACTGGCAATCAGGGAGCTAATACTCCTGAGGCAGGAAAGATTGCTGCATCCTGACAGGCCGGCCGCAATTGCGCTATAAAGGAATTTAAAGGCACATCAGGAATGACCTGTAAACAAATGCGCCGCCCAGATCTTTTACAATGAGCTCTTCCCTTTCCTGAATAAATAAAAAAGCCCCGGAGGTCCGGGGCTCTGTATCTGAAGAATGTGTTGTTATTGTTTCTGCTGCTGTTGTTCCTGTTCGCGAGCAGCCTTCTGCAGGAATTTTTTCTTGGCTTCCAGTCCGGCAAGCTCTTCCTTGGCCCTGGCGATCTTGGCTTCGAATTCCGATTTCAGAATATTGGCCTGTTTCGAATTGGCAAAGAATCCGATATTGTTCTCCCACAGGAGGATTTCCTCCTTGAGTTCGTCAATATGGATTTGCAGCGAATTGCGTTCTTTATTGATGATCCGTTGGGCGTCGGGTTGTTCCTTAAGATTCTCAAAGCGGTTCCGGTAATTGCTCATGCGCTGTTCCGAAACGTCGACCTTAAGTTTATCGTAGATCTTATTAACGGCAGCCTTATAATCGTTCTGCAGCTTGTCCTTTTCTTTAATCGGAACATGGCCTGTTTCCATCCACTGCCGCTGGAGTTCCTTCACCGTTTCCAGGTTTGCCTGGCGATCTTCAACATATTCAAACTCTTCCAGCTTTTTGAGAATTTCCTGTTTGCGAACCAGGTTCTCGTTTTCCGTGCTCTGGATATTTTTAAAGAACTCAGCCTTACGCTGGAAGAACTCATCACAAGCAGCCCTGAAACGCTTCCATATCTTTTCGGAATGTTTGCGGGGAACCGGACCGATATTCTTCCATTCATCCTGAAGGCGGATCAGATCACGCGATGCATTCCTCCATTCGGAGCTTAACCGCAATGCTTCAGCCTGAACACAGAGATCCATCTTCAGATTATAGTTGTGCAGCTGCTGTTCTTTCAGCTTCCCAAAGAATTCCTTCTTATTGGCAAAGTAATTATCGAGATGGCCTTTGAACTTGATCCACACCTCATTATTCATCTTGGGAGATGCCTGCCCGATCGATTTCCACATCTTGAGCAGTTCGTTCACCTGCTGGGTGCTCTCCTGCCATTGTTTGATTGAAGAATACTCCTTGCTTACCACCTGTTCTGCCTGATCACAGAGTACTACTTTGGCTGCATAATTGGCATCCTGTTCGTCCTGGATCTTGGTATAGAATTCATGGCGACGATCATTGATCTTGTCGGATGCAGTCTTGAAACGATCCCATACTTCTTCCCTCTTGTCCTGAGGCACAGGTCCCAGTTCTTTCCATTCTTCATGCAGTTCCTGCAGCCTCTTGAAGGCTTTGGTAATAGAAGTCTCGATGATCAGTTCTTCGGCTTTTTCGCAGAGTTCGATCTTGTGTTCCAGGTTCTTGCGCAGGTCCAGATCCTTCAGTTCCTTATTGATCTTTACCTTATCGAAGAACTTCTCGATCAGGAAATGATAGTTTTGCCAGATACCAGGGGCATCGTTTTTGGGCACCATGCCGATGGCTTTCCACTTATCCTGAAGCACCTTGAAATCATCATAGGTCTTCTTCAGTGTTTCTTCGGAAGAAATCAGGATCTTCAGTTCTTCCAGAATGTGCTTTTTGGCTTCAAGGTTCTGAATTTTTTCCTTTTCTACCTGTTCGGCATAACGGGCCTTATTGTGCTTATATATGTTGAAAGCGTTCCTGAATCTTTCTTCCAGCGGGTCGGCTACTTCAAAACTCTCCGATTCTTCTTCAGAAGCGGCGAGCTGGAACATCTTCTCTTTTTCATCATGGGTACACTTCAGGTAGGCTACTTTGATCAGCGTGACCTGGTTCTTGATAACGTTGACATCCGGATCTTTAACAACCTCTTCCAGCAATTCTACCAGTTGCAACCTCGACTTATGTTCCAGGCTCTCTGCAAGCCCTTCCTCCACCTCGAATTCCTCCTCTTCAACCTCATCGCTCACAGCATGAGCGGCAGCCACAGTTGCCGTTTCGCTCTCGGCCGGTGCATGTTCTTCCTGAGTGATTACCTCTGCAATTTCAGGCTGGGTTGTCGCTTCTACCGACTCTTTTTCTGAATCGATCCCTTCAACAGCAGAAACGGCTTCGGGTTCTACCGAAATTTCCTTGACAGCCGATTTTCTTGGAGAACGTGTTTTGGGCTTAGCCGGAGCTGTATCAGCAGGTTCTTCATTTGCAGCAGCAACTTCTTCCTGTTTTTCGGCATGTGCTTCGGATTTCTCCTCATTGCTTACCACCGGGGTTTCCACTGTGTTTTCAACCTCTGCAGGCTGGGTGCTCTCCTCCTGATTCATTGCATTCAATTCTTCAGGATTCTGATCGGAACGGTTGTTTTCTTCCATGATACAAATCAATGTGTGGATGTTGGACTTACTTTTATTTTAACTATTTCCCCAGGCCAAAAGTGACAGGGAGGAACAAGACATTAATTTCCAATGGGATAAGATGTTCGGGTGTAAAAGAGTGCAAAAATAGGAATATTCCGGAATCACTGTTCAATGATTGGAATAATATCCGGTTTTTAGTCCGCCAATCCTTCCGGAACCTTCTATTTCAGGCTCTCTCTGTTAAACAGGATATACCCCAGGTTGATAAAAAATGAGAACGGTGTTTCTTCATCCGGATAATAGGTATAGGAAGCACTCAAAGGACCGATGGGACTCTGGTAAACCAGTGTGGCTGAAGCAGTATAGCTTAGCTTTTTAAATCTGGGCCCGAAATAGGCTGTCCGATCCTTATTCTGCAATATCTCACGATAAGGCGCCATTAAGTAGCCTTCAAGCCGGATATCAAAATTTTTCCACATTGTGAATACATTCTGCTGTCCCACAGCGAAATACACCGGGCTCCTGTACGATGGCAAAAAGAGGGTTGTCATCTCCGGTAAGGGCTGGAAGGCAGGTGACGATAAGAGCGAGGAGGAATAGTTGTGGAACAGGTGCTGGAACGACATCATTACTTCCGAATAAATTCCAGCCGTATACGGTCCTTTCTTCACGAAATATTTTTCATAGACTATGTTAAACTGAAGATAGTTATGCGTGTGCTCATAGTCCCTGTCGGTGCTGAGTTTCGATCCCGGAAAATACTCTTCCCTTGAATTGACCAGCCTGGTTTGTGCAAAGAACCGCTCCCCCTTGTTCGCATATTGCTTCCGGTTCAGGTTGCTCGACTCAAGGCTGATAAAAGGGCTGAAAAAGGTGAGAAAGGTCTTGTCCAGGGTATCCTTGGTTGGGAAATTGTTCGTCTGATAATAACTGCCTACATTCCGGCCTGCATCAAACCCAAACTCAATCTTGGCATGGTTCTTCAGCGGGAAGCCCATCCGGGCATCTGCGAAGTTTTCGCTGTGCCGCAGATACAATGGAGTTTCATAATTGAAGAAGTAGGTATTGGAGGTGTTCATGAAATTGAACTGGTTGAATGTATAGTACAATTCGGTGAAGAACGGCACCCGGCTTGGAAACTCAATTCGTCCGCCCAGCTTCACCGAGTTGTAAAACCGGCCGATATACGTATTCATCATCATGGTAGCTGCGATCTTGCTCCAGTAATTATACTGAAGCTGCAGGAACACCTCGTTGTTGGCCTTTGAGGATATATTTCCGCCAAATCCCGCTACAAGGTTGTTTTCCCTCGAAGCCTGAATATTCAGCCTATAACTTGAATCTTGCCGGGAATATACCAGTGTGGGATATGTATGCGAAACACGGCCTTCGGCCAGTAGCCGGAAGTAGTCGGCCTTCACCTGCTCAAGTGAATTGGGAGCAGGCTGGTTGCTCTTCCGTTTCCGCTCTGTCGGCGAATGGTACAGGAGTTTCCGGATATAGGAGTACTGCCCTCCCGTTAATCCTGTAATTGAATAGTCCTTAACGATGTATTCCGGCTTCCGCTTATTGAAGGAAGAACGGATAGCTTCACGCTGATCAGGATTGATGGAATCCACAACAAATTTCCGGATCTCCGGCACCATCCTCCAGGCGGCCACATAGCCGCTATCGATGAATTCATGGGTGTGACTGAAATCGATCACATTCACCTGCTTCAGTTGGGGCTCAATCATTACTCCGCTTTCACACAATACATCGTACTGCGATTTTTCCATCAACATATTGGTAAGTTGCGACACAACATTGTCGTCGGAAGGAGGGGCTGCATTGTTGGCAGCCTTGCTGCCAATAATTATATCCGGAAAGAAGTCAGAATAGGCTACATCAGCCGGAAAATTGTTGTACATGCCTCCGTCGAACAGCAGCCTGCCATCCAGACGGATCGGTTTGAAGTAAAAGGGAAAGGTCATGGAAGCGCGGATGGCTGATCCAAGATCACCCTTACGCAATATTACCGGGCTGTTCTCCTGAACATCAGAAGCCACACACCGGAACGGGATCATCAGGCTGTCGAAGTTATAGCCGGCAGCAGCAGATGCATTTGCAAAAAGTTCCAGGAAGGCAAAATCCATCCTGACAGGCGAAACAATGTTGGTGGGCAGTTGCGTCTGCAATACAGAGTCGTACCTGAAACGGAAGGTCATCCAGGATGCATCCGGATAGGGTTGCCGGAAATAAAAAACATATTTGGGATCTATCTTACCCGAAACCCATTCCTTGAACTCTTCGGAAGTGATGATCCGTTCCATGTCCGACGGGGAATACCCCGCAGCATACAGACCGCCAATAATGGCGCCCATGGAAGTGCCGGCGATATAGTCAATCGGTATCCTCGCTTCTTCCAATGCTTTTAGTACACCTATATGGCAGACGCCTTTGGAGCCTCCGCCGCTCAGCACAACGGCAACTTTCTGCGCTGAAGAAGGATCAGCACATGCAAGAAAGAATAATATCAGCAGAAACAGAGCGTAGATTCTCTTCATCATACATTCCGGAAATATTTAGTACAAACGAATGTATGGAATATGATATTGTGAATCAGGCATCCAATATTATTTGATATGACTGGATGTATCACCGGCACTTTCATCAGGGAATATCCACCTGGCTCACAGGCAATATCTCCCTGATAACCTGCGATTAAACCATTGCAAGAGCCTGCTCAAGGTCGGCAATCAGATCATCCACATCTTCAATTCCAACAGAATACCTTACCAGTCCATCGGTGATGCCGGCGGTACGCTTACCTTCAGCGGAAACTTTGGAGTGGGTCATCGATGCAGGATGCTGGATAAGCGTTTCAACTCCTCCAAGCGATACGGCAAGAATGGCAACTTTCACGTTGTTCATCAGGATCCTTCCGGCTTCCACACCTCCTTTAAGCTCAAAGCTGATCATAGAACCAGGTCCCTTCATCTGCTTTCTGGCAAGTTCATACTGAGGGTGTGAAGGCAATCCCGGATATCTGACCCATTCAACCTTTGGATGCTTTTCAAGGTACGCGGCAATTTTCATAGCATTTTCCTGGGAGCGGTCCAAACGGATGCCCAGAGTCTTCAGTCCCCTGATAGCCAGATAAGCCTGATGCGGATCCATATTGAAACCAAGGTTTACCATATTGGACCTCAGCCTCTTGTACATTGCTTCGTCCTTTGCAACGACAATCCCGGCAACGATGTCGGCATGCCCGTTGATAAACTTGGTCATGGAATGCAAAACGATATCGGCGCCTAAGTCGAGTGGCCGCTGTAAATAAGGGCTTGAGAAAGTGTTATCGACTGCGACCGGAATGTTATGTTCATGAGCGATTTTTGCGGCAGCCTCCAGGTCAGTGATATCCATAGTCGGATTCGACGGAGTCTCGATATACAGTAACCGGGTTTCAGGGCGGATGGCTTTCCGTATCTCTTCCAGGTTGGCCGTGTTGACGAATGTAGCCTGCACTCCGTAACGCGAATATTGTTGTTCAAGCACCACACGTGAAGGGCCATAAACCGCTGCGGAACTCACTACATGGGCTCCTTGTCCGAGCAAGGTCATATAAACGGTATTGACGGCTCCCATGCCGGAACTCGTTGCGATACCGCCAAATCCGTTCTCAAGTAAGGCTATCTGGGATTCCAGGGCTCCAATGGTCGGATTGCCAATGCGGGTATAAATAAATCCATTGCTTTCTCCCGAAAAACAACGGGCGCCGTCTTCGGCACTTTCAAAAACGAAGGTTGAGGTCTGATAGATGGGAACTGTAGCGCTGCCAAGTGAATCTTTAAAATCACCTCCGTGAATAAGCTTGGAGTTGAATCCCATTTTTTTTGAATCCATGATCGATATTATTAAGTTAAGTTGTTATTTTCTATTTATTTAGAATTGCAGGGCTATTTTCTCCCAGATGGCTGCAAAGATAGGATCGATTTCTTTACCTGGCATATCTGTAATCCTATTATTGGATATTTCCAGTTCACCGTAAAAGGGAATGACTCCCAGCAACGGAAGTTGTTCCGATTCACAAAAGGTCTCCACCTCATTCAGAAATCCTGATTCATCGCGATACTTGTTGATCACAACAGAGCCGGCAATATGTTTTCCCCTGAGTGCATCGAGCAGGAATCGGATATTCCGCTCCCAGCCTCGTGCAGGCCGTTGAACGATGAGTGCAAGTGTGGTATATTTCAATGCCGAAAGCACAAATCCCGAATTCCCGGGGCCAAGATCGCAGATAGATACAGCTTCTTCTACGAGATGATCGTTCAGGGCACAAATTAAAGGAACCAGGTAATCATGATGTTCATCCCCTTTGCCGATCGTTATCAGATTTCCGTTCAGGCGTCCTTTCAGGATATAACCTGTCAGTCGTTCCCGTGTGCTGATCCCGTGAAGGTTACAGCCCTGAATACAATCACCGCAGGCTTCACAACGTTCCGGGTCGATGGTGATGGACGGTACCTGCCTTTCAAGGCGGAGAGCGCCACAGGTGCAGAAGGAAACACAAGCCCCGCAAAAACGGCACTGGGCCTGATCAACCCGGGGGAAGGCCGCATAAACCTCTGTTGCCTCGAACCGCACAGCGGGGAATGCGCCAAGCAGGTCAGGTTTCTCAACATCATATCCCATTAACTGGAGTTTCAGAGAAGCCTCACGGCTTGCAATCCTGAAAAGCTGCCCGGCCAGCATGGTCCTGCCTGCTGCACTTTCATAACTGATTATCGATATCTTCTTTGTCAAGCTGTCAGTCTACTTTGATTTCATGAGTCTGGCAGCAAAACCTGACATAACGGACCTGGGCCGGGAAGGGCGGAATACTCCTTCACTGGTACTTTTCACTTCCTCAATAGTATAAAATGCGCCCGGGTTAAATTGCTGGATTGTCTCAATAAATCCCTTGATCTCTTTCCGGCGGATGACCGAAAACAGGAGTTTCACTTTCCCTTTGGAACCTTCTGCATCCACGGTGGTCAGGCCGAAGTCCTGCTGCTGCAGGCTACTGATCAACTCATGTGAGTCGTTTGTCAGAAAAACACGTATAATGACTGTTCCGAGAGATATTCTTTCTTCAAGCTTCATCCCGATAAAATTGCCCATGGCAAAGCCGGCTCCATAGGCGATATAGCAAAGCCAGTTGTCGAGGTGCTGCATGATCTGGCTTACTGCCAGCAGCCAGATGATCACTTCGAAGAAACCAAGGAAAGGAGCCAGGAACTTCATCCCTTTCGAAAGGAAGATCAGGCGCATGGTTCCTATACTCTGATCCATGATCCGGGCACAAAAGATAAGCAATGGCAGGATGACCCAGGTAAAAACCGGGGTGTCAGCAATAAGGATTTGCATTCTTATAGTCTTAACACCTACAAAAGTACTGTTTCACTCCGGAAAATCGATAACCGGCTGAAACTAATCGGTGAAAGGCGTGTTTGACGCATACGCGCCGGAATCCATTGTGCTATCTTTGTCCGGATTCTTACACCTGTTACTGAATCTTGACAGATTTACAACGCAAGGCTGTTTAGAATCATTGATAATGAGCAAGTTCCAAACAGCAGTATTTTCAAAGCTGTCCGACCGGGGAATAATAATGTTCTCAATATAATCAAAATGAAAAAATCACTTTTTGTAAGCATGTTACTGTTGGCAGCCGTTATGGTCCAGGCCCAGCCTGAAGCCCGGCTGCTGCGTTTTCCAACCATCCATGGAAACACTGTCGTATTCTCCTACGCCGGTGATCTTTATTCTGTATCCGCCAGCGGTGGTGTTGCCCGGAAACTGACTAACGATCCCGGTTATGAGATGTTCTCGAAGTTCTCACCCGACGGAAGCCAGATCGCCTTTACCGGACAATATGATGGCAATACGGAGGTGTATGTGATGCCTGCTTCAGGAGGCACCCCTGTCCGGTTGACCATTACCGCCACCCTGGGCCGCGATGACATCTCCGACCGCATGGGCCCCAATAACGTGGTAATGGCCTGGTCGCCTGATGGCAAAACCATCACGTACCGGTCAAGGAAACAATCGTTCAACGACTTTGTCGGCCAGCTCTTCACGGTGCCCGTTGAAGGGGGCATGTCCACTCAGTTGCCGCTGCCCAGCGGAGGATTTTGTTCCTGGTCGCCCGACGGTACTAAACTTGCCTATAACCGGGTTTTCAGGGAGTTCCGTACCTGGAAATACTATAAAGGAGGCATGGCCGACGACATCTGGATCTATGACATGAACACCAAATCGACCCGGAATATAACAAGCAATAACGCTCAGGACATATTCCCCATGTGGTTTGGCGACGAGATATATTTCTGCTCCGATCGCGACAGGACCATGAACCTTTTCTGCTTTAACCTGAAAACCGGGCAAACCCGTAAAGTGACCCATTTCACCGATTACGACATCAAATTCCCTTCGGCAGGCGATAACCGAATCGTGTTTGAGCAGGGAGGATATATTCATGTTTTCGATCTTTCAACCCAAGCCGAAACAAAACTGACCATCCAGATCGGTGACGACTTTAATGCAGGCCGCAGTGAACTGAAGGATGCCACCCGTTTCCTTGGTGCCGTGAATCCCTCACCCGATGGAAACCGCATTGTGGCTACCGCCCGGGGTGACATTTTCACCATACCGGTGAAAGAAGGCATAACCAGGAATCTTACCGCTTCAAGCAATGCACATGACCGGGATGCTGTCTGGTCGCCCGACGGCAAATGGATCGCCTTCCTGAGCGACCGCAACGGTGAATATGAAATATACATCCAGAAACAGGATGGCTCGGAACCTGCTGTTCAGCTCACATCCGGCGCCGATACCTATAAATTCTCGATCAAATGGTCACCCGACAGTAAAAAGATCCTCTGGAACGACAAGATGATGCGCCTGCAGTTTATCGATATTGAAAGCAAGAAAGTAACACTTGTAGATCGTTCCAGGATATGGGAATTCAACAGTTTTGACTGGTCGCCCGACAGCAAATGGATTGCTTATTCCCGTCAGCTGCCTAACCAGTTCAACCAGATCATGCTCCACCAGATCGAAACCGGAACAAGCTATGAAGTGACTGATCAGTGGTTTAACTCCGACAGCCCGGTTTTCAGCTTCGATGGCAAATACCTGGTATTCACCTCCGACCGCACATTCAATCCGACATACAGTTCGGTTGAATGGAACTATGCCTATGAAAACATGTCGAAGATATACATGGTAGCATTGTCATCCGAAACGGCTTCACCCTTCGCTCCCGGCAATGACGAGGTTAAGATGGATGATGCTGCAAAACCGGATGCAGGGATTGCTACCGAAAAGAAAGATAAAGGCGGAAAAGAAAAGAAGGATGTGAAAAAAGCCGGAGCCGAAGAAACGAAAGCGGCTGTCCAGGTTAAGGTCGATCCCGAAGGACTTCAGCAGCGCATCATCGAGCTTCCGGTAAAAGCTTCCAACTATTTCAACATCTGGTCTCTGGATGATAAGGTATATTACAACGAAGCCGGTGAGGACGGGATCAGCATCAAGCTTTTCGACCTCAAGGCCAAGAAAGAGACTGATCTCGGCAGCGGGATGGTATTTGACATTACCGCAAATGGTAAGAAAATGCTGATCAGGCAGAATAATAAGTTTGCCATGATCGATCTACCCGCTTCAAAGATCAACCTCGAAAAATTCATCGACCTCGGAGATGTAAAGACCTGGGTGGACTTCCGTCAGGAGTGGAATCAGATCTATGACGAAGCATGGAGGCAGATGCGGGATTTCTTCTATGTTCCTAATATGCACGGTGTCGACTGGAAAGCCATGCATGACAAATATGCCGTGATGGTGCCCTACGTCAATAACCGGAATGATCTTACTTACCTGATCGGTGAGTTAATCGGCGAATTGAGCATTGGTCACGCATACATCGGCGGCGGCGACCGTCCGGCACCCGAAAGGATCGACCTGGGATTGCTGGGTGCCCGGCTGAGCAGGGATGCTTCAGGTTATTACCGGATCGACAGCCTGCTGAACAGTGAAAACTGGACCAAAACGTTAGGCAACCCGCTTACCATGATGGGTGTAGGAGCAAAGAAAGGAGAATTCATCACCGCAGTAAACGGCAAGTCCACCAGGGATATGAAAGATATCTACCAGTCTTTGATCGGCAAAGCCGGAAAGAACGTGGAACTTACGCTCAATCCCAAGCCGGAAGCCGGGGGCCGCAAAGTTCTGATCAGCCCGGTGAGAGACGAAGCGCAGTTGTACTATTATACCTGGGTGCAGGACAATATCCGTAAGGTAAACGAGGCCACCAACGGTGAAGTAGGATACATCCACGTTCCCGATATGGGACCGGAAGGGCTTAATGAGTTTGTCAAATACTTCTACCCGCAACTGGCCAAGAAGGCGCTCATTATCGACGACCGTGGAAACGGCGGCGGGAATGTATCTCCTATGCTCATCGAACGGCTTCAGCGTGAGATCACCCGCTCGAACATGGCCCGGAATGTGGAGATCCCGGGACACACGCCCCAGCAACTCATGTTAGGCCCTAAAGTATTGCTGATCAATAACTATTCGGCTTCCGACGGCGACCTCTTCCCGTATGCATTTAAAAAGCATCAGTTAGGGAAAGTAATCGGCGTACGTACCTGGGGAGGTGTTGTCGGCATCAGGGGTTCCCTCCCGTTCGTGGATGGCGCCGATCTGCGCAAGCCGGAATTTGCCTCCTATTCGGCCGACGAAAGCAAATGGATCATCGAAGGCTATGGCGTTGAACCGGACATTGTGGTGGACAACGATCCTGCAAGAGAATTCAATGGCATCGATGACCAGCTGAACAAGGCTATTGAGGTGATCAAAGAAGAACTGAAAAACTACAAGGACGTTCCCTCCATCCCTGCACCACCTGACAAGAGCAAATAAAAAATAGGATAATCCTGACCTGATAAAAGCAAGGATAATGCAGCGGCGCCGGTACTTTCGTACCGG
>CAZJCG010000064.1:0-15679 GCA_964544545.1 uncultured Lentimicrobiaceae bacterium | reverse complement strand
GCAAGGCCATTCCCGCAAAAAGTTTGAACAAAACTGACGGAATTTTTATCAGGTCGGTCCTAAACAAGTAAAAATATCATTGCAAGAAGAAAAGTAAGAAATATCTGAGGTCAGACAGGTTTCCAATTTTGCGATCGAATGAATCCAGGCGTTTACCGAATCGTGTACTTTAATCTATTTTAGCAGGAGAATATCTTTTAAGAAACAAAGAAAACTACGAGCCTTTAAAGCAATGTAGTCTGTTTATTACTTGCTTAGTGCATTGCAGCAAATCAAATACTGAAATAGCCTTCTTTTTCCTTGCAGAAATTAATCATCGTATAAGTAACGATGTTGCCTGGTTTTTCCATCCGTTGCCAACATCCCGCAGGCAGTTTCCGGACGACTCGAATTGCATAGTATAAATGAATCCAGGCTCTGATCGCTTTGCTGTTTCACTGCGATTCAGTGTACAATAATTCCATACATTTGAGAACTCAATACCTGTTATTCTCTCCTGATGAAACGTTTACTCACAGCCGGAGTTCTGCTGCTTCTACTCCCCGTTTACACACTAACTGCACAGGAAGCCGATCCCAATAACGGCCTTAAGCATTGGATGACCCCTGAGGAGTCGCTCAGGGCTAATGAAATAGGGCTCACCTTTGTTGAAACAGATCCACCCTCAGGCATAATCCGGAATGTGGAAGAATTCGGCCCGACGGAAAGCGTGCTGATCCGTTATCCCTTTGGGATCCCCATGAGCCTTATAAAGGAAATGGCAAAAGACTGCAAGGTTGTGACCATTGTGGCAAGCAGTTCTCAGCAGGCTACAGTTAATTCGCAGTACGTCTCAAATGGCGTTAATACCGATAATTGCAGTTACCTGATCGCCCAGACCGATTCCTACTGGACGCGTGATTATGGCCCCTGGTATGTTACCTATGGTGATAACCAGGTAGGGATTGTTGACTTCCCCTATAACAGACCCCGTCCCAATGACGACGAAATACCGAAAAAGGTTGCCCAGATGCAGGGAATCGAATGGTTTGGTATGAATGTGATCCATACCGGCGGGAACTACATGACGGATGGCCTGGGACAGGCTTCTTCCACTACCCTGGTGTGGGAGGAAAACCCGACTCAGACACATGAGCAGATTGCCCAGAAGATGCACGACTACCTTGGGATCGATACCTACATGGTAGAAGAAGATCCCAATGGTACGTATATCGATCATATCGATTGCTGGGGTAAATTCCTGGCACCGGATAAAATCCTGATCAGAAAAGTACCGGTAACGCATCCCCAGTATAACCTTATTGAACAAACCGCAGCCTTCTATGCGGCCCAGATCAGCCCTTACGGAACACCCTACCGGGTATACAGGGTGAATACCCCCAATAACGAACCCTATACCAATTCGTTCATCCTCAATAACAAGGTCTTTGTCCCCTTTATGGGCACCACCAACGATGCGGGAGCCTTGCTGGCATACCAGCAGGCAATGCCCGGTTACCAGGTCACCGGATACCTGGCGTTACCATCTGCTGCATGGGAATCAACTGATGCGCTGCATTGCAGGACTCACGAAATGGCTGATCGCGGTATGCTATATATTGCCCATATGCCCCTGTTGGGAAGCATTCCCGCCCAGGCTGGTTTCACCATCAAGGCAGATTTAACAGCTTTCAGCCAGGAAGCCATCTATAGTGACTCCGTTTGGGTGATCTACAAGGTCAACAGTGGGAACTGGGATACACTTACAATGATCAACACAAGTGCAAACCATTACATGGCTGTGATCCCCGGACAAATGGAAGGCAGCACGGTTTCCTATTACATCCATGCTGAAGACGATTCGGGCCGGAGTGCCAACCATCCATTCATCGGCGCCCCGGATCCCCACAAATTCCAGATTGCCGTTTCTTCACCTTCTGATGTAGTCGTCGCCCCGGATACTCTTTTCTTCAGGACATTCGAGGACCTTTACTACGGTAAACCGGTTACAGTCCGGAATTACACTGCCCTGAATATTACCCTTCCCATCATCCAGAATACCGGCAATGATCCATTCCCATGGTTTGTCGATCCCTGGAACATCAGCCTTCCGGTCCAGCTCGCATCGGGCGATTCACTGAGCCTGCAGGTCAGGCTTCAGATACCGGCCGAAAGGACCAACTGGCAATGTGATACCATGCTCATCGCTACCGATTCATCCCTGCATACAGTCATGATCTGTGCAGATCCTTCCGTACTGACCGGTATTGCATCACATAAGGAAGCAGTCAGTGTATACCCGAATCCAGCCAGCATCATAGCAACCTTTGAATTTGGTGACCAGATGAATAAGAATGCCACCCTTTCGGTCACAACAAGCACAGGAAAGATGGTGAAGGTTCTTACAAGTGACAATGAAAAGGGGAATCACGCAACATTCACCTGGAAGTTGGATGACCAGCAAGGCAGCCCTGTTCCGGCAGGTCTCTATCTGTACCAGTACAGATGTGGCGAAAAGTTCATTACCGGCAAGTTATCGGTGATCCATTGACAGATTTTGGCGTTTACCTTTGATCTCAGGAATAGAACCGAATAACCAGGATAGCATCAACACATTCTAAATCAGGAAACATTGTTAAAAAGGAAAGACGTTCAATCGATCAGGAAAGGTGATCCCAAGGTTGTAAGGGCATGGGTGATGTACGACTGGGCCAACTCGGTGTACCAGCTTACCATCGCGTCGGCTATCTTCCCTATCTATTACAACACCGTTACGAGGAACGGGAATGATTTCACCGTCAGCTTTTTCGGGGCGGAAATTGTGAACACCGTGCTCTATTCGTGGGCGATTGCGGCAGCTTACCTGATCGTTGCAATCGGTTCCCCGCTGTTTTCTTCCATGGCCGACTTCACAGGCAGACGGAAAGGGTTCATGCGTGCCTTCACCCTGATCGGCGCTGCGGCCTGCGGCATGTTGTACTTTTTTACCAAAGGACGGGTGGAACTGGGCATAATTGCATTTGCGCTTGGGACCATAGGCTACGGTGGCAGTATCGTATTTTACAATTCCTTTCTTCCGGTCATAGCGGAACCCAAAGACCAGGACCGGATCAGTGCCCGGGGATATTCAATGGGATACCTGGGAGGGGTCGTACTGCTGATCATTAACCTGGTGATGATCATGATGCCGGAATTCTTCGGCTTTTCGAAGAGCTCCGATATGCCTGCCCGCATCTCGTTCCTGACAGTGTTCGTGTGGTGGTTCGGATTTTCAACGATCACCTTCCGTCACTTACCAAAGTATACCTTCCGCAAGAGGATTCAGCGGGCCAAAGTCTTCTCCAACGGATATAAGGAACTCAGGGTTGTATTCCATCAGGTGCGTAAATCATACCGCCTCAGCATATACCTCGTCGGATTTTTCTTCATGATGATGGGTACCCTGACAACCATGTTCATGGCAGCCACCTTTGGCGAAAAGGAACTGGGGCTTAAGGAGGATGTGCTGATCCCGACGATTCTGGTCATCCAGTTGATAGGGATGTTCGGTGCATGGTCGTTTGCCCGTCTCTCGGGGAAAATCGGCAACCTGAAGGCGTTGATCATCTCTGTGGTGGCATGGATGGCCATCTGTATCTATGCTTACACCATCACCAACGCCATAGGCTTTATTATCGCGGCTTTCTTTATAGGGATCGTGATGGGCGGTTCGCAGTCGCTGGCACGCTCTACCTATTCAAAGATGCTTCCCGAAACCACAGATCATACTTCATTCTTTAGTTTCTATGACGTGATGGAGAAGCTGGCTACCGTTGCCGGTACCTTCAGCTTTGGTATCATCGAAGCACTCACCGGAAGCATGCGTTACTCCGTCCTGGCGATCACGACCTTCTTTGTTATTGGATTTATCTTTCTGATGCTCCTGTTGCGCAAGGAGAAGCAAATAGCTTAACAGTTTTCTTCGGTCAACAAAAAAGCCGGGATCAGAAGATCGACGGCTTTTCGCTGGTTTGCCGGCTGGTTAACCGGCGGTTTGGTTGAGGTTGAATTGGGTGGTCAGTTACCTGACCGGAAATAATATTTACGTGACTTAGATCTGGTGCAATTTAAAAGATGAGGTGGTTTTGTTTTTCATCCTGCTTTTCCGTTAGTCTCGTGAAGGTGTATAAGTGATACAATCGCTATCAAAGATTCAAAGTTAAGAAGATTTCACGAAGCTAATTGCAATAAATCGTTGATTTCTATTCAATAATGCATTGGGCTCACCTTGAATTATTTACCGGTTGTGATCTTACTCAGGAGCTGGAGGTTGCTCAGGTCGGTATAATCATACTGATAGATACCATCGCCGGCCAGCAGGATCAGAACACCGTCATAGGGGATCACATCGGTAGCCTGGATGTCCGGGAAAACCTGAATCAGATGCTGATCGACCCGGAGCGGATCAGTTGCGTCATAAACCTTTAGTCCTGCCGAGCCGTCGCAGACAAAAAGTTTCTTATTGTCAATCCCAATGCCGTAAGGATCTGTCATGGGGTAATTCTTTACCAGTTGCGGGTTGCTGATCACATGAAGATCAATTACCTCCATGGCACTCTGGAAGCTACCGCAGAGGTTGCCGGCACGCATGGTAAGATAGGCATAGTTATCCTGAACCACTACCGGGTCGCAGCTTTGCACATGGTCATAGTTAACGATGAACGAAGGCGACGATGGTTGTGCCAGTGAATAGATCAGCATGCCGGTCTGGGTTCCTACAAACAGATAGCTGCTGTCAATAAAAACGGTCTCCACGATCCGTTGCATCTCGACCTTGTTACCAGCCACAGGGGCATCGGGCTCGGAGATATTGATAACCTGCATGTTGGTCATATTCAGGCCATAGAAGTAGTCGCCATAAATGATGAACCTTGCCAGCGAACCTCCGATACCAACTGGTTGAAGAGAGGAAGAATAAACTCCGCCACTTTCGGTAAACATGTTGGTAGTTTTATCGTAGTAAAAAATGGGGATTTCTCCTGCCGGTTCAATCTCTTCCGTAACCTCTCTCACTTCCCATCCGGTGATCACACCCTTTTCCTGATCGATCCCGGAAATAGGGTAGGAGTAGTCGATCTCAGGAATGGTATAGGGGAAGATATTTTTCAGTCGTGCTACTTCCACCGGGTTATTAATATCCTTGATATTCAGCACCACCAGGTCAACGTAACTGTCGGCAAACAGGTAATCCCCTTTCACTGCAAGGTCAACATTTCCGGGAATCTCAATAAATGCGAGGTTCACCGGGGCAGCGGGATTCGAGTTGTCGAACACATGGATGCCCTCGTACTTTTCGTTGATGAACAGATAGGGTTCCCGGATATAGATCTTTCCGGATGATGTCACTTCGGTGGCCGATTTGAGCTTTACAGCGGACCTCATCTCTTCATAGCTCATATACTGCGGAACATAGGCAGTATAGGTCCGTCTTTCCACAAAGGTATCCTTGCACGACAGCATGCCAATGGCCATCAGCAACAGGAGGGTGGATAAAAGCTGAATGTGCACTCTTTTCATGGCGTTCCGGATTAGTTGCTTGTTTTTCTCTTTAACAATCTTTTAAAAGATGAATCCGATTGAAACCTGAAGACGGTTCAGTTTGTCGATCCGCTCTATTCGTTGGCTTGAATCATTGAAATAGTAGAGATATTCGGATACCGCCTTCAGTCGCTGATAACGGTATCCTACTGTGAAGATGAACGAGCAGTGATTACGGAAATCTTTGCGCAGTCCGGCTCCGGTTCCTGCCAGGATTCCCCCCTTGTATTTCGTTTCATTCCCATATTCGATGGCGGGTTCCGACAGAGGGAAAGAATACCCGAACCGTCCGTAAATCATTGGAGAGAAGCTGCCGCTCAGCATCGAAACGCTCACATCACCATATACAGGTAAGAGCTGGTAGTCGAAGAAGTCAATGCCCGTACCCAGTCCGGTAGATACGCGGCTGGGGAAGCGGTAGGATGTGATCAGTGAGAACCCGCCGGAACGGGTGGTGCCACCGTAAAAGTTGGCGGTTGTGCCTAATACGAGAGAAGAGGTAAAAGCAGCGGGAGTATCTTTCTGAGGGAGCGCGAGTTCAACCCTGTCGACCTCAGTGTACGGGAAAACCAATTGGTTCCGGCCAACGATCTCAATCTTGACACGTTCTCCCGGAATGTTTTCAAGTACTTTGCCGTAAATGATGCTGCCGTTCTTCAGATAAACGGCCTGAACTGCTGTTTGCCCGCTGAGGTTCATAAAGGCTCCGGCAAAACAAATCAGTATTGCTGATATCAGTATCGTTTTCACCATGGAGGGTAGGGATAAGGGAAAACCAACTCTTACAGGGTGTTAGACCGCGAAAATGGTTGCATCGGCACCAAATTTCTATTGGCAGCCCTGATCACCCGGAACGCGACCGGAAACGGGGATAGCAGGGTAATAATCACAGTAGGATCAAAACCTGGCTCGATCCTGTGAAGGAATCAGATAGGTGATTATTTCGTTTTCAGATTTCAGAAATTGAGATGCACGCGCTGCCGAATCCTCAATAGTCAGATTGTTAATGTGCTTCAAGCCAGTTGGAACCTGTATTCATTTCCACTTCGACGGGTACCTCTAAAGGCAGGGCGTTGACCATTTTACTGCGAACGATTTCTTTTACCGACTCGGTTTCGTCCCTATGAAGGTCGAATACCAGTTCGTCATGCACCTGCATGATCATGCGGCTTTTCAGATGCAGCCTCCGGAACTCATCATGGATCCGGATCATGGCGATTTTGATCATATCCGCGGCCGATCCCTGGATGGGGGCATTGATGGCATTCCTTTCGGCAAAGCCACGCATCACACCGTTTGCGGAATTTATATCCCGGATGTACCTTCTTCGGCCACAGAGCGTCTCAACGTACTCTTTCTCCCGGGCAAGGAGTATGGTAGAATCCATATAGGCTTTAATGCCGGGAAACTTGTTGAAATACTGTTCGATGATCTCGGCAGCCTCCTTTCGGGCAATGCCAAGGTTTTCACTCAGGCCGAATGCCGAGATGCCATAAATGATCCCGAAATTGACGCTCTTTGCATTTCTGCGCTGGTCGCGGGTGACTTCCTGGGGAGAGATCCCGTATATATTGGCAGCAGTGGCCGTATGGATATCCATCCCGTTACGGAAAGCCTCGATCATGGCTTCATCCCGGCTCATCGAAGCAATGATCCGTAACTCGATCTGTGAGTAATCCGCCGAAAGCAGGGTGAATTCTTCATTCCGTGGAACGAATGCCTTCCTGATCTCCCTGCCGCGCTCAGTCCTGACAGGTATGTTCTGCAGGTTGGGATTGTTGGAACTGAGCCTCCCCGTTGCCGCAACCGCCTGGTTGTAAGAAGTGTGTATCCTGCCGGTTATGGGATTCACCAGGGCAGGAAGCACATCCACATAGGTTGATTTTAACTTGGTAAGGGAACGATAATCCAACACAGTCTGTACGATTGGATGCTTGTGCGCCAGCTTGAGCAGCACATCTTCGGCCGTGGAATACTGCTTTGTGGCCGTCTTTCTTACATTATCGGTGATCTTCAGCTTTTCATACAAAACTTCTCCCAATTGCTTGGGCGATTGGATATTGAAACTGCTGCCGGCCATCTCCCAGATCTGCTTCTGGATGGATCCAATCTCCTCGCCAAGCTGAACGGAGAAATCAGCCAAAGCACTACTGTCAAGCCTGACGCCTTCCTGTTCCATCTGTGCCAGAACGGGAACCAGCGGCATTTCGATATCATCAAACAGTTTACGCGTTCCCGTTTCATCCAGCCTTGGTTCAAAAACCGTCCGCAACTGCAGGGTAACGTCCGCATCTTCAGCCGCATATTCCTTGACCTGTTCCACTGGAACCTGGCTCATATCGAGCTGCCCTTTGCCTTTTTTACCGATCAGTGTTTCGATACTAACCGGACGGTAACGCAGGTAAGTCTCGGAAAGCAGGTCCATATTATGGCGCATATCCGGTTCAAGCAGGTAGTGGGCCAGCATGGTATCGAAAAGTTTCCCCTGCACTTCAATTCCGTAATTGGCCAGCATCTGAATATCGAACTTTATATTCTGGCCTGTCTTGCCCAGGGCCGGATCTTCGAACAGCGATTTGAAGTGCATGAGCAGTCTTAAAGCTTCTTCACGCTTGTCCGGAACAGGAACATACCACCCCTTGCCCGGTTCAATGGAAAACGAAAGTCCGACCAGTTCGGAAGTGACAGTATCCAGTCCGGTGGTTTCGGTATCGAAGCAGAATGATCCGTTCGCTGACAAGGCAGCAAGCAGTGCGCTGACTTTCTCCGGAGTATCTGTCAGGGTGTATTCATGGGGAGTGTTCTCAATGCTTCGGTATGATGATGAGGATAATCCCGCTTCTTCATCAGGCAGGCCTGCAAAAAGATCGAAAGAAGGGTTTTCAACTTTTTTTGCCTTGGTTTCAGGCTTGGGTGAAGGGATTGAGCTGCCTTCGCCCAGCGAAAGGTCAGTGAAAATGCGTTGTGCAAACTGCCGGAATTCCAGGTCGTCGAGCAGACTTTTCAATACCGCGACATTGGGCGGGTCAAGATGCAGGCTCTCCTCATGGAAATCGATGGGCACATCCAGGATGATGGTTGCCAGTTGTTTGGATTGTATTGCCAGTTCACGGCCCTGCTCTACCTTGTTCCGGATATTATCATTTTTGATGTACCGGACATTTTCGAGGACATTCTCTACAGAACCGTATTCGGCCAGCAATTTCTTTGCTCCGACCTCACCAATACCGGGAATGCCGGGGATGTTGTCAGCAGTATCTCCCATGATCCCGAGCATGTCAATCACCTGAAGCGGATCCTTTATGCCGAATTTTTCACAAACCTCCTTCGGACCCATGATCACCGGCTTTTCACCGGCTTTGGCCGGTTTGTACATGAAAATATTTTCACTCACCAGTTGCCCGAAATCCTTGTCAGGGGTAACCATGTATACAGTGAATCCTTGTTTTTCCGCTTCCTTGGCAAGCGTGCCGATCACATCGTCAGCCTCGTACCCGTCGACAAACAGTATGGGAATGTTGAATGCCCCGATAAGCTTCTTAATGTAAGGAATGGAAGCTGCCAGGTCTTCAGGCATCTTTTGCCGGTTGGCTTTGTATTCGATAAACCCTTCATGGCGGGCCGTAGGGGCCATGGTGTCGAAAGCAACGCCAATGTGGGTGGGCTTTTCATTCTTCAGCAATTCATACAGGGTATTCGCGAAACCCAGGATGGCAGAAGTGTTCAACCCTTTGGAATTGAACCTGGGAGTGCGTTGCATGGCGAAGAAGGCACGGTAAATAAGTGCCATCCCGTCGAGGAGGAATAATTTTTTCACGATGCCGGAAGTTGGAAAGGGTAAAAGTAGCTATTTTCTGCCTTGGATACGGGACGGAGATGAACCGGGGCAGGACATTTTGCAAAACCTCACAGTGGTGATTTCTCAGGATCAGTTTGTCCGCGCGAAAATTCAATCAGTTCCACCGGCGCTCCGTTGTGCTCGATCATCACGGAGCGAACCCCGCCGGATGGTTTTTCAATAGGGGAGATCAGTCTGAACGGATGTTTTGCCAGTTCCAGTTCCAGATTATCGACCTCAAAAGCCAGGTGAGGCACCGACTGGATAAGCGGATGGATGGGGCAGTCCGGCTCAAACCGCATCCATTCAATGCCAAATGGACTGCTGCTGAATCCGGAAACATAAAACCGGAACTGTTCCAGATAGACCTCTCCGGGCATTTCTTGCCGGGTTGGAACTCCCAGGTGATGGTATTTCCATCCCCATTCGCCGGTCGCCATTGGAAGTTCATCGTCTTTGCGCACTATTTCCATAATGGATGCTGTTTCGTTTGAGTTAATGATTTTAACCGGCCCGGCACAGGATAAAAGATAAAAGTAAAAAGATAAAAGATAGACAAGATAGCTCCTTGTTCTTCGCCCTTTGCACTCCGCCCTTTGCCTTAAGGCTTCAGGATAAAAGATAAAAGTAAAAAGATAAAAGATAAACAAGACAGCTCCTTGCTCTGCGCCCTTTGCACTCCGCCCTTTGCCTTAAGGCTTCAAGATAAAAGATAAAAGTAAAAAGATAAAAGATAAACAAGACAGCTCCTTGCTCTGCGCCCTTTGCACTCCGCCCTTTGCCTTAAGGCTTCAAGATAAAAGATAAAAGTAAAAAGATAAAAGATAAACAAGACAGCTCCTTGCTCTCTGCTCTTTGCACTCTGCCCTTTGCCTTAAGGCTTCAAGATAAAGATAAAAGTAAAAAGATAAAAGATTGACAAGACAGCTCCTTGCTCTTCGCCCTTTGCCCTTCGCTCCTTTACATCTCTATCTTCCTGTCAAAATAGGCGGAATAGTCGCGCATGCTCTTTTTATAGGGCTGTTCCAGTAAGGGGGACGAGATCAGGAAGTCGGCAGTCGATCGGTTGCAGGCGGTGGGAATATTATAGAGAACAGAAATGCGCTCTAGAGCTTTAACATCCACTTCATGCGGGTGGGGTTGCATTGGATCCCAGAAAAAGATCAGTACATCTACTTTCCCTTCGGCAATCATGGCTCCCAGTTGCTGATCACCGCCGAAAGGCCCCGATTTGAGACGCGTAAGCCGCATCGGGAACTTGATGCCTTTCTCCTCCTGAATTTTATTTTTCAGGGTCTCCTCGACCAGCGTTCCGGTAGTACCTGTGCAGATCAGCTCATGGTTGATCAGCGACTCCCAGTTCCACTCCACCCATTCCACCATATCTTTCTTGCAATTATCGTGTGCCACCAGGGCAATTCGTTTCATCGGAGTCATATTATGCTGTTTTAGCGTGCAAAGGTAAGTTAAATGGCAAAATTGCCATGTGTGAATCATTTTCCTGAAATTGCCCCCGTATCAATATCGGGCTTGTTTCGAATGGTATGGTTAATAACTTTTCCGATACGAAAGCATCTTTTCAGGAGGATTCCTTTGTAAATTTATATGGCAGATTTTAAGATAAGGTATTCCATATTGCATTTATTTTAGGATAAACCCACTCAAAACGATACTGTTCATTGCCCGAAGCAAAAGCTTCTGTTTGTTTTATTATTAATCAAGATTAGAATTACCATTCCAGATTCAGTTTAAACCTATCACAAATTCTAAATTCAAGTCCTATGAACACGTTACGTAATAATGTAAGATTGATTGGCCGATTAGGCCAGGATCCGGAGATCCGCCAGCTGGAAAAAGGCAACAAGGTCGCGTCTTTTTCACTTGCAACAGGTGAGGTCCACATCGATAAAGAGGGTAACCGGAAGGAACAGACCGAATGGCACAGTATTGTTGCCTGGGGAGTGCTTGCCGATCGCTGCGAAAAATACCTAAAGAAAGGTAAGGAAGTTGCCATCGATGGCAAGCTGACCTATCGGAGCTGGGAGGACAAGAACGGCTCCAAACACACAGCCGCGGAGGTAGTGGTCAACGAACTCCTCTTTGTCGGAACGAAACAGGAGGAGAAAAAGTAGGCAATTGTCAGGTAATGAACAGAATGTGGCTGGCGCCGTTGCCCGGAGGTTCATCCGGCTTCTGCTCCAGCCTCTTTTTTAAAGCTGCATTTGCGCCTGCAGCTATGAGCTGTTCCGTGATCAGCCTATTCCTGGAAAATCTCTATATCATCAATCTCCAGCCGCTGGAAGTCGGAACAGCCAAATCCAGGTTGTACCAGCCCGTCGGCATCCCTATAATACTCTTTTTTGTCAGAATAGACCAGCTCACCATCAGTATAACAATTGATTTCTCCATTCTTCAGATCCCATTCGAGCCTCACTTTTTCCGGTTCATCACATTTTTTCCTGAATCGTACCTGATAATTATCATGTATCACTACCCAGGCATAATAGCAACTGCTGGACCGCAACAGCCTGCTGGTGAACTGAATGATCAGTTTCTTGTCCGGGTCCGCCTGCAAGGGTTTCGTCCTGATATAGACGTGGGTCCTTTCCCCTCCCTGGTACATGAAGAGGTGTCCATCGGTTTCCCCCCCCCTTGCATAATTACTCTTGTATCCCTTATCTTCCCACCGTTCATCGAGGATGACATCATCAAAGTTGTCAGAGAGGAGAGTGACCCTGGAGGCTGCCCTTTTTTTATAGAATACTTTCACCTTTTTCCGCAGTACAAATTCATCGGCATATATGGCGATATAAATGGTATTCCAGCCTTCCGTCACTGTCACCCCTTCATCGGGTGAAGAGGATGAGGAAGCATTCGGGCTTTCGCCTGTGTTCACTGAATTAATCAGGAACTTCGCATCTTTTAAGAATGGATGGAGGTCAGCGAGCGGGCGGATCTTATCCGTCAAAACCGTGTCATTATCATTCACAGTCAACCGGAACGGATTACTAAGCACTCTGAATTTTTCCTTTGCCTTTTGTTGGTTGGCATTTGCTATCCGGTCGGCTTCCTGCTGTTGTCCGTCAGGCTTCAGATATCCGTCATTCCCGCCCTGGCGGCATAACACCACTCCCGTGACATAAAATCCGTTTTTCCAGATATCGTAGGCAGTTTTCGCATCAAATCCCGGAACCTTGGTAGTCATACTTTCACCGGAGCGGGTGCAAAAAACATCCTTCCACGAAGGAGAGCCGGGGACATTGAGACCATAACCTTCTCCTGCCTTTGGGACAGTTGGCATGAGGGCTATATACACCAGGTAGCCTGTTGATTTCTTCGGCGAGCATTCCAGTAAAACGAAATCACGGTAATCAAGATAGTCGATGGGAGTCCCCTTGCCTGCCTCCCACTTGAAAACACCATCAACTACAGGCTCACCCATCAGGGTTCTTAGATTCCATTTTGCCGTCAGACTACGGATCTGCATGGTGTAGTTGGTGTGGTGCGTATAGTCGAACCCATTAGCCGGGGCATAGATCGTTGTACCGGAACCTGATGTCTGAACCAGGACAGGTTGCGAGTGCTGTGATAATACAGGGAGGGATAAAGTGCTCAGAATTGGCAGCAGTAGAGCGAATCTCTTCATTGAACAGGATCAGCAGGTTGAGAGTGTAATGCCTGAAGATGGCACTTGTAGGACATATGGTGCAAATATACAGATGTTTCTTACACCTGAAGAAGGAGCAAAACAGAACGGAGTATCCTGTTCATAACTTTTTCATATCATTTATAAGGGTTGTTCCAAAACGCCCTGTTCTATGGCTTATTTTGTATATATCGATCTGCCTTCTCAGCAACTGTAACTAAAGTGCACTCCTATGCCTGTTAAAACTGCGTCAAAGGCCAAACAGAAAAAGATCTTCGTTCTTGATACCAGCGTTATTCTTTACAATCATAATGCTATCAACAGTTTTGACGATAACGATGTAGCTATTCCGATTACTGTTCTCGAGGAACTCGACAATTTCAAGAAAGGGAACGACAATATCAATTTCGAAGCACGCGAGTTCATCCGCATCATCGATAAACTTTCCGACAAGCGCACCCTGAGCCGCTGGATCACATTGCCCAAATCGAAAGGCGGAAAGTTTAAAGTGATCATGAACGAGAAAAGCGACCTGGATGCAAGGATCGTTTTCGGCGATAACAAGGCTGACCATCGAATCCTGAATGCTGCCCTGTCGTTAACCCAGGAGTTCAAAGATCGTAAGGTCATCCTGGTATCGAAGGACGTAAACCTCCGGTTGAAAGCCAAATCACTGAATCTGGCAGCAGAAGATTTCCTTACCGGCAAGGTGAAAGACCTGGAGGGACTGTATACGGGAAAAACCACCATTGAAGGATTACCCTCGAAGGTGATTGATGCCATCTACCAGAATGGCTGGTGTGATCCGAAAGAGATCGGAGTTGACAATCCTATTCCCAACCATTATTTTATCCTGAAGAACACCAAGAACTCTGCCCTGGGATTTTACAATCAGGCGACAGGGCGCATCGAACGGATCGATAAGCGCCCGGCTTATCGCATCATGCCGCGCAATGCAGAGCAGGTATTTGCATTGCATGCGATCATGAACCCGGATGTAAAGCTTGTGACGTTACAGGGCGTTGCCGGTACGGGAAAGACGCTGCTGGCACTCGCTGGAGCCATGGAACAAAGGCGCGACTTCAAACAGATATATCTGGCAAGGCCTATTATCCCTCTTAGCAACAAGGAGATCGGCTATCTGCCCGGTGATATAAAGGAAAAGATTGGTCCCTACATGGAACCGCTTTACGATAACCTGAAATTCATCCAGAGCCAGTATGGTGAAAAAGACAAGGAAGCCAAGGTGGTGTCGGACTCACTGCAGAATGAAAAACTCGTAGTAACACCGTTGGCTTATATCCGTGGCCGCAGCATTTCGAACGTCTTCTTTATCGTGGATGAAGCCCAGAACCTGACACCACACGAGGTGAAAACCATCATCACCCGCGCCGGAGAAAATACCAAGATCGTTTTTACCGGAGATATCTACCAGATCGACACTCCTTACCTGGATGCCCAGAGTAACGGACTTTCCTACCTGATCGACAAGATCAAGCATCATCCCTTGTACGCCCATGTCCGGCTGGAAAAAGGTGAACGCTCCGAACTTGCCAACCTGGCGAATGACCTGTTATAACCTTTGCCTACCGGCAAGCCGTTATCTCAAACTCCAATATTAGAATATCTACTCCTTCCCTGCCCGAAGGGAGAGCCGGGGAGGGTAAAATTAAAATGACGAATGTCGATTAACGAATGAAAAATGTCGAAGTGACTTTCTGTGGAATTCACTTCAAAAATCAAAAATCGCTAATCGACATTTTTACTTTAAAATCCCTCTTTTTTAAAGGATTATTCGCAAGTCTTCTCCCTCCCTGCCCGCAGGGAGGGTCGGGGAGGGTACATTAGCGATTTACCAAATTCAGCAAACTTCTCCCTCCCTGTCCGCAGGGAGGGCCGGGGAGGGTACACTTTTTCTGGCAAAGAAATTGCTATGTTTTCAATCACCGTTAATCAAAATAGAAATTTCATATTAACTGTTAATCAATGAACTGGCGTGAAATAAAGCAAATAGCTGCACAACTTCGATCAAAACCAACACCTTCAGAAATAATTCTCTGGCAACACATAAGGAATCGACAATTATTGGGTCGTAAATTCTTGCGCCAGCACCCCTTGATCTATGATGCGAATAATAAGAGGAATGAACTCTTTTTCTTTATTCCAGATTTCTATTGCTCGTCTGAGAAACTGGTACTGGAGCTTGATGGCCCAATCCATGATTTCCAGATAGAAAGAGACCATATGAAAGATTTAATATTGACCCAAATGAATATGAGAGTGCTTAGAATTCGGAACGAAGAACTAATTGATATGGAATCTGTTAAACGAAAGATCATTCAGATTTTCTTCTAATAATTATATCATTTTGTGATCTAGTTGTATCAATTAGTATAACAACCAACACAGTACGAAATTTCAATATTCAGCAAACCGCTCCCTCCCTGCCCGCAGGGAGGGAGCGGGGAGGGTACATTAGAGACATTGCCATGTTCAGCAAACTTCTCACTCCCTGCCCGCAGGGAGTGTTGGGGACGGTAAAAGAATTAAAATGACGAATGTCGATTAACGAATGAAAAATGTCTGAACCTGCCTGAAATAGGTTGACTTTTTTCAATCAAGAATAAAGATAAGATCTG
>CAZJCG010000063.1:12764-16266 GCA_964544545.1 uncultured Lentimicrobiaceae bacterium | reverse complement strand
TTCTATCAACAGAGAAATAAATCTGCTTGTTTATTAACATAGAAATCTCTGTGGTGATAATAATTTATTGCTACTCTGGGTTTTAAAAATTAACCACGGAGGACACGGAGGGACACAGAGTAAAACAGAAACTGAAATTGGAGACTGCCTCTGATACGGTTTTGCGTCGTCTTCATCTCTGTGCTTCTCCGTGCTCTCTGTGGTGATATTAACTTATTGTTAATCAGAGTTTTAAAAATTAGGGCAACCCGGATTTCTGATAATGAAAAGCGAATAACTTCATAACCTCAGATACTGCAACAACCTGATGATGAAATTTCTTTCCATTCATCTCTTAAAGACATCAGAAACTTCGTACATTTATCAAAAACATAAAATCAAAACCATGTCACTGAAAGATTCACTCAAGCGTTTATTCGGCACTTCAAAACAGAAAGGTGCTGAAAAGATAACAGATCTCCGTGAGAAGGCTACCGAAGTGATCCAGGATGCCAAAGAAGCCGGGAAGAACGTCGTGGAAAAGCTGGATGATTTGGGAGAGACCATTTCAGGTAAAGCAGAGCAGGCAGCCGACAAAGCCATGGAAGTCGGGAACGGTATTGTGGAGAAGGCCCAGGAAGCTGCAACTAAAGCCAAAGACCTGGGAGAAGACCTGGTTGAAAAGGCAGAGCAGGCCGCTGAAAAGCTGGAAGAGAAAGCCGCCCAGGCCGTCGACAAACTGGAGGCCAAAATACGCGGTGAAGAAGCCGCACCTGCCGAAACCGCTCCCCAACCGGAAGGCACAGTTACAGAACCTGCTCCGGAAACTCCGGAGAATCCAGAACCCCAGGCTCCGGAAAACAAACCTTCCTGAATAGCCGGCACCTGACTGCTGCCGTCATTTGCGCTATCATCTGTTTATCCGGAAAGCAACAAATACAGTTATAAATTAGCCGCCGGTAAAGGAGCCATTTTTTCCCGGAAAAAGTACCTTTGCGGCTGCTATGACAACACTTCCCTCTTCTTCATCCATTTCCGGTTTCGACGAGATCATACCGCGGAAAGGAACCCAATGTATCAAATACGACGCTGCCCGCGAATTCCTCGGTTCAGAGGATGCTATACCCATGTGGGTGGCCGATATGGACTTCCGGACGCCCTCCTTTGTGATGGAGGTGCTTCGCCGGCGAATGGAACATGAAGTACTGGGGTATCCCACACGGGGCGACGGCTTCTTCACCTCAATCATGCAATGGGAGGAAAAACATCATAACTGGAAGATCGAAAAGGAGTGGATCACCTTCAGTCCCGGTGTGGTCCCTGCCATCAATATGGCAGTGCTTTCGTTCACAAATCCCGGCGACAGCATTATCACCCAGCCGCCGGTATATTTCCCGTTCTTTTCAGCCGTCAAAGACCATAACCGGAAGCTGTTAGTCAATCCGCTTATTCTGAAAGACGGAAGACTCTGCATGGACCTTGCTGACCTTGAGCGCAAGGCAGCAGCCGGCGCCAGGATGATCATCATCTCCAATCCTCACAACCCCGGCGGATCTGTGTGGACAAGAGAAGAACTATCAAAGTTGGCTGAAATCTGTCAGCGTCACAACGTGCTGATGCTGAGCGATGAGATCCATTGCGACCTGGTTTATGATCCATTCAGGCATATCCCGCTGGCATCATTGTCGGAAGAAATCGCCCAAAAGACCATTACGACCCTGGCACCAAGCAAAACCTTCAACCTTTCCGGACTTTCCACTTCCTCAGTCGTCATCCCGGATGAAGAACTCCGTAACCGCTTCAGGCAGACCCTGGACCATCTTCATATCGGCAACGGAACCGTTTTTGGCAACCTCGCCTCGGAAGCAGCCTACACTTACGGCTATGAATGGTCGAGGCAACTCATGGCCTACCTTGCAGGCAATGTTGAATACCTTCAGCATTATCTGGCGGAGCAACTCCCGATGATCCGGATGATACGTCCCGAGGCCACCTTCCTGGTATGGCTCGACTGCCGCGACCTGGGAATGTCAGATAAAGAACTGAATGAATTTTTCCTGAAAAAAGCCAGATTAGGCCTCAATCCGGGTGTTATGTTCGGGCAGGGAGGCGAAGGCTTTATGCGCCTGAATATAGGCTGCCCGCTGCAAACGCTGAAACAGGCAATGGGCCAGTTGTCGGATGCGGTAAAAACGATACATGAGAGATAACTATCACCTGCTAATCTGCTATAAACCTTGCTACTATGATGATCGACCTGCGCAGTGATACAGTAACCCGTCCGACGCCCGGCATGCTGGATGCCATGATGAATGCCCCGGTGGGAGATGATGTTTTTGGTGACGATCCAACCGTCAACGCCCTGGAGGCTAAAGTGGCCGGGCTTTTTGGAAAGGAAGCCGCTCTGTTCTGTGCGTCCGGCACCATGGCCAATCAGGTTGCCATCAAGGCGCATACGCAACCCGGCGACGAGGTGATATGCAACGAGTTAGCCCACATCTACTACTATGAAGGCGGCGGCATTGCCATGAATTCAGGTGCATCTGTCTGCCTGCTTCCGGGCGATCGTGGACGATTCACTGCCCGTCAGGTTCTTGAACATATCAACCCTGTTGATGACCCGCATCGTCCGCTTACACGGCTGGTTGCAGTTGAGAACACCATGAACAAGGGAGGTGGTTCCATTTACTCCTTTATTGAGCTGGAGGCTATAGCAAACGTATGTCTTGAGCACGGCCTGAGTTATCATCTTGACGGTGCCCGGCTGTTCAATGCACTCGCAGAAACCAACGAGACCACACGGGATTTCGGGCGGATTTTCGATACTATCTCTATCTGCCTTTCCAAAGGGTTGGGCGCTCCCGTGGGATCAGTGATCACCGGCTCTAAGGATTTTATCTGGAAAGCAAGACGGATCAGGAAGGTCTTCGGAGGAGGGATGCGTCAGGCAGGATTTCTGGCAGCCGCCGGCATCTATGCACTTGACAACCACGTGGAACGCCTGCGCGAAGACCATCGTCGTGCCAAAGAACTGGAACGGATACTTTCATCCTTGTCGTATGTAGATGCCGTAGTTCCGGTCCAAAGCAACCTGATATTCTTCACCCTGGCCGATTCCATGCCTACTGACGTTTTCCTCAATAAGCTGAAGCAGCACGATATACACACTATGGCGTTGTCGCCTCAGACAGTCCGGTTCGTCACACACCTCGACTTCACCGACGACATGCTGGAAGAGGTGAAGAAAGTGCTGAAGACGATCTGAAGGCGGAGGGCAGAGGGCAGAGAGCGAAGTGCAGATGGCAGAGAGGTTTTGAGTTGACATTCGTAGTAATTCGTAGCCATTTATAGCCATTCATAGCAGGTTCTTTTATCTTTTATCTTTTGCCTTTTATCTTGTCCCAGTTCAACTTTGTTTCTCGCAGATTTCGCAGAAAAAGATCGCAGATCACCGCAGATGGTATTGACGAATCAACGAATCACCAAATTAGCTAATTCTCACATTCTTAAATTCCCAAATTCC
>CAZJCG010000063.1:0-12664 GCA_964544545.1 uncultured Lentimicrobiaceae bacterium | reverse complement strand
CTAATTCTCACATTCTTAAATTCCCAAATTCCAAAATTCCATCAGCTAATCAGCTAATTGGCTAATCAGCTAATCGCTTAATCAACTAATTCTCACATTCTTAAATTTCTAAATTTCCAAATTCCTAAATTCCATCAGCTAATCAGCTAATCATCACATTCTCAAATTCTCAAATTCCCACATTCCCAAATTCTCACATTCTCATCCTGTCTTTTGTCTTGACATGGCTTAGAGCAAAGAGCTTAGAGCAGGGAAAAGGCTGATCTTTTATCTTTATACTTTTATCTGTTATCTTTCTTTAGTTTCTTCCAACCACCACCTTCCCAATCCATTGGTTTCCGTTGCCGAATCCGATTTTTAGCAGGTACAGTCCGGCAGGCAGTTGATGTACATCCAACAACAGTCCGGCAGAAGTACAGCTGACCGGGGATAAAGAAATACTATTTCCGTTGCATGAAGTCAGGCTGATGTCAACCGGGCTACCACACCGGGACTCAGGATAGCTTATTGTTACCAGCTTGCTGCATGGATTGGGAAACACCTCTATGCCCGCGATTCCCTGTTCCCCTACCCCATACGTATTCCTGAAATTTGCCCGGAGTTCCCGGTCGCCGGAAGCAGTAAAAATGATCATGGACTGATCGGAGACCGTATCCCCCGATTCGGTCCAGTTAATAAATAGATAGTCCGGATTGGGATACGCTGCCAGTATCACATCCTCACCTTCGAGGAATTGCCCTTCGCCAGCCACGGTTCCGCCTTCGGGAGGACTGACGGCAGTCACAATGGTATGAATCTTCAGGAAGTCTGCCTGTAAAGTACGGTTGCGGTCGATGGTGAAGTTGTATGTCGGTAGTTTCGTGAGGCGGGTACCGTTCTCGGTCCACTCGTTGAACGCCCAGCCGGGCTGGGCTTCAGCATGAATAAAAATCTGTTCCCCCGATGGATAATATCCTCCCCCTGAAACAATCCCTGCCCCGGGTGGATCCGCAAGCAGAGTTACATTGCAGGCAGGACAAAAGAAATGTGCGACAAGTTCACAATCCTGTTTGACTTCAAACTCATAATCAGCCAGTGCCGATACTATGGCTCCATTCTCAAACCAGCCCGTAAACAGGTAACCCTCATTGGCTACTGCATGAACAGTCACCAATTGATGGACCGGGAACACACCACCTCCTTCACAGGCGCCGCCAGCAGCCGGAATACTGTTCACCGAAACAGTGAACTCGCGCGGAACCATCACAGCTGTCAGATAACGGTTTGAGATGGCAGTGAACGAATAGGATGCCGTAGTGCTGACAGGGCTTCCGTTTTCAGCCCAATAAGAAAACTGGTAGTCATCCGATGGGACAACATTCAGATCTATGAGACTGTAGCGATCATATATACCGCTACCTGTGGTTGAGCCCTGATCCGGTGGATCCGGTAATGCAATAATGTTGACTTTGTCGGTAGCAAATCGTGCCATGAGAGAACAGTCACCAGTAACTTGAAAGCTGTAGTCCGGCAGGCCTGACACAAAATCAGCTCCGTTGTGCCACCCCAGGAAATTATAACCCGGATTGGCTACTGCATGCAAAACGGCTGTCTGTCCGGGATAATAATATCCCCCACCGCTAACCATTCCCCCTTCCACGGGAGAAGCAGCGGCCTGGATTTGATAGAACTCACTTCCGGTTATGGTGATCTCTACGTCATCAATACAGATATGGCCATAGCTCCATAAGGCTCCTTCAATCATAAAGGCGATATACGTAACCGGGCTGTTCAGATCCCGTGAAATGGCTGTATTGACTACCTCAGGAGGTTCATAATTGGAACTTTCGGTGTATCTGAACCAGGATGCATTATGCCAGTTGATGTTATCGGTACTGGTCTGGACCCTCAGGATTGCCCCTGGCAAATAGTCGAGGAACGAGAGGCGGAATGTCAGGTTTAACCCGGTAATTCCGGTTGTCTGAAAAGGCGTCATTACGACTCTCGAAAATCCATTAACAATGGCCGGGGATAAGAGAAGTTCCCTGGGTGATCCGCCAGCAAAGGCAGAATTATCTGTCGACCAGAGAGGCACATCGTTCACGTTTTGCTGTACTTCCCAGCAGTTAGGAAGTCCTGCCTCATCAAACGATTGAAAATAGGGAGCTATCACTTCGGTGCAATCTGTATACGCACATGTATCCTTACCCGTCGAATACCATCCTCCCGGCTGAACCGCCCAGCAACGGTAATAATAGCGGGTGTCGGGCAACAATCCTGTATGTTGAAATGATGAAGTGGTTCCCCTGTAGATGACAATACTTCCACCCGGAATTGTATCGCCCACTCCGTAATACCGGGTCATCGCCGGATTGCCCCATACAGGCTCCGCCGAGTATGATACCATCACCTCTGTTTCGGCAGGCCACGCATTCCAGATCAGGTCGATAGCGCTGGTTCCGGCAGCAGTGGCAGTAAATCCGGTTGGCGATGCAGTGGTACTGAGAGTTGCCGTAAAGGTTACAGAGTCGCCTGCTGAAGAAACATTGGAAATAACCAGTCCGCCGGGTGTTCCATTTATAAGGAATACTGCCGGGTTGGACGTATCACTGATGATAGTCCGGCCAGATCCGTATGATAAATACGCCTCAGATGGATCACCATTTTGACCAATTGCTCCATCCGGCCTGAAAATATATACCTCGTCTGGAGGGCCATTGCTGTTGCCATGATAATACGAAGCTATGCGGTAAACCAGCAAACCGCTGCCCGGAAGGTCGCCTTCGTACAGTCCTTCCTTCTTCCTGTATTCAAGGACAAAGTATTCCTGCGACGAATAGGGAGACACAATCTTGTAACAATTATTCTGAACAGAGGTAAGAGGATGAAGAGTGTATGTTCCGCTTTCCGTGATCTCCGGGATGGACTGTATCCAATGTTGACGGCTGCAATCCCATTTCATATAGGCACCCATATGCCCTGAACCGGAAGCCATCAGGTCCCAGGCCTGTACCGGGGCAAGACCGTAGTTAACATAATGGTAAAGGTCAGGGGCGCCTAATGTATGAAACATTTCATGGCACAATGTCGGCACACCAATCTGTGATTCCGGATGAAAGGTATAGTCATGGACATACTTCCCGTTGATCTGCACATCATAACTAAACAATGTCCAACTATGGGCCCACAGGATCGATGACCAACCGCCATTAGACCCCCTGGCAATGAAGCAGACATTGTCAACAAATCCATCATTGTTCGAATCAATCACCAGATTGGGAGGTACAGGCGACGTAGCATTTATCCAGTTGATGGCATCGCGCAACAGCCCATGCTCTCTTAATGTCCGATCCTGAGAATTTAGATATCCTCCAGGATTTGTGGCAGCGTTGTATGGCTGAAAATAGCTCCTGGAATGAGAATCCTGGTAAGAATAATTCATCGCAGGTGCGCAATCAGGATAATAGGTGGAGCTGATATCCAGGTTATTGTATGAAACCTCCTTGTAATAAGAGTTGAGCGATGGACCAAAGGCATCATTAAAGCTCTGGTCAAAGGATTGCCGTGAAGTGGTAAATTCAGTATCATCCGAAAAACGGATAAATATGACAATGTTATGGACCAGTCCTGTTACCGGATTATCTACCATCACCGCTTTGGCTGGCTGGCAAGCCGCTCTCCTGGCCTGGTATTCCTCAGCAGGAAGGATAGTCCATTTGCTAAGCCCGACCAACGACGGATCAACAGAATTAACCTTCCACGAACCTGCTTTCAGTTCGTCGTCCTGCAAGATCCCGTAATAATAGTACCCGTCCTGACCCTGAACGATCGTGTATCCATCAGCATCATGAAGCCAGTTAAAGTATTCGTCACCTGACGCATAGCACTCAATCCGGGTACCATCGGGATTAGATACGGAACAGGGCAGAAAAGAAAACCATGCTGCACCTGCCCAAAAAGGCAACAGAAAGATTCCTGCTATAATAAGAATCGATTTCAGATGCATTGCATTGAAATAATATTGACGAAATTATGAAATAACTCCTGCTACGGGAACTATTCTTTCATAAAAATAAGGTGAAAACCAGGATGATCCGCTTTAGAAAGGCAATTTCTTTCTGTCAGCTTCCAGTCACAGTCAGGATTGGATATTCAGGTCTTTTTTTCAGGAAATAGTAAGACTCATCGTTAAAACTGACTTCAAAGGCCATCCCATTGTTAACCGAATAACAACTTTACTGCTGCCGGCTTACGTGATTCACTGAATTATTGAAAAACGGTACGACACCCCTTGGAAGGTATCCTTTAAATTCCCTTACATTTGCTCGTACAAAATCAAAAACCTTTAACGGTATGACAATAGGAATACTCAAGGAATTGGAAGGCGAAAACCGGGTTGCTTTGTTGCCCGAAAGCGTCGCAACGCTGGTCAGGATGAATGTAGCAGTGCTGGTCGAAAAGGGTGCAGGGAGCCGTTCCTTTGCATCGGACGCAGACTATGAGCAAGTGGGTGCGAAGATCATGGCCAAAGCCGAAGTGATTGCCGGTTCCGACCTGGTTATCAAGGTCAACGGTCCCGAAAAGGACGAACTTGCCTTGATGAAGGACGGGCAGGTCTTCCTGGGGGTACTGAACCCCTATTTTAACGGCGATCTGGTCAGGGATCTGGCAGCGAAGAACATCACCAGCTTCAGTCTGGATGTGCTTCCCAGGACTACCCGGGCCCAGGCCATGGACATCCTCTCGTCGCAGGCCACCGCAGCCGGATACAAGGCTGTGCTTACGGCCGCCAACACCCTGCCCAAGTTCTTCCCTATGTTCATGACGGCTGCCGGGACTATCAAGCCCGCCAATATGCTGATCCTGGGCGCAGGTGTGGCCGGACTTCAGGCCGTGGCAACTGCCCGTAAGCTGGGTGCTGTCGTCTTCGTATTCGACGTGCGTGCTGCGGTCAAAGAAGAAGTGATCGGGCTGGGAGGTAAATTTGTGGATGTGGAAGGTGCTATCGACGACAAAGCGGCCGGCGGCTATGCCGTTGAGCAGACCGAAGAGTTCAAACAGCGCCAGGCCCAGGCCATTCACAACCAGGCTGTGAAGAGCGACGTGATCATTTGCACGGCTCAGATCCCCGGAAAACGGGCTCCCCTGCTCATCAAAAAGGAAACCGTCGAAGCTATGGTCCCCGGCTCCGTGATCATCGACCTGGCTGCCTCCACCGGCGGCAACTGCGAGCTCACGAAGAACAATGAAACGCTGGTCCACAACGGAGTAAAGATCATAGGCAACTCATTCTTCCCGACAGATATTCCGACCGATGCCAGCCGCATGTTCGGCAAGAACGTCATCAACTTCCTGAAAATCCTGATCACCAAGGAAGGGGCGCTCAACCTCAACTGGGAGGATGATCTGGTAAAGGGAACCGCCGTGACCCATGGCAAGGAGATCGTTCACGAAAGGGTGAAATCGGTCATCGGTTGATCTTCCGCTCCATCCAACACCTGAAAAAACCAACATCAACAAATAATAACCGTAACTTATGGAAGATGTACTCAAGTTTTTCCTGGAATACAAGGAGATGATATTTATAATTGTCCTTTCCATATTCCTCGGGATCGAAGTGATATCGCATGTGCCGGCGGTACTGCACACCCCGCTGATGTCGGGCAGTAACGCCATCCATGGTGTCGTGATCATCGGCGCCATCATCGTGATGGGTCATGCCGACAACACCCTGTCCCTTATCCTCGGTTTCATTGCCGTCATCCTCGGAACGCTCAATGTGGTCGGCGGCTTCGTTGTTACCGACCGCATGCTGGAAATGTTTAAGAAAAAGAAAAAATAAGGGGGACGAACCATGGAACAGATCACAAAAATCGTAGAATTCACGAACGAGATATCCATTCTCGAGATTTCGTACCTGCTCGCTTCCATCCTGTTCATCCTCGGGTTGAAGAAACTGAGCCACCCGGCCACCGCCCGCTCGGGTAACCTCTGGGCCGCCGCCGGCATGGCTGCAGCCATCCTGTTTACCATCCTTTTCCACAAAAAAGACGGGGAACACATCGGCAACATCGTCTGGATCGTCGTTGCGCTGGCTATCGGCAGTTTCATCGGCTGGTATGCATCCAAAAAGGTCAAGATGACCGCTATGCCTCAGATGGTCTCCATCTTCAACGGTATGGGAGGCGCCTGTGCCGCCCTGATCTCCATGATGGAATTCCCGAAGATGCAGAATATGCTCGCATCCGAAGGCGCAGCCCACATGCTCAACGGGGAAGGCATCGCCATCCTGCTGGGACTCATGATCGGAGGTGTTTCCTTTGCCGGCAGTATGATCGCATTCGGTAAACTCGACGGCCGTATCGGCGATATCAAACACCCTGTGCTGAGGATCGTCAACCTCAGCTTCCTGGTGCTGCTGCTGGTCGCCCTGGTGTTCATCCTCTTCATGGAGCCGCAAACCGACAACAACTGGCCCATCTATCTGTTTGCCTTTGCTGCTCTCGTTTACGGTGTCACTTTCGTGATGCCGATAGGCGGCGCCGATATGCCGGTAGTTATCTCCCTGCTGAACTCCTTCACGGGTGTGGCCGCCGCCATGGGCGGGTTCCTCTATAGCAACCAGGCGATGCTCACCGGAGGGATCCTGGTAGGGTCCTCCGGTACCATCCTCACCATACTCATGTGCAAGGCCATGAACCGTTCCCTGATGAACGTCATCATTGGCGCTTTCGGCGTTGCCGGATCTGCCGGCGCCGAAGCTACCGACAAGACCGTGAAAGAGATATCGCTCAGCGATGCCGCCGTTCTGCTGAGTTACTCGCAGAAGGTCTACATCGTTCCCGGATACGGTCTCGCCGTTGCCCAGGCACAACACCTTTGCCATGAACTGGATACCCTGCTTGGCGGCAAAGGTGTGGAAGTGAAATACGCCATCCACCCGGTTGCCGGCCGTATGCCCGGCCACATGAACGTCCTGCTGGCCGAAGCCGATGTTCCTTACGAAAAGCTGGTTGAAATGGAAGATGCCAATAACGAGATGAGCAATACCGATGTGGTGATCGTGATCGGAGCCAACGATGTAGTAAATCCAGCTGCCGAAGAAGATCCTTCCAGCCCCATCTATGGTATGCCCATCATCAAGGTGCTGGATGCTAAGAACATCATCGTGATGAAACGCTCTATGGCAGCCGGCTATGCTGCTATTCCCAACAACCTCTTCTACCACGCCAAGAACCGTATGCTCTTCGGCGATGCCAAGGCTACGCTGCAAAAGCTTGTGGCTGAGATCAAGAGCCTGTAAATATTGAGATTCATACTTCCTGAAAGCCCTCCGCTTGGGGGGCTTTTTGGTTTTGGTAGAAAGGAAAACTGACGGATAATTAAAGACAAAAGACAAAAGGAAAAAGATAAAAGTACCAACTATGAATGACTACGAATGATCCGCCAGCTGGCGGAAATGACCATGAATGACAACTTGCCCCCTGCTCTCAGCCCTACGCTCCCTGCTACTTTGTCTCAAACAGAATTTCTCAGGTTATCTGCTGGAGATTTCGTTTAAAACCGCTACTTTCGTAGTATGAAATAAATTTTTTAATCGATACTGGAAACCATTGAAGATGATTTACATAGTTGATCGGTTAGTTATCCTATCAAAATTTAGGAGGGCAATATCATTTTTTTCGTTATTCTTTATCATATTAAATAATTCCTATTCTCAATCATCATTTCAAATTAATACTACAGGAAGTATCACACAAAACTTCGATTCTTACTTTCCTATAACAGGTAACATTACCTGGATTGATACTGTTACCATTCCATATTGGTATTTTGAGCGTTCGACATTTTATCCAAAGATAATTTATGCCGATGATGGTAGTTCGACTTTTAATAATAGAGCATTTAGTTATGGATCTGTAGGATCATCAGACAGAGCTTTTGGCTCTGTAGAAACTGTACCTCCAGGCCCTTACGCGCATGTAGCCTGGGGTATACAATTTAAAAACAATACTTTATTTAAGGTCTCTGAATTTAATGTCTCATACAAAGGAGAACAATGGAGAAATTCTGGAAATTCAAATCAGTCAGTTTCATTTTGCTATAGGGTTTCACCGACAAGAATAGATACTCTTAATCCCAATCAATTGAGCGCTCCTTGGAATCCCTACGGCCCTCTAAAATTCTATTCTCCAGTATATAATGGGACCCCAGGACCTTTGGATGGCAATGTAATTGCACAGCACCTTCCTGCCACACCCGGTTCAATCCCCTCGTTGGCTTTAGATCCCGGCAATTACATAATGTTTAAATGGGATAACACTGATTTTAATAATGCTGACCACGGGATGGCTATTGATGATGTTGTTATAAGTTGGACGGTTTGTTCTACTCCAACTCTTCAATCATCAAATATATCATCAAGTATTGCTTCCCTTACAAGTTTGAATATAAGTTGGAATAATGGAGATGGTTCAGGTCGATATGTAGTAATAAACACAACGAATTCATTTAATAATCTCCCTATCGATGGAACTACACCAACTGTGAATTCAGCTTATTCAGGTGGAGAACAAGGAGTTTATCTCGGGACCGGCAACACCGTTACCGTGACCGGCCTCACTCCCTGTACCATTTATTACGTGAGAGTGTATGAATACAACTGCACGGGAGCAAACTCGAAGTACAACACCACCACCTCAGCCGGCAATCCTGCCTCCGTCAGCACCGACATGAGCAACCAGCCTTTAGCATACAACCTCACGGGAAACAACTCCTATTGCGAAGGTACTTCCGGGGTGGCTGTCGGTCTTTCGAATTCACAGACGGGAGTGAACTACCAGCTCTATCTGGACTGCCCTGTACCCAATACTCCTGTTGGTTCGCCGATTGGAGGCTTCACCGGAAGCCCCATATCGTTCGGAAATCAAACCATTCCTTCCGCCGGCCCCTGCACCTTCAGCGTGATTGGCACCAGCGCCACCTATGCCACCTGCACGGCCTCTATGAGCAATACGCTCACGGTGAGCATCTCCCCTACTCCGGTATTCACGATTACTTCCACCAATCCCACCACCTGCCTGGGGAGTGATGGTACGATCACACTGAACGGCCTGACGGCAAACACCACCTACTCGGTAAGTTTCACCTACAATTCCACGCCTGCCACCCCGCAGACCCTTACCAGCAATGCCACCGGTTCCATAACCCTCACAGGGCTCATTGCCGGCAACTATACAGCCATCACGGTCACCCTGAACAGCTGTCCTTCTGCTCCTGCAGCCGTTACCCTTGCCGATCCGCCCATTCCGGCCGCACCGACTATCGGAGCTTCAGCCACAACAATCTGCAGCGGACAATCAACCCTGCTCTCATGTAATGACTGCTCCGGCACTGTTACCTGGAGCACAGGAGCTTCTACCTCAGTGATCACTGTTTTCCCGACAGTTACCACCACCTATACTGCAACCTGCACGGTTGCCGGCTGCGTGTCATCGGCCAGCACACCGCTCACCATCACAGTGAATCCGTCACCTGTCGTAACTGCCGCCAACACGGTAAATCCAACCAGTTGCGGAGGATCCGACGGTTCCATCACGCTTACCGGCCTGCAGGCAAGCACACTTTATCAGGTAGACTATCTCTATAACGGAACAGCTGTCGGCCCGCTCTCCATCACCACCAATGCGGCAGGAGAACTGACGATCGCCAATCTCGCCTCCGGAAGTTATACCAACATCATCGTCACTTTCGGCGGATGCCCTTCCGCCGCCGTTTCTGCTAACCTGTTCGATCCCGGTGCGCCCACAGCCCCATCGGTCTCTGCAACGCTCAGCACGATCTGCGAAGGACAATCTACCGACCTGACAGCCACCGGCTGTGCCGGCACGGTCACCTGGAGCAACGGCTCCACTTCGGCCACAACCACAGTAACCCCGACAGTGACCACGACCTATACGGCCACCTGCACGGTTGCCGGCTGTACATCCGTTGCGAGTTCGCCTTTAACGATCACAGTGAATGCAAGTCCGGTGGTTACAAGCCTCGCAGCGCACAATCCGACCACCTGCGGCGGTGATGATGGTTCCATCGACCTGGACGTGACCACCCCGAATACGACGTATGTGGTGAATTACATATTCAACGGGACTCCGGCCTCCACGCAGAACATCAGCAGTTCGGCTTCCGGCATCGTAACCATATCAGGGCTTTCGGCAGGTAACTATACCGGCATCACCCTTACCCTGAACGGTTGTCCTTCTGCTGCCCAAACGGCAACCCTGGCAGATCCCAGTGCCACCGCAGCACCAACCGTAACGACATCGGCAGGTTCGGTCTGCATAGGGCAAAGCGCAGTGCTAACCGCCTCAGGCTGCTCGGGAACATTGCTCTGGAGCACTGGCGAAACCAGCACTGCAATAACCGTATCACCCGTTTCAACCACAACCTATACTGTAACCTGTACGGTGAACAACTGTGTTTCACCTCCGGGTAACGTTACAATAAATATTGATCCGGGACCGGTGGTCGGCTCCATAACTCCTTCAAGCCCTTCGGTGTGCGGCGGCAACGACGGAAGCCTTACCCTGAATTCCCTGCTGCCATCAACTTCGTACATCGTCAGCTACCTCTATAACGGGAATCCCGTTACGGTCACCCTGTCGTCCAATGCATCAGGTTCACTGGTGATCAGCGGTCTTTCGGCCGGAAGCTATACCAGTATTACGCTGACCCTGGCCGGTTGTTCCTCTGTTTCCTATTCAGCCAATATTGCGGATCCGGGTTCGCCGGCAGCTCCTACCGTGACGGCAGGCGGTGCCACCACGATCTGCCAGGGAGAGACTGTTTCGCTTACTGCCAGCGGCTGTTCCGGAAACATCGCCTGGAGCAGCGGTGAAACGACTCCGACAATTATCGTGAGCCCTGCAGCTACAACCACCTACACGGCCACCTGCACGGTCGGAGGATGTACATCAACGGCCAGCAACGCAGTAACAGTTACCGTGAATCCGTCGCCCATCGTGGTGAGCGTTGATACCAACGGCGCAGTAAACGGGCTGGCTAATGGATCGGTGGTTGTTACAGCAGCAGGCACAGGCCTTGACTATTCGCTCGACGGCATTGCATGGCAACCAACCGGCACCTTCAATAATCTTCTTCCCGGGTCCTATACCTTGCAGGTGCGTGGTTCCAACGGCTGCATCACGCAGGTGCCCTTCGTCATCAGCAATCTTTCCGTTACCGTTGTGTCGCTTCAGGCCGACATGGTCACGATTTGCCCGGGGAATACGGTCTCCATCTCGGTATATCCTACCGGCATGGCCAATGTGAAGAGTTTCAGCCTTTGCCTTACCTACGATCCGCTTATAGCCTCGTTCGCGGGTATTACCAATGCCAACCCGCTGCTTTCGAACGTGCTCACCGATTCATTCGTTCCGGGCCATTTGGTGATCACCTGGAGCGGAACGGCAGCCGTCACAATTCCGGATGCCGATTTGCTGTTCCGGCTCAGGTTCCTGGGCATTCAGTCGGGCTCCTCGCCTGTCGACTGGAACAATTTCGCACCCGGCGTCTGCGGTATTTACGATAATCTGGGTAACGCTTACATGGTGAACTTCACTGCCGGTGCGGCCAACTTCCTGCCGGCTCCCGATGCAGCCATCACAGGCGATACGGAGGTCTGCCAGGGAGAACCTATCACGCTGACCGCTGCCGGCGACACGCTGATCCATATATGGACGACTCCCGACGGCACTATCTTCAACGGACAGCAATATATTGTTCCGGTTTCAGGACTTTCGGACGGGGGCGAGTACAGACTTATTTCTACCGGTTCTAATGGATGCAGCGATGCGGATACGGCAAACGTTATTGTGAATGCAGGTCCGCAGATCAGCCTGGCGGCTTATGATTCCATCTGCGCCGAAGGCGTTTCTGACCTCACACCCGGCGAGGGTTATGATACTTACTTATGGCAGGATGGCAGCACGTTGCCATTCTTCACCACCACCGGCGAAGGGGTTTACTGGGTGCAGGTGACTGATGGTTCGGGCTGTCCCGGTTACGATACCGTTACCCTCGTGAAATGCCCGGCGGCATTTTTAGTGCCTACGGCTTTCTCACCCAACGGCGACGGAAAAAATGACGTCTTCAGAGTGCAATTCAGCACCAACGATATTATAGAGAACTACAAGCTGCTGATATACGACCGCTGGGGTCAGGTCGTGTTCGAGAGCAGCAATATAGGCGATACCTGGAATGGATATATAAACGGGAATCCCTGTCCATCCGGAGTGTATGCCTATGTGATCCGCTTCAGCAAGCCGGAGGGCAAATCCATGAGCCAGAAATCACCCTGTCTGGGCTCGTTCGTCCTGATCCGGTAAAATTCTCTTCAATCCTTGTTCTGACGACGCAGAACCACATGAATTTTTATCAGGTCGGTCCTCAACCGGGTTGAGTGAACTGCAAAAGTGCAGTTAGCAGACTGACATTATAAAAACTTCGTAGGTTTTCAAGGGAAAGCTCGTTGCGGCGGGCTTTAGAAAGCGATGCAGAAGCCAGCGCCGGCCGGCGGGTTGGTACGGCTTGCATCGCGCAGCAGAGCTGACCCGTAGAAAACAAGAAATATTTATAAAGTCTTGATTTTTCTTTGGCTTACTTTTCTTTTGATCAAGCAAAAGAA
>CAZJCG010000062.1:0-16722 GCA_964544545.1 uncultured Lentimicrobiaceae bacterium | reverse complement strand
TGATCGTCGGAACCGGTAGCGCGTTGACGGTAATTGTCACCTCAGCACAGTTTACACTGAATGTCGAATTATCATAATTCCTTGCATAATAGGTAGTCGTTTCTGCCGGAGTTACCGTAAGAGGATTTCCCGTGCCGATCAATGTACCGCCACAACTTCCTGTGTACCAGTAGACAGTACCAACAGCACCATTGGCTGTTAATTCCGTTGAAGATCCCGGACATAAGGATGAGGAAACAGCCGAAACAGAGGTTGGATCAGCGGTTGCGCCACTGCCGACAATGAAGGAATAGTCTTCTGTCTCTCCGTACTCCAGAGCAGAACAAGGATCCGACGGGATTTCCCAACCATAATATTCTCCTCTGACACGCATCCGGTGTGTACCATCCGGTGCACCTGCAGGCACGGTAAAGCTTGCGCTTGCACTGTAATCTCCATTATAAAGTTCTACAACCTTTTCGGTGGAAGAGAAGGTCAAATCATCATCAAAATCAATCCATACCACATAGTTGAGAGGATATCCTTCGGATGAGAAGTTCAGGGTGACTGAACTTCCTGCTGCCTGTGAAACCGATGCAGTGCTGCTGTAATCATCATAGGAAGAAGAACAGGATGAGCTGTTATTGAAGTTTTCGATCCCTCCTGAAGTGCTCACATTTGAGATCCACATGAAAACGCAGGGATAAGCTGATGAAGAAGGAGTACATACAGTAGGAATCACAGTGGTGAAGCTTCTCTCAGCACCATAGGATGTTCCAAGGGAATTCACAGCATAAGCCCTGACATAATAGGTTACTCCTAGAGTGAGGTTCGTTATATTGCTTTCGAAACTTCCCGTTCCCATGGAATCTTCGGTATGGTCATCTGCCAGCGTCGGATTCCCGGTTGTGTTCCAGCATACGCCCCTGGCAGTTACAGGATAGGAAGGGTGGCTTGTTACTGTACCGCCTGATTTTGCTGAAGTCTCCTTGACAGATGAGATTGGCGCAGTAGTCACGCCCGGAGGGGTAGGTGTATCGCCCGTGAACTGGTATTCCGACCATTGGCTCCAGTTATTGCCATCAAAGACTTTAACTCTCAGGTAATAGGTGTTTCCGTAAACCAGAGGTTCCCCGGTATAGCTTACCGATGTGGAAGAGCCGGTGAAAGTGGCAGGAGACCAGAGCAGGGTACCGGTTCCGCCAGAAGCTGTCCATACCTGTACCGACGCCTGTTGCTGCGGGTCACTTTCCGGATCCGAATAAGCCCACCCCATGGTTGTACCCGAAACATATAAGTCGGAACAAACAGGCACGCCGTTCAATGTAAAGCCGGCCCACGAATACTCCGACCATCTGTCGCGGGCTCCTGTAAATCCGAATCCGCCCGACAGAGAAAAATAGGAATTATCAGAGCTTGCAACATACGACTTAACATCCTCGCCATCTCTGACATCTGTTGCTGTTGCCAGTGTGCCGGTCGTGGCATCTACCTGCATATTGACATAATCGATTGCAGCAGCATACGATTCCGAATAATCCTGCCATATCCTTACTTTCATCTCGTTGTCCGGATCAGGTAAAAACAGCGACAAATCAAACGTTTTTGTTTCATCGGATGTGGGGAAAGTATAAGCATCATGGTTTACCCATTCCGATCCGTTCCAGGTATAAATGAAGAAGGTGTTTCCTCTCGGAATATAATAACCTTCGCTTATGAAAACGAAACTTCTTACGGCCAGTGACTGGGCAGGTTCATCAAACTCAATATTCATATGGTTGCCGGGCAACAGATGGGCATACTGGTTATCGGCGACATTCAACTGATCCACGACGCTGTTGCCTTCGAAGATGGCATTGCTGAAAGGCGCGGTCGTAACGGACTTTTCAGGTTCCGGACCCGTTTCAACCGCAACATAGTCGATGATATGATACTTTACACCGTGCGAAATGGCATACAACCGGAGTTTGATCCCATTTGCAGGGTCAATTGAAAAAGTATTCAGGTCGAAAGCGCATTCAGCCCATTGAAAACGAGGCTGAAACCTGCCGACCTCTGTCCACACTCCACCAATTTCGGACTGAACGACAACTGCCGGCGGGCCAATAAAAGGTCTTGCCGCACCTATACCCTGATTGAATCCTTTTACTTTCAGCACCAGCCGTCCTCCGGCAGAAATATCCGGATTTCCGAAATCTACATCAACATAATCCGTACTGTATGCATCGAATCCCAGTCCGTCATCCTGATTTACCATACCCAATACATCGGCGCCTGAATTGGAAATAGCGCTCACCGGAGGAATAAGACCGGCAGGCTTATAGGCGAAGATATTGCCGAAGTTATCCGTAGCAATCTTAACATCAGCTGCATGGTCCACCGTTTTCAACTCAACATAGTCGGTGAATGATTCATCAGAGGCTACTTCATTTATCTGAAGCTTGTATTTCCCTTCAGCTGCCACAAGCGGCTTCTGTAAAGCATAGTAATCACGGTATTCGCCATTGGCAAACCTGGCGGTGGAATAAATGTCATTATCTGCCTCATACGACGTCCCATTCCAGGGATAGATCCAGGGGCAGGACCCTTCGGAAGATTCGTTGGCTTCCAGAGTAAGGGTTTTTGTTGATCCGGTCATATTGAAGGAGGTGATTGCCACATCATCAATATAAAAACCACGGGCGCCGCCATCATCAGTGATATAGAATTTCAGGTAGATATTTCCGCCCCGGTAATTGGACACATCCATCTCGTACCTGTTCCATCCTCCCGACATGGTCATGAAAAATTCGGCCAGTTTGGTAAAATTTGAACCGTCGGACGAAACATAAAACCTGCCGCGGCCAACCATGCCTATATCCGTCTGCGCCCAAAAGCTGACTCTTGCGTACTGATCGGCTGTAACAGAAGCCAGAGAGATTGCAGGCGAAACAATAGAACTGGTGCTGATCGGCATATTGCCTGAGAAATTGGTTCCCCAGCAGTTTGATCCTGAATGGGCAGAAATCCAACTCGGGGTACCCCACTCCCAAAGCCCGTCACCATCGTTACCCATGAAGGCGGGGTCGAGCGGCTCGATTATTTTCGTGTAACCGCCATTCGAGTTCTCAAATCCCTCGGCATAGATCACCGACTCCTGTGAAAACACATGAGCTGGAATGAGAAAAAGCAGCACATAAACCAGAAAAGAAGTAGTTCCCGATCCGATGTGATCAGAGAAACGGCTAAGAGTAGCAGTTTTCATAAGCAGGGGTTAGTTTTACAAGTATGGATTAGTTAATTGATCGCTATCTCTTGATATTCATATATTTAATATCCGTGAGTAAGAATCCGGGATCCGCACCACCCTTGCGTTGCCGGTAACAATGTCCCGGCAGGGTTATATACGATCGGCTTCATACTGTTCAGGAAATCAATCTTTGAGATGAGGGGCTTTTTGCTCCGGGAAAAATCCCGAAAATGAGAATGTAAGGGTATCGGAAAGTAACGATTCTTTGTACTGTCAGCCAGGCATCCCATCGCTTTACGATGACCTGCAGGCTGTAGCCCCGTCCTTCTGCTGGCAGTGATACAAGATATTCTACTTATGAGCAAATCGCTGCAGGAATAAGAAAAACTTTCCAAAGTCAAAATTTTACACTGCTAATGTAAATTTTTCTTTTACATGAAAGCAAATTTTCTTTCTGGTTTTTTTTACATTATCATAAAAAATAAATACAGAGGCTATCGTTGTTGTGGCCCCACTCCTACTCGTGCGCGTTTCTAACCCGTACAGCATTTTCCTTCCTGCGCATCAGCCATGCAGGTAATCAGGGCTAGGCAATACTTAATTCAGATCAGGTTTCTCATATCCGGAGCACCAAACCTGATAATTGCAACTCAACACCTTCATTTCCGAAAGGCCCGGCTTCACTTCCCGGCAGATACTGCCGGCAATTGCATCCCCGGATCGAGGCTGATAACGGTATCGGCCCCTTCCGGGGGACAAAGGATGATTCAGGTTAATCCCGTTCGGGGTCAGGGTAATCTATACCCGGACCCTCTTTCAGTCAGTCCTGGATATAGGTATCCGGCTCGTTCATGGTTCTCCTTCAGGCAGCAGTCCAGCCAGGGCGCCGGAAGAAAAAGACCTATAGTTTGCGCTTTTTCTATTTACAGCATTTTAGGCTCAAAAAAAGCTGTATTCGTACAAAGTCGTTTTTACCGTCCTGGTGACCTCAGTTGCGTCGCTATGATAGCCAGGTGTCAGGACTTCCACCTTCTTCACCACATATCCGTTTTCATCCAGTTCATAGGAATAATCAGAGTAGGGCTCGGAAGTTGAAGGTGCGGAATGGCAATCAGGATGCCAGGAGATATGATCTATAAGGTTGGTATTTATTTCCCCTTCAATCAGGTTGGAGAAGCTTTCAATGTCCAGTTTGTTAATCAGTGAATTATACTCGTAGTAATCCGTGCAACTCTGGTAATTAACAGGACTTGTTTCAATTCTGACGAAGTTTCCTGACTGTGACTCAAAGATCAGGGCATACATGCACGAATCCGGATGATCGCCCGATTGTATCCAGCTGATTTCTTTACTGTGAAGCCGGCTCCCATTATAAGTGTATTGCACATTTGTAACAGCAAGCCCGGTAACACCAAAGCTTGAATCTATGCTTGAGGTGGCAAAACCATCATTCCCAAGAGTATAAATTATCCGTTGGATGATATTGCCGGCAGAACTTTTCGTAATCTTTTCTATTTCAGCAGTTTTAAAAATGAAATCAGTCGTTGCCGCGAGGGTATCATTCACATAAGTGGAATACGAAGTAATCCGGTTACCTGATACTTTAATTTCATACTTCAAAACATCCGGCGCATATTCATCCACGAAACGGATTGTTTCCTTTTCGGTGCAGGAGCTGAGGAGGAAAACGGATAGTGCGAAAAACATCAGTTTCTCCATTGTAGCAGGTATTTATTGAATGAGCTATTTCACGACCAGAATTCTTCCGGATGCTACTCCCCTGTATGTATTCAACCTGACGGAGTACAATCCTGCCGGAAGGGAAGATATATCCACCCATAATCTGTCGCTGTCTGCGGCATTCCTCACCCTGTGAGCCATTCTCCCCTGCGCATCGTATATAAAGCCTTCCCGGAAACCTTCTCGAACTTCAATGCAAATAAGATCGATAGCCGGATTCGGATAGATCTTCATCGCCAGAGATTTCTCCACCCTGATCCCCGTATACAGGCACACCGAATCGGCATTGGAAGCGACGGATTCTCCCAGATCATACTGCGCTGTGATCTGATAAGCATAGCAGTTCTGCGGGTAATTGGGGAGGTTCTCATCCAGGTAAGCCGTAGTATCGGTATAGGCTATCAGCACAAAGCCGGTGTCGGCAGTGCTGCCGATTTCTTTGCGATAAACATTGTAGCCTTGCAGACTTACCGGAAATGAGGCAGCTGAATTTAAAACATCTCCAGTGAAATCAATGCCCTGTGAATACCATCCTGTTATAGGCATTCCGTACTTCATTCCCGACCGGGGCTCATTCCAGGTAAGTTCTACAGAAGTCCCCTGGGGATCCGGCAGTTCCGCCGTAAGATTGAACGGAGGCAACAGGGCGGTTTCGGTGTACACCGCAATATCATCAAGTGCCCAATACGAAATGGACTGTGAAGCAATCCCTTCGGCAAAGAAGCCAATCTTAAACAGACGGTCGCGGGAGTATTCGCCGATATCCAGGTGCTGTTTTATCCAACCGAAGCTGCCGGTATTCGGGAACTCGGCAACAACCTGCCATCCCAGGCTGTCGTATACCTGTACGCTCAGTTTTTCGGCGCCGTTAGCCAGGACATCCGAGAGTTCGAGATCAAAGTCAAGCCAAACATTATACGGGCTCAGGCTATCGATGTCTGTCGTATTGATCCAGTTACTCACGAGGGCGCTGGAGTAGTTCTGCAGCAGCGGGGAAGATGAGAACTTTGCAGCCGGATCGGTATCATCCGCCAGGTTTTCAATCACCCAGTTTTCGCCGTTTTGCCAGAGAGACGGATTGAATATCCCGGATGAAAAGTTTTCGTTGAAGGGCAATTCAAGGCCATAGATTATCATGATACTGTCGGGCTGACAGTGGAGTGATTCATCGGTTTGTCCGGGGAAGCCATAGGAACTGACATCATACAATGCAGATACTTCGTAGATATGTAAGCCGGGCTGCAGGCCCTGGTCGAGGAAGGTGGTATCGGTTGACGGGACCTGTGTAAGGGAATCCCAGTCGCGATATACCTTATAACCAATCACCGGCAAACCGGCGTCGAGCAGTTGTCCCCAGGATAGCCGGGCATAGCCTTCGGTAGTCGATACGCTATCTGTCACCAGGAGGTTCTCGGGAGCCGGGAGGTAATGGGAGGTAAAATTAAAGCAATCCTGAGTGGATTCCCCGTTGCAGTATACTGCCGTAACACATTCAGTGTGTGTTTCTCCGTAAGCAAACAATGCCGGATCGAGGAAATAAACCAGATCGGGCACGGGAGAAGGATTCACCTTTACACTATCGAGATACACATTGTACCCCTCCAATGCCAGCCCTCCCGAAACGAGCCATATATTATCCACTGCCCATCCGGAACCCTGTCCGCCGGCATCATTGCTATGAAAGGCAAATTTCACCGACGGCAGCCCGGAGAGTCCTGAATAAGCTGTCAGGTCCACATCAATGTTCATCCAGTAATTAAACTGAGGACAGGTATAAATCTCCGACCAGGAGGCCCCACCATCAGTGCTCATTTCAACCGTTGCAGTCTGCCCGGCTCCCCCGGTGAAATAACTCATAAAACCCAGCACGAAGGACGGGGCAGCAGTGAGGTCTACTTCAGGGGTGATGAGACGATCGCAGCAACCGTTGGAAGCGGGATTGTCGCCATCGTTCGTCACCGCATAGCTGGTATGCGGTGGAATGACAAAATTGGCTCCTGAACCGGAATCCGTGAAGATCCAGCCCGGATCTCCCTGGGTACTGGTTTGCCATCCATCGGGAGGATAAACCGGTCCCTCGAAGTCTTCACTGATCAGCACGGCAAGGGGCTCTTCCCAGATAGATATTAACGCCTGATCGTCCACAAACAGATTTCGTGGCGGCCAGGTTGATTGGTTTAATACAACATCCAGCCCCTGGTTGTCGTAGAGGGAAATGGTATCAGAATACGATTCGTAGCCCGGATAGGAGATTTTACAGAGATAATCCCCTTCGATGACATTGAAAAGTGAATCGCTTCCCGATGCAGGGAGGGTATCTGCCAGTACATCATACGGGTACATCAGTCCGGTAAGTTTCACAATGGCGCCTGCAGCCGGAGCATTGTCGCAGCTCAGGTGCACAGCAACTCCCAGATTCTTGAATAATTTATGAGGGACAATGTTGGAAAAGATGATCTCTGAACTGGACTGATATGAATTGGTTCTGATGCCGTATGCATACCAGCCCGAAGGAAGCGTTATCCAGTCGTTACCGGAATCTACCCAGCTTGTATCAGAACAGGCATCGTTAATCAATGTGGAGACGCCTGTGGCCGGAGGGTCATTGGGATTAAAACCACTTACCCGGTAAACAGAATAATGGGAAGACCCACCGGGACCATTCATCAATGCCCGGATCATATAATTCTGACTGCTGTCAGCTGTCCAGTCACCGCCACCTGCCAGGTCCCTGAAATAGCTTCGTCCTGCAACAGGCGCCGACACATCCATCATTAATTCCGGGCAATCCGGCCACGGAATATCCTGGTAAAGGGCAACAAAGAAGTCCCCACTGTTGATCCTAGTATTGAATCCGTTCAGCTGGACCCATCCCAGGCCGGTGATGATCATACTGGCCGAATCAACCAGCAGGCCGGGCATACCGTTCCCGTCAGGCAGATACACCTGTGCCTTCAGGCTTGTTCCGACGGGGTTTCCCGCATAGCCGGAGTCCAGGTGAAACTTCGCCCCGGTGATTGTAACGGGATAACGATCAGGTGTGAATTTAACAGCGAAATAACCTGATTCAGGCCAGGAACCGGAAGCGTCTGCCTCACTGTCATCATACAGCAATTCCTGTGGCCCGACAGCAGGGCTCCAGTTCACGATACATTGGGTGTCATCAAAATTAACTGTGGCGTTTACATTATTGGTTGGATAAGCCTGACTATACATGGTTGTATCGAGAGCAAGAAACATACTGTCGACCAGGCTGATCCCGGGGATGCTGAGGGTTTCGTACCCGGTCCGGCTGAACAGAAGGGTATAATTGCCCTGATCCAGGGAAAGGTCGTACTCTCCCAACAAATTGGTATAGGCATAATGGGTGCCTCCCTGCACAAGCACCCCGGCCAGGGGAACAATATTATTATTGGCTGTGGTTCTGACAACCCCCTGCACATGGCAGCCCCAGCCGACAACCATTGTAGCCGGAATGTTGAGCACCGGGTTGGCAGGGTCATTCGTATTCAGCTTCAGGTTAGAGTGATATGTTCCTAAAGGTGAGTACGCGGGACCGGTAGCCAAGAATGTGGCGTACACCAGTGCCGAATCACCCGGCATAAGTATCCCCGACACCGGAACTACATCAATGATGAAGGAAGGATTAATGAGATCAACGGTATAATCCTCAACTTCTCCATAGGACGAAGTGCCACAAGGTGAGAGGGCGCCCATGTATTGGAGGCGGATGCGCATGGTAGTCGGGCCCGACAGGGCTGTGACGGGAGGGATGATAGTCCCGGTGAATGAGGTTCCTCCCCCCATGGTGGTCAATTGCGTAAACTCAGCGTCGTCGAATACTGAATTATGATCATAATCAATCCAGACTCCTGCGACATCACCGGAATATGCATTTCCGCCCCCGGTGACAGTGATCGGCATGCTTGTATTTTTTGTCAGGTTTGCAGTGAATGCAGTAAAGTCATTATAGCCGGACCAGCCGGAAGAATGATCCAAATTCGAGATCTGTACCCTCCCGATGGTTTCATCCTGCATGTTGGCAGTGGCTTCACAGTACACCGGACTGAACCCGGTTGACAGGTCCGTGTAGTCGGGGAATTCAAAGTACAGTATTCCCGGGCCCGTATTCCTGACATAGAATAATGAATTCACCGTACATCCTGTCCAGACAGTTTCATATAGCGAATCAACGGAAACCTGGGCACCGGGCGCCGGCCAGTCAACTGTTGTACATACCGGAGCAGAGGTATCGTCGGGATACACTGCAGTAACACAATATGTATAACTACTCTGTACCGGAAGATCATCCGAATAAAAAGAAGCGGATGAAATCGTGTCAAGCAACTGTCCGTTACGGTCGATCCTGAAATACTGAAAACCGATGCCCGGAGTGTAATCCCAGGAGATATCCACCTGTCCGGTGAGCGGGTTGGACAAAACTGCCTGCAGGTTTGTCACAGGCTCAGAAGCCACAGTTAAGTGAGTCACCGGTCCGCGAGGAAGGATAAAATCCTTTTCATTATTAACAACCAAAGGGCTCCCTTTCAGCAGTAAAGGCACACACACATACATTAATACAGTAGCGATTGCGTAAAATCTTTTCATAACAAAGATTAAATTGATGAAAACAGGAATTCTATACTTCGTCTGAGCAGGTTTGGAATATATGATCGGGAATTACTCAGTAAAACAATATCTGATCAGTTTTATACTGCGGCTGAACAGATTTGCCCTTCTTCGGAGAGACCCTTCGGGTCAAAATTTCTCTTTCGGAACTTGCTCAGCAAAAATTCAGCATAATACTTTAACAATAAGACAACTGAAAAGAGTTTTACCCTGACACAAACATTTTAAATATCAATCATCCGGCATCTCCCTGCCGCTGGCGCGTTTCTAAATTGTGATACATTTTTTCCTTTCTGCGCACATCAGCAAAGCTGTTAATCAGGGCAACACTATTCTCACTTCAGATCAAGCTTCTCATATCTGGGGTACTTAACCGAATAGCTGTAGCTCAGCACCTTCTTTTCCGAAGGGCCCAGCTTCACCTCCCAGCGGAGGCTCCCGGTAAGTGCATCCACGATGGCATCTTTGATCTCAGGTACTTCTACTTCAATGGACTTCCTTACCGACAACGGGTACTGATCCTCAACGATGATCCTGATATCCACATTCTTATTATTTCTTACCGTGATGTTCCAGCCGACGTCTTCCTTCACCATTGATCCTATCAGTCGTTTGTCGTTTTTCTCCTTGTTTCCTTCACGGCTCACCGTGACATTGTTGTCGCGGCCCAGCGACAGCATCAGGGTATCGCTCTCCAGCTTGCTGTCAATTTTTGATTCCCCGCTATAGGTGCCCTGATAGTAAATGCTTACTTTCCCCGGCAGCAGGCTCAGTCCCGACCAGTCGGGCACCAGGGCGGTAAGGAACACATCTTTATCCATTTTCGGGATTGCATGGTACTCATATTCCACCGGTACGCTACTCTGCTTGATCTTTACGGTGTAGTCCTCACCATCGGCCTGGATGGTATAGGGCTGGTCAATTTCATATTCCAGGTTTGTAATGGTGGCACGAAGGGAGGAAGAAAAGTAATTGGTGACAACCTCCTTCTGTGCGGGGAGTTCCATAGGCTGGCTATCAATTATTGAATACCCCTGACTCTTACGGATTGAGTTTGCGCCCGCTACTGTGCCTGAATAAAATCCATCATTGGCTGGCAGTTTTGCCATTTCCTGCGAACTTACACTCTGTCCCCTGCTGGTTCTATCCCTCTCCAACCGCGGGACTTTATAATCTGTAACCTCATAACTACCTATTTCGACAGCAGTGCTTTCAATTTCTAAGTCGAGCGGTGAGATTTCTCCAGGCCGGAGGGTGACCCCGACCGCTTTATAAGGTTTATAACCCACAAAGGACACTTTTACATCATATTTCCCCGGATCCACGGGACGGAGTATATAATTGCCATCCATGTCGGAAGTGGTACCCATCTTCATTATACCGTCTCTTTCGAGCACGATGTTGCAAAATGGGACCGGCTCCCGGCTTTCTTTATCCCGGATACACCCTTTGATAATCCCTGCACCCTCCGGCAGATCCGTCACGGGTTCGGGCACGCTGCTGATATTGTCCCCGCCCAGGTACCATGACCTCATCACCGGAAGCTTTCCGCTTTGCGAAGGATCAGCCGTGGAAAGCATCAGTTTTACGTTTTTCCAGTCTTCACCGGTCGACTGAAACACATTAGCATTGTAATCGATCAGCAGAGGTTTGCTAATATCCTCCACCCTGAAATCATACAGCGGATTCCAGCCTGCATTGGGCACGTAGTAGGTGAATTCTACCGCTGTGTCGATGCTCTTGCTGCATTCCACCACCAGCAACAATTCCGAATAGCTTTTCCGGTCCTCCCGGCCCAGATTGTTTAGCGTGTTGACCAGTTCCTGCCGGGCGTTATTCTGGGTTTCGAGTTCGGTTTCAAGTTTCAGCCGGCTGGCTTTGATCTCGTTAAGGCGTAACCGAAAGAAATCTGCCGCTTCCCTGATCTCGGCTATGGTGACGCCCCGGGCTTCGGATCCCAGGCTCGAATTGGTCTGCAGCAGCTTTTCTTCCTGGTCGAAAACGTTGATCTTATTATTAATTTCTTTTATAGCTACTTCGACAGCTTTAATTTTTGCCTTCAATGCCTTTTCCTGGGGCTCTTTGGTCTGAAATTCAGGCTCAGTAAACTGGTGCTTTACCGAAAGGATGGTACAGTTAGGAATTCCTTGTACCCTGAAACTTCCCGAATAGGCTGCAGTGGGCAAGCCTTCCATCAGCAGCATCTTTTTGCCTTTCTGCAGCCTGACCTTCCCCTTGCGGGTCACCTGGGCACCTTTGGAAAACACGGTAACCTTCGTAATCCCCGAACCAACGCGCAGAGTGTCAGGAGCCTGGGAGAATGAATAATGAATCAGGAACAGAAACGGGATAAACAGTAGCTTTTTCATGGGACAGTATTATAATGTGTTGATTTAGAATAATTTCAATCTATTATCAAGGTATAAGGTCCGGAGGTCGTAAAACATAATGGCTACTAAAATCAGGAAAACTGTAGCAACAACTGGCAACTTGAATCTAAATACTCCCTTGCGCGTTTGCTAAGCATGCCGGCAGAACTGATTCAAAGTTATTAATATCTATTTGAATAACCTGTATCAGGTAGAGTCAAGTGTGGATGGTATTATAATGCGACTTGTTCAGGTGGATAATTAATCACAATCAGACTTTGTTATGAGCGGTAGTATTCTTTTGTCAGGTCATTCAGGTAGTCCATAAATTCATTACTAAACTGAAAAAGGTTCATCTTTTTAGCAGCTTCATTGTATAGACTGAAAAACTCATAAGGATTATAGAAAGTTGCCAGCATTCGGTTTTTGTGGCCTGCTTCAACAATTTGGTTCGCCATAAAAAATCCAATAGGGTGCCCGTTATATTTTACTATTTCTAACCAGTTATCTATCATTTCCTTTTCCGGTATCTCGCCTTTTGCGTATTTCAATATTAACCTTTGAAGTTTCTCCATATCTCCTTGTGCCTGGTTATACAAATCCACCATAACTTCAGCCATTTCAGGCGCTTCGGACATATAGACATAATATTGTTTGTATCCCCGGGTTTTATCAATCATATCAGCAATTCCTTCATTCTGGATCATATCAATGCCGGAATTCAGATCACATTTATAGTTAAAATCATGGTTTTCGTACTTTTCCCTGTAATTATGAAAAAATTCATGAGCAAGAAAATTAATACGCTGTTCTTCTGTCAATTTATAAATCAGGTTAAAATCAAGATAGATAGCATCTTCTTCATTTCTCCCGTCGGCACTAATGCAATTAAAATTAACGGTTTTAAATCTGAAAGATGTGTCTATAGTTTTTCCCAGAAATGAAAATAATTTTAGTTTCGATTTTTCGACAAAAGCGTGAAAATCGTAACTATCTCTGAATAATTTAATTGAATCAAAATCCTCATTCATAAGAAGGTAATTCGCCAGGATCTGCTTTCTAAACATCAGTTTATTGTCACCGGCCATCTCATTCTTTGAAATATTTAAAATGCTATCCTTTCCGGCAACATCGCTTTTTCCAAAAGCCATAAGAATAGAAGCTCTGATGGTATTTATCACAAATTTGTTTTCACGTTCTGCATATTTTTTATAGCCAACCGAATTGTCAAATGCATCCCATTGCTCTTCTGCGACTTTCTTTCCTTCCTTTAAAGCAGACGCAATTGAAAGAAACTCATCTACAGAGCTTAAATCGACTGTTTGTGCAAATGATATTTTCATATTTACACATAGAGCCAAACAGCCGATAAAAAATATTTTTGACATTATTTCGCAATTATAAGGGACTGTTTAAGCATATTACCATAAACGGTTGGGGTTAGGCACGGCTGGTTTGTGGTGGGCCTTGTGCGGTTGGATAAGCCATGTAGCGAAGCCAGTGTTGTGTGCTGCCTCTTCTTTTTACGAATTTATTATTTCCTAGACATTATTCAATATTCATGTGCAAATGAAATGATTCTGATCAAAGTTTTATTAAAATTCTTGAGGAAGTGTTAACATTAGTTTGAAGTCTCAGATAATATATGCCAGCAACTATTTGATGATTCTCAGAAATTGAGGATTGCCAGCTTAAGTTATAACTACCTGCAAATTGGGTTTCATTGACCAAGCGCTTAATAAGTAGACCTTGTATACTATATATATCAAGCAACACATGAGATTCATGGGATAATGAATAGGAAATCACAGTTTTATCTACAAATGGATTTGGGGTGACTGATAGTTCATTTTCTAATAACTGATTTGATTGATTCTCTGTATATATGTTGTATTTTGAGAAATAGATATCGCCATAAGGGGTAGCATACGAGCCTTTAAAATATATTACACCGATATCATTGTTGTTTATCATTTTAGCTTGAGGATCGTAAAAAACTCCTGTGATTGTGTCAATAATCTCTCTATCCCAAATCTCGTTGATCTTTCTATAATGAACCAAATAACTTAGATGAGATGGCTCAAGATACCATTGATTGACTATGACATTACTGAGATTATCCTGACCAATCACCAACTGATGATCATGGGACTCCAGGTTTGTCTCAATACTATCCACTGGTAACCATCCGGATGCATTCGGATACCTATAGAGAGATGCGCTTTCTAGAGATGGGTATTTTTTAATGAATTGACCCCAGGCGAAATGCGGAACAATTTCCTGATTCAAATCAATGGAACTACCCTGCCATGAACAATTAGTAGTGTCACTAATATTCTCAATTGGTGCCCATTGATCTGTTTCCTTATAATAATAACAGTAAATTACCCTATCATCATACCTGTTCTCATTTGCATAATGATGAGTGCCAACACAATGAAGATTATCAGCGCTATCTGCTACAATTTTTCTTATCCAGAAAAACTCCCCATCCTGCATATATGGTATAATTACCTGTGACCATTCACTATCCTGGTAATACTTATACATCAATTTTACTTCGTTATTATACCATGCATGCCAAAAGCAGTATAACCTTCCTGATTTATCAGTAACTAGAAGTGAATTATTTGCTCCATAAAAGTTATCAGATACAACAAAAGGAGATTCCCAATTATTTCCATTAAAAACTACCATCGAAACTAAAGTAGAATATGATGCCATCGCATCTCCTTCATAGGATACATAAAGATGATTTTGCTGATCGCAGGTTATATTAGGTTGTGCAAGCCACTGCGTAGAATCATTCGCAATAGCAATAGGAGTGCTCCATGTAGCTCCTTGATCTTCGGATTTAGAATACAAAATCGGCCTATAAGTCTGTGTAATCCAGTATGACCACACTACATGAATTACTCCATTGTGGTCTGTAATCATACTTGGATGATTACAGTGATACCCCATATTCGAAACGTTAACTGGTGTACTCCAGTTTTGGGCAAAGACACACATTATGCTAAACTTGATAATGAAAAACAGTAATATAATAGAACGATTCATCGGGGACCTTGTATTTCTTATAATGTTTAAACTCGAAGTTTGTAAGGAAAAAATTGATTATTAGATAGCACACAACTCGTATATAAACAGCCCTATTGTAACTATTCCCCCGATCCGGCGAACTATCGTTCAGTGTAACCGGTCACATTCTTTCGCACCTTCGGATGCCGGGTTGTATAATACGTTTTCAAACCTATAATAAAAGCCTGGCCCGAAAACCGATTCCGAAAGACAGTAAATTGCTATAAATATATGGAGAACATTTCTATGTTTGTTCAAAAGTCTATTTTTCGCTGACATTTCATCCGCTGAAGGCGCTGCCCACCAATGCCCCCTGCCATTACTTCTGAGGTTTAAATCCTGCAGCAGGAAGCGGTTCGCAATACCTCGTCCGGTTTTCACCTGCACTTGTTGATAAGATCATGAGCCCTGCCTGAAGGAGTAAAATTCCATGCATTACCTTTAGGCCAATCAATCGTTTTATGACCGGCGAAAATTTACCTCCCGATTTCGTTGCCTTGTTAAGCCTGCTGGACGACCCGGATTCCGAGGCCTTCGAGCACGTCAAAGACCGGATCTCTTCGCTGGGGCCCATCGCCGTCCCATCACTGGAACAGGCCTGGGAACAATCCTTCGATCCGGTGATCCAGAAAAGGATCGAAGAACTGGTACACCAGATCCAGCTGAACCAGCTTTACCTGGACTTCACCGGCTGGATCAGCGGAGGCGCTAAAGATCTTTTTTACGGCTACCTGCTCGTCAGCCGTTTTCAATACCCCGACCTGCAGGAGATGAAAGTCAGGGCACAGTTCGACAAGATCGTCCGGGATATCTGGCTGGAACTCAACGATAATCTCACTTCACTGGAAAAGATCAAGGTGCTGAACCATATCCTTTTCCTGATACAGAAATTTTCCGGGAACATGGTCAGCCCCGCCACACCAGAGCAGTACTTCCTCAACCTGTTGCTGGAAAGCCGCCAGGGCACATCCTTATCACTGGGGATCATCTACCTGATCGCGGCCCAGCGACTGGGCATACCTGTGTCGGGCGTGGACTTCCCCGGTCATTTTATCCTGGCCTATACCAATCAGGTGACCGACGCTTCCATCGCGGGAATGGATGCGTTGGAGGTGCAGTTTTATATCAATCCTTTCGCCCGGGGCGCCGTCTTCAACAGGAAAGAGCTGAACGAATACCTCACCAAGGTCTCCATGAAACCGGAAGCTCATTTCTTCGTCCCCTGCTCAAACCGCAAAGTGATCCTTCGGCTCATCCGCGAACTTCAGGAAGCTTACCGCACAGCAGGCAGGATCGATAAGGCCGAAGAACTGGACAGGTTCAGGGAGACGGCTGAGGAGGAAAACATTTAGATGAAAGACAAAAGATAAAAGTAAAAAGATAAAAGATAAAGGGAATTTAGAAATTTAAGAATTAGACAATTCGGCGATTAGCTGATTCGGCGATTAGCTGATTCGACAATTCGGCAATTACCTCAAGCTCTCTGCCCTTTGCCCTCAGGTACTGAAAGATAAAAGACAAAAGGAAAAAGATAAAAGAATTCACTATGAATGATCCGCCAGCCGGCGGAAATGGCTACGAATGGCTATGAATGACCATTCACAATCTCCCCGCCCCTAGCCCTTAGCCCTCAGCTTTTCAAAGATAAAAGACAAAAGGAAAAAGATAAAAGAATTCACTATGAATGATCCGCCA
>CAZJCG010000061.1:2349-16733 GCA_964544545.1 uncultured Lentimicrobiaceae bacterium | reverse complement strand
TACGACAAAAAATCAACAATGGTGTATACTCCCGGATAGCCATATTATCTTTTATCTTTTATCTTTTATCTTTTTACTTTTATCTTTTATCTTGCAAATGCTTAGTGCTGAGGGCGAAGGGCTTAGAGCAAAGGGCAGGGAAGAAAAAATGAATGTCTTTTATCTTTTTACTTTTGTCTTTTATCTTTTAAATACTGAGGGCGAAGGGCATAGGGCAGGGGACGAACAGACATATCATCTTTTTTTATCTTTTGCCTTTTATCTTTTGTCTTTCTTCAGGTCTGTTTCTCGCTGATCCCGCAGAAAAAAGCCTCAGATTCTCGCAGAAAGCACTTGCTTATCAGTGTTTATCTGCACGTTCATCAGCGTAATCTGCGAGAAATTAATATGCCACGAAGGCACGAATGAAGTCCGAAATGAACATTGAAAGAGTTTTATAATTAATTGTCGAATCAGCTAATCATCGAATTAACTAATTCTTACATTCTTACATTCTTACATTCCCAAATTCTCAAATTCTTTCATTTTCTTTTATCTTTTTCCTTTTGTCTTTTATCTTATAAATGCTGAGAGCTAAGAGCTGAGGGCTATGAAATAATATTAACCTGGTTTATGACTATCGAATGGCGATCGTATGACTATCGTATGACCACGTATGACTACCGTATATCCACTCCCTCCTCTCTTTGCTCTTTGCTCTTCGCTCTTTGCTCTTCGCTCTCCGCATTTCCTCACATTCATCTCATCGTTTCCCCGATTATTTCAGGAAATTTTTTACCTTTGCGCACCTTTTTCAAAAATCAACACGTAACATTCTTTATGGCAAATACTTCCGACTTCCGCAACGGATTATGCATCGAGTTTAAGAACGACCTGTACAAGATCGTCGAGTTCCAGCACGTCAAACCGGGAAAGGGCGCTGCTTACGTCCGCACCAAGCTGAAAAACCTTAAGACCGGGAAAGTGATCGACAACACTTTCGATGCCGGTGAAAAGATCGACGTGGCACGCATCGAGCGCAGGCCTTACCAGTTCCTGTACAAGGATGAAGAAGGCTACAATTTCATGAACTCGCAGACCTTTGACCAGATCAACGTAACCGAAGACATGATCGACGGATACCAGTTCCTGAAGGAAGGTGTGAACGTGGAAATGGTTTTCCATGCAGATAACGAAGCCCTGCTGAGCTGTGAAATGCCTACCTCCGTTGAGTTGGAAGTAACCTACACTGAACCTGGACTGAAAGGCGACACGGCTACCAACACCCTGAAGCCTGCTACCGTTGAAACCGGCGCAACCGTCCGCGTACCGCTCTTCATCGACTCAGGTGCCAAAATCCGCGTCGACACCCGTACGGGCGCCTACATGGAAAGGGTGAAATAACAATCCGGAATTCGGCCCACTGAGAGAAAGTAAAGGTTGATTCCCCGATTCAATCAGAAAGATTGGGTCAAAGGGTCCGGATTCACGGTTTTGATGTCATTACCAATTAATCCTAGAACGATGCCGGAAGGAATGCTGCCTGGCACCTCATACAACCTGAAACGCTAATCTTTATGCAGCTACCATTCCCGGCTACCCTGAAGGATCTGGCCATTTATCTGGGAGTAGAATACGACGGGGATCCCGGTTTTCAAATCAGCGGTATCAATGAGATCCACATGGTCGCCCCGGGTGATCTTACCTTTGTGGATCATCCCAAGTACTATTCAAAAGCGCTCAAATCGAAGGCCACCACCATCCTGATCAACAAAAGGATGGAAGCTCCGGAAGGCAAGGCGCTGATGTTCAGCAACGATCCGTTTGCCGACTACGTAAAACTGGTAAGGCGCTACACTCCTTTCGTACCCTCATCTTCGGCTGTAAGTCCCGGCGCTGTTATAGGCGAAGGCACGGTGATCCAGCCGGGCGCCTTTGTCGGCAACGGCGTGGTGATCGGCCGCAACTGCCTGATCCATTCCAACGTAAGCATATACGACAACAGCCGGATTGGCGACGATGTAGTGATCCATGCCAACAGCGTGATCGGCGCCGATGCATACTACTTCCAGCGTAAACCGGAAGGATACCGCAAGCTGGAATCCTGCGGCAGGGTGGTTATCGGCGACCGTGTGGAGATTGGGGCCCTTTGCTCGATCGATCGCGGTGTTTCGGGCGACACAACCATCGGCGACGGCACCAAATTCGACAATCATGTCCAGGTGGGTCATGATACCTGTATCGGCAGGAACTGTCTGATAGGGGCACATACAGCCATTGCAGGCGTCACCCGCATCGAGGACGATGTTATCCTCTGGGCCCGGGTTGTCGTCAATAAAGACCTGGTGGTCGGGAAAGGCGCTGTGGTGCTGGCAACATCAGGACTCGACAAATCGATACCCGGCGGGAAGATCTACTTCGGATCACCCGCTATCGACGCACGGAAGAAATGGAAGGAACTGGCAGCAGTCAAACAGCTTCCTGAGATCCTGCGCAGACTGGAACTGGATAAAAAAACAGGCTGCTGATCCTGATCCATTCACCCTGACAGATCTTCTCTGCATCAGGTTTTTCGATAACAAAGCCATATCAGCTTATCTGCCTGAATATCCACCACTAGCGTATAGCATAGCCGGGGCTGTTCGGGCAGTCCTGACATCTCCCTGTTACTAAGGTTTAATCAAAATCAAAGTTATTTAAAGCCGGATGCCGGTACTCAGGGTTACCTCGCTAAATAACTGTTTCTGTGATATTTCCGAGTGACAAATAAAAGTTTCACAGAGAGCACGGAGAATTCCACGGAGTTTCACAGAGGAAATTCAACCTTGATTCGCGATGTAATAACACTATGTTAGAAGAAAGGATTGAACAGCCTAGATATTACTCTGTGTTCCTCTGTGCCTCCGATAGCTATCGGAACTGTGTAACTCTGTGTAACTCTGTGTAAAACAGTATCATAACGCAAAGCATCCACCATGTTTCACTGAGCACACCCAACCCTGGATTCACATGGTAAGATCATTAAGGTTAAAGGAAAATAAATGGCTGACCGGAGGGGTCTAAAATTCAATCTATCCCGAACTTCCTGAGAAACATCATCAAAGGCAGTCTCACTCTTCTTTCGCCGCAACCTGTCCGATCTCCTTCTTTCCGGAGTGATACAGGTCCATGGTCACCAGTACGGCGATCATTCCCCAGAAGGGCACACTGGCTTTATCGGTGTTGAGGAAGTTGTTCATTATTCCATGAACAAAATAGGTCACCAGTCCCAGCGTGATGGTAAGCGCAATGATCCTTACCTGCCGGAACTCCGCCCTGCGGTATACCCTGATTCCGGTATAGATCACCGTGATGAGGATGCCGATCACCGTGAGCATACCCGGGAATCCTGATTCGGCCAGCGGTCCGATGTATTCGCTATGGGCATTGCCCATGTCGCCCAGGTTGGTGCTGATGATGGTCTTCTCTTTGGTACGCTGGAATGGCGCATATTCAAACTGGTAGGTGCCGGGTCCCCAGCCCAGAAGCGGACGTTCATGGTACATGCGGAGGGCCGACTGCCAGCGGTTGATACGTTCAAGGTTCGACGCGTCGGTCGAAATATTGGAGATTGACTGGATATGCTCGATCACGTTAGCGGATGAGTCCTGCTTATTCTTTTCCAGCTTGTCGAGTATCTCGAACTTGAAAGTGAAAAAGATAGCCAACAGGGATGCGATGGTAATAATTATCCAGGACAGCCTGATCCGCATAACCACCAGTACCATCACCAGCAGGGCAACTGCCACGCTCACCCAGGCGGCGCGGCTGGCCGAGAGGAACAGCCCCAGCATGATCACTAGCGTAGCGCCCAATGCGAGTATCCGTCCACGACGACTTGAATCGCGGTCGAATCCAAGTCCTGCCATCACCGGCAGGAAGAGGGCCAGGATGGAACCGTAAGCGGTGTGGTCGTTATAAAAGGGGGTCATCACCCAGTGCCCTGCCTTCTCGGTAAATCCGAACTGCGCATGATTGTATGTAGCATAACCTACCACGATGATAAGCGAAAGCACATAAGCCCAGAGGAATGGCTTCACATTGTTCAGTTTCTTGAAGAGCATGGATCCGACGAAATACATCGGGATGATGAACCACAATCTTGCCAGAAGGAATTTGAAAGAAACAAGCGGGAGGTCGCTGGTGCAGGAGGTGACAAATATCCAGCCCAGGTTGATCAGTATGGCGATGGTAACCGGATGGCGGAGAAATTTACGGTCGATGAGGCGGGGTTCCAGGATCAGCTTCAGCAGGAATAAAACCATGATCCCGATTAGCAACGGCTCGCTGGGCACTGACAGGTTGGCGCCCATGTCATAGTTGCCGAAGTCGACGGCCAGCGGGGTGGCGAACACGGCGAGAAATATCACCTTATCCAGCGAAAAGATATAAAGCAGGATCAGGAATATCGCCAGCGGAATGAAGATGCCCCAGTAAAACTCCTTCATCACCAGATACGTATTCACCATGATGAATACGGCTGTGATGAAGTAAACTATTGATATCTTGAGTTTTTCGGTCAAGGCTCCGGGATAACGGTTCGATTAAATCTCAGGTTCTTTGGGGATGAAGGCTTTGCGTTGCTCGATCACGGCGATGGCAGCCAGGCTGAGAGCAAGGGTTCCAATCACAAAATAGAGCATCACCAGCAGGCGCTTGGGATACGACTTTTTATCGGCCTTCGTTGCCGGCGAAATCACATTGATGAAGGTATATTCCTTATTCGCATCGTAGGTGGCGAGGTCGGCCTTGAGCATGATCTCGCTGTATTCGTTGGCAATATCCTTGATACGGGTGGAAAGGAAGAGCAGGTCGGCGCTCTTTTCGCGCATGCCTTCCTTAAGCTTTTCCACGTTGGCGTTGTTGATTCCGCCACCGCCGCCTGCAACAGTCCGGAGTTCCCCGCGGGTGATTTCCTGGCTTTGTCCCAGAATCTCATAAACACCGTAGGTGGAAGTGATCTTGTGCATCTCCTCCTTCACCGAATCAATCTCATGCCGTTTGATATTCAGCGCTTTATTCATGCTGTACTCCACTTCTGCATACTTGATATGGTGGGTTGCACGGATCTTCAGATCGGTATATTTGATGATGGCATTCACCATATCGCGGGCGATAACTGGATCACGGTCGGTAACGGTTATTTCAATGCTTTCGTACTGGGTTTTGGTGATCTTCACATTCTTGTCGTAGAGGTAAGCCATCGTCGATGTAAAGTACTTATAGGCCGAATCGATCCCGTAATGCTTCGGAAGGTTGAACTTTATCATGACACTGTCACGCACATCTTTCGAAGTCAGCCATTGCAGCATCTGTTCCGTCTCACTCTCATCCGAATAGGGTGCAATATTCGACGGGTACACAACTGCGACCGATTTGAACCGGGGCTTCATAATCCAGGGACTGGAGACAATAAGCGAAACCAGGGCTGCAACAATGACGAATATCAGCAGGTGCCATTTCCACTTTGCGACGAGACGTAACAGGTTCGTATTGTCAAAGAAGTTTTCCATGTGTGTAAACTATTATGGGATAATCAGTAAATTATTTTCTTGAGATGTTTCTTTCCATCAGTCCGGCTGCGACTGGCTTATCTTCCTGATCCTGGCTACCGTTCCGGGAACTTTTTCTATCAGTTGTATGGCCAGTATAGCCATGAACAATGCGCCCAGTGTGGAGAGTGTTACTACGATCCAACGGATGGGATAAGCCTTCCGTTCCGATTTGTAGGCGGTTTCCACCACAAATTTCTGAGGGATGTTCTCGCTGGCGTCAATCTTGGCTTCTTCGTATTTCGACTTGACGAAACTCAGCTGTTTCTTTTCATATTCAAGTGCATCGCGCAGCGAAACATAGGCACTGCCATACTGGGCGAGTACAGCAAGTTTGCTTTCCAGGGCATCGATGCCCCGCTTGTTGCCCTTTGCGATCTCGATAGCCAGTTGCTGGTTGATCATTTCTGCCTGGGTTTCATAGTCGTGCACGCCCAGTTTCCGGATCACAGTCAGGGAATCCTCCATTGAACGGATCTCGTCCTTCAGCTTCAGATATTCAGCTTCAACGATCCGGTATCCCTGCACAGCCCTCTCCTTCTGCATGTCGTTCTTTACCGAATCCAGAAGGGCGGCAATGGTGTTAGCAATATCGGCAGCAAGCTGAGGGTCTTTATCCAGCACCGAGATCTTCACAGCCATGTATTCCGTTCTCTTGAAGGTGATGTTGGATTCATATTTCCTGTAAAGCCTCAGGTTCCTGAACCGTGAATTGGTATCGATCCCGTAATGATCTGCAAGATCAAACTGCCGGATAACCCGGTCTTTGATCTTATTGGAATTCAGGATCTGCAGCATTTGTTCAGTCTGGGCATCTTCTCCGAATTCGAGCAGGTCCTGGCTGGTGCCGGGATTTTCGTTCAACAGTGCTTTGGAGACCGAATTGCTGGATGCGGGATACATGATCACCGTTGAACGGTATAGCGGAGGGATGAAGATGGATGAGGAGAAAAACATCGAAAGGATGGCTGCCGCCGCACCGGTGATGAGGAGCAGCTTACGCCAGCGGTAAAGGAATACCAGTAATCTCGATGAATCAAATCCGGAATTGACTTGGCTGTCTGACATAAATAGGCCTGAAGGCTATTTTAGAATAACGGCAAAAATAGCAATATTCCGTCATTAAACAAGACGGCGGAAAAGCTGCTAAGCTCTTAATTATTACGCAGTATCCCGATTATGCCCCGGAAGCTTATCAGCCTGAATCCCAGAGCGACCAATCCTGACCCGGCAACGGCCAGGATGAAGCCGGTCTTCCATTCCAGTCCTGCATAGCGGACTGCCAGGGTGATGCCGATAACAGCAAAAACGAATAAGCCTATACTCAACAGGAACTTCCGGTCAACCCTGAACCTGAAAAGGCGCTGTACCATGACCACCTGGAGAATGGCGGTGAAAAACTGGGTGATCAGGCTGGCATAGGCCGATCCGACGGCCATGAACCGCGGGATGAGCACAAAATTCAGGACGATGTTCAACACCATGCCGGAAAAAGCTATGATGTTCAGCCATTTGAGATTGCCATTGGCAGTAAGGAGGGTGCCGAAAATATAGGTAGTGGCAATGGGAATAAATCCAAGGATCAGTAATTTGAAAACGGCCGCCGACTCATTGATATGCTTGACATAAAGCAGATCCATGAACTCGTAGTTATAGAGGCAGAGGGTCACCGAAACAGTCACTGCCAGGGTAAAGATCATCGTGAAGGCCATGCGGACCAGTCCGACCACCGGGTCTTTGTCCTTGATCTGGCGGGCAAACATCGGCAGCAGGATTACCGAGAACAGGTAGGCGATCATGTTAATGGCGTCGAGCAGCCGGTAGGCGGAGGCATAGATGCCTGCCTGCAGGTCGCCCTGATCGCCGGGCAGCATGCGTTCAAGCATCACTGAGTCGATGCGGTTGTAAAAGGTCATCAGCAGGACCAGAACAGCGAACGGATAGCTTTGCTTGATGATGAGCAGGAAGAAGGTCGGATTCCATTGTAACCTGCGGAATCTGGCCTTTTTCATCACGATGGCCATGGCTACCAGAGCCGTGATCAGGTAGGCCAGCGTCTGAGAATAGACGAACCACTGGATGCGGAAAGGTTTATGGGTAACCCCGCCCCAGAGCAAAATTCCGCAGATCAGGATCATCAGCAGCCTGTCGAGTACCGATATAATGCTGTCGGTCTTGAAATGAAGCAATCCGGAGATGTTCGACCGCAGGTAAAGGATCAGGGAGATAAGGACCTGGTTGATGCCCAGTATCACCAGGAAGAACATCTGCCTGGAATCGTATCCCCAGATCAGTCCGACCGACAGGGTAACAATGATATAGAGTATGGCAAGGAGGAACTTGAACAGAACGATCCCCGAGAAGTGCTTGTTGAGCAGATGGTTGTTCTGCGCGATGTTCTTGTTGTTGAAGTTGGTGATGCCGAAATCAAGGAGAATGTTGAACAGAAAAGTGAAGTTCATCAGGGAGGAATACCAGCCATATTCTTCCGATCCCACGGTGTTCTGCACGGTACGGTCGATGCCAAAAATCCAGAACGGCTTTACCAGCAGGTTCAGGAAGAGCAGGAGGGTAAGGTTGGTAATGAACTTGCGCTGCATGATAAGCGCTGCCTTTATTAAAGTAAAACCGTATAATGAAGGCCAAAAGTAAGGATTAATCCCAAACATCGTGGCTTACACGGTTTGAAATGTTTGTTTAGTTTGAATCGCGACAGGTATGCTCCCAAAGGAAAGCCGCTGGCCGGTGGCATTCTTATCGATGATACAGACCTCGCTGTCTGCACCTCTGTGTCTCTCCGTGCTCTCTGTGGTGATACTAATTTATTGTCTCTCATGGTTTTAAAAATTCACCACGGAGGACACGGAGGGACACAGAGAAAAATCTATCAGAAACCAACTTTTGAGTCTGCTTCGATACTGTTTTGCGTTGCCTGCACCTCTGTGTTTCTCTGCGCTCTCTGTGGTGAAAATCTTTTATTAATCAACCACAGAGGGCTCAGAGGGGCACAGAGAAAGTAATAATAGAAACCCAGCTCATAGCAAACTCTGATACAATTATACAATTTCATGCATCATAATTAGTTTCGAAAAGTCAAATAGCACTAGCATACCCTGATTTCAGAATAAATATCCTATTTTTGCACAAAAAGGCTTTGAAGATAGCAGTTAATACCCGTTTGCTTCTGCACGACCGGTTGGACGGGATCGGGCGTTTTGCTACAGAGACCCTGCGCCATATCACAACGGAGCACCCTGAACACGAATTCCTGTTTATTTTCGACCGGCAGTATCATCCGGATTTTATTTTTTCCGGGAACATCAAACCGGTTGTCGTGCCGCCACAAGCCAGGCATCCGCTCCTGTTCTTCACCTGGTTCGAATTATCCATTCCGATTATCATCCGTCAACATAAACCCGATCTGTTCTTTTCGCCCGACGGTTTTCTGTCGCAGCGGCTCAAAGTACCAACCGTCGGAGTGATCCACGACCTTAACTTCGAACACTTTCCTGCCGATGTCCCCTGGTCGGTCAGGATGTACTACCAGAACATGTTTCCGCGCTTCGCCCGGAAAGCCGACCGACTGGCAACCGTATCACATTATTCCAAGCAGGATATCGTCAAACTGTATCATATCCCGGAAACTAAGATAGACGTAGTTTACAATGGTTCAAGCCTGCACTTCAAGCCTTTATCCGAAGAAGATAAACAACTGGTAAGAAAGCAGTACGCCGGAGGCAATCCCTATTTTTTCTTTGTCGGGACCCTGCACCCCCGGAAAAACCTGAGCAACCTTTTCCTGTCGTTCGACAAGTTCAAAACGGCAGACCAGAAGGGTACCAAACTGGTGATCGCCGGCGCCAAGATGTGGTGGACCAACGAAATACGGGCATCTTACGACCAGATGAAACATAAGGAAGATGTGATCTTTACAGGCCGGGTCAGTGATGAGGACCTTTCGAAACTCATGGCATCGGCACTGGCACTGACCTATGTCTCCTATTTCGAAGGATTTGGCATACCTATCCTGGAAGCTTTCAACTCCGGAACCCCCGTGATCACTTCCAACATCACTTCCATGCCTGAGGTTGCGGGAGATGCCGCATTGTATGTTGATCCCTTCTCGGTTGAATCCATTTCAGGAGCCATGCACATGATGTCGGACGACGCCTCTTTGCGCAACAAACTGATTGCCAGCGGCAATGTGCAGAAAGAGAAATTTTCCTGGAAGCTGACTGCCGATAAGTTGTGGAATACGATTGAAAGAACTTTAAGTACCTCCTGATGTCCTTGCTGAAGAAAATTATAAAAAGCCTGCCGTTCGATTTTACCCTTAACCAGAAATACGATACGCAAACCCTTCAGGTGATCCGGCGTCACTGCAAGGCAACGAGTTGTTGCATTGATATCGGATGCCACAAGGGGGAGATCATGGACCTTTTCCTGAAATATGCTCCCGAAGGCATACATCTTGGGTTTGAGCCCATCCCTGATCTCTGCAGAGGGCTTGAGCAAAAGTATGCCGGCACCCCCAACTGCGTGATCCACAATCTGGCCCTCAGCAATACAAAAGGCACTTCTTCCTTTAACTACGTGCTCACAAATCCTGCATATAGCGGACTGATCAAACGCAAGTACGACCGGCCGAATGAGAAAGATGTCAGAATTGAAGTGGCTACCGATCGGTTGGATGCGATTCTGACGGATGAGCAAAGGGTAGATCTCATCAAGATCGATGTGGAGGGTGGTGAATTGCTGGTACTGGAAGGTGCGGTCAATACCCTGCGGACCAGGAAACCGCTGGTGATCTTCGAACATGGCCTGGGCGCATCCGATTGCTATGGCACAAAACCCGGACAGGTTTTCGAACTCTTCCGCAACTGCGGATACAGCATCACTACCATGCAAAACTGGTTGCGGAATGCAAAGCCTTTTACACTGGAACAGTTTGAACAACAATTCTATAAACAGATCAACTACTATTTCCTGGCATTTCCTGACCAGGACTAAGCAGCAGCCCTGATGAACCCACAGGCGAGTTCTTCAAACCGTGTTTACGGACTGGACATCCTTCGCGCCCTGGCAATTCTGTTTGTCATCTATTCACACAGTTTTTTCCTGATCGTCGACCACATTAACGAAAGGGCCTACAACCTTTTTTCACTGGACGGCGTTACTATTTTCTTCGTTCTCAGCGGCTTCCTGATCGGCGGCATCCTGTTGAAACTCATCAACACCACTCCTTTCCGCTTTCGTGACCTGCTTCAGTTCTGGATCAGGAGATGGTTCCGCACCCTGCCGAACTACTTTTTTATGCTTCTGCTGCTGATTGCCCTGGCCCTTATCCTGAAAAAAGAACTTCCGGGCAGCCTCTCATCCTACTTTTTCTTCCTTCAGAACTTTGCATCCCCGCATCCCGGCTTTTTCCCTGAAGCCTGGAGCCTGTCGGTGGAGGAATGGTTTTATCTGATGGTCCCGGCGGGACTTTTCCTTTCCTTCCGGTTGACATCTTATCCCCGGAAACAGGTGGTGCTGGTCTGGATCGTTGGCATAATCCTTCTGGTGACAGCTTTCAGGCTATGGCAATCCATCGTGACCGGATTCAGCAGTTTCGACGACTGGGACCTGAATCAACGCAAGCTGGTGCTTACCAGGCTCGACAGCATCATGTTCGGATTCCTGGGCGCGTGGACCAGTTGCTATCACAAGGATTTCTGGCTGAAGTGGAAGAAGCCCGCATTCCTGACAGGGCTTTTTATGATGATCCTCCCTCCGTTATTGGAAGCGCTCCTGGGAAAGAATATGATATTCACCGGATATTTCAGCCTGAGCCTTACCTCCGTAGGCACGCTTTTGTTGTTGCCCGCCATGGCGGAACTCCGGACCAGCAAAGGAGCTGTTTACCGTTTCATGACCTTTGTAAGCAAGACCTCTTACAGCATGTACCTGGTGAACTTCTCCCTGATCCAACTAACGATCATCCCTTCCCTGACGAATCTTCTGGTATCGGTCACTTCAAACCATCTGCAGCTCAGCATACTCCGTTACCTGATCTACTGGTCCCTGACCTTTCTGCTGGCTTATCTTCTGTATCGTTTCTACGAAAAACCGTTCATGGATCTAAGGGAGAAGGTGAAATTCAGCCTGCCCGGCTCACATTCCTAGTTGCCGGATGTTATGCGCCACCGGAAACGGATATTGGCCGGAAGATGTTTTAGAATTCTTTCCTAGAGTATGTTGACTTCAATCTCCAGCATGACGTCGAACTTCTCCAGTACCGACATGCGGATATCTTCGGCGAGGTCCAGTATCTCCTGTCCGGTGGCTGAACCGTAATTGACCAGCACCAGCGACTGGTCGGGATGCACGCCGGCATCGCCCCTCCGGAATCCTTTCCAGCGGCATTGCTCAATCAGCCAGCCGGCGGCCAGTTTCACATTTCCGTCAGGAAGAAGATAAGAAACGAGTCCCGGGTAGGATGCCTGCAGCATATCGGCCTTTTCGGCCGGAATGGCAGGATTTTTAAAGAAACTGCCTGCATTCCCGATCACGGCAGGATCGGGAAGTTTGGAACGTCGGATGGAAGTAACCGCCTTGCTCACATCTGCAATTCCCGGTTGACTAATATTCATCTGCTGTAATTCCCTTGCAATAGCGCCGTATTCCGGATGTATTTCGGGATTCTTGCTGAGGCGGAAGGTAACGGACCAGATCAGGTATTTCCCCTTCAACTCCTGTTTGAATATGCTGTCGCGATACCCGAAGCGGCAGTCGTTCTTTTCCATGATCCTGATCTCACCATTCTGCAGGTTAACAGCCTCCAGCGACTGGAAGCAATCTTTTACCTCGACACCGTAAGCGCCTATGTTCTGGATCGGACAACTGCCGACATTCCCAGGGATCAGCGAAAGATTTTCAATCCCGCCATAACCTTTGCCAACACAATAACTGACAAATCCGTCCCACTCCTCCCCTGCTGCAGCCCGGACCCTTACATAGTCTTCATTTTCAGAGACTACCTCAATACCCTTGTTCTCGACTTTCAGTACCAGTCCTTCAAAGTCGGAAGTAAACAGGATATTGCTGCCTCCGCCGAGGATAAGCAGCGGCATTTCTGTCAATATCCCCGAGATGATCAGATCATTCAACTCTCCGGAGGTGCTGATCATGGCAAATCGCCTGGCTTTCACGTCCATACCGAACGTGTTGAGTGATTTCAGCGGAAAATTCTCTTCAATGCGGATCATACATCATGAAATAGAGTTCAAAGGTAAACGAAAAGCGACTTCGCGATGTTAGCAATAACAGCCGGAATTCAGGAGAAAAAACCTAATTTCGCAACACAGATCAGCCGGATGAGCAAACCCACAGCCATTATTTCCGTTATTAACGACCTGGTGACCGACCAGCGGGTGGATAAAACGGCACTTGTACTCACGGATGCAGGCTACAATGTACTGATGGTAGGCCGCAGGAAGGCCGACAGCATGCAGATGCCCGAACGCGTGTACAGAACCCACCGCATGCGGCTTCTCTGGGAAAAAGGACCGCTTTTCTATGCAGAATACAATCTGCGGCTATTCTTCTTCCTACTGGGAAACCGCTGCAAGTTACTGGTCAGCAACGATCTGGACACGCTGCTTCCCAACTACCTTATTCATAAACTTTTCAGGACGCCCATCATCTTCGACAGTCATGAATACTTCACGGGTACGCCGGAAGTGATCCACCGTCCCTTTGTCCGGAACGTCTGGAAAAGGATCGAACGCAGTATTGTGCCTAAACTCAGGTACTGTATTACCGTGAATGACTCGATCGCGGGACTTTTCAGGGAAGAATACGGGATCAACTTTCATGTTATCAGGAATATTCCTGCAAAGCGCAGGATTGATTCCATGCCAACCAGGGAGGAACTTGGTCTACCGTCCGACAAAAAGGTTATCCTGCTGCAGGGAGCCGGGATCAATATCCAGCGTGGCGCAGAAGAGATGGTGACAGCTATGCAATACCTGGATGGTATCCTGCTCCTGATCATCGGCGGAGGCGATGTGCTGCCGGTGTTGAAAGAGATCGCCGGCCGCCTCAAACTGGAAGACAAGGTCCTCTTCATCCCCAAACTCAAACCTGAAAAGCTGGCCGGTTATACAGCACTGGCAGATCTGGGCCTGACCCTCGACAAGGACACCAATATCAATTACCGGTTTAGCCTGCCCAATAAACTCTTTGATTACATCCATGCAGGCATTCCCGTGCTGGCCTCGCCCCTGCCTGAAATCAGGAAGATCATCGAACAATACGGGATCGGCGGTTTTATTCAGAACCATGACCCGCAACATATTGCACAACGCATTCAGGAGATATTCCGGGATACTGAACAATACCGGAAATGGAAGGAAAATCTGCAGAAGGCAGCCTCCGAGCTCACCTGGGATCATGAAAAGAAAGGGATCGAGGCGATGGTTGAAGAGATCGGGAGGGGGATTAGATAATTAGATAATTAGCTAATTAGCTGATTAGCCAATTAGTTAATTAGTCAATTAGTTAATTGAGGAATTTAGAAATTTAAGAATTTAGGAATGTGGGAATGTGATAATCACTATTATCCTGTTAATACTGGCCCATATTGCATAAAATATTGATAGTATGCAGATTAGCCCCATCTCCTTAAGGAGAGGGGGTTGGGGGGTGAGGTAGAACCTGATTGTCAATAACTTTATATTGTTTTCCGGACAACAGTGATTAGGCAATTGAGGAATTTGGGAATTTAGAAATTTAAGAATTTAGGAATGTGGGAATGTGATAATCACTATTATC
>CAZJCG010000061.1:0-2249 GCA_964544545.1 uncultured Lentimicrobiaceae bacterium | reverse complement strand
GGGGGTTGGGGGGTGAGGTAGAACCTGATTGTCAATAACTTTATATTGTTTTCCGAACAACAGTGATTAGTTAATTTAAGAATTGGGGAATTTAGAAATGCAAGAATGGAGGAAGTTGAAAATTGGAAAATTGGGGAGTTGCTTTAATAGATAAAAATGTCTGATCGTCATCTGAATATTGTTTCGTTTTCAATTCCTTTTCCGGCTAATTACGGAGGGGTGATTGACGTGTATCACAAGCTGGTAGCGCTCAGACAGGAAGGGATCAGGGTACACCTTCATTGTTTCCGGTACGACCGGGAGCCGGCCGGCCGGCTGAATGAGTTGTGCGATGAGGTCTTCTACTACCCCAGGCAAACTGGGTTGGCTTCGCAGTTCTCGCTGAAACCCTATATCGTAACAAGCCGGCGTTCGAAGGAACTGATAGGCAGACTGCTGGAAAACAATTACCCTATTCTTTTCGAAGGACTGCATTCCTGCTATTACCTGGATCACCCGCGACTGAAAGGAAGGTTAAGGATCTACCGTGAAAGCAATATTGAACATCATTATTACTACCAACTTTTCAGATCGGAACGAAAACTCTTGGCCAGGACCTATTTCCTGCTTGAAAGCTTCAAACTCAGGTTATACCAAAGCGTGCTGAAGGACGCGGATCACATGCTGGCTGTTTCGGAGAGCGATTGCAGCTACCTTCAGGAAAAATTCCCGGACATACCTGTTACCTATCTTCCCAGTTTTCACGGGAACAGCGAGGTGAGGAGTCTGCCTGGTACCGGCACCTATGCCTTTTACCACGGCAATCTGTCGGTGGCTGAGAACGTGTCAGCGGCCGAATATCTGATCAGGGAGGTGTTTAAAGGCCTGGATTACCCCCTCGTGATCGCCGGGCTTAATCCACCGGATAACCTGAAGAAACTGGCTGCTGACCATGGTGTGCGGCTGGTTGAGAATGCCTCTCCCGCGGAAATGCAGCAAATGCTGAGTGAAGCCCATATCAACCTGTTGGTGACCTTCCAGGCCACAGGATTGAAGCTGAAACTGCTGAACACCCTGTACCAGGGACGGCATGTTCTGGTCAATCCACCCATGCTGGCCGGCACAGGCCTGGATTCACTCTGCGTCACCGGAACCGATACGGCTGATCTGAGAGAGAAGCTGACTTCACTGATCCGGCGTCCATTTGACGCTGAGGCGATCCGTATCCGGTCTGCTGTACTGTCGGAACGCTATTCCGACAAGCTGAATGCCCGAAAGCTGATAGAAATTACATTCCCCGGAGTGCAGTATTACTGATCTTTCCGGTAAACATTGTCTTCTGAAAACCTCCGCAGTTCTTAACCTCGGCAGGCAGCCGGAGTCGTATAGAAAATTCTCCCGAGGAATCCGGTATTATTCCCGGAGATGCATCATCCTGCCTGTTACCTCTTTTCAGCAGATCTCTTCATTTCCGAATGGAAGTGTCGTGCCGTTCTCGATCACCTTTCCCGATTCGCATTTCACGGTACGGGACGGAAATTTATGGATGAGGCTGAAGTTGTGCGTAGCCATAAACACGGCTCTTCCGGCATTGCTGATATCAAGCAGCAGCTGAAGGATTCCTTCCGAGGTTTCCGGGTCGAGGTTGCCGGTAGGTTCATCTGCCAGGATCAGTTCAGGGTCGTTGATCAGGGCGCGTGCAATGCACACCCGTTGCTGTTCCCCTCCTGAAAGCTGATGAGGCATCTTGAAACCTTTAGTAATGAGCCCGACTTTATCCAGCACTTCATTCATCCGGTGCCTCATTGCGTCATGATCCTTCCAGCCCGTGGCCTTCATCACAAATAACAGGTTGTCGTTCACCGAGCGGTCGCTGAGCAGTTGAAAATCCTGGAAGACAATGCCCAGTTTCCTCCTCAGATAAGGTACGTCCTTCTCTTTGATATCCTTAAGCTTATAGCCGGCCACTTCTGCTTCCCCTTCCACGAGAGGCAATTCGGCATACAAGGTTTTAAGCAGGCTGCTTTTCCCTGCTCCCGTTTTGCCGATCATATAGACAAATTCGCCCTTGTCCATTGAAAAGTTTATCTCTGAAAGGATCAGGATGTTCTTCTGGTAAACAGAAGCATTGGAGAGACTGATGATCGTATCTAAACCCATCTGGTTGACAATTAAGAGCAATGCATATCGTGCAGTTGCCTTTCAAAAGTAGTGTTTTTCCCTGAAACGAGGTGATAAACGATAAGGCAACGGCCGGCTTTCAGCCGGCC
>CAZJCG010000060.1:0-17325 GCA_964544545.1 uncultured Lentimicrobiaceae bacterium | reverse complement strand
TCGATCTGACAAAACGATATCAGTCAGATTTTTCCCAGGAACGAATCACCATATACGACTTAAGGCTTCGCTCGATCTGACAAAACGATATCAGTCAGATTTTTCCCAGGAACGAATCACCATATACGACTTAAGGCTTCGCTCGATCTGACAAAACGATATCAGTCAGATTTTTCCCAGGAACGAATCACCATAAATGACCTAAGGCTTTGCTCGATCTAACAAAACGATATCATGGAAGCGCCGACTATCTTGACCACCTTCCGCCGATTTAATATGACCAATGTAAACAACATAGATTCATTGGTTTAGATTCGTGATATCAGATTGGCGCAGACTGGTCACTTTGAGCGTTTTTTCCAATATACTCATCAGCTACCTTGAAAAAATCAATAATCTCTTCCTTGTACTTGGTAAGATGTTCGACAAGTTCTGACACTGTGAAACTATCAATTAAAGAACCCAGTCGAAGGATCTCATTTTCATATCCGGCTATTATCTTCCTGCAAGCATTAATAATATTAGAATCAATGATCTCTTTATACTTATTCAGCTTAGCACTTGTCACATGGTATTCTGTGGCTATATAAGCTACCTTGGTCTTGTGGGTGACCCGGATGTAAACATGATAGGTCCCATCCTTTTTTTGGCGATGCTTTAATACCATCGCTGAAAATGTTGACATGGTATATTTTCTTTGCCGTGATTTTGGTAAAAGTATGGTAAAGTTCCCCCACTCAAAAATACACAAAAAGTATGTTTTGGTAAAATATTGGTAAAGTGTTTTAAGGAAAATAAAAAAGCCTTTCATTTCTGAAAGGCTTGATTTTGCTGGCTTTCCAGCTGTCTCCCCGACAGGGCTCGAATCCCGGCCGAGGCCGGGACAGGCTCTGTTCCCCATTGATCAAACGTCAATAGCGGATGGAAATAAAAAAGACTGCCTTTGCAGACAGTCTTTTTAGTGTCTCCCCGACAGGGCTCGAATCCCGGCCGAGACCGGGACAGGCTCTGTTCCCCATTGATCAAAAGTCAATATCGGATGGAAATGAAAAAGACTGCCTTTGCAGACAGTCTTTTTAGTGTCTCCCCGACAGGGCTCGAACCTGTGACCCATTGATTAAGAGTCAATTGCTCTACCAACTGAGCTACGGAGAGATTTGGGAGTGCAAAAATAGGAAAATATTCAACTTAAAAGTAATTTTTCGACAATTTCACTCCACCACAGGAAAGGCCAGGAATAAATCAGGTCAATCTAAAATCCGGAACTGAATGGACTCCAACGATTTTATGGCCCTGTCGGAAAAGAAATCGGCTGAGGGAAAAATCTTAAAAGCACCTCCATCTTCGTTTTCCGGGGTCTTTACTACCAGCACCTCTGCCTGATCATTCCGGTTCATCACTTCACTAAAGGTAAATACAGCATGGTATCCATCCTTTCCGGTCAATACGAAAATTCCATTTTGAAGGTTCTCAACACTGGTTGGGAAATAATCGTCCAACAGTTCTTTCAGCATGATGCCCGTAAATGGTGTAGTTCCATGAATTCCTGTCCCCCGGCCATAAAACACAGCGGGAAAAGTTAGCAGGTTCAACCCAGCAGGATAGCTGCTCACCTCTGAATGTAATCCCTTCTTAGAGGTAAGCGAAAATGATTTCGCATACATCGGTTTCATTCCTTTGTTGATGGTGAATGATCCCTCAAAGGATTTAACGGTAATCTTTACAGGATTGCTGATGTTCCTTTGTGTATGAAGATCGGAAGCGACAATCAGCCTGGATTCTGTTGGAAGAGGCCACAAATCCTTTGTTTTGGAGGGAACAATACGGGCAACCCTTGTGGCCACCAGTATTTCATGCCGGTGAATGGGATAATAAATCTCGCCCCAACTCAGTACAGCCTTTTCCCCTTTTGCGTTTTCTATCTCAACATACAAATCAATGATAGGCGGGAATTCAGCCTCATTTTTCTTCTTCAGTACTGTCAGGTTAAGGATATCATACAGTGAATATCCATCGTACCGATAGGCTCCAATAAATTTATCCCCTTTATCAAGAAGTTCAGTTTCCTTGACGATGACGGACCTGAGTGGCAGTGAAGACAAATCAACCTTGCCGGGATTTGCCACCTCTCCTGCAATTTCCAGGTTAATGGCAGGCAGCATCATGGTTTCGGCGTCATCATAGAAATCGTTGGTTTGCGACCAGGCAAAAAGCACCCGGGATACAACCAGTAAGAGTGTAAAAAAGATCTGTTTTCGCATGGAAGGTAAGAATTAGAGTTTCATTTCTGCTGCCAGGACGATAAATCGTCCGGGACAGACGGCATATTTACTGTCGTAGTATTTTACATTAAACAGGTTCTGGACACTGAGGGAAACACGATACCGGTCCGTAATGTTCCTCCAGAATTTTGCATCCACAGTGGTGTAGGCCTTATACTGAGTTGATCCCAGTATTTCATCTACAGTATTCTGGTCGTTGATGTACATCGGACCAGAATAGTGCATTAACATGGAGGTATTCACGAAGCGGTTTTCCCAGTTCACTCCGGCTGAGATGATATGTTCCGGAACATCAGTGAGATAATTGCCTGACAGATCGACTGTATCGGTCTGGGCAATTTTCTGATAATCCAGGATTACAGAATGGGTATATGAATAATTGCCAAACAGCATGAGTGACGGAGTGACCTCCACTTTAACCTCGGCTTCCAATCCTGCAATTTCAACTTTGCTGATGTTTGCCCTTATAAAAATAGGTCTGTCACCAAAACCCATATCGATCGTCTGGCCATTTGTGACATAGTATTGAAAATCCTTGCCACGCGAGTAGAATAAGGAGGCGGACAGCAGTGTATTTTTCCAGGGATGGATGTCACTACCGATCTCAATGTTATTCAGGTATTCGGGTTTCACAGAAGGATTGGCAATCTTGAAACCACCCTTTATCCTTCCGGAGCGGCATAGGTCATCAAGGACCGAAGGCCTGAATCCTCGTGAAGCCATAGCAAATACACGGTTGCCTTCTTTCCATTTGTACTGCAATGATACTCGCGGACTAACTGCATTCCAGGATTGTTCAGGCATATCCGGAACCTGATAGCCATTCATGAAAGAGGTTTCATTGCTTGGATCCTCAATTCTGAAGGAGCCATCATAGAATTTAGCTCTGTCGTAACGGACACCTGCAACCAACTTCATCTTTTCCTTCCAGAAGGTCCATTCATCCTGGGCATAAAATGCCAGGGTATTCATCCTGCCCTCATTATAGACGATGTCGGTTGAAGTATAGTACTTATCATAAGCATCCACATTACCATTCTTGAAATCGATACCGGCTGTAAGGAGATGCGATTTCGCAACGGGCCGGGTGACGGTAGTAATAATACCGTTGTCGCGCCGAACCGAAAGCACATCATACCAGGTATAGTCATCCTTCAGGTATTCGTTCACTTTTATATAGTTCTCGGTCAGGCTGAACAAGGAGGACTGAAGATTAAATTTCCCCAGTGATCCGCGGTAGGTGACCATTCCGCTATAGGAGTCGTGGTCGGTGACATTCCCGTCTTCCTGATATACTTTCTCACCGGTCCCGCGATGATCGTTGTAATAATTGAGAGATAGGTCAATAGAGTGTTTCCCTCCGAAATTTAGCCCAGTCCTCAAACCGGCGCCGCCTTCCCTGAGAAACGACTTTATGACAATTAAAGGATTAGCCTGAATATCGGCAGGAGATTGTGTCACATATCCGTCGCTCCGTCGGTAGAACGTATTGGCAAGCCAGTACCAGCTCTTATCGGTTTTCCTGATCTTCGTGCTTCCTCCGGAGTTTGCTTTTACGCCCATTGTATTATAGGTACCATAATCGATACCGGCATTGAGGAAGAACCTTTCTACCGGTGGTTTTGTAATGATATTAATGACGCCGCCCATTGCGTTTCCGCCATATAGAGCCGAACCAGCCCCTTTGGTTACTTCGACCTTGCTCACACGGGCCATATCAACCATGTTCCAGTCGACCGTTCCCCCATCCGACTTATTGAGGGGAATTCCATCCAGGAGCACCAGGACTCTTCCCTGCTCTTTCCCGCTAAGGCCGCGCATGGTGACAATGGCTTTTGTACTGAAAATACCGAACGGCCGGCTGTAATTGATTCCGGGAGCATATTTCAATACATCATCTATGCTGGTCGAAGGGAGACTTTGCAGCAGCCTGGGTGAGACCAGATTGACCCTGACAGGAGTGTTCAGAATCAGATTATCGGTACGGGTAGCCGTTACCACGACCTCATCCATTGTGATGGCAGCTGGCTTGAGCCTTAACACGACCTTATCAGTCTCCGGCATTTTTGCTAGGCATGAGATGCGAAGTGGTTCGTAACCCATATAGCTCACGGTCAGGCTAACTGAATCGGCCGGTAAGCCACAAAGCCTGAATTCCCCATTTTTATCGGTAGAACAGCCTGTGTTTTTTGAAACCAGGATGTTGGCTCCTGCAATGACCTGCCCGTTCACGGCATTCACAACCTTCCCCGAAATGCAGGCTTGTCCGTTGACATCATTCAGTTTTAACAGGAATAATGCAAGCAGGGATGCTGTTGTCAGGATGTGTCTATGGCAACGGGGAAATAGGATAATCCTGGGAAGTAACATCATTTTTGAATTTTAACCGCAATTTCAATGCTTCCGGAGTTGGTCTGATCTGCCCGAATGATTTTGATGAGACCATATTTTCCCTGTTGGGTTTTGAAGGGGATCACCTTACCGGTATAGCAATATTTACAGTTACCGCTTACCTTATCTGGTTTGTAAGCTGTAACCAGCAGACTGTCGTTGGCTGCAGCATCAAATTGTTCGCCGGAGATGAGGTCATTATCGGAAGTAATGTAATCGAACAAAGTAGAGTTCTTTACAGGCCAGCCGGTAAGATCCGGATAATAGCCAATGGCTGTGGAGTAACCGGGGCAGATCAGGGTGGGCGACGGCAGACCGGAGGTCACATAGTAATAGGCCATGATATCGATTTCCTGTTCATGTCCGGAACGATCGGCGTTGTCGTATGTAAGTCCAAGATCAAGATCCAGGTAATGATCAAGGCTTGTGTTGTTTTGCAAGCCAATGAGGATGGATCCAAATGAGTTGATGTCGCCATAGGCTGATCCAGATCCCCTGAAAACCCTGAGCAAGGCTGTCGCCGTATCGCGATCGGCATTCATGACCAGGACCCTCCATATTTCGTATGCAGATGTATCTTTTGAGAAAGTGAAATCTGCATCATATCCACTGCTTCCCACGTATATACCTTTATCCAGCTGGACCAGGGTATCATCTGATGTTATTCGGTCGATCCGGATATAGGTGAGCGGTTCTCCGGAACCTGAAGCCAGGACACCTATCTTTATCTGTCCTCCAACGGGTATATAGGCGCCATCGGGCGTATATGACACGCCGGTCTTCAGAATGAGGTTTGTTTGGGCCGCAGAATCATCTTTGGAGCATGATTCAAAAGATCCAACCGATATTATCAGCAAGAAAAGCCACAAAACCCTGAGCAGGCTATGTGGCTTTTTATTATTCAGACGGACTCTGCCGTTGACCATGACTATTTTTGAATTTTTACTGCAATTTCAATGTTGCCATCCTCAACACCAGTTACGTTCACCACTTTAAAGAGTCCGTATTTTCCGGAGCTAAGTTTGAAAGCATAAACATCGCCGGCAGTCAGCAATTTTGCTTTTTTGAATTTATTGTTCGGGTCAAAATTGGCCAGGATCATTGCATCATTCGCAACCTGATCGAATGCAGCGGCAGACAGATCGGTTTTAACGAAGAAGGTGATATTCTTTACAGTGTAGTTTTCAGGAGCGGTACTGCCAGTGAAGATCCCCGAAATCCCTGACCCGGGTGAAGCAAGGGTCATCAGGTTTACATGGGTACCGACATTTTCGTAGAAACAGAAAATATCAATATCTGACTGGAAATTAAAAGCTTCATCCTGCGTGTACTGCGTGAAGGTAGAATTGCTAAATGAAAGGAAGCCCTTATCCGCAGTATTATTCTGTGCACCGATTACAATGGAGTTGTAAGTATTGATATCTCCAAAATCTCCGGTCACAATGATTGAATCGGCATCTGAATTTCCGGCAATATCCGTAGTTACAAATTTCCATACTTCTTTATCCAGGATTGACTTCACTGAAACGAGGTCAATTGAGAAATTCTGCGTATTGATGGTGGAATCCATCAAGACTAATCCATTAACACTCACCTGGAATTTTACAAGGTTATCGGTCCCGTTACCTGCGGCACTGATGCCAAAGAGAAGGGTGTCGCCATACGCTTTAGCCATGTCGGATGAAATGTAACCTGTAGATGTTTTAAAGGTCTGTACCGGTGAAGCCGGATCATCGTCCTTGGTACATCCCGAATAGATCAATACTCCGGCCAGGAGAACTGCGGTAATCAAATAAGTAAGTCTTTTCATGACATCATCGTTTTGAATTGATTTTCATATCGCGGGCAAAGGTATAAGAATTCCGTTGACGTATAAGTGGAATTTTCTCAGAAATGGAACAAAAAAGGATAAAACCGCCGGTTCTGGCAAACGCCGGAAGAGTTAACGGCTGCCGGATCAGAGATTTTGATCGTAATACTCTGCAAGTTTCCGGAACATATGCAGACGGTCCTTGCCCATGACATTATGTTCATGGTTAGGATACACAAAATAGTCGACCTGTTTCCCCGCCTGGATACATTTCTGGATAAACTGCAGGCTGTTTTGCCAGACAACTGTGTTGTCAAGAGCCCCATGCATCACAAGCAACCTGCCTTCCAGATTACTGATATAATTAGTCATGTCGGCCGATTTATAACCCTCGGGATTTTGTTCCGGGGTATCCATATATCTTTCTCCATACATGATCTCGTAATATTTCCAGTCGACGACGGGACCACCACAGGTAGCTACCTTGAACACACCCGGATTGTTCAGTTTCATGTTCAGCGTCATGAAGCCGCCGTAACTCCACCCATCGAGTCCAATCCGTGTAGAATCAACATAAGGGAGCGATTTCAGGTAGTTCACTCCGATCATTTGATCCTGCATCTCCAGCTGGCCTAGCCGGCGGTGGATAGCCTGCTCGAAGGCTGCGCCACGGTTGGAAGTACCATGGTTATCAAGGGTGAACACCAGATAACCCTTTTCGGCCATATAATTCAGGAAAAGTCCGGCACCAGCCAGCCAGGTATCAGTTACCAGTTGTGAATGGGGCCCTCCGTATACATATATCAACACCGGATATCTGCGCTCCGGATTGAAACCCGCTGGTTTGATGATCCTGCCATAAAGATCTGATCCGTCCTTTGCCTTGAGGGTGATGAGGCTTGTTTCGCCCAGATTGTATTCTTTCAATGGAGCCGGATCTTCCGTAATCAATCTTTTCTCCTGCTTTTTCCCATATACCAGTGTGTATCCCGAAGCTATTTCCATGCTGGTAAGGCGGTCGATGTAACTGTTGCCGCCGGGAGCCATCAGGATAGTATGTGTACCTTTTGTTTCGGTAAGCTTTATAGTTTTTAAGCTTTTCAATCCAACAGAATAGAGGTGACGCTCGAGCGGACTTACCTGTGTTGACATGAAAAAGGCATTCATTTCTTTTTCATCCAGTCCGAGAAATTCTGTCACTTCCCAGTTACCCTTTGTCAACTGGCTGATCAGTTTCCCTTCAGTGTCATAGAGGTAAAGGTGGTTCCAGCCATCCCTGCGGCTCTGCCATATAAATTGTGAAGGGGCAGTTTTCAGGAATGTAAGCCCATTCAATGGCTCGACATATTCCTTATCTGTTTCTTCAAAAAGGGTTTTCACAAATTCACCGGTGGAAGCGTTGTATTGGTTTAGCCAGAGATGATCCTGGTCGCGGTTGAGCACTGCAATGAATATATACTTTTCATCCGGACTCCACGAGATATTGGTCAGGTACTGTTCGGCCGGTTCGCCCGTTTTGAGAAAAACAACTGTTCCAGCTGAGGGGTTATACACTCCGACCGTAACATGGTGGCTGGCCATTCCGGCCATCGGATATTTGATACTTTCAACGGATGCAATCCTTGTATTGATATTGACGATCGGATAATCGGTCACCATGGTCTGGTCCATCCTGTAAAAAGCAAGGAAGTTCCCGTTGGGGGACCAGAAGGTACCTTTATCGATGCCGAATTCATTGCGGTGAACTGCCTGGCCGTTAACAATGTTTTTTTCTGCATCGTTCGTTACCGCCTTTTTCACTTTGTTATCGGACACATAAAGATTGTTGCCCAGTGTATAGGCGATTTTACCGGTAATGGGTTCAATATCGACATTCTCCGCTTCCGGATCCAGTGTGTTCCAGACTGAAGCCTCTTTCCCAAGGTTGTATACCATCAATTTCCCATCGTGAATAAAATAAAATCCCGAGCCATCCTTCCATTTTATAGCAGGAAAGCTTTTCAGTGCAGCGGCATCCGCCTTTTGGACAGCAGTGCTCAGTTGATCGAGCGAAAGAATTGTATCTGATGCAGGCACAGCGAGCAACTGCTGAACAAGCTTATTCTTCGCCTGCCAGGTAAAGGTTTCCGGATTACGCCATTGAAGGTTAACAAGTGACTGTGGGTATAATTTGCGGCTCATCAGGTCTTCGATCGCAAGATCTTTCTTCTGGGCCCGGGCGGGCAAAATACCAATAAGTATACAAATGAGCAAAAGGCTCAGTTTCCAAGTTTTCATAAACACTGGTGATTAAGATTAATAGGATTGCGATCCCAAAGATCATGAGATTTTCCGAAATCCTGCCGGCCGGCAGAAAAAATCGCAATCCCGGACTGTCCGGATTTAACAGTTGTGGATTGCTTCGGCCATAGATAGGATCAGGTTTGGATCTTTCTCGAAGGCTGTGCCGATAACTATCAAATCAGCGCCATTCCGACAGGCCAGTCCGGCCTGTTCAGGCGTACGAATGCCGCCGCCAACGATCAGGGGGATTGTGAGGCTTTCCTTCACCTGCCTGATCATTTCCGGTGGTACTGCATGGCTGGCGCCACTGCCTGCCTCAAGGTAGATCATTTTCAGACCGAGCATTTCTCCGGCCATGGCAGTACAAATAGCTATATCATTTTTATCAGCAGGAATAGGGGATGTATTGCTCATATACTGAACGGCAGTTTGTTTACCGCTCTCCACCAGTATATAACCGCAGGATATCACCTCCAGGGGACTGATCCGGATATAAGGAGCAGAGATAACATGCCTTCCGATCAGCATTTCCGCATTCCTGCCGGAGATGAGGGAAAGGAAAAGGATCGCATCTGCTTTCCAGCTAAGCTGCATTGTGTTACCGGGAAAAAGTATTACCGGAATATGACTGTTTTCTTTCAGTGTTTTAACTGATTGATCCAGCTGATTGTTAATGAGCAGGCTGCCGCCGACAAAAAAATAGTCAGCCTGTGCTTTTGAAGCGATATCCGCCAACCGTCCAATTTCCGGAACTCCCAGCTTATCGGGATCAACAAGGACAGCCAATTGTTTTTTACTTTCCCGGCATTTTTCCTGAATACTTGAGTAGATATCCATAATTTCCTTTCTGTCCGATTGATTTGCCAATATTAACAATTCTGGTCCATTATTAATACGCAGAATCCCATAAGGTCATCCTGATGTTGATAAAAGGCAAAATATTAAAAGACCTCCTTTACGATTTTCCTGATGTTATCACTCTTGCCCATAGAATAGAAGTGCAGCACGGGAACGTTATGACGGATCAATTCCCGGCTTTGCATGATTGCCCATTCCACTCCTACCTGCCGCACCTGCTGGTTATCGCTGCATTTTTCCATCTCTTTGACCAGGTCCTCCGGGAGGTCGATGGCAAAAGTCTTTGGCAGGACGTTGAGTTGCGATTTCATAGAGACTGGTTTTATGCCCGGGATAATAGGGACTTTGATGCCAATCTCCCTGCAGGCTGCTTCAAACTCAAAAAACCGGCTGTTCTCGAAAAACATCTGGGTGACTATGTACTGTGCTCCCGCGTCCACTTTGGCCTTGAGATGGGCAAGGTCGGTCATCAGATTCGGAGCCTCAATGTGTTTTTCGGGATAACCTGCCACTCCGATGCAGAAGTTTGTGGGTTTCGGATTTAACAATCCTTCTTCGAGGTATATTCCGCTATTCATATCGATGACCTGCTTTACCAGGTCAATGGCATAGGCATTTCCATCTTTTTCGGGCCTGAAGATCTTTTCACCAGCCGGATTATCCCCCCGAACGAGCAGGAGGTTATGAATACCGAGGAAGTACAGGTCGATCAGTGCATTTTCTGTTTCTTCCCGTGTAAATCCTCCACAGATCAGATGAGGAACGACGTCGATGTTATACTTATATTTTATGGCAGCAGAAATACCGACTGTTCCGGGTCGCTTGCGTATGGTTCTGCGTTCAAGCAAACCATCCTCCCGTTGTTTATAAATGATTTCTTCCCGGTGGTAGGTAACATCGATAAAGGAAGGGTTGAACTCGATGATCGGGGCAATCGCCTGATCGATTGATTCAATATTCTCCCCTTTGAGAGGGGGAAGTATCTCGAGCGTAAAAAGTGTTTTGCCGTTCCTGCGGCTGATATGATCGGTGACTTTCATTCAGAATCAGTAAGTTTTCCAGGTATTTTGCCTGATGGACAGATCGGAATATTTTTCATTTCAATAATTCAGGTTAGAAGCAAGCAGTCGTTCAACCTGTTGTACCGTCAATTTTTTCCGGTCAGCATAATCCCTGACCTGATCGGGGCTGACCCGTCCTACATTGAAGTATTTTGAGCCGGGGTGTGCGAAGTAGAAGCCAGAGACGGATGCCGCCGGATACATAGCATAATTTTCGGTCAGTTTTACCGATGCAGCCTCAGCGGATAACAGGCGGAAAAGCGTTGTTTTCTCACTGTGCTCCGGGCATGCCGGGTAACCCGGTGCCGGGCGAATCCCCTGGTATTCTTCGGCAAGCAACCTCTCTACGGCAAGTTGTTCAAGCGGAGCGTATGCCCAGTAGTTTTTCCGTACCTGCTTGTGAAGCATCTCTGCAAAAGCCTCGGCGAACCTGTCGGAGAGGATCTTTATCATGATCGAATTGTAAACGTCATTCTCTGCTTCGAAATCCGCTGCAACCTTGTCAGTCCCGATTCCGGCTGTTACCACGAAGAGGCCGAGATAATCCTTTATACCGGAACCGGCAGGGGCAATAAAGTCGGCCAGGCAGAGGTTCGGCTCCCCGTTAGCTTTTTCCTCCTGATTGCGGAGGAAATGGAATGTTTCGATCGTTTCACCGCTGTTTTCATCATAGATTTCCACATCATCGCCCACCGAACGAGCCGGATAAAATCCAAAAACTGAATTTGCCCGGACCAGATCTTCCTCAATCATCCTGCTGATCATAGCCTGACTGTCGGTGAAGAGTTTCCATGCTTCGGCTCCCTTGGTCATATCGTTGAAGATCTCTGGATAACGGCCATTGATTTTCCAGGCATGGAAAAAGAAGGTATAATCTATATACCGGCTGATCTCTTCGAGAGAGTAACGGTTCATCACCTTATTTCCGATGAAGGCCGGCTGTACCGGGGTGTACGTCGAATAATCCGGAACATATCGGTTTTTGCGGGCATCTTCCAGGGAGATGTAGGTTATTCCGGCCTTGGTATTCTCATGACGTTGCCGCAGTCCGGCATACCGGTTCTTAAGGGCTTCAACCATGGCAGGCTTCTGTGAAGGGGAAAGGAGCTCCGAAAGCACTCCCGTAGCTCTTGAAGCATCCCTCACATGGATCACCGGTTGGGAATAGCTGGGGGCAATCCTGACGGCTGTATGCATCTCGCTGGTTGTCGCACCCCCGATGAGAAGCGGGACCTCTAACTTTTCCTGTTCCATCAGGCTGGCCACATGCACCATTTCTTCCAGCGACGGAGTGATCAACCCGCTCAAACCAACCACGTCGACCTTTTCATTCCTGATCGTTTCGATGATCGTTGAAGCCGGGACCATCACTCCAAGGTCTATGACCTTATAATTGTTACATCCGAGCACAACGCCGACGATATTCTTTCCGATATCATGAACATCCCCTTTGACGGTAGCCAGAAGTATCTTTCCTGATGAATGCAATACCCCTTCGTTCTTCTCAGCTTCCAGATAGGGTAATAGCATGGCGACTGCCTTTTTCATCACCCTGGCACTTTTTACCACCTGCGGAAGAAACATCTTACCGTCCCCGAAAAGGTCGCCAACCGTATTCATCCCATTCATCAAAGGACCTTCAATGACTTCAAGTGCTTTTGGGTACAGAAGCCGGGCCTCTTCTACATCTTCATTAATAAAGGTATCGATCCCATGCACGAGAGCATGAGTTATGCGTTCCGCAACCGGCAGGTCTCTCCAAGCCTCTGCTTTTATTTCCTGCTTATCGGTATTAGTCATTGCAGATGCATAGGCCGTCAGTTTAGCAGTGGCATCATCATCCCGGTCGAACAGAAGATCTTCGATCATTTTCAACAGATCCCCGGGAATGTCAGAATAGACAGGAAGGTTACCGGCATTGACGATTCCCATATCAAGTCCTGCTTTGATGGCATGGAAAAGAAAGGCAGCATGCATTGCTTCCCTAAGGGCGTCATTACCGCGGAATGAAAACGACAGGTTGCTGATCCCACCGCTGGTCCTGGCATAGGGAAGGTTGTCCTTGATCCATTCTACAGCACGGATAAAGTCCTTTGCATAGGTATTATGTTCTTCAATACCGGTAGCGATGGCGAGCACATTCGGGTCGAAGATGATATCCTCGGGCGGGAATCCCACATCATTCACCAGTATCTTATAAGCACGCTGACAGATCTCGATCCTGCGAAGAAAGGTTGACGCCTGGCCTGCTTCATCGAATGCCATCACGACGGTGGCGGCTCCGTAATCGCGGATCAGTCTGGCTTTCTCCTTGAAAGGTTCTTCGCCCTCCTTCAGGCTGATCGAATTTACAATTGCCTTCCCCTGGAGGCATTTCAATCCAGCTTCTATCACTTTCCAGTCGGAGGAGTCGATCATTACCGGCACTTTGGCGATTTCAGGCTCAGCCATCAGCAGATTCAGAAAACGAGTCATGGCCTTTTCGGCGTCAAGCAGGGCATCATCCATGTTCACATCCAGCACCTGGGCGCCGGCTTCCACCTGCTGACGGGCAACAGACAGTGCCTCATCGTATTTTTCCTCTCTGATCAGCCGGGCAAATTTCTTCGATCCGGAAACGTTGGTTCGTTCGCCGATGTTGATGAAATTGCTACCCTGGAATACCAGCAACGATTCCAGACCACTAAGTTTCAGATGGTGTTCGGGTTGCGGCTTTTTTCTTGGCCGGAATTGTTCAGCCAGCAGTGTCAGTTCATGGATATGTTCGGGAGTGGTGCCACAGCAGCCACCTATAATATTTATTGATCCGTTTTCCAGCATTTCCCTGACATGGCCGGCCATCTGGTGAGGCGTTTCATCGTACTGCCCGAACTGATTTGGCAGACCGGCATTGGGATAAGCGCTCACGAAGAAGGGAGCTTTCCTGGACAATTCATCAATAAAGGGAGCAAGCTGCTTGGCTCCCAGCGAACAGTTCAGGCCAACGCTAAGCAAATCGATATGGGATACAGAAGTGAGAAAAGCTTCAACGGTTTGTCCGGATAGTGTGCGTCCGCTCAGGTCGGTAATCGTGCCTGAAACCATAACGGGCATGCGGATCTTTTTCTCTTTCAGCACCCGATTGATTGCAAAAAGGGCAGCTTTTGCATTCAGCGTATCAAATACAGTTTCTACCAATAACAAGTCTACTTTACCGCTAATAAGTCCTTCCACCTGTTCTGCATAGACTTCCACCAGCATATCGAAGTCAACGGCCCTGTAACCGGGGTCATTCACTGAGGGCGACATGGAAGCTGTTTTATTGGTAGGGCCAATCGCTCCTGCCACAAAACGGGGTTTTGACGGATTTTTCCGGGTGTACCGCAAGGCCATTGACCGTGCAAGTTTTGCAGCTGTTTTGTTGATCTCCCTGACTTCTGTTTCCAGATGGTAATCGGCCATTGATATCCGGTTAGCATTGAATGTATTTGTTTCAATGATATCGGCCCCTGCTTCGAGGTATGCTTTATGGATAGCCCTGACGACTCCGGGCCGGGTAAGGCATAGCAGATCATTGTTCCCTTTCAGGTCAACAGGATGATTGCGGAAACGCCAGCCTCTGAAATCCTTTTCTTTGAGATTATACTGCTGGATCATTGTCCCCATGGCTCCGTCGAGGACCAGGATCCTTGATTCGAGTTCCGTATTGATGTTCCTTCCCTTTTTTCTCATTCTTTTAACAGGTATAGGTCCAGATGAGCCTGAGTTGCAGCCTCACCGTAAGATAAAGATAAAACACAAATTGTTACGCCTGGTCAATGGGAACATAAGTGTGCCTCAATTATAATTTCCCTGTGCGGGATCAGGTATTGGCACCTTTCGGACCGGCAGGTCGAGGTTGCCAGAGGTTCATGGAGCCTGGTCTCTCCCCTCTTCTGTATAATTCAAACACCTTTAAAGAAAGGAAACGTTTGAAGCTGCAAAGTTACTCAAAATAGGCTTATAACATTTAATGGCCTGTTTTGTTTGATTCATGAAAGAATGGAAGATAGCAGCAATATTTTAAAAAATATTACCTTTGCACCCCTCAAATAAACGCATTATGATGAATTCCACAGTTACTGATAACGCATTGAAATACAAAGTTAAAGATATCAATCTGGCCGATTGGGGCCGGAAGGAAATAGAGATCGCCGAAAAAGAGATGCCCGGATTGATGGCTATCCGCAGGAAATATTCAAGTGAAAAGCCACTGAAAGGCGCCCGCATTACCGGCTCGTTGCACATGACCATACAGACTGCAGTTCTTATCGAGACACTTGTTGAACTGGGTGCAGAAGTTCGTTGGGCAAGCTGTAATATATTTTCCACTCAGGACCATGCTGCGGCAGCAATTGCGGCAGCCGGCGTCCCGGTTTTTGCCTGGAAGGGTGAGAGTCTTGATGAATACTGGTGGTGTACCAATATGGCTTTAACCTTTGCCGGCGGCAAAGGCCCGAACCTTATCGTAGATGATGGCGGTGATGCCACATTGCTCATCCATAAAGGATATGCAGCCGAGAAGGATCCTTCGCAGCTTGAGGTCAGGGCTTCAAATGCTGAAGAAGAGGCAATTCTAAAGCAGCTCAGGGAAGCTTTTGTTGAAAATCCGAAAAAGTGGCATCAGGTAGTTGCCGAGTGGAAGGGCGTATCTGAAGAAACTACCACCGGAGTACACCGTCTTTATCAGATGATGGAAAAAGGTGAACTGCTGGTACCGGCTATCAACGTGAATGATTCAGTGACCAAGTCAAAGTTCGACAACCTCTACGGTTGCCGTGAATCACTGGCTGACGGGATCAAACGGGCAACGGATGTGATGCTTGCCGGTAAAGTAGTGGTTGTCTGCGGCTATGGTGATGTCGGAAAAGGTTGTGCCAAGTCGATGCGTGCTTATGGCGCCCGCGTGATCGTGACCGAGATCGATCCCATCTGCGCCCTGCAGGCCGCCATGGAAGGTTTTGAGATCACCACGGTTGAAGAAGCTCTTGCCGAAGGCAATCTTTTCGTGACCACTACCGGAAACAGGGACGTGATCCGGATCGATCATATGGCCGGCATGAAAGATCAGGCTATCGTTTGTAATATCGGACATTTCGACAACGAGATCCAGGTTGACCAACTGAATAACTACCCGGGAATCAAAAAGATCGAAATCAAACCGCAGGTTGACAAATATGTGTTCCCTGACGGTCATTCTATTTTCCTGCTTGCCGAAGGGCGGTTAGTCAATCTGGGTTGTGCCACAGGGCATCCTTCCTTTGTTATGAGCAACTCTTTCTCGAATCAGACCCTGGCCCAGCTTGATCTCTGGAAAAACAGCTATGAGGTAGGTGTTTACAGGTTACCCAAGTATCTGGATGAAGAGGTTGCCAGGCTTCACCTTGAGCAGCTGGGTGTGAAACTCACCAAACTTACTCCTGAACAGGCAGCCTATATTGCAGTTCCGGTGGAAGGGCCCTACAAGGCAGAACACTACCGTTACTAATTGCTGTATATAGTCAGCTTTTCGCTGTAGCTGTCGTAATAGTAATAGTACGACACCAGCGAGTAAGGTGAAGGCCCGTCGCCGAAAGGTGTACCGTCGAGTACCAGGCTATACTGTGAATTGCAGCAGGTGTCAATTGCTGTAGAATTATCTGAATTTACAATAATCCGTGCATTGGGATTCTCCGGGTCGTATGGGCAGCAGCGCTCATATACCCTGAACTCATCCTGGAGTAACCGGTATACTACAATGCCCCTATAGCCGGCATTTACATAGATATATCCTCCGATGGGAATATAATCCAGTGAATTCGGATAAAGTTCTTTATAGACATATACATAAGGAATATCCGGTTGATTCTCTTTTCCGCAGGAAAGCGAAAGGAACAGAAGAAGAATCAGGAATATGGGTGCAAGACGCATCAGGACAATTTATTTCAGACATATAACGTTGTAAAAGTAATTATTAGTGTGATCCGTAATACAATGTTCAAGCATAAGCTGAAGGCCTCCTCCCTTAAAAAGAACCTGTTAAGGTTACTTCCGGCAATCCTGATAATCTTTTTGTTTGCTGCGGTTTCAGGAGGTTGCAGCCTCCTCCATCCTTCCAGTCAGCGAAAAGCAGAAAAAAAACAAGCCCAGGCAGAGAAGCAGGCTACCAAAGAGTACGATAAAGCCCGGAAGCAGCATTTGAAAAACCAGAACAAGAAGACGGTTAAGATGATGAAGAAGACCCGGAAACGATCAGAAAATGTCAACGCTTACAAGAAGAGGAGAACCTTTCTCAAGGGTGACAAATGTCCCTGAGAGGAATATGCATGAATGGGGAGAACTGGAAGTAAGATAAAAGATAAAAGGAAAAAGATAAAAGTGAAAAGATAAAAGAATTCACTACGAATGACTATGAATAACTATGAATGACTATGAATGACTATTCACCACTTCCCCGCCCTTCGCTCTTCGCTTTCTGCTTTCCACAAGATAAAAGATAAAAGGAAAAAGATAAAAGAATTCACTACGAATGCCTATGAATGGCAATGAGTGACCATGAATGACTACCTCCTCCCTGCCCTAAGCCCTTAGCTCTTCGCTCTCTGCTTTCCACAAGATAAAAGATAAAAGGAAAAAGATAAAA
>CAZJCG010000059.1:0-17495 GCA_964544545.1 uncultured Lentimicrobiaceae bacterium | reverse complement strand
CTTTTTACTTTTGTCTTTAAGCAGCTGAGGGCATAGGGCTGGGGGCTGGGAGTAAATTGTCATTCATAGTCATTCAATGGTCATTTCCGCCGGCTGGCGGATCATTCATAGTTATTCATCCAGTCCGTCTTTTATCTTCTTACTTTTGTTTTTTGTCTTCTGTCTTTGGGAAAGCTAAGGGCAAAGGGCTTAGGGTGGGGAGTGGGTTGTCATTCGTAGTAATTCGATGGTCACTCAATGGTCATTCATCCTGTTCTTTTATCTTTTTACTTTTATCTTTTGTCTTCTGCCTTTTGGAAAGCAGAGGGCATAGGGCTTAGGGCAGGGAGGAGGGTGTCATTCGTGGTAATTCATGGTCATTCGATAGTCATTCGATGGTCATTCGATGGTCACTCAATTGTCATTCATCCTGTTCTTTTATCTTTTTACTTTTATCTTTTGTCTTCTGCCTTTTGGAAAGCAGAGGACGAAGGGCTTAGGGCAGGGAGATGTCATTCGGTTGTCATTCATAGTGATTGAATTGCTATATCAGTCTTAGGATTTACTTTTCGTATTTACTAAAATCCTTATGTACGTATTTCTGCATTGTCTTCTGTACCATCAATGGGAAACAATTTCCGGTTGACATACGGATGTTTTGCAATGAATGAGCTAGAGCAGGAAATATCTTGACACATATTCCACTTCAAATGTTCAGCTTTTTAATTTGTCGATAAATTCTTCGGCTTTGTCTTCAAACTTTTCAGGATCATATATATAGTTTTCCAACCCTTCCCGGCGTATCTACTTTTGCTTCACTTTCTTAAACAAGAATACTATGAAGCCGGGAATCATCTCAGTAATTGTAAGTCTCATCCTCTCCCTGATCCTTCCTTCCAGCTATGCCCAGGAGTCCTCAAAAGCCTGGACGCTGCGCGATTGTATCGACTATGCCCTGCAGAACAACATCCAGGTTCAAAAAATGGAAGTAAGTGTCAAAGAGAACGAAGCCGGATATGTACAGTCGAAAGCCGCCCAATTCCCTACCCTGAATGCCGGCATTGGAGAAGCTTATACTTACCAGAAAAATACTCAGGGGACGGGCAGCGGTGATAATTCTTCCCTTAGCGGGAGCTATTCCCTGCGTTCCGAAGTGACCCTTTATAACGGGTTCCGTCTTAAAAACACCATTGCCCAGCAGGCATTGAACGTGCAGTCAGCATCGCTGGGGGTAGATGAAACAAAAAACAACATCGAGCTGGCTGTTACCGAAGCGTATCTTCAGGTATTGTACGCCCGCGAATCGGTGACCAATGCACAGAATACCCTTACCGCTTCGGAAGCCCAGGTCAACCGTTCCCGAACCCTTTACGAGGCCGGTTACATTGCAGAAAGCAACTTCGCACAGGTTGAAGCGCAGTACAGCAACGATTCCTACTCCCTGGTGATGGCGCAGAACAACCTGAACCAGCAGATGCTGAGCCTGAAACAGTTGCTTGAACTCGGCATCAACCAGGATTTGAACCTCTACTTCCCTGAACTGAAGGATGAAGATGTTGTCAGGGCAATCCCCGACAAACAGCAGGTATTCAATACTGCCGTTAGTTTCATGCCTGAGATCCAAAACAGTCGCCTGTCGATGGAATCAGCCAGCCTTGGTATAGAGATCGCTAAAGCGGGATTTATGCCAAGCCTCAGCCTGAGCGCCTCAGCTTCTACCGGGACAAGCAGCCTGGGAAGCAATGGATTTACCACACAACTGGGCGACAATTTCTACCAGAATACGGGGGTGACTCTTTCAATACCCATTTTCAACAACAAGCAGGCAAAGACATCACTCTCGAAGGCTAAGCTGAATCTCCAAACGGCTAAACTCACTTATGCCGAAACGGAAAAAGACCTGGTGAGCCGGATAGAATCGGCTTATCTCGCGGCTGTCTCTGCCCAGAGCCGGTTCCTTTCGGCAAGCGATCAGCTTCAGTCAACACTCAAGAGCTACACCCTCGTGGAAGACCAGTACAACCTCGGAATGAAGAACACCGTTGACCTTTTGACTGAAAAAACCAAGTACCTGTCGGCACAGCAGGAGTATCTCCAGGCAAAGTACACGGCAATCCTGAATTTCAAACTACTGGATTTCTATCAGCAAAAGAAAATCGAGCTGTAAAACATCCGGCAATCTGCATACACAAATAAAGATCAGCTTAACATAATTATTCAAATCCCATTGTCATGAAAAGAAAGAAAATCATCCTGTATTCGGCAATAATCCTGGTGGTTGCAGTTGCAGGCTTCTGGTTCCTGAAAAAAGATAATACTGCCCGGGTGGTAACCTATAAGACCTCAGCGGTGGTGCGAGGATCGATCAGCAATACCGTTACAGCAACCGGAACGGTGGAACCGCTTAAACAGGTGGAAGTCGGTACCCAGGTATCCGGAGTTATCAAGAAAATCTACGTGGATTTCAATTCCAGGGTTAAAACCGGACAACTTCTGGCCGAACTGGATAAGACTCCCTTGCTGGCACAGCTGTCATCCGCGCAGGCAGAACTCGAAGCAGCCAATAGCCAGCTTACCTATCAGGAAGCGAATTTCAACCGCATCAAATTGTTGTTCGATAAAAAAGCGGTCAGTGAAACGGATTATGAAGCCGCTCTTTATCAATACAGCAATGCAAAGGCAACGGTTTCGAAGATGAAATCGGAGGTCGACAGGGCGCGTACCAACCTGGGGTATGCCATGATCTATTCCCCCATCGACGGAGTGGTGTTGAACCGTGCCGTGGATGAAGGCCAGACCGTTGCTGCCAGTTTCAACACCCCTACCCTGTTCACTATCGCCCAGGATTTGACCAAGATGCAGGTGGTTGCTAATGTGGATGAAGCTGATATTGGCCAGGTTGCTGAAGGACAAAAAGTGACATTCACGGTGGATGCATTCCCCGACGAAGTTTTCCAGGGCACTGTAACCCAGGTAAGGTTACAGGCTACAACCACTTCCAATGTGGTGACATACAGCGTGGTAATTGATGCTCCCAATCCCGACCTGAAGCTGAAGCCCGGTCTTACGGCCAGCATCACCGCTTACACCCGGGAAGCTAAAGATGTGCTAGTTATTCCCTCCAAAGCATTGCGGTTCAATCCGGAGTCAGATGCCTCAACAGCAGCATCTCCTGCCGGGATGAACCAGTCCTCCGGCGGCTCCGGCTCGTCTATTCCTTCTTCCGCTTCAGCCGCCACACCCCCTGCCGGGAAAAGTGAGCTTTCAGGGAGCACAACTTACAACCAAAAGTCCGTATGGGTGAAAGATGGAAACTCCATACGCAAAGTACTGGTGGAGACCGGAATCACCGACGAAACAAACGTGGAAATTAAGAGCGGCTTAAACGAAGGTGAACTGGTGATTCTCTCCATGGAACAGTCGACAGTATCGCAGGCTAAATCGGACGATTCCGCAACCAAAAGTCCTTTCATGCCTAAGAGGCCAGGGAAAAAATAAAGATAAAAGATAAAAGGAAATAGATAAAAGTGAGAATTGGAATGCAGTTGATTGTTGGAAGTGCCTGAGATGTTCCTTTGGATAAATGGGTCTAAGGGACATAGTTCAAAGGAGCTCAACCGCCGGAATATAGATTACTCGTAATCAACAACCATCTCAAACCGATTCATCTCCTCTTCACTATTAGAAGCTGCAATCACTCCATTTAACACCAATCACCATGACCGACATAATCTATACCTCAGCGCTGAAGCGCGATTTCATGGTCGGGAGCCAGAAGGTCTCCGCCCTGAAAGGGGTATCATTTACCATACAAGAGGGAGAATTTGTAACCATCATGGGCGCCAGTGGGTCAGGGAAATCCACCCTGCTGAATATCCTGGGTTGCCTCGATACCCCTACGGATGGCTCTTATCTGCTGGATGGCTTCCCGGTGAGTTCAATGACGAAAAATGAAAGGGCTAGGCTGAGAAACCGGAAAATCGGCTTTGTATTCCAGACATATAACCTCCTGCCCCGGACTACAGCCCTTGAGAATGTTGAACTTCCGTTGATGTATAACCCGGAAATCCCGCTGAAGGAACGGAAGGAGAGAGCAATGCACGCCCTGGAATCTGTCGGGCTTGCTAACCGGATGGATCACTGGCCAAATCAAATGTCGGGAGGCCAGCAACAACGGGTAGCGATCGCGCGGGCACTGGTGAATGATCCGGTGATCATCCTGGCTGATGAAGCAACCGGCAATCTCGACACCCGCACTTCATACGAGATCATGGCTTTGATCCAGCAACTGAATGCCGGTGGCAAGACGATCGCGTTTGTCACTCACGAACCCGATATTGCCGTGTTCAGTCAACGGAGCATCGTTTTGCGCGACGGACGGATCATCCGCGACGGTAAGATTGATAAGCCCCTTTCCGCAGCCCGGTCACTGTCAATGCTTCCGGTTGAAGCGGAAGAAGAGGTTCAGTTAACAACCACTTAATTCAGGAAGCCCTATGAATGTCAGGAATTTGTTCAGAATATCCATCAAAGCATTGTACAGTAATAAGTTCCGTGCTTTGCTCACCATGCTGGGAATCATCATCGGGGTGGCAGCAGTGATTGCGATGCTGGCCATCGGACAGGGATCGAAAAAGAGCATACAGGACGAGGTCTCAAAAATGGGATCGAACCTGTTGATGGTTCAGCCGGGAGCAGATATGTTCCAGGGCGGAGCAAGAATGTCTCAATCATCCACACAAACACTTGTCCTGTCCGATTATGAAGCACTGCGAAAGCAGTGTACCCACCTTGCAGCCGTATCGCCCATGGTGAGTGCAAACGGACAGTCGATCTACGGATCAAACAATTGGCCGGTAGGAATGCAGGGAGTGAATGAAGAATACCTTCAGATCAGGAAGTATGAAGTTGCCGCCGGAAGGGTCTTTACAGAACATGAAATCGCAGCCTCTGCCAAGGTTTGCCTGCTGGGCCAGACCGTAGTGGATGAGTTGTTTGGCGCCGGAGCAGATCCCGTTGGTAAAATGATTCGTTACAACAAGATACCATTCGAAGTGATCGGCGTATTGTCGGAAAAAGGTGAGAACGGCATGGGACAGGATCAGGATGACGTCCTGCTTGCCCCGTACACCACAGTAATGAAGCGCGTTGTAGCTATCGACTATCTGAACGGGATCTTCTGTTCCGCCACCAGTGAAGATGCTGCCGATGAAGCTACCTCCGAAGTGGAAGAACTCCTGCGCACCAGGCACCATATAGGTACCGGCGACGATGATGACTTTCATGTGAGGTCGCAAAAGGAGATGCTCACCATGTTCAGCAGCACCACGCAGGTAATGACTGTATTGCTGGCCGTGATTGCCGGTATTTCCCTGATCGTTGGGGGAATCGGTATCATGAACATTATGTATGTCTCCGTAACCGAACGTACCAGGGAAATTGGATTGCGCATGGCTGTAGGAGCCAGGGGCATCGACATCCTGACCCAGTTCCTCATTGAAGCTGTGATGATCAGCGTTTTGGGTGGAGTAATCGGGGTGGTTCTCGGAGTCGGAAGTTCATTCGTGATCCGCGACATCCTGAAATGGCCGGTCGTCATCACATCATTCTCCATCATTTTATCCTTTGCTGTTTGTACCTTTACAGGTGTGTTTTTCGGCTGGTACCCTGCCCGGAAAGCCGCAGGACTTGATCCGATTGATGCAATACGGTATGAATAAAGCGATGGGAAATGTCGGGTTTGATCTGTCCATCTAATTTGGAGTTAACTGTCGGCGAAGAGAATGACAGGGGGCATTTCTTTCCTGGTTTGAAAAATCCCCCGTCCCGACACGTCGGGACACCCCCTTTAAAAAAGGGGACAGCAAGACAAAAGATTACAGTAAAGTGAGTAGAACCTATTCCTGTCAGCAATAAGAGCATCCGGAAGGAACACTACCATGACTAAATAAATCCTTGCCGACTTATCTGGCAGGACCAGAATACCCGGCCGAAGGACTAAACACAACTTTATTAAGATACTGCATATGTCAGAAGTCCAGAAAAAGCCCATATTGCCCATAACCATTCACGTTATCCTTTGGGGATTCATTGCTGCTTTCCCCCTGATATTCCTTTACAGTGAAGGGAACCGGGATTTTATACGTTACATCGATTTCACGCTGCCGTTGCTGGTCCTGATGATTGTTTTCTACGCCAACTATTCTTTCCTGATCAGCCGCTTCCTCTTCAGGAAAAAAGTATGGCAGTTCTTTCTGGTAAACGTTCTTCTGTTTGCTGTTTGCATCCTGTTATTACAAGGGATCAAGCTATATGTATTTGAGCCTTATTTTCAACGGATGGAGGTAATGAAACCCTTTCATCCCAGAGGAAAAGCAAGAGAAATACTGTTTTTCAGGGATATCCTTTCAATGAGCCTTGTGGTCGGACTGGCCGTGGCCATAAGGATGACCATGCAGTGGTACCAGTCGCAGGCGGAGCAGAAAGAACTCGAAAAACTGCATATCGAATCGGAACTGAACAACCTGAAACATCAGCTAAATCCTCATTTCCTGTTCAATACCCTGAACAATATTTACTCACTGATCTCTGTTAACCAGGATCATGCACAGGATGCCGTTCATCAGTTCAGCAACCTGCTCCGTTACGTTCTGTACGACAGCGACCGTCAGAAAGTCCCGCTTGCCCGCGACCTGGCATTCACCTCCAATTACATAAATCTCATGAGCCTGAGGCTCCCTTCGCATGTAATCCTGGAAACAGAGATTTTACCTGCACCGGAAGGGATAGCCATTGCACCTCTGTTATTCATCTCTTTGATTGAAAACGCCTTCAAACATGGAGTGAGCCCGACAGACCCATCCTACATCAGGATAAAGATTAACATGCCAACTGATCACGAACTGGAATGCAGCGTTGAAAACAGCAATTTCAGGAAAGAAAAATCGGATAAGAGTGGCTCGGGAATAGGCCTGGCGAACCTGAAAAAGAGACTGGAACTCTTGTACCCAACAACACACAGATTTGAAATGTCCGGGTCGGAAACAAATTTCGTTGCCACACTTCATATTCAGTTATGACACTCCGCTGCCTGATCGTCGATGATGAGCCGCTGGCTCTTGACCTGCTTGAAGGATACGTCGCAAAGACCCCTTCGCTGGTGCTGGCCGGAAAGTGCAGCAGCGCTTTCCAGGCTATGGAAGTACTGCAATCAAAAGAGATCGATCTGATTTTCCTGGATATCCAGATGCCCGGTCTCACCGGACTGGAATTCATCCGGAGTCTTAAGGATGGCCCCAGGGTGATCTTTACCACGGCATTTGAACAGTACGCTCTGGAAGGATTTAAAGTTGACGCTCTCGATTATCTCCTCAAGCCGATCAGCTACCCTGAATTCCTGGTTGCCGTGAACAAGGCCAAAAGGTGGTTCGAGGGCCCTCACAAACCGACTGCCGGTGCCGGTAAAACTTCACTGTTTGTAAAAGCCGACTATAAGCTCATCCAGATCGAATTTGATACAATCCTTTATATTGAAGGCCTGAAGGACTATGTCAAGATATATCAAACCGGGAGTGACAAGCCGGTCCTTTCACTGATGAGCATGAAATCGCTAGAGGAGAACCTGCCCGAAAACCGTTTCATGCGGGTCCACAGGTCTTTTATCGTGAACCTCGATAAGATCAAAACCATCGAGCGCAACAGGATCGTGTTCGGAGATACCTATATCCCCATTTCCGAAAATTATAAAGATAAGTTCCAGCAATTCATCAACGAACGGTTTTTCTGATCATTCATTTCTACGGATTGCATCGTCATTGCAAGAAAGAATTGCGTATGGCTGATGACAAATCTGCCTGCTTGAGTCTCTAAAGTTGCAGATATTTCAAATCCTCTTATCAACTTCACCCTCAGCATATCTGAGCGCTATTTCAGCCGCCCGACAAGGTTTATCGGGAAATACCAAAACTCCGGCCGTAAAAACTGCTGCTCTATCTATTATTTTTTTTCCCTCATACCGAACAGCAATATCTTTGATATCCTCAAAAAGACAGGCTGCATCACCCTTGCATACAACCACATTTCATTTGAGCTCAACCTGACAATACACAGGTCGAAGTCTTTAATCAGCACGGAAGCTTGTATTCAATGAGAGAATTGTCACGGACACTGAATCACAGGACACGATAACCGTACCGGTAAATATTTCAGCATTCGCCGACTTTTTCTGGTAAAAGTTGACCTAAATGGAAATATAATGACCCGAAAATTAGTTATTTACTGACTGAAACTGCCCAGTCCACAACCATGAAAAAAATAGCTTTTTCGCTCAGCTTAGGATTGATTGTACTGCTGGGAATCGCAATGGCTTCCTGCAGCAAAGAACCCGGAACAGGAGGCAACTCTGCGATTTACGGAAAGGTGTATGTTAAGGATTACAATGATACATTTACAGTCCTGAACGAAGAATACTACGGCCAGGACATAGATGTTTACCTGATTTACGGTGACGACAGGTCATACAGTGAAAGAGTCAGAACGAGTTATGACGGGAATTATGAATTCAAGTACCTTCGTGCCGGCGATTATCATGTATATTGCTATTCCGAAGACTCCACCCTGCAAACCAGGGCTCTGATCCCGGTGATACAGGATGTGACTGTCAGCGGAAACCATAAAGAAGTCAAAACGAATGATATTATCATCTTTCAATAATCCTTCCTGATCCATCACACTCACAGCTACATCTTTCCATGAAAAAAACATTCTTTATCCTGGTTCTGCTCACATGCACTATCCTGGCTTTTAGTCAGAACGAAAAGGACATCCGGACAAACAAGATCAAGTCAATTACTACCTGGCAGGACGAAAACGGGACCTCTTGCAAGGATACATACGAAGCATTTGATAAGAACGGCAACACTACGATGCTGATCAAGTATAAAAAAGACGGATCGGTTGATAGTAAGGAGACTTTCCGGTTTGACAAGAACCAGAACAAGGTCGAAGAATATGAGTACAATGGCAACAATGCGGTTGTTTCCCATAAACAATACACTTACAATGCCTTCAACAAGCGAACGGAAGAAAAGGAGCTTGGCCCCAACGGTGAACTGATCCGGAAAACTACGATCACCTATTCCCCTTCAGGACAGAAAACAGGTGAGACTATTACTGATTCCAAAGGCCTGCTGATCAAACAGGTTGAGTACTCTTACAACACAAAGAAACTCCGCACCCAACGCATTACGAAGAACAAACAGAAGCAGGTGGAGTCGGTTAAGAAATGGTCCTACGAATATTTCTGAGAATATGGCTGCCATAAAGGATTTCATGGAACACCTGGACCAGTTTGAGACTATCAGTCTGGAAGAAATGGATTGTGTGAAGTTGCTCGACAGGATGGACACCAAATTCCTGTTCCACAAATGGCAACTCCCATACATCCTGGAAATGGCGAGGCCTGACCATCGTGTTCTTACTATTAACGGCGCCAGAGTAAGCGGTTATGAATCGCATTATTTCGACACACCGGATTATGAGATGTACCTGCGGCATCACAATGGAAAAGCCAACCGGCATAAGGTCAGGTTCCGTACTTATCTGGATTCTGAGACCCGTTATTTCGAGGTAAAATTCAAGAATAATAAAGGGAGGACAGTAAAGGACCGGGTAAAAGTAAAAGTGCCCGGTTTTCAGATCGAAGGGAAAATGGAAACCCTGCTCAGGGAGAAAACACCCTATCAGCCCGATATGCTTCAGGAAGCCCTTTCTATCTGGTTCGACCGTATCACCCTGGTAAACGAAAGCCTTTCAGCCCGGATCACGCTTGACTCCTCTTTGAACTTTGCCATCGGGCAAGAGACTTGCGGATTTCCAGACCTGGTGATCGCCGAAGTGAAACAGGCCCGGTCTAACGGATCTTCATTCATCTCTCTGCTGCATAAAAGGGCTATCTACCCCATGTCGCTGAGTAAATACTGCCTGGGCATCTCCAGCCTGGTGCCGGACATCAAGAAAAATAATTTAAAACCGAAATTGCTTTATGTTCAGAAACTTAACCACGAACCTGCCTAAAAAGTTGTTCGTCCTCTTTTTCTACCTTCTACTCCTGGCCCCGGCGCATACGCTGACAGCCCAAACAAGTTCCGGAGATATCTTTCTTATTGAAGATAACGACGCCTCCACGTCCAAAACCGATAAGAAGAAAAGCAAGGATGTGATTGAGATCAATGCCGTTTTCTTCCTGTCACTTGCCATTGATGTTGCCACGGTACTGTTGATCATTCTGTTGATCTATCATCCGAACTATCATAAGATGGACACCATTTTCACCTTCATCCTGTTCAACATCATAATCTTCCTGCTCACCTTCGTGCTTAACAAGGTCAAAATTTCCATGGGTGCGGCATTCGGGCTGTTTGCTGTTTTTACCATGCTGAGATACCGCACTGCGGGGATCGGTATGAAAGATATGACCTACCTTTTCATCTTTATCGCCCTCGGATTGCTTAGCGGGATACAGCTTGAATACTACGAACTGGGGATCATCTGCGGTATCATCTTCCTGGTAACCTTCATCCTCGACTCCAACCTCCTGATGAAACAGGAAATGAGCCAGAAGGTCAAATTTGAAAAGATCGAAATGATAAAACCCGAGATGCGGGAACAACTGATTGAAGAGTTAAAAGCCCGCACCGGACTGAAAATTCACCGTGTATCGATCGGCAGGCTTGATTACCTAAAGGACACTGCTTCCATCAGAATCTATTATTATGAATAGGATCACAGCATCGGTTGCAGCCTTCGTACTCCTGATCATTGCCTCACGCGGGCTGGCACAGGTAAACGATGCCGGACTCTGGCTCTCAGGGAATGTTGAAAAACAGTTCTCACAGTCATTTTCAATGAGCCTGTCAGAAGAGCTGCGACTGATGGAAAATGTTTCTGAGGCAAGTACGGTATTCACCGATCTGGGACTTGAATACAGGTTGAACAAACACTTCCGGATCGCAGGGCACTACCGTTTCATAAACGACCGTCGACTCGATAACACATACCGTCAGAATAACCGTTTATACCTTGACCTGAGTTACCGCCAGAAGTTCAAACCGGTCAGTATCACCCTCCGGGAGCGCATTCAGTCGGAATATACAGGCTTTAACACAGGGGAAGAAGTAAACCCTGAGATATACCTCCGCACAAAAGCCGTGTTCAAACTGGACCTCGACAGGAAGATCACCCCGTACTATTTCCTGGAACTCTTCCACCCCCTGAGCCCCGGCAGTAATCGAATCATTGACAAGATCCGCAACTGTGCAGGATTTGAATATAGCTTCAATGCCCGGCATTCTATCGATTTGAATTATATGCTTCAGTGCAGGTACAAGAAAGAAAGGGAAAATGACTACATCGTAGGAGCCGGGTATTACCTGACACTATGATTTCCCCGGACCGGTTTATCGTTAATCGCTTCAATATGGGAATACGTTACTCAACGATCAATCTGACATTTCTGGCAGGAAGGAAATTCCGGGTAATCATCCATATTACCGTGTGGCTGGTACTATTCCTGCTGCCTACCTACCTGCTGTATCTTGATTCGAATGGCGACCAGGCATCATTCAGCCGGAACATCATCCAGATACTGCTCTTTACAGTCCTGTTCTATGCCAATTACCTGGTTCTTACGCCTTACCTCTTTTTCAGGAACCGGAAAATTCTCTATTTCATATCAGCCCTTGCCCTGGTTCTACTTATAACAATGATCCATGAAGTCAGCTTCATGTCGATGAAGAAGACCTCAATGATTATGGGAAATGATAAAGGCTATGATTTGCGTATTCCGCCAGGGCCGGGTATGACCTTAAGGCCCCGGCAGCCGGTGCCAGGCAATCCTGTTCCTCCTTCAAAAGGCGGCCCTGTCTTCAATTTCATGCTTACTTCATTGTTCATATCCGGCTTCGGCATGGGACTCTGCTTCTCCGATAAATACAGGCAGCAGGAAAAGGAAAGAAAAGAGGCTGAAAAGGAAAAACTGAACACCGAACTGGCTTTCCTGAAAAACCAGATCAATCCCCATTTCTTTTTCAATACCCTGAATAATATCTATGCACTCGTCCAGACAGATGTAAAAGACGGCCAGAAAGCCATCCTCCAACTGTCGAAACTCATGCGCTACCTGCTTTATGAAACAGAAAAAGGCGACAAGCCGCTGAGCCAGGAGATTGAATTTATGCAGACTTATATTCAACTGATGAAGCTCAGGATCTCGGAGAAGGTATCGATTTCGGTGAGCTTCCCCGACGAATACCCTGACCTGAGCATTCCTCCGCTGCTCTTCCTGCCTTTCATCGAGAATGCATTCAAACACGGCATCAGTTATCGTCAGCCTTCCTTTATCAATGTGTCGCTTAAAGTCGATTCCGGAAAATTGTTCTTCGAATGCAGCAACAGCATAACCGGTCGGGAGGATACAAACGGAAACGACTCCGGCATCGGACTGGGGAATGTTACCAAACGGCTTTCACTGCTCTTCCCCGGCAGGCATGAGCTTACGATCCGCCATTCAACGACTGTGTTCTCAGTACTTCTATGGATTGATCTTACATAAAAAGAAATTTAGTATGATCCGCACGATTGCCATCGATGACGAACCTCTCGCACTGAAACTTGTGAGCGGTTATATTCAGCAAACCCCATTCCTGCAATTTGAAGGGGGATTCGACAATCCGATAAGTGCTCTCGAATACAAGGAAAACAATCCGGTTGACCTGATGATACTCGATATCCAGATGCCGGACCTGATGGGAACCGACTTTGTAAGGATGATGCAGAACGGTCCGAAGGTGATATTTGCCACGGCCCACGAGAAGTTTGCACTGGAAAGTTACCGGCTGGATGTGGTGGACTACCTGCTGAAACCTTTCGGATATGAGGAGTTCCTAACAGCAGCCCTGAAAGCAAGGAAACTCATTGAAATGGAAAGCCACAAGCCAGCCAGCGTGGAAACCAACGATGACTTCCTGTTCATCAAAAGCGAGTACAAGATCAGGCGCATCAATTTCGCCGATATTCTGTATGTGGAAGGGATGAAAGACTATGTGAAGATATACCTTAAGAATGAGCCTAAGCCCGTACTGTCGATCAACTCATTGAAAACACTGGAAACCAAACTGCCTGCATCCCGGTTTATGCGGGTGCACCGTTCCTTTATCGTCAACCTGGGCAGGATTGAGACCATCGAACGTTTCAGGATTGTATTCGGGAATGTGTATATACCGGTGAGCGACCAGTACAAGGAAGCCTTTCAGAAATTTCTGGATGAGAATTTCCTTTGATTAACGGATCAGCAAACAACCCTCAGGTTATTCAGGCGGCAGATCATCTCCTCATGTTCCCTGTTGTCTCTGTTGGCAAGCAGCCGGATGATCCTGTTTTTACGAACCAGCCTTTTTAGCAGCTGGTAATTCCCCATCCCGTTTAAAAACTTCAGCATGATCTCGGAGGTCTGTTGCTCTGAATTATCCCTGGCAGAATTGATAATTTCAGAATTGACCCGGAATGCATAATCACACAGCCTGAGGTCAACCAGGTCGCTTACCTGTTGCCGGAGCTCGGCGTTAATCCTGATAGCCTTCTGGAAAAGAGTGAAGGAGATTTTCCCTCCTTTTACGATTGAACGAACTTCTTCAGGGAACTGGTCCCCGATCAGATAATTAACTTGTGCCATAGTTCAGGGGGTTATTTCTTATTTATTACCCTGAACCCATTTTGTAACAGTTTTTCGTTAAAAAAACTTTTTCCCGAAAAGGGACAAGCTATTCTCAAGGCTCCGATGAACGGTCCGGACTACTTATTTTGCAGGCCTACAAAGAGTTTCCCCTCCAATGATACCGGGGCTATGACCGATTCTTTCGTCAGCACCGGCTGCGATACCTCCATCCTGGAAAGTTGCCCGCTCAGGAAAAATCCTTCCGCGATCTCATAATGCCTAAGATTGTCAGAGATGAGGTCATATGTCTCCTTCAGCTCTTCTCCAATTGGGAATACCATTTTCTTTTCCAGGATTCGTTCAATGCCGCCATTTGCCAGCCAGGAAGCAGATTTCAGGAGCAGATTCCTGGTTTTCAGGTGAAATTCGAGGTCCGACATCACAATAGAAGAGTCGGCGACACGATACGTCGGCACCCCGGCAAAATAGAGCTTTCCATTGAGACTTCCGGAAACACTCGTTTCAATGATCATCCGGTTATCGCCGGGATAAATATCCACACCGGTGATCAATATCTTCCGTTTCCCAAAAGTATAGGATGTGTTGACCAGCAACGACTTCGACAATGAATCGATATAGGAATAGGAAATATAGGAATTGACATTGATCAGGAAATCATCGGCAGGTTTGGTAACCGGTTGTATATCCGGAAGTTTTTTATTCACCTTGTATTCAGGTTCTTTACCGGTGAAACACTCTGCCACAGCCTGAATGGAAGATGTATGCCTGATCACCCCTTTGCTGCCGGTAATCGGAGCCGCTGCAATGGAAACCGGCGTCACCTTCAGCCAGAGTTTGTATCCCTCGTCGAGCAGCATGGGTTTCTGGATCTCAACCCAGGCCTTTTGCGCGTTGCTTCTGAGGTCAAGGCTGGTCTTCATGCCTTCGTCAATGGCAGTGCTGATCGTTCCCATATTATATTTGATGATCATGTCGGCGATGAAGGTAATGGGCAGGTCGATCGGACCCAGCTTCAGCACCGGCTTACTGATCCAGCGATAGCCGTCGGAAACCGTTTTGGTGGTCAGCGACCAGTCTTTGTTCACGGCGAGACTGGTATGAAAATCCAGGGAGATTTCGGCGTTCACCTCCCTGTAATCCGATAAGGTGATCCCGAATTTGTCGATCTTCCATCCGGCCTTGATCCAAAGCTTGAGGGGAACGTTATAGGTAAACTGCCCCTTGTCGAAATTCAGCCTGATATTGTCCTTCTTCCAGGCTTTAACCATTAGGTTATCGCCGCCATTATCTTCCAGGCTGTTATCCTCATAGATCAGTCCTGTAAGCTGTTTATTCAGGAACAATTCCAGTTCCGATACTTTCATTTCAACCGGAAGGTTGATAAGCGAAGGCTTAGGCTCATACCGGAACTCCTGATAAGATTCGGCCGGTTTTTCCGGAAGCAGCGTGCTACGGCATCCTGCTATAAGGATTGCTGAAAGAAATAGTACCGGAAGGATTCGTCGGTTACTCATTGCTCTTTTTTTTGAGCAAAGGTACAGTTCAAAACCGAACCGGGGATAAAACAAGAAGCCGGAATTTTACTTCCGGCTCCTGTCAATAGTTATTGGGTTTCTGGTTACTGGGTGCGATGCCTGATCTGATATGCTGTAGCTTTTCCTCTCCTCCAGCCTGCCCTTCAATTCTTCAGCTTGTCCTGTTTGCAGCCAATATCGCACTTGGTTTAACCAATACTATGCCATGAATTGTATTGTTTTGTTTGTCATTCCCTTACGAATTTGTTCAACTTGATATTACGACTCTTTTGTCCCATTATTAAAAATTCCATGCCGTATTGAAAAAAACTGTTACTGCACAATGGGAGACGCATCCGGATGACAAAAGGAATCAGAACCGGATGAATTTCAGTCCTCTGTGACTTCTGGCATACTGTCGCAGGATCTGCTGAACATCCCGGTTGTCGCTGTACGGTTTTATGCAATCCCTGATCCTTGAGACATTGAGATCAGAGTCTGTCTTATCGAACCAGCCGAATCCGATGTATTTGCCGTTTTCGATCAGTACAGCCGAGCCCTCTTCTTCATACCGGCCTTTATCGATAATGAGCATATTCTGCCATGGATGTTCAAAAGTAGCCAGTGCAGCTTTAACCCTTTCATTATATATTTCAGGCTGTTCAAGGCCGATGCAGGCTCCGTCGCACTGTCCGATGGAATGATGAAAACAGGCTCCGTTGCCCTGGTAAAGGCCGCTCAGTTTCTGACAGAGTTTGAATTTCCTGACCAGCTCAAAAAGGGTAGAGCTGGCTTCTTCATAAGAGTAAAACACAGCCTGTGGCGCACCATCCTTGGTAATCCTGGATAATTGAAGATTAATATATCCGGATTGGCTCACAAAACTCGATAAACCGTAACGGTACATCGTACGTCGCAACTTACGGTTATAAAGCGGAAGGTTTTTCTTTATCTCATCCGATTCCATCAGTAAGGCTATGAGTTCGCTTCCGGTCTCCTCAAAGCTGATATCAGTAACCTGCTCACACATCTTTTGAGCCTTTGGCGAGCGCTTGTTGCTGAAATGCGAAAGAACGCGCGAATGGAGGTCCCTGCTTTTCCCGATGTAGATGATCTTTCCGTTCTCATCATAGAAGTAATAAACACCCGCAACATTGGGAATACCGGTAAAAATACCTTTGTCAAGTGCGGGATTCAGTCCCTTCGGATCCACTCCGTTCAGTGTCGGATCGGCTTCAAGCAACTTCTCAAATAGCTTCACCGTTGCCAGAGCATCCCCGGCTGCCCGGTGCCTGTTTTCAATCTGTATATCCAGACTGGCACAAAGGTTTCCCAGACTATACGATTTGAAGCCAGGCAGAAGCCTGCGTGACAATTTCACCGTACAGAGTGTGGGGCGATAATACCTGTAACCCAAACGCATGAATTCCTGCTGAATGAAACCATAATCGAACAGGGCGTTATGGGCTACAAATACACAGCCCCGGGTCATCTCAACAATCTCCCTGGCTACTTCGTAAAATTTGGGTGCATCCTGCACCATCTCATCCGAAATACCTGTCAGTCTTGCAATAAAAGGTGGAATACGTTTCTCGGGATTGATCAGCGTCGAGTACTCCCCGGTAATCTCTTTGCCATCGTGAAGATAAATGGCAATTTCGGTTACCTTTTCATGAACAGCGCTACCACCGGTAGTCTCAATATCAATAATGGCAAACATGTTACCCGAGTGTGAGAGAGGGCCAAAGGTAAATGATTCGGGATAAAAAGATAAAAGATAAAAGGGAAAAGATAAAAGTCGATAAGCCTGATTTTACACTGCTACAAGCCCTTCGCACCAGGCTGCTTAAAGACAAACGATAAAGGGTTCTCGCAGATAACGCAGATTGAAACGCAGATTAACGCAGATAGGTCAATGCCCTCTGCAATGATCTGCGATCGTTTTCTGCGAAATCTGCGGGAAACAAAGCGAGACAAGGAAAAGATAAAAGATAAAAGGAAAAAGATAAAAGGCTAATATGAGAATTAGTTAATTCGGTGATTAGCTGATTCGAAGATTGAATTTTAATTGTACCCCATGCTCTCTGCCCTCCGCTCTAAGCTTCTTAAAGATAAAAGATAAAAGGCAAAAGACAAAAGACAGACGGGATGAAAAACTATGAATGGCTATCGAATGACTATCGAATGACTATGAATTGCCACAAATGACAACCTCCTCCCTGCCCTAAGCCCTTCGTCCTCTGCTTTCCAAAAGGCAGAAGACAAAAGAT
>CAZJCG010000058.1:0-17676 GCA_964544545.1 uncultured Lentimicrobiaceae bacterium | reverse complement strand
CCGCCAGCCGGCGGAAATGACTATGAATGACTATGATTGACACTTTTCTCCCTGCCCTTAGCCCTACGCTCTCAGCGATTAAAGATAAAAGATAGGCTTTCCTGAATATGGTAAGTTTTGAAAGAAATTATCCGGGCCCAATTTGTGTCTTCTTGGCCAAAAGGGTTCTCGCAGATTACGCAGATTGAAACGCAGATAAACGCTGATTAAACGTTGCTTTCTGCGAGATTCTGCGTTCTTTTTCTGCGAGATCAGCGAGAAACTAAAAAGACAAAAGATAGAAGGGAAAAGATAAAAGATGAAAGATGAAAGTCAAAAAAGGGCGCTGGTTTCCCATGCGCCCTTCTCCTGACAATAAAACGTTTTAGTATGCGAACAGGGGGAAATCGGCCATCAGTTCGTTCACGCGTGTGCGAACACTGGCGATAACCTCTTCGCTTTCGATGTTGCTGATCACTTCATCCACCAGGTCAACGATCACCGGCATGTGGTTTTCCTTGAGCCCGCGGGTAGTGACGGCCGGAGTTCCCACACGGATACCGGAAGTGGTAAACGGTGTGCGGCTGTCGAAAGGAACCATGTTCTTGTTGATGGTAATGTCGGCCTTAACCAGCGTGTTTTCGACCGTTTTCCCTGTGATATCCGGGAATTTGGAGCGGAGGTCGATCAGCATCAGGTGGTTGTCGGTACCGCCGGAGATCACCTTATAGCCTTTATCGACGAATGCTTTGGCCATTACCTGGGCATTCTTCTTCACCTGAAGGATATATTCCATGTATTCGTCGCTGAGGCATTCGCCGAAAGCAACGGCCTTGGAGGCTATCACATGTTCCAGAGGTCCGCCTTGTACACCGGGGAATACAGCGCTGTCGAGCATGGCTGACATCATCTTGGTTTCTCCCTTCGGAGTTTTGATTCCCCAGGGGTTCTCGAAGTCCTTGCCCATGAGGATCAGACCACCGCGGGGCCCGCGCAGAGTCTTGTGCGTGGTAGTGGTGACAACATGGCAGTAAGGGATAGGATCATTGAGAAGTCCGCGGGCGATAAGTCCTGCCGGATGAGCAATGTCGGCCATCAGGATAGCACCGATCTTGTCGGCGATCTGGCGCATGCGTTTGAAGTCCCAGTCGCGGCTATAGGCAGAAGCGCCGGCGATGATGAGTTTCGGTTTTTCAGCCAGTGCGACCGATTCCATCACGTCGTAGTTGATGGTGCCGGTGCTTTCTTCCACTCCGTAAGCTACGGGACGGTAAAGGATACCTGAGGAGTTTACAGGTGAGCCGTGAGAAAGGTGACCACCATGCGACAGGTTCAGGCCCATGAAGGTATCACCGGGTTTCAGAACCGTCATGAGGACGGCCATGTTGGCCTGGGCGCCCGAGTGAGGCTGAACATTAGCCCATTCAGCGCCGAAAAGTGTTTTGGCGCGGTCGATGGCTACCTGTTCTGTCTGGTCCACGATCTGGCAACCACCATAGTAACGGCGGCCCGGATAACCTTCGGCATATTTGTTTGTCAATACGGAACCCATGGCTTTCAGAACCTGGTCGCTGACAAAATTCTCGGAAGCGATCAGCTCGATGCCATGCATCTGGCGGGCTTCTTCATCCCTGATCAAGTCGAAAATGACCTTATCCTTTTTCATAGTAATGTTTTGTAATATGTTGGTTGGTAATTATTTAAATCCGGTAGAACTTATCTGCGGCAAAGGTATGAATTCCGGTAATATCAGCAAGGAAGAGCGTTTTTTTCACCGGCTTAGCGGAGGCAGGAGTGGCAATGGAATGCGCGGTTGGTATTCCCGATCGTTTAGTCGCCGAATCGCCGAATTAACGAATTGTCGAATCAGCTAATTTTCACATTCTTAAATTCCCAAATTCCAGTTCTTTTTTTTCTCGCAGATCCCGCAGAAAAAAACCGCAGATTTTCGCAGAAACCATAGAAATATCAGCGTAATCTGCAAGATCCTTTTAGCCACGAAGGCACGAATAGCATCCGAAAGGATTGCTGGAAGATCTACACTCTTCAGTAGATTTTTGCTGTTATCATCAGCTGAGCGCCAATAATGAAAAGTGGAGAATTCTTTTAATCACCGAATCATCGAATCAGCTAATTAGCTAATTACCGAATCACTGTTGTCAGGAAAACATTACTAAGTTATTGACAATCAGGTTCCACCTCACCCCCAACCCCTCTTCCCGATGAATCGGGACAGGCTCTGAAGGAGATGGGCTTAATCAGCTGACTATCTTTGATTTATGCAGCCCGGGCCAGTATTAACCGGACAATGGTGATTACCGAATCAACTAATTCCCAAATTCTTACATTTCTAAATTTCGAAATTCCTCAATTCACTCATTACCGAATCATCGAATGAGCTAATTAGCTAATCCCCCAATTCCTCAATTCTTGCATTTTTAAATTTCTAGATTCCCCAATTCTCTCATTGTCGAATCAGCTAATTAGCTAATCAGCTAATTAACTAATTCCCACATTTTTAAATTCTCAAATTCTTAAATTTCTAAATTCCCCAATTCCTACTTCTGCCCCTCCTTCCTCCATTCTTCCTGTTCCTTGCTTTCCCGCAGCATATCTTCGGGATTGTCGAGTTCGGGACCGTTGTGGAGCTGCTTCCAGTTGAATTTTTCATCGAAAGGGTCCAGCACCTTCTGGGGTTCGAAAATGCGCGAATCGACCGGTAATGCCCGGTAAGGCGCGAAATCGGGCTTGTCCGTGAAAAAATCTGCCAGGTCGGTCGCCCCGGCGTCATATTGGTTCAGGTATGGAAGTCCCAGAATGTTCCAGAAGGTTTTGAAGATGCTCCCGAAACTGTAATGGACATGGCTCACGTAATTCCTTTTGGCATAAGGCGATACCACCATCAGGACAGAGCGGTGGGCGTCCACATGGTCCACGCCGTTCTGGGCGTCGTCTTCCGTGATGACAATGGCCATATTCTTCCAGTAGGGAGTATGCGACAGAAATTCAACGATCCTTCCCACTGCCAGGTCATTGTCGGCCATATAGCTTTCGCGGAAAGGATACCCTTCATCAGGGCGTTCGCCGGCACCGTGGTCGTTCGGGATGATCACCGTGAGTAACGCCGGCAGGCTGTCCTTGCCCGGTCCCCATTTCTCCATGAATTCCTGCTGAAACAGGTCAATCCTGAACTGGTCGGGAATATTCGTATTGTAGGTGGGATAGATCCTGGAAGTCCGGTCATACAGCGAGGCCGGCAGCGGAAAGTTTGCCACCTGTTTGATGCCACCGTATTTGTAGGTTTTCTGGTAATCGGCCGGTTCAAACATCACGCTGAATCCGAAATTGTAGTACTCTACCCCGTGGCGTGCCAGGTGATCCCACATCGAACCGGATTCGTTGTAGTCTTCCGGGTAGATTGCACCGGCAGCCCCGTTGATCCCCAGATTGCCGGGGGCATCCGAGTGCTCACGATAATCCCTGTTCCCTCCGTAATTCGCAGGCGTGGTTGCCTCCACCCATTCATTGGGATAGGTGTTCACCAGCCAGCGGTGACCGTCGGCCGAAACATCCGAATCCACATAGAAATTGTCTGCAAGCCCGTACCGGTCAGCCAACAGCAGGTGATTCGGCATGACCGTAGCTTGTTCTACCTTGTGGCTTTTATCACGGTTGGTGAAGGTGATATTTCTCCCATAGCGCGCGATGCTGCTGTCGCCCCTGACACCGGCAACCTGTCCGAATATCTCGTCAAACGTCCGGTTTTCTTTCGAAATAAATACGATATGCCGGATCGGTGACTTAAACTGTCCGGGATACAGTGGTATAATGCTGCGGCCTCCTTCCCGGGTTGTTTCCGGTATGGATTCCATCCGGAAGTTGTTGTCCAGGACTTTTTTCGACAGATATGGCAATTGCTCATCATCGGGAATTTCGATGATCTCGACAGTGCCCTTCATCAGGCTGCCGATATAGGTTCCTTCTTTCCCTGCCTGGTAGGAGGCGCCACCATTAGGCCCGCTTCCAAAGCCTTTGGCGTTGGCAACGACCAGTTTGCGGTTATCCGGACTGACCTTCAGTTTTGCAGGAAACCAACCGGCAGGGATATGACCGAGTACTTCCAGCTTTTCTGCGTCAATCACGGCGATGGCATTCAATCCTGATTCTGCCACGTAAACGCGCTTCCCGTCATGCGCCACTGCCAGTCCGAAGGGGATGATGCCGCGAAGCCTGTCCAGCCTTGAATCCGGCGAAAGCGGTATATGCTTCACAATTGACTTGCGCTTCAGATCCAGCACAGTGATATTGTCGTTATTCCCGTTGCTGATGAAAACGTATTTCGGGGTAGCCACGATGGAATTCGGACTGGATCCCCCGACGGCTGGAAAGCCTTCCACCATCTCGCCGACGCGGGTTCCGGTTTTGACTTTGGCCAATACTTTAGGTTTGCTTTCATTTTTCAGCCCAAATGCCCAGACCGAGAACGATTCATCCGGGTCCACCGGTCCAAGTCCCGGGATGCGGATGCTGTCATTTTCAATGCCTTCTTCGGCCTCTTCCGAGCCGTAAGCAAAGGCAGGGAAGTCGATACTGCCGTTCTTCCACTCACCCTTGACCTTCTTTTTAATGTGGCTGTATTGGTACATGCCCACATTGGCTACATAAACGGTCTTTTCATCCGGCGACAAGGCTATCCCGAACGGATATCTTCCCACAGCGGTGCGGGAGATCACCTTGCGCCTTTCTGTGTCAAGGATCAGCAGTTGAAAGCCAATCTGGTCGACAACATACAGTCTTTTCCCGTCATGGCTAAGGGCCATATCGCCCAGGTATCCGTGCGAACGGGTTGAGTCGTTCACGGGATAGCTGCAGTCAATTTCCCCGGTCTTTTCCCCGGATAAAAGATCGAACAGGAACACCTTGTTTTCCTGTCCCCCGGCAACGTACACCACGGAATTATCAGGCGCAATGGCCAGTCCCATGAATACCGAGGCCAGAATACCCCTGTCGGTGGCAGGTCCCGGAGGTACCTGTTGAATATCGGGCGTCCCGGAATTCAGGTTCCTCAGGATCGTTATAGCCAGGGGCTGGATCCCGGAATTGGCGGTTACGGCTATATTCCCGTCATGGCTCAAAGCCAGTCCATAAGGGTGTGGGGCAACGGTATAGCAGCGTCCCTGAGGCGTAATAAGCCTGCCATTCGGGAGCACAGTTATTCCGTTCCGGTCGATGGCCGTAAACCGGTTGCCGGCCGGCGCCGTTATAATGGTATGGAATTCCTGGGAATAACTGGCCGTTGCAGCCAATAAAAGGAGTGTGAGCAGGAGTGAGCGCATCATTAATGGATTTCAAAGGAATTTATCAACTGGGCAGAGGTGTCACAACAACACAAAGGTAGTCGATCAGGAGGCATTTTCCGGGCAAGGGCAGATAAAAAGCATGTGCCGGAGTTGGCAAATAAACTATTTTTGCGGTTAAGCACAAACAAGTTCTATGATCTCATTCGACTCATTCGTCCTCGGTAATGGACTGAGGGTGATCGTTCATACCGACACCTCCACCCCGTTGGTAGCCATGAACATACTCTATGATGTGGGGTCGAGGGATGAGGACCCGGAACGGACCGGTTTCGCACACCTGTTTGAGCATCTGATGTTCGGAGGATCGGTGAACATCCAGAAATATGATGAACCCCTTGAAAGAGTGGGCGGCGAGAACAATGCCTTCACCAACAACGATATCACCAATTATTACCTTACCCTGCCCAAAGAGAACATTGAAACTGCCTTCTGGCTGGAGTCGGACCGCATGCTGGACCTGGCCTTTTCGGAGAAGAGTTTCGAAGTGCAGCGGAATGTGGTGGTGGAAGAGTTTCGTCAGAACTACCTGAACCAGCCATACGGCGATGCATGGTTGCTTTTGCGGCCGCTTGCCTACCAGGTCCATCCGTATCGCTGGGCAACCATCGGGAAGGATCCTTCGCATATCGAACAAGCCGGGATGGATGAAGTGAAAGCATTTTACAGCAAATTTTATAATCCCTGCAATGCTATCCTGACAGTAGCCGGAAATGTGACTACGGAAGAAGTAAAAGACCTTTCGGAGAAATGGTTCGGTCCCATCCGGAAAGGAAGTCCCATCGTACGCAGCCTTCCGGCAGAACCGCCTCAGACTGAGGCCAGGAGCCTGACAGTTGAGCGGAATGTGCCGTTCGATGCTATTTACAAAGCCTGGCACATGTGCGGACGTATGGCGCCGGAGTTTTACGCCACCGACCTGATTTCTGATGTGCTGTCGGCAGGGCAATCCGGCCGGCTTTACCAGGAGCTTGTCAAGAAGAAGCAACTTTTCAGCGACCTGAATGCCTTTATTTCGGGAGATATCGACGACGGATTGTTCATCGTGACAGGCAAACTGATGAACGGGGTCAGCTTTGAGACTGCCGAAAGTGCTATCGGGGAAGAGTTGAAGAAGATCATGACCCAGCCGGTTGATTCCAGGGAACTCACCAAGGTCAAGAACCGGATGGAATCGCTGATGGTATTCAGTGAGATGAGGTGCCTCGACAAAGCCATGAACCTTGCCTATCTTGAACTGCTTGGCGATGCCGGGATGATCAACAGTGTCATGAGCAACTATGAGAAGGTGACGGCAGAGGATATTCTGCTGCAGGCCGGCCGCATTCTGTTGCCGGAAAACTGCTCTACTCTTTATTATCAAGCGATCATCAATAATTGAAAATGAATCAGGTAAGCCATTGGTGTAAAGCATAGAAGCCGGCCGATGGCAGAATATCAAAAAGACACGTTGATTCAAAGCATATAAACCCTGACGGTAACCAGGTGTAATACTCTTCCTGGCATCCAGGAATACCCAACAACCCAGATTTTTCAATGGACAGACTCGTACAACCGGAAATAAAGCCCCTCGACTCATGCAACCTGGCAGAGCCGGATATTTTCTACCTGAAGAATGGCGTCCGGGTAGTTCAATTCAATGCCGGAACCCAGGAATTAGTAAGGATTGAGCTGATATTCAAAGCAGGAAGCTGGTACCAGTCGAAGAATTTCGTTTCTATGGCTGCCAACCTGATGCTCCGCGAGGGAACTCCGAAGTACAACTCGCAACAGATAGCCGATACGCTGGATTATTATGGCGCCCATCTGGAATGTTCGGCAGAGAGGGATAATGCCTATATCTCCCTGTATACGCTGAACAAGCACATTGAACATACCCTGCCGGTGCTGGAAGAGATCGTGAAGCATGCTTCTTTTCCGGAAGATGAATACCGCATCTTTTCAGGTAAGCAGAAGCAGATGCTGCGGGTGAACCTTGAAAAGGTGAATTTTGTTGCACGTACACAGTTTAACTCGTTGATTTACGGGCCTTCACATGCATACGGCAATTTCATGCTGATGGAGGATATTGACAAAGTAACGCTCAGTGATCTGAAGGAATTTCATGCAAATTATTACCATGCCGGAAATTGTACGATACTGGTGGCCGGAAAGATTGAAAAACATCTTGCTGACAGTCTGGAAGAATCTTTTGGCGGAAATGACTGGATCCGTCCGGAACTGAATGGGCAGAACTATTCAATTACTCCTTCAGCAGAAAAGATCAAATATATCCGGAGGGAAGGAAGCCTCCAGTCGGCTGTCCGCATGGGCAGGGTGCTCTTCAACCGCCATCACCAGGACTACATTGGTATGCGGGTGTTAAACACCATGCTGGGCGGGTATTTCGGCTCCCGTTTGATGACAAATCTGAGGGAAGACAAAGGCTATACCTACGGGATTGGCTCTGCCATGGTACCATTACAGCATTCAGGATACTTCTTCATCACCTGTGAAGTTGGAGCGGAGGTTACCGGAGAAGCTCTGAAAGAGATCAGGAAGGAACTGGACCTCTTACGGTCGGAAGAGGTGAAAGAGGAAGAGCTCAGCCTGGTGAAAAATTACATGCTCGGCTCATTCCTCCGGGGCATTGACGGCCCCTTTGCTCTGGCAGATACATACAGGGATATCATGGAACAGGATCTGGACAACAGCTTCCAGTACAAATTCCTGAACACCGTCAAGACTATTACTCCCGCTAAAATAAAGAAACTGGCAGTTGAGTACCTTGATCCTGCAGACATGCATCTGCTTATTGTTGGCAGGAACGAAGCAGGATAATTTTTCCTGTCGCCTTTCGTTTAGAACATGAATACCGATACCGTTGATTAACAATGAAGATCTGGCATTTCATACTGGTCATTCTGCCGCTCCTGACGGTGTTAAGGGCTTCAGCCCATGACCGTGGATCTTCTTTCACCTGCGCCGTCGGGAATGATAATGAAGTTTTAAGGGAGAATGTCTGCGTATTACTGACTGAATTAGGAGATAGTCATTTTTCCGGTTCGTTCATGCCTGTCGGTATTCCCTGTGCAACCGCCAATGCAGATAAGAACAGCAGTATCCTGAACACTGTTGCCTCCCCGGTGAATACGATCGATAAGGCTTCCGGCAATATAGTGCTAACTGTCACACAACTTGAGATCGGTGTTGCCCGCCTCGACTGGAATCCTCCGGTTCCGGCAGGAGCCGGGACGCATTACATTCAGCGGTTTGAAAACCCGGTCTGGCGGACTATCGACAGCCTGTTCTATGCTACACAGCCTGCCAGCCTGAGTTATTCCGACACTGTATCCTATCCCTTCTGCGACACTACCACAGTTCAATACCGGATTGTATTCAGGGAGCAGGGTACAAACCTGCTGACCATCTCCAATATTGATGATGAAGTATTCACAGACCGTTACCCGCCTTCGAATCCGACGAACGATACCATCAGCCTGTTCTACGATCCTACCGGGATTTATACCGGCTGCCCTATCATCGGATGGAGCCCCAGTCCCGAAAAGGATGTCGCTGGTTATATCATCTACCAGGCTACTCCTACCTTCATTCCACTCGATACGATTCCGGCTGATTCGACCGTATACCTGGACAGATCCATGAGAGGATGCCTGCAATCGCTGACTTATGCGCTGGCAGCCATCGACAGTTGCGGTAAAAAGAGTTACGGGACATACGCCACCGCCCCCCATACCTTGCTTCTCGATGCAGGTGTGATTGATCCCTGCGAAAGGAAATTACACCTTAGCTGGAACCCTTATGACTATATGCCCGGCGGCCTGGGCGGATACATCATTTTCAGGCAGGTGAACAACGGGATTTTTATACCGGCCGATACAGTGAGCAGTACCACCCTGGCGTATGACGATTCTCTTCAGTTCATAAACAATTACGACTATACTTATAACATCCGTGCATTCAGCGCTACCGGAACCGGTTCTTCCTCTTCCTGCATGGTCAGGCGGACATATGTAGGGCCCGTGACCCCTGACACGTTGTATATCAGTCAGGTAAGCGTAGAAAATGATGCGTACGTTAAGGTCGATTATTATTATGCGCCTGCCAGCCGGATCAAAACGCTTCTGCTGGAACGCTCCGACTCACCTTCGGGGCCTTACTCGGCAGTGGATACACTGGCAGCTTCGGGGAATTCCTTTATTCCACAATCCTATTCTCTCACCGACTTCACTGCCAATGTGCATGAACAGCCTTACTATTACAGGCTGACGATGATCGACAGTTGCAACAAGGTCGCGCTGTATTCGGAAAATGTGTCGAACAGCATATTCCTGTCCTGTTCCAATGCCGGATCCACAAATTTGCTGGAATGGAATACTTATGGCACATGGTGGGAAGGAGTGGACCGGTATGAGGTATACAGGACTGTAGATGGCACGCCGGATCCTGCCGGGCCGCTGGCAGTGCTTTCCTCTTCCGAATCGGACTATACCGATGACCTGAATTCGCTTAAGCCCATTTCCCAGGCATGTTATACAGTGAAGGCGTTTGAGGCGACCGGTAATCCGGTAATGCCGGATGCCTTTTCCCTTTCGAATGAGGCTTGTTCCGAACGGGATCCTTTCGTCGTGATGCCGACAGCTTTCAATCCGCAGAGCCTCAATAACCGGTTCAGGCCCGTTCAGGTGTATGTTGATCCCGGCAGTTTCGAAATGCAGGTTTTCAACCGCTGGGGACAGATGATCTTTGAGACCAATGACATCTATAACGGCTGGGATGGTTATATTTCCGGCAAGTTAGCGCCAACGGGAGCCTATTTATACAGGATCAGCTACCGTTCTTTCCAGGGTGAAAACTATGAGAAAAGAGGGATTGTCACCCTGATAAAATGACAAACGGATTGATTCCTCTATTGCATTGACTGTTGCGTAACCGGTATTGTATTTTTGGTGCTGACCCCTGACTGCTGTTGACAGTCCTCCTTTTCTTTGTGAAGCTATCCGGCTAAGTGTCATTATCACAATTAGTTAAATGTTATTAAATGCCCGATTCGGCTTAACATTTTTTAATAAGCCCGATTGCTTATTTTAATAACTTTGCACACCAAAAAATCGAGGCTATGCTCCATGACGATCACAAATTTGCCGGTGAAGGCCTGACTTACGATGACGTTCTGCTGGTACCTGCCTATTCTGAAATTTTACCGCGCGAAGTTGACATTACTTCCATCTTTACCCGGAAGATCCGTTTAAACATCCCGATCGTGTCCGCTGCCATGGATACGGTGACCGGTTCTGTTATGGCTATTGCCATGGCCCAGGAGGGCGGTATCGGGGTGATGCACAAGAACATGAGCATTGAGGAGCAGGGGAATGAGGTGTATAAAGTCAAGAGGGCTGAAAACGGCATGATCATCGACCCGATCACGCTGAAAGAGGATGCACTCGTGGAAGATGCCCATAAGATCATGCGGGAGTTTAAAATCGGCGGTATTCCGATCATCAGCAACAACGGCACGCTTGTAGGGATTGTAACCAACAGGGATTTGCGTTTTGAAAGAAATCCCCAGCGTCCCATTGCCGAGATAATGACCCGCGAGAACCTTATCACCACTACCGAGTTCACCGATTTCGTGCAGGCCGCCGATATTCTTCAGGAGCATAAGATTGAGAAACTGCCTGTTGTCGATAAAGATTTCAAGCTGGTCGGGCTTATCACCTACAAGGACATTATCAAGATCAAGGCCCGGCCTAATGCCTGTAAGGATGAACTGGGCCGATTGCGTGTAGCTGCCGCAGTAGGGGTGACCAGGGATGTGCTGGAACGGGTGACTGAGTTAGTTCGTCATGCGGTGGATGCGATCGTGCTTGACACGGCACACGGTCATACCAAGGGTGTGATTGATACTACCCGGTTGATCAAGCAGCGTTTTCCCGACCTTGAACTGGTGATCGGCAATATTGCGACGGCAGAAGCTGGACTGGCTCTTGCCAAAGCAGGCGCCGACGCTGTGAAAGTGGGGATTGGCCCCGGATCGATCTGTACCACCCGTGTGATAGCCGGTATCGGCGTTCCGCAGTTGTCGGCTGTGTACGAAGTTTCCAAAGCCCTGAAAGGTACCGGTATCCCGATCATTGCCGATGGAGGCATCCGGTACACGGGCGATATTGTGAAAGCACTTGCTGCCGGAGCACATAGCATTATGGCCGGTTCCATGTTCGCGGGTGTGGAAGAGTCACCCGGAGAAACGATCATCCTTGAGGGAAGAAAATTCAAGACATACCGGGGAATGGGTTCCATCGAAGCCATGCAGAAAGGCTCCAAGGACCGTTACTTCCAGGATGCCGAGGATGATATTAAAAAACTGGTGCCCGAAGGAATTGTAGGTCGTGTGCCTTACAAAGGAACCCTCTCCGAAGTGATCCACCAGATAGTAGGAGGCCTGCGCGCCGGCATGGGCTATACAGGCTCAGGTAATATTGAAACCCTGCAAAAAGCCCGGTTTATCAAAATCACCGCTGCCGGTGTTGCCGAAAGTCATCCGCACGATATCACCATCACCAGCGAAGCGCCCAACTACAGCAGGTAATTATTCCTTCCTGCTGTATGGTTGAGGAAGATCAATTCATTAAAGCAAAATCAAGCACAGACTATAAATCATCTGTATTCAATCATCCGCTACTGCAACCTTGAACCCATGAAACGTATCATTGTCAGACTCTTTACCTTGCTTACCTTCGGACTTCTGGTTAACTGGGCTACTGCACAGTCAACCGATCCGGTCATGCTGAATGTGGCTGATGAGGCCATCACAAGGGGAGAATTCCTGAAAGTTTATCAGAAAAACAACACGAAAGGTGAGTCTCTTGACCGCCAATCGCTGGAAGAGTATCTGGACCTGTACATCAACTTCCGCCTCAAAGTGAAAGAGGCCATGAACCTCGGGATGGATACCGTGAAGTCGTTCCGCGACGAGTTGTCATCCTACCGTAAACAGCTTGCCCAGCCCTATCTTACCGATGATAAGGCCAGCGAAGCACTCAATAACGAGGCATATGGCCACAAGCTTTATGATGTCCGCGCCAGCCACATCCTGGTGAAGGTCGACAAGTCAGCTTCCGCTGCCGACACGCTCATTGCCTGGAATAAAATCAACGATATCCGGAAACGGATACTGAAAGGGGAAGACTTCGGAAAGGTAGCCATGGAAATGTCGGAAGACCCGTCGGCAAAAGACCGCATGACCGAAGGCAGGATCATCAAAGGCAACCGGGGTGACCTCGGCTATTTTACGGCCTTCGATATGGTTTATCCGTTTGAAAAAGCTGCCTATAAAACGAAAGTTGGTGAGGTGAGTGCTCCGGTGCGTACCGACTATGGCTACCACCTGATCAAGGTCACTGATAAGCTTCCTGCTCTGGGAAAGGTGCAACTGGCACACATCATCCTGTTGTTCCCCAGGAATGCCAGTGTTGACGACTCATTGAAAGTTGCCGATTCCGCCAATATGGCCTATAAGATGCTTCAGTCGGGTACCGACTTTGCAGCCGTTGTAAAGAAGTTTTCCGACGATAAAAGCACTGCCGATAAAGGCGGTGTTCTTCCCTGGTTCGGCGTGAACCGGATGCTCCCGGAATTCATCCAGGTAATCAGCAAGTTAAAACAAGGGGAATACTCGGAACCTTTCCAGACCGATTTCGGCTGGCATATCATCAAGGTTAACGACAGGAAGCCCATAGGAAGCTTTGATGATGAAAAGGAAGAGATTAAACAGAAGATATCCAAGAACGACCGGGCATCTGTTGCACAGAATTCCTTCATCGAAAAGGTAAAAGGCGAGTATGGTTTTAAGGAAGACCTTGCAGCCGCCAGAGAACTGGCCACTGTGGTCACAGATTCGATCTTCAATGCCAGCTGGACAGCCAGGGAAGCCGCTGCTCTTGTGAAACCGATCCTTACCATCGGAACCCAAACTCTGTCGCAGACCGACTTTGCCAACTACCTGGCTAAATATCAGCGGAAAGGGGCAAAGCGTGATATTCCTGCTTACGTCATCAACCAGTATAAAGGCTTTTCGGATGAGTCGGTTATGAAATATGCCGACAGTCAGCTGGAAAACAAGTACCCCGATTTTAAAGCCCTGATGAATGAATACCATGACGGCATCCTGCTTTTTGACCTTACCGACAAGAAAGTGTGGACCAAAGCAGTGAAGGATACAGTCGGACTCCAGGCCTATTATGGGGAGAACAAGAACAACTACCTTTGGGAACAAAGGCTGGAAGCATCCCTGTTTACCATCAAGGATATGAAGGTGGTGAAAAGCCTTAAGAAGTACGTGAAAAAAGGCCTCCCGGATGATGAGATCCTCACCCGCATCAATGTGGATACCACCCATAAAGTGACGGTCCTAAACAAGAAGTTCATCCGGGGTGAAAATGCCGTGATCGATAGTCTGGAGTGGAAGCCCGGGACTATTGGCCCCTTTACTACATCAAAGGGAGAAACCATCCTGGCTGTAATCCACCGGATCGTTCCGCCTGAGCCCAAACTTCTGAATGAAGCCCGCGGGCTGATTACTTCGGATTATCAGAACTACCTGGAAAAGGCTTGGATTGCTGAACTGAGGTCGAAATATCCTGTGAAGGTGAACAGGGAAGTATTCGAGTCCATCTTTAATAAGTAATGAAAAGGTCAGGTCTCTTCGTGTTATTGCTGGTGATGGCGGTTTCCGCCTGCAAACTTCTTCCCGGAAAGAAAGAAGGCGCAGGTGCTGTTGTTCGTGTTCACGACAAATACCTGTATATCGACGAACTTAAAGGATTGGTGCCTGCCGGAACGAACAGCAACGACAGTATCTCGATCACAAATAATTACATCAATAACTGGATCAGGCAGGAGCTGTTGCTTCACCAGGCTGAATCGAACCTTAGTGATGAGCAGATGGATTTCGGCAAACAGGTGGAACAGTACCGTAATTCGCTGATCATTTTTCAGTATGAATCGGAACTTGTCCGGCAAAAACTGGACACCACCGTTTCGCAGAAGGAAATAGAGGAGTACTACCAGAAGAATCAGGCAAACTTCCTTCTTCATGAGAATATCATCCAGGCAGTATATGTGTCTGTCAGTAAAAACTCACCGCTGATCCCAAGGCTGAGGCAATTGATCCGGAGTGAACGTGAAGCCGATGCCGACAAACTCACCGAGTTGTGTCAGCAATATGCTGCGCAATATGAGCTGGATAATCAGGTATGGATATCGTTTTCCGACTTCACCCGTAAAGTGCCGCTTGCAGTGGCCGACCAGCAGGAATTCCTGGAGAAGAATCCTTATTTTGAGGTACAGGATTCTGTTTTTAAATACCTGGTCAGGATTGAAGGATATAAAATAAAAGAGAGCGTTTCTCCGTTGAGTTTCGAGGCAGCCAACATACGTACGATCCTGTTGAACAAACGGAAGTCGGAGATGCTGTCGAAAATGGAAGAAGACCTTTATAAGGATGCTCAGAGCTCAAAGAATATTGAGATATTTAAACAAAAGCCTAACAGATAACAACCTGATGAATAATCGACTGATCCATACCGCCCTGCTATTCCTACTGATCGTTACCCTGAAACCGGCTATGGCGCAGGATAAGGTTGTCGATGAGATCGTGGCGGTTGTTGGTGGCCACCCGGTGATGTGGTCGGATGTGGAAAGCAGCTACCAGCAGGCCCGTGCGCAGGGAGTTGCCGGCGACCCGGTTGACATGCGTTGCCGGATATTCGAGGATCTGCTTTTCCAGCGGCTGTTGCTCTATCAATCGGAAATCGACAGCCTTGTGGTGGATGATGATCAGGTGAATGCGGAGCTTGACCGCCGTTTACGTTATTATGTGATGCAATTCGGATCGGAGGAGAAGCTGGAAGATTTTTATGATAAGTCGATCGTCGAATTCAAAGCAGAGCTGAAGGAGCCGTTGCGGCAGGAGATGCTGGCACAGCAGCAGCAGGGCAAGATCACGGAGAATATCAAGGTTACGCCATCCGAGATCAAGGCATTCTTTAAAAGCCTCCCGCCCGACAGCATTCCTGTAATACCTACGGAATATGAAATAGGGCAGATCGTGAAGCAACCGCCAATAAGCCCGGCTGAGCTTACCGTTGCCCGTGAAAAGATAAACGGGCTGCGTGAGCGCGTCCTGAAAGGAGAAAAGTTCGCGACACTTGCCATCCTCTACTCGGAAGATCCGGGATCTGCTACCAAAGGAGGTGAACTAGGGCTATTCGGACGGGGAACCATGTACCCGGAGTTTGAGGCCGCAGCCTTTAGCCTGAAGAACAAGGGCGATATTTCGGAGATCATCAAGACCAAGGCTGGCTTTCATATCCTGCAGCTCATTGAACGGAAAGGGGAATATGTGAACGTACGCCATATTCTGATCGTTCCGAAAGTCTCTCCGCTTGACCTGCAGGTGGCAAGTACCAAGCTCGACAGCATTGCAGAGTTGATTCACAGCGGTTCAATAACGTTTGAAGATGCTGTGAAGAAATACAGCGACGATCCCGGGAAGGTAAACGGAGGATACCTGCAGAATGCCAATAGCGGCAATACCCGCTGGCCTGCAGATGAACTGGACCCGAAAGTGTTCTTTATTGTCGATAAACTGAAAGTAGGAGAGACCTCTGCCACCGTGCCTTTTACAACGGAAGACGGAACCCAGGCTTACCGGCTGCTTTACCTGAAACTGCGCACCGACCCGCACCGGGCAAATCTGAAGGACGATTACAGCAAGATACAGGAGTGGGCACTCAATAAGAAAAAGCAAGAGTCATTATCAGCATGGATTGCTGAGAAATCGAAGTCGGCCTATATAAAAATCAACGACCGATATAAGGATTGCACCTTCCGGAATAACTGGAACCGGTAATATAGCAGGCAGCACATATACAGGAACAGGTAAGGGCGCTTTGATATTGGTTCTTAAATGAATCCTCCGGTCATACTGAATCCTGATGATTTAAAGAAAGATCTGTGGCCTGTCAGTAATATTCAATTAACTATTTAGTCAAAATCTACCGTCTCTTCTCCATGACTTCCTATAAATCAGACACTGAAGCGCTTGATGCATTTGTGGTAAAGACTAATGAACTCCGGGCCGAGATTGCCAAGGTGATTGTCGGTCAGGACGAAGTTGTTAAAAATGTCCTTATTGCCATATTCAGCAAGGGGCACGGACTGCTGGTCGGTGTTCCGGGATTGGCCAAGACTCTGCTGGTAAATACCATCAGCAAAGCGCTTGGGCTCTCATACAGCCGTATTCAGTTCACGCCTGACCTGATGCCGGGCGATATCATCGGGACGGAGATACTGGACGAAAACCGTCACTTCAAATTCATCAAAGGGCCGGTATTTGCCAATATCATTCTGGCCGATGAAATCAACCGCACCCCGCCGAAAACACAGAGCGCCCTGCTGGAAGCCATGCAGGAGAAAGCCGTGACAGTGGCGGGCGTAAGTCATAAGCTGGAAGAGCCGTTCTTTGTGCTGGCCACGCAAAATCCCATTGAACAGGAGGGGACCTATCCGCTGCCTGAAGCCCAGCTTGACCGGTTTATGTTCAATATATGGCTGGACTATCCTTCATTTGAGGAAGAGATTCGGGTGGTGAAGAGCACCACTGCCAATTATTCGGCAGATGTAAATGTCGTGCTGCAGGCCGATGAAATTGTATTTTTCCAGGATCTGATCCGCCGCATCCCGGTAACCGATAATGTCTATCACTACGCGGTAAATCTGGCTTCCCGGACACGTCCCGGAACCACGGCTGCTCATCCGTGGGCCAATGATTATCTCACCTGGGGAGCAGGGCCGCGAGCCTCGCAATATCTTATCCTCGGTGCAAAATGCCATGCAGCACTAAGTGGCAAGTATTCACCCGATATTGAAGATGTGGAAGCGGTCGCCACAGCCATTCTTCGCCACCGTATCGTCCGAAACTACAAAGCAGAAGCAGAAGGCATTAAAGAAGAACACATCGTTAAGGAACTGCTGAAATAGCACATCCCGGGTGATTCCCGTTTTCTAGTCAGAAACAACAGCCAGAATACTGATCAATCCCGAAGTATTCCAAGGAGAAACCATTGGCTCAGTTCGCCGAAACCCGGAGAATACATATACTACTCTTTTCGAGTTATTGTTTCCCGCTGATCCCGCAGAAAAAAACGCAGAATCTCGCAGAAAGAACCTTTTCATCAGCGTTCATCTGCGTATCAATCTGCGTAATCTGCGAGAACCCTTTTGGCCACGAAGAATCCATGTAAAAAAATAGGGCCTTGGTAAGATCAGTGGTCAATTA
>CAZJCG010000057.1:5644-18113 GCA_964544545.1 uncultured Lentimicrobiaceae bacterium | reverse complement strand
GAGGTCACTCCGGTTCCGGCCAGGGTGCCGGCGGCAGGTGACTGGCTGATCACCAGAGATGATGAAGCAGTGCAGTTATCGGTAGCGTTGACACTTGCAGTGAAATCAGGAACGGTTGCCTGGCAGTCTGCACCGGCAAAAGCCGATTGAGCATGGGCACAGGTAACGATCACGGGTGCCGTGTTGTCGGGCGTCGTTCCTACTGAAGAGGTAGTCGTCGCAGTACAACCGTTGGAATCTGTTGCCGTTAATGTATAGGTCTGTGCGCTTAATCCGGTAAATGTTCCTGATGGAGACTGGGTTCCGGCAGCAGGATTTATCGAATAAGCGATCAGTCCTGTTCCTCCGGTTGCAGATACTATGATCTGTCCATCGTTAGCTCCTGCACACGACTCATCCGTAACAGTGACCGGATTTAATACAATGGGCATGGGATTGGTAAGGACGATAGAACGGGACTCAGCCAGACAGTTGTTTGCGTCTTTTACTGTAACGATATACGGTGAGCCTGCTGCATTTACTGTAAATGTATTGCCAGCCTGGAATGGTCCTCCGTTCAGGCTGTAAAGGAAAGGTGAACTGCCACCTGTAGCCGTGACCGAAAGCGAAGTGGAATTACCTGTACAGGCAATTGTTCCGACATTTTCGCTGACTACTATTGCATCAGGCACCGGAACGATAAGCGATGCACAGGATGAAGAACCGCATGAATTTTCCCAACTGGCATAATAGGTAGTCGTAGCATTGGGCGAAGGGAGCGTAAGTGTATTGCCGCTGCCTATCACCGTGCTGTTGCAACTGCCTTCATACCAGTTAAGGGTAGTGCCGCTTCCTCCGACGGCTGTCAGGACTATATTTCCGTTGTCATCGTTGCATAAAATCGTGCGGTCAACACTGATGGAAACCGGAGCTACAGGGAGCGGATTGACGAACACAGTGACCTGGTCTGTCGAAGCACACTGCCCGGTCGCATTGGTTACTGTAAGTGTGTAAGTTGTAGTAACAGAAGGCGATGCAATGGGATTGGCAATATTGGAATAATTCAATCCTGCAGCCGGACTCCAATTGTAAAGCACTCCGCCGGTCCCGTTCAGTTGGGCGCTCTCGCCCTGACAGATTGTAACATCCGGGCCGGCATTTGCCAGTATGGGAGTAGGATTGCCTATGGTTGCGGTTGCAGATTGTATGGCAAAACAACTGCCCGGGTCCTTTACCAGAATGGTATAGGTGCCGGGGGCAAGACCGGTGAATGTGTTGAGGCTTTGCCATGTTGTACCATTGTTGATGGAATAAAGATAGCTGCCTGAGCCTCCTACAGCATTCACCACGATAGTTCCGTTATTCTGACCGTTACACTGGGCATTGGTGGCAAAAACGGATCCTATCAGAACTTCTTCGTAAATGTTAATTGTGGATGTTACGGTCACCTGATTCATAGCACAGGGACAACTGGTCACAACCTGGATAACGAAATTTTCTCCGTTATCCGAAACTCCGTCACCCACGGCCGTATAGGGAATGTCATAATATGACTGGTTGGCCGGGATTGTGACCGATGAAGGGAAAGGCTGTCCGCCGGTTGTCTGAATATCAACACCGTTCGTTGCAGTACCTGAGAGGATAAAATTCACTGTATAAGGTTGAGAAATGTTGGTATCGGCGCGCTCAACCCTGAAAAAATTGTTGCAACCTTCAAATATATTGGTCTGATCTTCAATGAAGTTGCCGAAGTTGGTCAATCCGATATTTTGAGAATTAAAACTCCTTGCGCCAAGGAATACCGCTGCATCCCACTTCTGGTCGCTGGCATCGGCCACGCTCATCCTGATCCTGTATGTGGAGCAGGGAACAACCGGGTAGGTAGCAGTTAGTACGACGGTGCTTCCGTCGTACTGCATGGTGGTGGAGCCGTTGGGATTGTTCAGATAATACTGGGCGTTCTCGGCCGGGAAACTGATATTGTTCACATTCGTCCCTGCAGGGTGGATCGTATTGATTGAAACCGGAATGTTCGTAGGTATTATAGCCAGATTTTGTGAACTGTTCGTGTAGCTTCCTGTAATTCCGGGACCGCTGAGGAAAAACCCAAAAGCATCATTGAATTCGGTTTCACAGTATTCGATATATTCTTCCGAAGCAAATACATAGGTAAATTCAACCGTATTCCCGGCAGGAACAAAGTCGAACTCCAGTACGGAAGCATCATACATGGTCCTTCCGGTAATACTGGCCAGATCCGGGTCGGATGCATTGCTGACCATCTGGTCTGACTTGTTGCCGGTATTATTGGGGCCCATTGCCGAAGATGCCTTTCCGGTCGTCAGGACAATACCCTCATCAAGCGGAAAGGTGGAAGTGGCTTTCTTGAAATAGGCCATCTGCCTGTTCCCCGGAGTTGATGACCAGTTATGGTTGTTCCAGTTCCAGTTGTTGCCGCTCTTAACATAGTATCCAAATCGCACATTATAAGCCGTAAGGCAGCCCGTTACCAGCACATTCTGGACAAGTTGCTCCGGAGTGTAAGCGTTGTATACCGGGTCCTCTGCAACAGAAATGGAACCTGCCGGAGCATCGGTGTTGATGCCGGGAGAGGAGTACTGGAAGTTGGGTTCAGGGAGACTTTTTCGACCGTGTGCCTGGATCGTTGTTTCCAGGTTTTGTCCTGATAAGGGAAAGGACAGAAGACCGATGATTCCGGAGATTATCAGCCTTGTCAAATATACTGACTTCATAATGGAGAGATTATGAGTGTTTTATGTAGCGATCTGAGTTAAACTCCATTTTCTTCTTTACTGATGAAGAATAACGGCGATCGCCTAAAAACAAAGAATCATGCCAGTTTTAATATGTTGCAGATTAACAGATAGATATATGTAGTCTGCTCAATTAAAATCCTAATTTTGTCCCAAAATAGAACAGGGGAACTGTTTTGACAAAAATATAAAAAAAGACCCCGGTTGAACCGGAGTCCCAATTATTGTTCATAAATTATAAGTATGTCCGAAGCTGGTATTTATCCTACGGGATTTCCCCTTCCCGTGTGGCTTCCAGAAGCTCATACACGGAAGTGATGGCTAATCCTACAACCGTATCAGCAGCGCCATAGTATACCTTCACCTCACTTTCCTCCAGAGCAAATCCGTCCTTATCAAACTCTTCCACGATCATACCACTGGGGAAGGTTACATTGGGTACCTGTCCGGATACTTCCCATATCTCCCTTGGCTCCAGTATGTTGCACCGGCATCTTCCGATTACCCTGGAAGGATCGTTCAGGTCGAGAAGCATGACGCCCCCCTGATAGATATTTGAACTTCCAAAATGGCCTGCCACCCCGTGGTATATATGCAGCCAGCCATGCCGGGTTTTGACGGGGGGAGGGCCTGATCCGATAAACTCATCCCAGTAATGGAACCGCCCGTCAATCAGCGGGGCTAATGGATTCCAGTCCACAAGGTTATCCGATTCCGACAGCCAGATCGTACTGCCGGAAGTGGGTCCGCCGGTATGCCTTGATCGGTTCGGCCGGTCCATCCTCAGGTATTTGCCGTTCACCTTTTCAGGGAAAAGCACTCCGTTGCGGATGTCCTCATTGGATGTGATACCGATAAATTCAAAAGTATCAAAATCATCTGTAATCCCGAGACCCAACTGGCAGCCACTGGCCATGTCCATCGCGAACATGATGTAATATCTTCCTTCCAGGTAAGTGATACGGGCATCATAAATGTGATAGATCTTTTCTTTAACATTTTCAATGCCCTTAAAGTGGACGATCCGGTCATCTGCCTTAAAATGGACGCCGTCGTTTCCGGAAGCCATAACCAGGAATGTTTCCCTGGAACGACTCTGCACCCGGAGCATCAACCGGTATACGCCGTCATGCTTGATCGCCCCAGGGTTGAAAACACTGGTTACATCAACCAAAGCAGGAGGGATGTCCGGAATGTCAGCCCGGGTCAGGATCGGATTGTAAATGGAGCGTATCATACCTTTTTATATTAGTAGTCGCTATTTCATGATAACTTTTACACGGGTCTCCTTTTTGCCGGTAGGTCTGATCAGATTGCCCTGCACCGTAAGACCGTCCACAACCATGCTTTCAATCCCGCTCTGGGAGCCATTCGGGTTCTCAAATTCAATAATATACCGGGCTCCGCGGAAGATCCTCTCTACTTTATACGATTTCCATTGTGAAGGGATCACCGGATCAATCATCAATCCGTCGAATGTTGCACGCACTCCAAGCAGGTTGTCGTAAGCTACCCTGTACATCCAGGCGGCAGAACCTGTCTGCCACGAATGACTTGCCCGTCCCGGAAAAGCATGTTCATTGCTCGTGATATACTGCGAATAAACATAAGGCTCTGCCACGAATACATCGCTATCGATGCGGTTGGGGAGCATCTTCTGGAAATATGCAAACGCCTCATCGCCGCGGCCTAACATGGTTTCAGCCTGTATCACCCAGGCTGTCGGGTGGCAAAAGACTGCACCGTTTTCTTTCTTCCCCCAGACACAACGCGTAACCAATCCGATCTTCGGATCGATCTCTTTCCATGCCGGAGTACATTTTTTCGGACCTTCCGGTGAGTCTAAATGATGCTTCACACTGTCCATAGCAGTCAACAGCCTTCGCCTGTCGGGGAAACCTGCAATCACCGGCCATATCTGCGTATTCAGGAAGATTTTGCCATACTTGTTTTCGTGCGATCCAACCTTCCGGTTTTTCTCGCCAAAGGCGCGGATATACCATTCCCCGTCCCAGCAGTAAGCATCCACCGAATGGATCAGGGCATCACGGACAGCTTCCACTTCGCCTGCACGTCCGGTCATCCCCAGATGTGCGAGTAAATCGATGAACAACTTCAACATCGCTGCATAGAACATCGCTCCCCACACACTCTCGCCGCCATCGTCACCTCCGATATAGTCCAGGGTATCGTTCCAGTCACCCCGGCCGAAAATGGGTAAGCCGTGGATGCCCAGGTTGTTCTTCGCGAAAGTTACCACGCTGAACATGTGGTTCAGGATGGTATCGCGATCTGCGTCGATATATGGCTGCTTATCCTGCAACAGTTCGAAATCCCCGGTTTCCTTGAGATAATCAGATACTGCAAGCAGGAACCAGAGCGGATCATCGCAATGCTGGGTGAACTCTCCCTGCCCATCGCCGTGGAAATGATGATACACCTTTCCGTCTTTCCGCATCTGCCTCGAAAGGAGCTGGATACGCTCCCGCGCTTTTTGCGGGTTTGAGATCGTAACGGCAATGGTGTCCTGTGAGGTGTCACGAAATCCGAATCCGCGCCCGATGCCCCAGTAGTAGAAGCTGATAACCCTTCCGACATCGAAGGCGACCTTTGCCTGGTAGGGCAGCCAGTATTTCAGGAAGATATTTACGTCACGGTCGGGAGTTTCGGCCGAAGTGAAACGGAAATAGTCCTCCCAGGTCTTGTGCAGCTTTTCAAATGCATGGTTTACGGCCTGTACCGACTGGTATTTCCTGATGCGCTGCTCACGCTCTTCTTCAAACTTCGCCTTTTCAATCACCCCGAGTGTGAATACCAGGTCAAGGCTTTGACTGGCCTTGATCTCGATGTCGACCTTGAGCGCATTCACAACATTCCCGAAGTCCGTATCCTGACAGGATAAATTCTCCATTTCAATGCCTTCCGGATTCGATTCATTCCGGTAGAGTCCCAAAAATCGCTCCCTCACGGTTTCATATCCGGTGGCAGGACGGTTGGCCGTAAAGAAGGTCCATTGATCCCACTCCTTATTCTCCTGCTGCTGGGTTCCTTTGGTTTCGGTTACCCAGTAAGTCTTGGTCGAAAATATCGCATTCAGGTCCTTGTCGAAGTGTGAACGGTTGAAATGCTGGTCGTCGCACTGGTTGATCAGATCGACGAGGGCATGGCCCAGGGCAAGTTCCACATAACCGTATACCGAAAGATGACGGGTCTTGCCGGAGATATTTTTCAGGGTGGTTTTCCAGATTTCCTGGTCGTCATCTTGCGGGACGAAAAAGAGCACGGTCGATTCGATGCCGTTCACCGAGGCTTCAGCCCTGGTGTAGCCGAAACCGTGTGCTACCGTATAGCCTTCAGGATGCTTCCCGACAGGCTGCCAGGTCAGGCTCCAGAATTCACCGGTTTCAGTATCCTTGATATATAGATACTTGCCTGGCCTGTCGGGAGGGACGTCATTGATCCGATAGCGGGTGATCCTTCCGTGCAACGGACTCTTGTAGTAACTGATACCGCCCCCGTTATTTGAAATGGTGGAAAAATACCGTCCATTGTAAATGTAATTGATCCACGGACTGGGTGTCCTCGGATCGGTGATCCTGTATTCCTTGCCGTCGTTGCTGAAATATCCGTAATTCATAAGTTCTTTGGTTTTAATGTATCATACCTCTCAGCGAAAGCGATCCTGCCGTTGTTGTATCATCGTTCCACAAATCCGTCATCTTTATGGTCGCGGATCTTGTGTCGCAGAGCATGTATCATTTCCTTCAGATTTTTAATTCCGCCTATCGTGAACCAGATGGTCACGATCACGGAAGCTGACAGGAATATGTACGTATAGACTTTCCAGAAATTCATCCACTGGTCGTTGGTAAAAGGTCTGACAAAGAAGTAGAACAATGTTCCGATGATGAACACTATCACCCAGGCAGCCGTCCATCCTGTGGTCACCCAGTAGATCGCTTTATCACCCCTGGTAAACTCCTTGGTAGGAGCAAGCACCTTCCAGCCTCTCACTACTTCTTCACTACCCTTGATCGCATCGTCCTTGACTGTGTACTGTCCGCGGTGCAAAAGTTTGTCCAGATTAAACGCCTTGCGCGGCGTAAGGAATGAAACCAGCAAATAGACTACCGATGACATCACCATAGCGATAAACCAGCCCCACTGTCCGTTGATAGGGAAGTCGGGAATGAGCTGATTGAGTAGGATGTTAAGGCTGGCAGCGAGCGCACCTGTTATCATGGCAGCCCAGGCGGCCGGCGTTGTGCCTTTCCTCCAGTATAGTCCTCCAATGATCACAGCCCCGGAACCTCCCACGAAGATGGCCCCGGAAATATTCAGGAAGAGGAATACCTTTTCCGTTTGCTGAAACAGTATGCTCAGGATGAAGATCGTGATCCCTACACCCAGGATCGACATCTTCAGATATTTCAGGTGTTCCTGTGGTTCGAAAGGCTTTTTGCGGATAGGCATCACCACATCCTGAATGAAAATACTCCCCCAGGAATGCATATAGGTATTGTGACAGGTGATGGCTGCAGCCAGCATAATGGCAGCAAAAGCGCCTTTCAATCCGACCGGCAGAAGATAATTCAGTACCATGGGTACTTTCAGCTGGCTCTGATCCGCCAGCGGGATCCCGGCGATCAGCGTATTCACACTATCGGCTATGGCCTTATAATTATCATGGTGGAAAATGGTATATGCTACTATCGGGACGATCATCAGGAACAAGCCCCATTGAGGAACCAGACGCCAGTTAGTAAGCACATCCGCCATCTTGGCCTCATGGGCGCTCTTTGCGGCAATATTGAAAGAGGAATTGCCCTGCCAGGACAGCTTTGTGTAAATCAATCCAAACATGCCGATAAAGAAGAACCATGGATTAAAGTCCTGCACCTCGCCGGCATCGAAAGGATTGATCAGCGATTGTCCTGACGGAGCAGCCTTCACCGCTTCACCGATATCCACCCATCCGACTTTGACCAGTAAAAGGACCACTATCACTACAAATACGATGTTCACGAACACCCCCTGGATAAAGTCGGTGAACATCACCGCGATGTGCCCGCCGGTAAAGATAAATGCCAATGGCACCAATACCATTACCGCTGTGGTGAGGATATAGGTGACGGAATAGGGGCCGATATGGCCGATCTCAGGGATACCGCAGAAATAGATGAAGAACTTGGCGCTCACGGCCGGGAAGATGATCATGTTCACGATTCCCGAGACAAATGCCAGCATCCCGGCAAATATCCGGAAATGGCGGCTGTAGCGCATTTCGAAAAACTGTGCCATGGTCAGGGCCCGCGTCTGGCGGAAACGGTAGACCACCCATCCGGTGACACTGATGGTTACCAGGATCACCGCTGTGGGCATTTCCCACCATCGCGAATTAAAGCCTGCATTGAAGTTCTGTTCCAGCGCCCCGACGACAGTGATGGCGCCAAGAGCGGCTGTTCCGTGGAACATGGAGATGATGTACCGGCCTCCTGTACGGCCTGTTGCCAGGAAGTCGCTGACGCTCTTCATGAGGCTCTTGCTCAGGAATACCATTCCGATCATCAGTGCAAACAACAACAGGATGATGGACCAGTCGAACCAGGTTAAATTCATAGGCTTAAATGTGTAAGGTGTGGCTGAATAAAGTTACTAAAACCTGGTGGAAAATCTCCATACAGTCTGTGAAAAGTACTTCTCACCGGGACGAATAATGACGGACGGGAAAGCAGGCTGATTCATTGAATCGGGGAAGTGTTGGGTCTCCAGGGCAAAAGCCTCGTGTTTGAGATAAGGTTTGCCGCTTTTCCCAACCATGGAGCCGTCAAACCAGTTGGAGGTGTAAAGCTGAACTCCCGGCTCTGTTGTTGAAATCTCCAGCACACGGCCACTGCCGGGATCAAAGGCAGTGATGCGGCGGGCCAGCTTGCCGGAATAATCATTCAGTACAAAATTGTCATCGTAACCCATATGAAGCTGATGGATCCGTTCACCAATGGGATGAGGCTCCCGGAAATCGAATGCCGTTCCGGTGACATCTGTCAGCCCTCCTGTAGGAATATGCTCCTCATCGGTTTCTGTGATGGCATCAGCCTGGATATGAAGTACCTGGTTATAAACCGGTCCTGAGTTTTCGCCTGCCAGATTGAAATAGGCATGGTTGGTCAGGTTCACCGGAGTGGGACGGTCGGTTTCGGCGTGAAATTCTATTTTGACCTCATTGCTTTCGGTAAGACGAAAAATGGCTTTTACAGAGAGGTTTCCCGGAAAACCTTCTTCTCCGTCGGCACTCAGATAACGAAACTCGACGCCTGCAGCATCCTGCTCTTCGAACGACCTGGCATCCCAGAGTTTACGGTTGAATCCTTCAAATCCTCCGTGTAACTGATTTACTCCCACATTGGCTGAAACCTTGAATTCCCTGCCATCGATCATAAAACGGGCACCTCCGATCCGGTTGCAGGTCCGGCCGACAACACATCCAAAATAGGCCGGGTTTTCAATCCAATCTTCCCAGTTTCTATAGCCGGTTACTACATCTGCCAGTTTCCCGTTCCTGTCAGGAACCAGCAGGGAGTGGATCGTACATCCGTAATCGGATACTGCCAGGGCCATTCCGTTCGCATTCACAAAGGTGAACAACCGGGCCTGCCTTCCATCCGGCAACAGTCCGCAAGGTGTGATTTCAGTTTTCATATTCTCTTCAATAAATAAATACTCAAGGCGGGCATAAAGCTGTATGACTATTTTGATGTAACTTACATCTTAAAGGTACAAATTTAATAATTTGGCATCTTGAACAAAGATTTATCTAAAATAATTAGTTAGTATTGCTAACTTTGTAATAAATATTCAAAACATATGATTGAGCGACAGAAGCTTTCAGGTTATGCAGGTAAGGCCTGTTTAGTAATTAGTTTGATGTTGGTTTCCAGGTTGCTGGTTGCCCAACCGGCTACTGGTCTTCCAAATCTGAATACGGATTTGCCGCCGGAAGTCCGGGTAAACGATCTGGTTTCGCGGATGACGCTTGAAGAAAAGGTAATGCAGATGCAACATACAGCTCCGGCTATTCCGCGGCTGGGCATTCCGGAATACAACTGGTGGAATGAATGTCTGCACGGAGTGGCCAGGAATGGTTTTGCAACCGTATTTCCTCAGGCGATCGCCATGGCGGCTACCTGGAATCCGGAACTGATCCGGCGGGAAGCCGATGTTATTGCCACCGAAGGTCGGGCCAAGTATGCGGAAGCCATCAGTAAAAAACAGTATGGAATCTACCAGGGACTTACGTTCTGGTCGCCGAATATCAATATCTTCCGTGATCCGCGCTGGGGCAGGGGACAGGAGACTTACGGAGAGGATCCTTTTCTGACGGCTGAGATCGGGAAGTCTTTTGTCAGAGGACTGCAGGGGAATGACCCGAAATATTACAAGGTAATTTCCACAGCCAAGCATTTTGCCGTGCACAGCGGTCCCGAGCCCGAAAGGCACCGTTTCGATGCCTGGCCAAGCATGCGTGATTTCTATGATACCTATATCCCTGCTTTCGAAGCCCTTGTAAAGGATGCAGGTGTGTATTCGGTGATGACCTGTTATAATCGTGTATTCGGGACTCCCAGTTCGGCCAATAGTTTCCTCTTTGAGAAGATACTGCGTGGCAAGTGGGGATTTAAAGGGTACGTGGTTTCTGACTGCTGGGCCATATCCGACATGTATAACTTCCACAATTTCGTGCCTACAGCAGAAAAGGCTTCTGCTTTATCCGTTAAGGCCGGCACTGATCTTTCCTGCGGACCTGAGTATCGCAGCCTGTTGAAAGCTGTCGAACTCGGATATGTTACTGAACAGGAGATCAATATAGCGGTCAGGCGTCTTTTTGAGGCCCGTTTCCGCCTGGGTTTATTCGATCCTGCATCCATGGTTCCCTATGCTGCCATCACTCCTGCCATGAATTGCCTGCCGGAACATCAGAAGCTGGCCCGACAGGTTGCCAGGGAAAGCATTGTACTGCTGAAGAATGATAACAATACGCTTCCGCTTCGTAAAGTAAGGAAACTGGCAGTGATCGGTCCTTATGCAAACGACACGGCCGTTTTGCTTGGTAATTACAACGGAACGCCTGTTGCTCCTGTTACCATCCTGCAGGGCATTCGTAACCAGGCTCTCAAGGGAGGGCCCAAAATCCTGTTTGCCGAGGGTGTGGAACGACCGGAGGTCCTGGCGCGGCGTCTGCAGGCCGGCTTGCCGGAAGAAGCCGGCATAGCTGCAGCTAAAGAAAAGGAAGCCCTGGCGCTTGCCTCAAAGGCGGATGCAATCGTATTTGTCGGGGGGATTTCACCCAACCTGGAAGGGGAGGAGATGGATGTAAAAATAGAAGGATTCCTCGGTGGCGACCGCACTTCGCTGGATATTCCTGCAGAACAGCAACGTTTCCTGGAAAAGTTGAAAGAAACCGGCAAACCGGTGATCCTGGTCCTGACCAATGGCAGTGCCCTTGCCGTGAACTGGCCGAAGGAAAATCTGCCGGCAATCGTGGAAGCGTGGTATCCGGGTGAAGAGGGCGGAAATGCCGTTGCTGAAGTCCTTTTTGGCAGGTACAATCCGGCCGGACGCCTGCCGGTTACCTTCTATAAATCGCTGAATGACCTGCCTGCTTTTGAAGACTATTCGATGGAAGGACGCACCTACCGTTATTTCCGGAAAGAGCCTCTGTATCCCTTCGGTTACGGCCTCAGCTATACCATCTTTGAGTATCAGTCGATGAACCTGAAAGCCCCCACATTAGGCATGAATGATACGCTTTCGGTTTCGGTGACCATCCGTAACTCCGGCGCTGTGACGGGTGACGAAGTGGTGCAATTGTATGTGAAGCAACCCGAAAAACTGGCCGGACAACCCATCCAGGCCCTGAAGGCTTTCAGGCGCGTTTCGGTACCTGCCGGGCAAAGCCAGACCCTGGTTCTTAAGGTTCCTGTAGCTTCTCTTCGTCATTTTGAACCTGCCATCAACGACTATGCCGTGGAACCGGGCACCTACGAGATCCGGATCGGTGCTTCATCGTCCGACATCAGGCTAAAGAAGACAATTGAGATACTCTAGACATCAGCGTCATCTGCGAGAAATGAATTAGCTACGAAGACACGAATTAAGTTCGAAACGAACTTTGAAAGAGTTTCATAACTAATTACCGAATCAGCTAATCACCGAATCAGCTAATTCTCCAATTCTCATCAGACCTTTTGTATTATTCAAGTTTTGTTTCTCGCAAATTTCGCAGAAAAACCCGCAGATCATCGCAGAAATAATTTTCCAATCTGCGTTTATCTGCGCATTCATCAGCGTTATCTGCGTAAATATCTGCGTCATCTGCGAGAAATGGATTTGCCACGAAGACACGAATCAAGTCCGAAATCAACATTGGAAGAGTTTATAATCAATTACCGAATCAGCCAATCACCGAATCAGCTAATTCTCCAATTCTCATCAGACCTTTTGTATTATTCAAGTTTTGTTTCTCGCAAATTTCGCAGAAAAACCCGCAGATCATCGCAGAAATAATTTTCCAATCTGCGTTTATCTGCGCATTCATCAGCGTTATCTGCGTAAATATCTGCGTCATCTGCGAGAAATAAATCTGCCACGAAGACACGAATCGAGTCCGAAATCAACATTGGAAGAGTTTATAATCAATTGCCGAATCAGCTAATCAA
>CAZJCG010000057.1:0-5544 GCA_964544545.1 uncultured Lentimicrobiaceae bacterium | reverse complement strand
AGTCCGAAATCAACATTGGAAGAGTTTATAATCAATTGCCGAATCAGCTAATCAACTAATTCCCACATTTCTAAATTTCTAAATTTCTAAATTCCCTCATTGTCAAATCAGCTAATCGCCGAATTAACTAATTTTCAAATTTCTAAATTTCTAAATTCCCAAATTCCTAAATTCCCTCATTGTCAAATCAGCTAATTGTCGAATTAACAAATTCTCACCTTCTCCAAAACGTGCAATTCCCCCCAACAACCTCTACCTTTGCCGGGACTTTTTACCGATGGAATCCTATACCTTATCCAAATCGACGTACATCCGCGGGTTGCAATGCTTGAAGTCGCTGTATCTCAACAAACATCGCCCATACCTGCGCGACAAACTCAGTGAGGAGCAGCTGGCGAAGTTCGCGCGCGGTCATGCCGTGGGCAAGGTTGCCTGGCAACTGTTCCCGGACGGTAAGGAGATGCCAAGGCCGGGAATCGCTGCAGCAGAGAAGACAGCTCAGCTGGTAAAAGAAGGTTTCCCGGTGATATATGAAGCCTGCTTTATCCACAACGGAGTGATCGTTGCGCTTGACATCCTGGTGAAGCAGCCTGAAGGATGGAATGCATACGAAGTGAAAAGCTCGGGAACACTGAGCGATGTTTTCTTCCAGGATGCCTATCTTCAGTATTATGTGATCCGCGGTGCTGGACTGCCTGTCAACCGTTTCTTCCTCGTCCATCGCAACCCGGAAGTGGCCATGGATTCGTATGAGAATGTAAATGAATTCTTTCTGTTCAAGGAACTGGATGAACCGGACGCGATGAGGGAGGAGGAAACCGGAAGAAAGATCATGGAAATGAAAGAGGTGCTTCAGCGTACCAAATCACCCGATATTTCTCCCGGGAACCATTGCATGCTTCCGTATCCCTGCGATTTCCGCGGTGTATGCTGGAAGCATCTGTCCGAAGAAACCCGTAACAGTTTGTTAAACCTGAATCCCACAATCGCCACCAATGCCGATGATTGACCTGACTCAGACTATTGTCCACGGGATGGATGTATTCCCCGGGGAACAAACACCATCCCTGCTCAGAGATAACCTCCCGCCGGCAGCCGGCTATGTTACACACCGGCTGGAATCGAACATGCATACCGGCACGCATATCGATGCGCCTTTTCATGTGAAGGCTGATGAACGCAGCATCGATAGTTTCCCGGTGGAACTCTTTTGCGGAAAAGCATGCGTGATCGACGTCAGAGGAAGGGAGAAGGTTTCCATGCAGGCTGAATGGACGGTTTTATTCAGGAAATTCCCGATAGTGCTTTTTTGCAGCGGTCATGATGTGCATTGGGGATTCCCGGATTATTACGGCAACTATCCGGAATTCGATGATGCTGTTGCTTCAGCACTGAAAGAGAATGGCGTACGGATTGCCGGATTTGACTCACCTTCGCCCGACAAGGCGCCTTTCCGGTTCCACAGCATATTTTTATCAGGCGACAGGTTCATGATCGAGAACCTTACCGGGCTGAAAAGCCTTATAAATGCGACAGATGTGGAGTTTTTTGCCTTCCCCCTGAAGTTGCATGCAGAGGCTTCCCTCATCAGGGCAGTGGCACGGTACGGATCAATTCAGTAGCTCCGACAGCTTTTGTTCCAGGGCTTCTCCACGAAGCTTTTTAGCGACGATACGACCATCACGGCCGACCAGTACGGTGAATGGAATGGCGGTTACGCCGTATGCAGCAGCTCCGTCCGATTTCCAGTATTTCAGGTCGCTGACATGATCAGGCCAACGCAGGTTGTCGTTGGCAATAGCCTTTAACCAGCTTTCACGGTCTTTATCCAGCGAAACACTGAATATCTCGAATCCCTTATCGTGAAACTTTCCGTATGCATTGACCACATTAGGGTTCTCTTTCCGGCAGGGACCGCACCAGGAAGCCCAGAAATCGATCAGCACCACCTTGCCCTTAAGGTCTGAAAGCTTACGGATGTTTCCTTCCGGGTCGGGAAGGGTGATATCGGGCGCCATGGATCCGATGGCGGTCTTCCGCTCAACATCAATCTGAGCATGGTACTGCTGGACGGCTATGTTATAGGGGAACTTTGCATAAAGAGCTTTTTCAAGCATATCCACTACCGGAAAGTCTGTAGCGGGATCCAGCTTGTCGAGCAGGAAAATCCAGGCAAGTGACCCGGGCTTGTTCCGTATCGATTGCACTAAAAACGCTTTCTGAAGGGAATCGTTCTTCGTGAATTCCTGGATCACAACGGGTCCTAACGAGTCGCGCGATTCCGATTCAAGCACAGCCTTGTATTGTGTATTAAGGCTGTCGCGTCTGTGGTCAAAGGGCTGCAGCGCATGGATCGTGTTATAAAGGAAACTGGTTTCTTCCGATCCGCTGATTGCAGCATCCACACCCAACTTGCCTGACGGCGATTTCACGTCGACTGATTCTCCCGGCTTAAGGATCAACATCAGGTAATTCCGGTCGTTGACCTTTAACTTGAATATATCGGGACGATTGATCGAAAAGGACAGCTCGTAGTTACCGCCGGCATCAACGGTAGCCGTAGCCAACGTAGCGGAAGCAATCTGACTCAGTGAGTCGAGCGATATCCGGGCTACTCCGCTGCCGGAAGGAAAACTGCCTTTTATGGTGGTAAGCTTTCCCGGTTGGGCCAGACTGAAATTCAATGTTAGGAGGAGAAAAGCCAGGAGCAGTGGGAACGGTTTCATCGGTTGATTATAGATTGATATGACTGAAGTCAACAAAGATAGATAATTATCCGGCTTGCTACCAGTGGGCCTCTTTACATGAGATGACATTCTCAGGGAGGTGCTTCTTTTATGGAAATTGAATAGCCTTCAACAGTAAAGAAGTATTGATTCTCTACTCTGCCATGTTACACAAACATTAAGGAGATCAATACGACAATACCCGGGAAGGAAGCTTCCTCAACACGTTGCCATAATCTTGCTCAGAACCGTTCTGCTTACTTATTCTGAATCAGAAGATTCACGATCTTCTCCAGTTCGTCCAGGTGGTCCGTTACATAGCGCATCCCGGCTTCGCGCAGCAACTCCATGTTCTTTTTGCTGGCGTTATCCATGGATGAATCGGCCATTTCCCTTTCGGGTTCCAGCCGGTAGTAATCGGCCTTCGTCGCGGGTTTGATGGTACCAAAGAGCTGTTTAAGCTGGTAGTTAACCGTTTCGGAGTTCCCCGACATCAGGATATCGATCAGCGGGAGTATCCATCCGATGGCGCCCCAGTCCCTGGCCTTTTCATACAGGTAAGGCTCTCCTTTCGAGCCGGTACCGATGGAGACGATCATCATGTTCCTTGCATTCGGTTTGTCCATTTTGCCCGGATGATGCAGGTCGGTGCTGAATTTAAGCGTACGAGCCTCGGCGTATGCACACATGGCAGGATTATTGGCAAAAACGCCCCCGTCGATCAGGAAGTAAGGAGTGCCATAGAGTGATTTGATGGCAGCCGTCTCGAAGTAGGTCGGGGCGGCAGAGGTAGCCCTTGCGATATCGCGCACATAGAAGTCCTTCACGGTATTGTTGACGGCATCGGTCTTGTTGAAGAACACTGCCTTGCGTTGGAAGATATCGTAAGAGGTGATCAGGCAGGGCTTCAGCAGCTCGCTGAGTTTGGTGTCGCCCAGATAATCCTTCAGAGCATCTTCCAGGTGCTCCGAAGGGTATTTTTCGTCGGTAAGGCTCATGCCGCTGCGGAATTTCTGCCAGAAGTTCAGCTCAAAGATCTGATCCCCCTTTTTCAGGTAGAGGTCTACAGCTTCCTGGGCTGTGAACTTGGGACGGCCGTCCTTGCCGGGAGCAAGGTATATGGCAGTCAGGATTCCTCCGGTGCTGGTGCCGGCGATCAGATCAAAATAATCGGAAAGCCTCGCCTGATCACCGTCTTTTTCTCTCAGTCTCTTTTCAACATGGGCGAGAACAACTCCCGGGAGGATGCCCCGGATTCCTCCACCGTCGATGGAGAGGATGGTTACTTTTTTGGCCATGGTCGGTTAGGTTAAGGTGGAAACGGATATAAACTGAATTTCAACTGAATCTTAACAGGGATGCCTTCCTTCGGAAAGACCCCTTAAGGTCGAAGCAGAGTTGTATAGAGTCAGTAATACTGAGTGTGTTCCAGGAAAAACATTTTGACCCGAAGGGCTTCTCCGAACGAGTATCCGAAGGAGCACTTTGTGCCTTTGGACCCCAGGGGCAATCCTGATCAGTAGCAGTATAACAGTCGGGGTGGTATTTTGTTTCAGGGAGGATGCCGGTAAGCGGCAGAAGAACAGTTTCTTAAATATACAAAATTTCCTGGGAAAAGGCTACATTAACAGGAAATGCCGGCTGCATCCCGGTCCCCACTGGATTGAGATACTGCCGCAAGGTGCTGTGGACCGGCTAGGAGGCGGTTCCTGCTGTTGGCTGGGGACGCCCTGTTAAACAATCGTGAAAGAAAATAGCAGGCTTTTTGTTTGTTATTGAATCGGTCTTTTTACTTTTATATACTGAACGAATAGATATGATTTAAAGACTTTGGGATTGGATGGGGAGAAGTGGGATAGTGGTATATATATATGAGTTACCGCCAATATTAGAAAATGAGACAACTAATTGCTTTATTGACACTTACATTATTAACTTGGACAACTAAGGCACAATTCCCTTTTGAGAAATATCCTGCCATTTCGTATAAGAATTTTAATGACTGGAAATTATACGATAGATCTGAAAAAGAAAAGAAATTTCATCACACTCTGACAATTCCTGACTTTTACGCTGATCATGACACACTTATCATTCAATTGACTTCTTTTACCAATAATTGGGACAGTTCATATATAAGAATCTTCAGGAATACAAAGCAAATTCAGAAATTCTTTGAACGCATGGGATTTTCTCCATCGAACATATCTGAACCAGTTAGAGTGGCTGACATAAATGGTGACGGACTTTCTGATCTTAAATTAATTGTATCATACAATGGCACTGGGTTAGCCTCTATGAATGTTAGGGTTATATATCTGTTTCAAAAAAAAGGTGGAGAATTCACAAAAACCTCATTCGATGATATGATGGATGAAGAAGAAAGAATTGAGCGAGATTTTAATGGAGACAATAATTTTGAAATAATCACTATGGATCTTAAAAATTATCATTCTCACAACTATTGGCGTTTCAATTTATACAATTTCATAAATAATAAACTTGTAAACGTCAATGTTCCTTATGATTACCCTATAATGATCCAGTTTCTCAAGCGAGATAATTACGAAATAACAACTAAGATTGATCGAAATAAAATGAAAGAATTTTCAAAAGCACTACCAGAAAACTATAATATTAATAAGTAATACTGGCGGTAACAGCACCTACCCGCCACCAGGCTTAGCTATGTGCTCCTTTTAAAAAAATTTACGAAATTTGAAGTACAATATTCTTGAGAAACCCGTTGACTAAAGCCCGGCGGCGGGTAGCTGCGGAACGTCAAACTGTCTAATAACCCCTACTTATCAATTAGTTA
>CAZJCG010000056.1:0-18309 GCA_964544545.1 uncultured Lentimicrobiaceae bacterium | reverse complement strand
TTTGATCAAAGGATTTGGTATCTTTGTTAATATCTATTGAATTAATTGGGTTTAAAAACCTCTTCATTTCATAGGATTCAAAAATGTCTTCAGCCCGAGCATCTTTATATACAAGATCTTCAAACGACGTTTCACCCTTAGCGAATGAGAGTTCTTGAATTTGTTGAGGATCTTTCAGGGGAAGAGATTGAGCTGAGACTCTAATATAAACTGTGTTATCTGATGTGTTATGAACTTTTTCGCTTTTTTCAACGGTAATCTGTAGGGCATATGTATTTAATACTGGATTGAAAAGAAAAGCCGAGGTGAATGGAATAGATGGTTTAATGTCAATTAAATTTTGAAACACATAATTAAAATGTTCTTTGTTTGCTGCTCCATCCCATCTATACGTCGGATTTGGCTCATCTTTTTCATCTTTTATTCCAACTATAAAGTCGCCTCCATCTGCATTAGCAAAAGCAGTTGCGATTTTTTGAATTTTTTTTCCGTCAATAGTTTTGGCTTTACGATCAAAAAAATGACTTTCTTGTTTAGAGTTTAATACAAGGACTTCTTGTTCAGTTAGAACTTTATCTTTCATAATAACATAATTTGGATTGTACTTTAAATGTCACCTCTTTTGAATATTGTCTTTTATGAGTATAAATTCAAAATTAGAACATTATTAGTTTTCTTTATTAATGAAGTTGTTGAGATTGGAATGGCCTATGTATTACCGGCAACTCACTTATATATTCCCTCACTTTATACCTCAGATTTGGTAATATATCAACAAACATCCCCCCCTCCCCCCAAAAAAACACCTTTTACTAGATCGATAAGCTCAATCTAAGCTATCAGCATAACAAATATAAAACAATTCGATATTTGCAAGCTTGCAAAGGAAAATTTTTTAAATTTAGAAAAGGTGGGTCGGGAAAGCAACTGGACTGGGAAGGGATTTTGGCCTATGGTCTCAGCGCTGTGCTATCGGTCATAGCCATTCCGCTAAGGTTAACTGCCAGGGTATTCCGATATGATGCCTCAGTGAGGGGACTGGAGGGAAAGAGGTGGATGTCCTCCCCCCCGAAATCAGGCGGATCAGATATACTGTAGCAAAAATATGAACGGAGCAGTGCCTGTCGATTTTAACCGGTGTGGGTTGCTGGCAGGGCTGTCTACTCGATTAGCAACCGTAAAGTTTTTACTTCCTCATTTGACTTATTTGTAGTTTGTCAGAAATTTGTCCACTTCATCATACAGTAGATTTGGGACCATTGCCATTCCAGTTCTGTATGAAACGACTATTTTATTATTATCAACTAAGAAATGTGTTGGGACGCCATATATATTTAATCTTTGCGAGTCTGTTTGATTAATTAAATATAAGTTGGGGTAAATTGGTTTTAATTCAGAGATAAATGAATCAAAAGATTTGGTATCACTTGAATCTGAATTGCTGTTTATGACAATACAAAACACATCAAAGTCACGATGGCGTTTCTGGAGTTTATTCAAAACTTCCGGAAAATCTTCAGTTGTGCTTCCCTTACCAAAACCACAATGTGAATCAGTAAATATAATTATACTTCTCTTTTTTATAAGATCCACTAAATCTACGTTCGTGCCATGAACATTTACCAGGTTAACACTCGGCAACGATTTCCCGACAGTATTTTTCTTTATTTCACTTTGCAGGTTTGACATAATTTTATTTACATCTTCTTGTGTAAAAGCATTGCCAGAGTTAATCTGTTTTTCGAATGGTTTGATATCTACATGAATTATTGGCTGTGCCTCTCTCTTACAAGAGAAACATATGATTAATAGAAAAAGAATCAGAAGATATTTCATTATTACTATCCGCATAGAAAAGTCAGGGTTTTAATCTGGTGTTTTTCTGGTTGTGTTTTGCGGTATGCGGTTGTGGCGGTTCTGAAACACCAGAATTGTCAAAACTCAATCTGACATGACGGTCCGAATTAGTAACCTCCGTTTCACTGTTTGCCATGTCAAATGACTTGTGTTGGGAAAGGTAATTATTTAAATACGAGGGAATTCCACATTAAATTAATTATTTTTCTTCCTTGCTCGCTCATTTTTTCATTCATTATCATTGTCACGATAAGGATACCCTCATCTTTATTCCCTATTGTAGCAACTTCATAAATATTGGTCTCATCTTTATATGTTAGAATAGCATTGTCAACATCAAGTTTTTGTCCGGATGCTAATTCTCTGGTATATTTTTCTCTTTGCATTTTGAAACCATAATTCAAACTTTCTTTGGTTACCTCAGATATCATGATCTCATTTAACATCGTCGGATTTATTGTTGAATATTTTTGAATCAGTATTCCCGAACCTTCTGCTGTTATTAACATTATTTGTTCTATTCCTTCATTAATCGTCATTTGCGAAATTCTATAATCCTTACAATATTTGAAACTAAATAGATCATCTTCATATATAAGAGTGTCTTTAGCAACAATTTTGAATTTTATATCCTTTTTGTCAAGTTTAATATTGTACGTTTTATCCAGAGAGATCTCTAGAATCGTATCATTGATCTGGATTTTATAATCATTTTGTGAAAATGATGTAATGCCTATAAAAAACAATAGATTGATCAGTGTAAATCTCATGTTTAGAGTTTTAATATAGTTATAGAATCTGTTCCTTATTAGTTTGCCTGGCAGTATGGTTGGCTGCCTGTTTCGAGGCAATTTCCTGCATGGTTACACAAAAGTCTGTCAGATGCGGAAACGCTGAAACTACAACTTTCCCGACAAAAACGCCTGTTACCGCCTGGTGTTCAGTCATCTTGCCTTGTAAACCAGGGTCACTTTTATCTTGCATAACTCCAGATTGTCAGAATATTTTGTAGAATTATTTCGTCAGGAGACTATCCAATTTTTCCCGTGTCTCCGGATTGTCATAAATCGACAGGGCTTTTTTATACATAATTTTTGCTTGTTCATTATTGCCAATAGTTGCATAGTAATCGCCAAACGAATCGTAAGTATTATAGCTTTTAGGATAATTATTCATATTCATTTTGAAAAAATATTCAGCCAATGCGAGATTTTTCAAATATATTGCATTATATCCCAATGTATTAATAAGGTTTTCTGAAGGATTGATTCTGTATCCCATTTTTTCAGAGATTATATTATAATGATTCTCAATTCGATAACCTAGCGACATGGTAGTATCGGCATAATCAGATTTATCCATCGGGAGGTTATAGAAGTCAAATATATAATGCAGCGCATCGTAAGTCGCAATCAAAGGAATTGACCCATGACTCTCATTTATGTAATATTTTGTTTGAAAATTCAATTCATTATTGGTATTTGCTTTCAATATATCCGATAATTCGAGATTTGAACGGATAGCTAATGTATTGCCGGTGTTGTCCTTTCTGACACTTGCAGTATCCATTCCTCGATTCATATTATTGGCAATCGCAAAAAACAGTTTTTTATTTTTAAACTTATCAGATGCTAAAGTTTTCTTTGCTTCATTTAAAGATACCTGATTATCCCACCACATGCTAGGGTCAATTGCAACATATGAATTGAACATGTCAGGGAATTTCATTATTGTATTCATGACAGTCAAACCGCCCAGCGAATGTCCTACTAATATTCTATAGGGTGCTGTCGGATAAGTTGAATCAATATATGGGATTAATTCTTTGTTTATGAATGAGATGAAATTAGAATACCCCCCGGATGTTTTAGCTTTTAAACTGTCGCATGAAGGAGTCAGATCTCTGAATCTGTCTTTTACAGGAATACCTACAATTATCATCTCCGGACAAATTGTATTTCCATTGATATAACTTAATTGTTGCATCATTCCGGCAACTGAAACAAAATGCCAATCTCCGTCTAATAAGTAAATTACCGGATATTTCTTCTGCACGTTATAGATTTCTGGTTTGTATATCCATATTGAACGATTTTCATTTAATATTTTTGAATGGATAGTGCCAATAATTCCAATTTCTATTTTATTGGATTGTGCATACAGATAAGATGCAGAAACACTTAGTAAAAGAGTGATAATAAGTTTTCTCATGTTCTCATTACATTATACATCAATTCATTATTAAAGCCATTACACTTTGCGGTAACCGTTTCTATCTTCAAAAACTCTATGCATCCAATTTCGTGGTAGATCCACATACAATACCCTGTGGACTTAAAATCAGGTTGATAGGCTCCACTTCGCCAGAAGCCTAAAAATATAAAACAATTCGATATTAATGCTCCTGAAAGAGAAAATTAATTAAATATAGAAATGACTAGCCTGGAAAGCAAATGAAACGGAAAGGAATTGGCACCATTACTATCAGCACGGTGCTTATGACAGTTGCCGTTCTATTCAAGGAAACTACTGTAGTATTCTGGCATAAGATGCCTCGGGGCCAGGAAAGAGGAGAAAGAGGGAGATAATAACAGCCTGCCGTTTAGTATGTCGGTTGCCGTTTTCTGCGGTTGTACCCTTTTTCGCCGAAAGGTTGCAATTCTTCAATCACCAGCTCTTCCAGTGCTTTAAGCTCTTTGGTGTAATCAGTGGAAAGATCATCGTCAGCCTGCAGTTCGTCGAGAACTTCATAGACGAAGTTCTCCGCGCCCAGAATGGCCCAGTCGTTCTGCAACTCCTCATTCGAATGCAGGCCTGCTTCAAGCTGGAAACGTTGTGAGTTCCATGCTGCATCCAGGTCCTGGCTGCTGCCGATAAAACACTTATCGTTCTTTATATTCCTTATCCGGAACACTCCCATCCGGAATTTCATCTTTTTGTACTCGTCTTTCAGTTCTCTGGCGGTCTTCATGACTTTAATCGCTTGTTCTGGTTGTTGTATTATGAAATCAGATTCCGTGGATCACAGGTTTACAAGTCGACGAGTATGGGAAAGAGCGTTATTTAAGGGACGAAAGGGCGCTCAGGTTATCCTGCCGGTTCCTTCCATCGCCCCGATTCTTTGATGAGCGCCAACAACGCCGGAATGGCTTCTTCCTCGGGGATGTTCCGGCTGACGACTTCCTTGCCTTTGTAAAGGGTTATTCTTCCTTTCCCGGCCCCCACATAACCGAAATCGGCATCAGCCATCTCCCCGGGACCGTTCACGATGCAGCCCATCACGGCTATCTTCACTCCTTTCAGATGGGAGGTGGCGGCTTTCACTTTGGCAAGTGTGGCTTCAATATCGAACAGCGTCCTGCCGCACGACGGGCACGAAATGAACTCTGTACGGGTGATGCGGCTGCGGGTTGCCTGCAGGATGGAGAAGGCTGTCCGGTTCACAACCTCAGGAGCAATCCCGGTTGCATCGATCCGGATGGCATCACCGAACCCGTCGGTGAGAACTGTCCCGAAATCGATGGCTGCATCCACCATGAAGGTGAGAATATCGCTGTTGCTGTATGTATTCGTCAGGAGCAGTGGGCGCTTATCGTTGCCGGCGACCGCCGAAAGGGCCTTTTTCCGCATCTCCCGTGCATTCCCTTCACAGGGGAGGAGCTTTTCTGCTTCATCCCTGCCGGGCATGCCGCACACCCTGCCGTTTTCATCGAGGATGCTAAGTGTCTCTTCCGTTCCTGTAAGTACCTGCACGGGCCGGTTCCCGCCGATGCTGCCGGTTCCTTCGCTTTCCCGCTTCCGGAAGCTGAACGGATTCACGCGGGGACGGGTCATCTCAATGAGATCAGCAGATGCTTTGGTTTCCCTGTCCTTTCTCACGCTGCCTGCCGCGATCAAACCTTTATTGTACCTGCCGGCAATGGCCAGCGCCACGGGTATCTCCTTCACCGGGTCGCCGGTAAGCGACACCCGGATCGTGTCGCCAATGCCGTCCTCCAGCAATGCGCCGATGCCAGCCGCCGACTTGATGATGCCGTCGTCGCCGTCGCCGGCTTCCGTCACCCCCAGATGGAGCGGGAAATCCAGTCCTTCCTGCATCATCCTGTGCGCCAGCAGCCGCGTCGCATGTACCATCACCCTGACATTGCTCGATTTCATCGAGAGTACCAGGTTAAAGAAGCCTGCATCCCGGCATATACGCGCGAATTCGAGGGCCGATTCCACCATGCCTTCCGGGGTGTCGCCGTATCGCGACATGATGCGGCTGCTTAGCGAACCGTGGTTGGAACCGATGCGGATGGCTGTTCCTTGTCGTTTGCAGATCGTCAGCAACGGATCGATCCGTTCGGCGATACGCTCCAGTTCCAGCTCATATTCCTTCACGGTGAATGAGTCTTTCCCCGGTGTATTCCGGTCGGTATAGTTGCCCGGGTTGATCCTGACCTTCTCCACGATGGAGGCAGCGACTTCGGCTGCCCTGGGGTTGAAGTGTATATCGGCGATCAGGGGGATGTTGTATCCTTTGTTTGCAAGCTCCTTCTTTATCTGTGCCAGGTTTTTCGCCTCTCTCTCACCCTGGGCGGTGATGCGGATCAGTTCGCAACCGGCATCCGCCAGACGGATGCATTGTGCGACGGTGGCGTCAGTATCGTTGGTGTCGGTATTCGTCATCGACTGGACCCGGATGGGATTATTCCCGCCCAGGGGCAGCCCTCCGATGAGGATCGCCCGGGTCATGAAACGCTGCCGTTCAACGGAATAATAATGATCGAGAAAGGAGTTCAAGCGATAACGGTTTTTACACAACAATATTAGCATATTTCTGGATGAAATAATTAGCCAATTAGCTAATTTGACTATTAGCTGATTAGCCAATTAGCTAATTAGCCAATTAGCCGATTAGCTGATTCGACGATGAAAGAATTTGGGAATTTAGAAATTTAGAAATGAAAGAATGCATGAATTAGCTAATTAGCTGATTAGCTGATTAGCCAATTAGATAACGAGGGGATTTGGGAATTTAGGAATGAAGGAATTTAGAAATGAAAGAATGTGGGAATTAGTTGATTTGGTGATTAGCCAATTAGCCAATTAGCCAATTAGCTGATTAGCTGATAAGTCAACGAGGGGATTGAGGAATTTGGGAATTTAGAAATGAAAGAATGTAGGAATTAGTTAATTCGGCGATTAATAAAGTGACTCTTCCAACTTTCACTTCGAACTCAATTCGTGCATTCGTGGCAGATTCATTTCTCGCAGATAACGCTGAGATTTGCGCAGATTAGAAAATTTTTTCTGCGATGATCTGCGGTTCGTTTCTGCGAAATCTGCGAGAAACAAGGCGGGAGGTAATTTGGGAAATTAAGAATTTATAAATGTGAAAATTAGATGATTCGGTAATTAGCCGATTAGTTAATTCGGCAATGAAGGGATTTGGGAATGGAAGAATGTGATCTGACCGGATGATTACCGGATGGGAAGCCGGTTAAAGTAATGCCCGGATGGCCGGGTCGTTTTCGACCATCTTTTTGAGGGCTTCCTTGCAGAGGTATTTCTTGGTTTTGGCGTAGAATTCTGATTTGTACCCCATCTCCTCGGCTATCTCCTTAAGCGACATTTTACCGAGGAAGAGCTGAAGCAGTTTCTTGCAGTCGTCGCTGAGATTCTCGAACTGTTTCTGGAACACATCATATTTCTCTTCATCCTCGATATACTTTTCCGAGCTGCTCTGAGGGGAGGAGAAATGACGTACCAGTTCATCCTGGTTATGTTCCATCAGCCTTTTCCTTTTCAGGCGCTGCAGCCACAGATTTTTGCTGATAGAGTACAGATAGGTGAGGAATGATGAGCTGAGTTCGAAGTCATCCTCCTGCAGCTTTTTCAGAATGATATAGAGAGCTTCCTGGAAGATGTCCTCGGCATCCTCCTCCAGTCCCGCATTTGTCTTGATCAGGTAGCGGATGGAAGGAAAAAATTCCTTGTAAACATACTTTATGATATAATCACTATGAAGCCTTAACCCCTCAATGATGGCAAAGTCAGAATAGTGGATCATAACAGTATGATTGGTTTACAAACTGTGCATTGCCCGGTACTCTTCCGGACAAGACATGCCTCATTTACAACGGTTTGACCGTCTATTTCAATGCTTGGTTTTCGGTGGTGAAGATAATAAAATATTATTCAGGTAACATATGCCTTTTTTACACTGTTTCTTTTATGAAATCACTAAAATTCAGATAGATTCCATGACCTGAGGGCTGAGAGCGGAGAGCAGAGAGCGAAGAGCAGAGAGCAGAGAGCAAAGAGCAAGGAGTCCTGCTCTTTGCTATTGAATGACAACCGAATGACAACTGTATGTCTAAAGAATGACAGTTGTCTTGTCTCGTAGCATTCTGCTCCCTCCCTGTCCGCAGGGAGGGCCGGGGAGGGTACAATGCGATTAATGCCCCATTCCGCAGCGGGCCTGGGAGGCTCCGGGAAACGAAGGGTTTGCCGTGGGCTGGCATGTTCAGCCACATCACTTTTTATTGTAATATTGTGTGCCTGATACAACTTTTTAAGCCAATTTATCTCCTTTAGGGAGGTTAGCGCCGTTGTAACTGTATTCTGAATAACTCAATACGCATGAAATTTTGCAGGTTTTCGCTTTGGGTCACATTGCTGGTGACGGGATTACTTAACGTGGTGATGGCACAGGATCTCGGGATCGGGCAGTGGCGTGATCACCTTCCATATAACAAGTGTATCAGCATATCCGTTACTTCGGATCGCATCTATTCAGCTTCGGCGAACAGCATCATGTATTTCGACCGGACCGATAACAGCCTCGTCAGGAAGAACAAGGTGAACGGATTGTCGGATGTCGGCCTGAGCAGCATTGCTTACAGCGATACATACAAAACGCTGGTCGTTGCCTATTCCAACACCAACCTCGACCTTCTGAAAGGGGACGAAGTGATCAATGTGCCTGACATCAAACGGAAACAGATCCTCGGCAACAAGACCATCAACAATATTTTCATCCAGGGTAAATACGCCTATCTCTCCTGCGGATTCGGGATTGTGGTGCTGGATATCGACAGGGAAGAGATCCATGATACCTATTATATTGGTCCGATGGGTACCCAGATCAATGTGTATGCGATCGCCCTCGGGGACGACAACCGTTTCTATGCTGCCACTGAGAAAGGCATTTATTCGGCTGATGCCAGTTCCAACCTGGCCTACTATGTAAACTGGACACAGGAAGCCGGTCTGCCGGCTCCCGGCATCAAATTTAATCTGATCGCATCCTTCGGGGGCAGGATCTATGCAAACTCTACTTCCGGCGCCTGGGACAGGGACTCGCTTTACGTTTACAACGGAACAACTTGGAGCTATTTCAATCCGGCAAACCATTCCAACCGGACAAGCCTCAGGGTTAGCAATGACAGGCTTCTGGCATGCAACTATCTGACTGTTGATGTCTTCAAACCCGATGGCAGCCTTGAGAACAGTTACTACACCTACAATCCTGGCAACATCCGTCCGAACGATGCTATGTTCGATGAAAACAGAAATCTGTGGATTGCTGACAATGACCAGGGCATGTGGGAGATCGACGGGACATTTACCGGGCGACAGTATCTCATTAATGGTCCGCTTTCGGCCCAGGTAGCAGCCCTGGATGTTTCGGGGACCACGGTTTGGGCCGTACCCGGCGGAAGAAATGCATCCTTCGGGAACCTGTATCGGTCTGCCCAGTTCTTTACGTTTGAAAATGAAAGCTGGAGATCCTATAATCAGAATAACGCATCCTACCTTGAACCGGTCCGGGATATACTGTGTGTGGCCGCTGATCCTCAAACCGGCAACCATGCCTTCCTGGGCAGCTGGGGTTACGGCTTTTTCGAGTTGCAGGGCGGCGAAATGGTTAATTCATACACTCCCGCCAACAGCTCCCTGCAGGCTTCCATCTATGCGGATGACCTGGTGTTTGTAGGAGGGCTGGCGTTTGACGCTGACCGGAACCTTTGGATCACCAACTCTACTGCCCCGAATATCCTTTCTGTCAGGAAGGCCGACGGGAACTGGAAATCCTATAATATGGGAACGATCGGGACAGGTATAGAGGTCGCATCCATCGCCGTTGACCATTCCAACCAGAAATGGATGCAGTTGCGCGATCATGCATTGCTGGTCTTTAACGACAACAATACTCTCGACAACACGGCCGACGACCAGGTGCGCAAGATCACCAATGCCGCCGGCAACGGCAATCTGCCCGGCAACAGTGTAGCCAGTTTTACGGTAGATAAAGAGGGTCAGCTCTGGATTGGGAGCGATGAAGGCGTAGCCGTGATCTATTCGCCTGAGAATGTTTTTTCCGGAGAAAATTTCGATGCCCAGAAGGTGATGATCGAAGAAGAAGGATATCTGCATCCCCTGCTGGAAACAGAAGCAGTAACGGCCATTACGGTGAACGGAAACAACGAGAAATGGATCGGCACCGATAAATCGGGCGTTTTCCTTATGTCGGCCGACGGTTCCAAAGAGATCTACCATTTTACAGAGGAGAACAGTCCCCTTTTGTCAAATTCCATCACAAGCATCCGGGTTGCCTCCGACGGTGAAGTATTCTTCGGCACGGCCAACGGGATCGTCTCCTATAAGGATGCATCCCAGCCACCGGCTGCCGATCTTGACTCCGTGTATGTATATCCGAATCCCGTCAGGGAAACATATAACGGTCCCATCGCCATTACCAACCTGGTTTCCGAGTCGAATGTAAAGATCACGGACGTGAGCGGTAACCTTGTTTGGGAAACCGAGGCTGCAGGCGGAAGGGTTGTGTGGGACGGGAAAGATCTGGACGGATACCGGGTTAAAACAGGTGTCTACCTGGTTTTCATCACCAATTCGGACGGAAGCAAGAAATCGGTTACCAAACTCTTGTTTATCGACCGTTGACCGCATTGACGTTTCTCAGAGGAAAATAATCCAATCCAACATGCTGGTTTCCACGAGAGGCATCGTTCTGTACCAGGCGGATTATTCCGAAACCAGCCTTATCACCAAGATCTACACAGAGCAGTTCGGGCTGCAATCCTATATTGTAAAAGGCGTCCGCAGGAAAGGTTCCCCGATCAAACGGAATCTGTTCGGGCCGCTTTCATTGGTTGATATTGTAGCTTATAAAAAGGAGAATACCGGGCTGCACCTGATGAAGGATGTTTCCTGTCAGCGGCAGCTAAACCAGATCGCCGGTGATATTGCCAGGAGCTCCGTGATGGTTTTCATGAATGAGTTGCTTTACCGCTCTATTGCGGGTGAAATGCCCGACAAGAGGCTCTATACCTTCATTTATGATTCGTTGCTGGAGCTGGATGAGCCGGATTGCCGGCCGGCCCTGATGCCGTTGTTATTTGCATGGAAACTGACCAGTTTCCTTGGATTTGGGCCTCACAATAATTACACAGCCGATACACCTGTTTTCGATATGGAGGAAGGGAATTTCTGCGCCATTCCGCCTGCTCATCCTTACTACCTGTTGCCGCCTGCCAGTGTACTGCTTTCAGGAATGCTTGCCGACCCCGTGAATACGGTGGCAGGACTTGATTTCTCTGCCAGGGCGTATCTTCTGGACAGGACTATGGATTATTACCGGCTTCACCTGCCCTCATTCGGGGAAATGAAGTCACATCACGTGCTCAATACAGTTCTGAGGGATCCGGCTTGCTGATCCTGTAAAGCCGGTATTTATCGTTTTTCCAGATCTCTTTAGCCCTCGATCGCATGATCCGGATGTAGCGTTTCATCGGTTCCCTGGTCAGATCGTTATGCACCAGGATGTAACCCGCATGCACGGCAGTGAGCTGTTCGTGGATGAGCGTAGGATCTTCGGTGAACGGATCGGCAAATCCCTGCTTGCCAGTGTACAGGGCCAGCGCCCTTGGTTTGAAGAAGACCACGATGGCTGAATCGGGCAGGTTCCGCGAAATATGGGTAAATGCTTCTATCGATTCCTTCTGTTGCGGACCGTCGAGGGTCGTATTACGCCCGGCGGTTATATGGATGATCCCCGGCAGGAAAAGAACGGCCATGATCACTCCCAGGGCAATGACAGCCCGTTTCTGTGTAATGGCAAATGGCAACCGGATCGACTTGAAGCCCAGGGCTGCATAATAGAGCAGGAGAAATCCGACCGGTACCAAAAGCCGGTAGGCGGAATTATTATCGGGGAATACCAGCAGGATCAGGATGTACATGATAAAGAACCAGTCGGTCAGCTCCATACGGGTTGAAACCTTCCGGACACATCCGATGATCGACATGATCAGGAACAGGGAGCCGGTTACCAGGGCAACGAACCTGAAAGCTCCCACTGCCGGCATATAGGTGAAGCGCAGGGTTTCGATGTACTTTTCAAGATTGGCCGGTATCGACGACAGGAATTCCCCGGAATAATAAAAGGCGAGGTAGTCGTGCAGACTGCCGCCCGAAGGGATCCGGAAAACCAATGAATTGAAAAAGAAATAAACGATCACAGGCAAGCCGATCAGTAACGATGGAAAGATTAGCTGTGCCGGCAATGGAGGTTTGCTGCCCGTAGCGAGCCTTGTCTTTTTCCTTTCACGGATGATCGTAACCGTTTGATCGGCCAGGATGGCAAGCAGCAGTACAAAACCGACAGAACGGATCATCATCAGGAAACCGGCCAGCAGGGAGAATAACGCGATCTTCCTGTAATTATCCTTTCCCAGCCCGGGATACAGCAGGAACAGCAGCACCAGAAACACCGTGAACGGGATGTCGGACATAATCTCCTGCTTGAAGAGAAAGAACTGCGGGTTATAAATCAGTATGAATGTCAATACCAGTGCTGCCGCAGGGGAGAAGTGCTTCCGGTAAAATGCCAGGACGAGGAAGGCAAGGATGAAATAAAAGATCGACAGGTAGGCAGTAAAGGCCAGGATCCTTTTTCCGAAAAGTGCATATACAGGTGCAAGCAGAAGCGGAAAACCCGAAGGGTAAGCAGTAGGGCCGATATAGTTGACCTGGCTGTAGATGAAACCCGTTTCCGACTGCGGGATTCCCTGGACAATATTCTTTGCCTGGTGGATATACTGTGCAAAATCATCGCCCCAATCGTGGCTGGCCCGGTTGCTCAGAAAAAGCACCGGCAGAAAAAGCAGCACGATCAGCGCTTTCCGCATGAGCTTGTGGTTAAGATAACCGACCGGTTTGTTCAATTTCATTCCGTCTGTTTTTCGTATCCAAAAGTAAGAAGTTATGATGGAAACAGAACAGCCGTATCTGACCTGTCTGCACAATTCAGGCAGATGCCTATCTTTGCAAAAAAATTTAAACATGGCATTGGAACTCAGTGAACAGGAACTATTCAGACGCAATTCGCTACAGGAGCTTTATAAATCAGGTATTGATCCGTATCCAGCCGAGAGCTATCCGGTAAATGTCGCCACGAAAGAGATCACAGATACTTTTCCTTCCGATCAGTCGAAATTCCAGGATGTGAGCATTGCCGGCAGGATCATGACCCGCAGGATCATGGGAGCTGCCTCTTTTGTCGATCTTCAGGATTCCACCGGCAGGATTCAGTTATACATCAAACGCGATGATATATGTCCCGGCGAGGACAAGTCCGGCTATAACACCGTTTTCAAACGGCTGCTCGACATCGGTGACATAATCGGTGTAAAGGGATTTGTCTTCATCACCCAGATGGGAGAGATCTCGATCCACGTAAAAGAGCTGAAGCTGCTCAGCAAATCGGTGAAGCCTCTCCCGATCGTGAAGGAGGCAGAAGGACAGACGTTTGATGCCGTCACCGATCCGGAATTCAAATACCGTCAGCGTTATGCCGACCTGATCATCAATCCTTCCGTCAAGGAGGTGTTCATAAAGCGGACGAAAATGGTGAACATCATCCGCGAATTCCTCAACAACCAGGGAGCACTTGAAGTGGATACACCAGTATTGCAGAGCATCCCCGGTGGGGCGGCAGCCAGACCGTTCATCACCCACCACAATGCGCTGGATATCCCGCTCTACCTGCGTATTGCCAACGAGCTTTACCTGAAACGGCTCATCGTAGGAGGTTTCGACTGGGTGTACGAATTCAGCCGCGATTTCAGGAACGAGGGCATGGACCGGACGCATAACCCCGAATTTACTATCCTTGAGTTCTATGTTGCCTACCGCGACTATTTCTGGATGATGGAACAAACGGAAATGATGCTTGAGAAAGTAGCTGTTGGTTTACACGGCACTACCGAAGTACCTGCCGGTGATCAGATCATTAATTTTAAAGCGCCGTTCAGAAGGGTTTCCATATACGATGCCATCCATGAATACACAGGTGTAGACGTTTCTGCCATGGATGAGGAAGGACTTCGCGAAGTCTGTAAAAATCAGGGCATAGAAACAGATCCGACGATGGGCAAAGGAAAGCTTGTGGATGCTCTGTTCGGGGAAAAGTGCGAGCACCATTTTATTCAGCCGACCTTTATCATCGATTACCCGGTTGAGATGAGCCCGCTCACCAAGAAACACCGCAGCAAGCCGGGGCTTGTTGAACGTTTCGAGCTGATGATCAACGGCAAGGAGATCGCTAATGCATACAGCGAGCTGAATGATCCGATTGACCAGCGTTCACGCTTCGAGGACCAGGTGAAACTGATGGAACGGGGCGACAATGAAGCCATGTTCATCGATTATGATTTCCTTCGGGCACTTGAATACGGCATGCCTCCCACTGCAGGTATCGGCATCGGGATCGACCGGCTGGCCATGCTCATGACCAACCAGGTATCCATTCAGGATGTGCTTTTCTTCCCGCAGATGCGGCCCGAGAAAAAGCCTGTTCAAAACCTGGCTACAGATGACGACTTCCACGCCATAGGAATTCCGGAAGCCTGGGTCCCGGTGGTGCGTAAGGCAGGATTCAAAACTCCGGCAGATGTAAAAGCGGCTAATCCCAATAAACTACTCAACGATCTGAGCGGACTGCGCAAGAAAATGAAACTGGATATCCCTTCGCTGAAGATCGAAGATGTTCAGGAATGGTGTAAAGCTTAAGACTGAAATGGTTAACGTATGATCACCTTTTGCGTGATATTCTCCCCGTTGATCAGCGCGCGCAGGAAATAGACTCCCGGTTTTAAATCCAGCCTCAGGTCCAGTATACTATCAGTCACATCCCGGTTTGCATACACCTGCTTTCCGTGGATGTCGTAAAGGCTTACTTCAATGGTTTCGCCGGTTTCATCAAAACGGACGACAAATGCACCGTCGGATGGATTGGGGTATACCGAAATGGTCTCTGCTTTCTTATACTCTTCGGCCGCAAGGGGCTGACAGGCATCGGTAAATTGTTGGAAGGATGTTTCGGATAGAACATCGTTGGTCTCTGTGATAGAAGACGTGGAGACAGTGATGGTATTACTCTGAACGGGGAGGCTGAGATCGGTGGCAGAAAGCGGCAGGGAGGAACCCAGACAGGCGAAACCTCCGGTTGCGTTCACTTTGATGATCTGAACAGAAGAACTGTCGATACCGGTCCGCTGACCGCAAACCAGGTAACCCTGGTCGGGAGCGGAGCAGATGCCATTACCCATGGAATTGATCTCATCGTTGCTGTTGATCCTTTTCGACCAGTTAACAGTTCCGGTTGAGCTAAGTTCGGCTACCAGCACAGAAGAATTGAAATCCTCCACAATGCCGGTGATTCCTATTCGATCATTGGTGTTTACCGCAATACCATTGGCGTATATCCCATTCCCGCTGTCGGGCTGGTATCTTTTTGCCCACACCACGTTGCCTGTCGATTTATCAAGTTCCAGGACCATGACCCTTAACGGATTGATGCCGTCGTCGTAGCGTCCTCCCAGGACCAGGTTGCCGTTGGATTTTTCTCTCATATCATCGGCGAAGTAACGGACGCTGCCTGAGATACAGGTATTCCATGCCACCGAAAGGTTCTGGTTGAGTTTGATCACCTGAATGCTTTCACCGGTTCCGTTATTGGCCCAGCCTGAAATGATGAATTCGCCGCTGTTATTCCGGATGAAAGAAAGCGCGTAATCGCCGTATTCCGTTCCGATTCGGTACTGCTGCTGGATATTGCCGAATACGTCCAGTTTCAGGAGGCAGTAGTCGAAGGTGGAGCCTGAGGTTTCAACCATTCCCAGCAGGTACAGGTTCCCGGAATTGTCTTTCTGGATCCTTTTTATGTTGCATGAGAGGTTGCCATTTCGTAATATCTTGTACCAGATATAGTTGCCATTTTCATCAAATTTGGCGACCACGCCTACCGACTTAAAAGTAAGTGGGTCGTAAGATGTCCCGGCAGCGACGAATGCGTTACCGGAAACCTCGGTGATATCAGTGAATTCATCATTGTTGGTAACGTAGCTTACGCTCTTGATCCATTCTCGGTCGCCAAGGCGGGTGAATTTTCCAATGAGGGAATTGTCCTCGAATGCTACGTTATCGGTCAGATAGCCGACAGATGCATAGCCTCCGTCGCTGGTTGGAATGCAGCGAAGGAAGTTACCTGTAACATCGCTTTTTTTCAGGTATTTCTGATAGATGGGCTGGGCAAACATCAACGGGCAGATGCATGTCATAAGGATGACAAGAAGGGATGCTTTCATAGAGTCAATGGTTGGCTGTTAAAAATGAGATTCGTATCAATAAATCAAAGATATCAAAAAGCTGGATCATGGAGCAAAGATGAATCGTTTCAGGTTTACCAGCAGGCTGTTTACCGGGCGGTTCTTTCTGGAATGGTTGAGTTCGGAATGAATGTAATGGATATGGGGCATCAGATGATCGATCACCTGGTTGTCGCGGACGACCACATCCAGCAGGCAATCATTTACCTCCTTCGGCGAATGTATTCCATTGGCTGAGTTGGAGAGCATGATTACCCGGATTCCCGATTTATGGGTGACCAGTTTTTGCAGCACGTCAACACCGTTTATCCTTTCAAGCCGGCTGTCCATGATTACGAGGTCGGGCGTGGCATCTTCATAAACCTGCAGCAGACAATCAATTCCGTTGTCGATATGCTTTACCTGGTTAAATCCTTCCTTACTCAGGTTTGAAAGCAAATTTTTCGCATACGAGTGATCGGCCTCGACCAATAGGATATACATTCTTCGGGTAATTGGGTTTGTCGGGAATCCAAATATTATTCCAAAATTCTAAATATCAGTAAATGAATAAGATAAATTAGACCTCGCGAAGGTTGTCGTTTTAAATTGAGATTATTTTTCGTTTTTGATAAAGATGACCAGAACGGGATAATTGTACTTTTACAGATGATAACCATTCAAAAGAACGTAACTATGCCATACACTACCGATAACCGGATTGTTATGACTCTGGATGCCGGCGGCACCAATTTCGTGTTCTCTGCTGCGCGGGCAGGTGAAGAGATTATTGCGCCGATCAGCCTGCCGGCCAGAGCGTCGACACTTGAGCAATCGCTTCAGACCATCAGAACCGGATTTGAACAGGTCAAATCACAGCTTTCGGAACAACCGGTAGCCATCAGCTTTGCATTTCCTGGTCCGGCGGATTATCCGAACGGGATTATCGGTGATCTGAAGAATCTGCCGACCTTCCGTGGTGGTGTGGCTTTAGGTCCTATGCTGGAATATCATTTCGGCATTCCTACCTTCATCAATAACGACGGTGACCTGTTTGTATACGGTGAGGCTATTGCCGGGCTGTTGCCTGCTATCAACAAGGAACTGGAAACGGCAGGGAATCCCAAGAGGTTCAGGAATCTGTTCGGCATTACGCTGGGAACCGGCTTTGGCGGGGGACTGGTGGTGGATGGCCGGTTATTTCTGGGTGACAATTCCGCCGGTGCCGAGATCTGGGCGATGCGGAGCAAACTCCATCCGCATGCTTATGCAGAAGAGGGAGTAGCGATCCGGGCTGTGAGGAGGGTATATGCCCAGGAGGCCGGAATTCCTTTTGAAGAGGCCCCGGAACCCAGGGTGATCTGCTCGATTGCGAAAGGGGAGGAGCAGGGGAATGCTGATGCGGCCCGTGAGGCCTGGCGCCAGCTTGCGGTGAATGCGGGTGATGCACTGGCCAATGCCGTGACCCTGCTGGATGCGCTGGTTGTAATTGGCGGCGGGCTGGCCGGTGCTTCCGACCTGATACTCCCGCACCTGGTGAATGAGATGAACAATCCGCTTGGCAATATTCAGGGGGAACCGCTTTGCCGAACCGAACTGGTTGCCTTCAACCTGGAAGATGTTACTCAAAAAGCAGCCTTCCTGAAGGGTCAGGCCAAGACGATCCCCATCCCCGGCACCAGCCTGACGATCAGCTATGATCCCCTGCAACGGACCGGTGTGGGTGTGTCACGGCTCGGGACATCCAGGGCTGTAAGCATTGGCGCTTATGCATTTGCCCTTAGCAAACTGGACT
>CAZJCG010000055.1:0-18527 GCA_964544545.1 uncultured Lentimicrobiaceae bacterium | reverse complement strand
AAAATCTCGTTTTCAGTAAAGATAATCAATTGGTACAATGTAACGGATAGTCATAAAAAGTAATTTTACTCCTAGCGCTTTTAATCTTCTGCTCATGGCAGGTAGTTCTGGCGCAAAAGACAATAAACGGGGTAGTCACTGATTCCAGGGACGGCCTCACGATTCCTGGAGTAAACATTGTAGTGAAAGGAACCACTACAGGTTGTGTAACCGGATTGGATGGAGGGTACACGTTAAAAGTGCCAGCTAACGCACAGACATTAGTGTTCTCCTTCGTCGGTTATGAGTCTCAGGAAATAGCAATTGGAAACCAAACTTTAATTAACGTCGCATTAATTCCTACAGCCGAGCAGTTAAAAGAAGTTGTGGTAACAGCTCTTGGTATTAAGAGAGATCAAAAGGCTCTTGGCTATGCCATGAGTTCTGTTTCTGCAAAGGAAATAACCAAAGTAGGTAGTTCGAATTTTGGTTCAGCCCTGTACGGAAAAGCTGCCGGTGTACGTATTTCAACGGCTCCTGGGGGTGCTACCAGTGCTGTCAACATTAACATCCGAGGAATTAACTCAATAACTGGTTCCAGTACACCCTTAATAATTGTTGACGGAGCACCTATCAGAAACGGTGAAAATAACAACGACAGTTATTGGACTGACCAGCGTATCCGTGGTAATGGTCTTATTGATATCAATCCTGAAGATATTGAAAATATTTCGATACTCAAGGGGGCAGCTGCTTCTGCTCTCTATGGATCTGAGGCAGCCAATGGAGTCGTGATCATCACTACCAAGACTGGAAAAAGCGGGAAAAAAGGTCTCACAGTTGACCTAAATGCTTCATATATGTTAGAAAAGGTCGCCTATCTTCCGGATTATCAAAACGAATTTGGCCCTGGTTATGACCGGGGAACCAATGTGGGTTCTTTCGGTTCTGATGATCAGGGTTGGCTCAAAGTTACAGAGAATGGACAAGAATATTATAGGCCTATATATAGAAGCTATGCGCAATTCGGGCCTAAGTTCGACGGACGTGATGTGATGTGTTGGAATGGGAAGGTTGTTCCTTATACCGCTAAGGAGAGCAACATGGCTGATCTTTACCAGACTGGCTTTAGTTCAATGGTAAACTTTGCTGTTGCTCAGAACTCCGACAATCTTAGCTATCGTTTTGCATATACGAGAAACGACAATGAAGGCATTCAAAGGAATAACAAGCACAACAGAAATTCCTTTGTGTTTAACAGCACTTTTAAGCTTGGTAAGCGTATAACTACTGACATGAGTGCAAACTATATCAATCAGTATACAAAGAACCGCGCTTATCGTATGTGGGCTATCGGTGCCAATTATGGAGGTTTCTTTAGCCGCTTTGACGATATGCAGTGGTACCTTGATAAGTATAAGACAAGTCTGGGATACAAATGGGACGATTATAATGTCGATCCTACAAAAACCCTTACTTATGATGAGCGTCTGAAATATCGTATCCGGGCAACTGACTTACTCGATATGCTATGGAACATGAATGAAAACACAAATGAAGAATTCAATAACAGGTTGTTGGGGAATTTGACAACGACCGTTGATATCTTAAAGGGTTTAAAACTCAGAGGCCGTATTGCTACAGATTATACGAACAACTACCAGGAATTTCGTAATCCGAATGATCGACCTAACTCACTGGGATTTCAATCAGGCGCTTTCGGGCAGTCCAATAGTGAATATTCCATTTTGTACGGCGACGCTCTTCTGATGTACAACCAGGATATCACTCCTGATATTGCTTTGAATGCAAACCTTGGCTTTACAGGCCGGAGGGAATGGAACACCTGGACAAGCAGTTCGACCCGTGATGGTTTGAGTGTCGAGAACTGGTGGAGTCTTGGCGCCTCAAACAATCAGAATGAAAATGTTGATGCCGGTTACAGCGAACTGATTAAATATGCCTATCTGGGAACATTGCAACTGAGTTATAAGAACTGGGCATTCATTGAAGGGACTGGTCGTCAGGAAACATCATCGACATTACCCTCTAACAGTAATAGCTTCTTCTATCCATCAATCAGTGCAAGCGTAATTCTGTCAGATGCTCTGCATCTTCCTACGGTCATCAATTATGCAAAGGTGCGGGCCTCATACGGAATTGTTGGGAATGCACCATCATTATACTCTGCCAATAATGCATACAACCTTACTTCGTTTCTGGGCACTATTTACAATTCGGTTCCAGTCGCTTATGGCAACGATCGCATTCGTCCGGAAGAAAAGCGCGAATTTGAATTAGGATTAGAGTCCCGTTTCTTCCAGAGCAGGTTGGGATTTGAGTTTTCATTCTATAACGCAATCATTAATGACCAGATCCTTCAGCTTGACGTACCTGCATCAGTAGGTGCGACTTCTATGCTTGCTAATGTTGGGAAACTTAAAAACCAGGGGATTGAATTTGCGTTTTTTGGAACCCCGGTCAAAAGTGCTGATCTGCAATGGGACGCCCGTTTGAACTTTGGCTTCAATAAAAATGAAGTATTGGAGCTCATGCCGGGGGTGAATCGTCTGGAACACTATAACATAGATGCCGGAGCTGGACTTATTGTATCAGAGCCTAATAAACCAATGGGCGAAATTCTCTGTTTCATGCCGATGAAGGATCCCGATGGTAACTTCATTATTGAAAATGGCGAATATAAGGTGGACTTTACTGAAATGCAATCCGCAGGGAATGTGATGCCTAAAGTTGTAGGCGGATTTGGGAATACATTATCCTACAAAGGTTTTGTTCTTGATTTTCTCCTTGACTTCCGATTCGGGGGCGATGTCATCTCCTTGTATAACCGTTATGCTGAAGGCGCCGGTATGTTCAAGAGTACTTTATTCGGACGTGATGCTGATCATGGTGGACTTGCTTATTATGTTGACGGTGATGGCAATAAGGTTGCAACCGCCTCCACAAGCGGACCTAACGGAGAGTCGGTTTATCATGATGGTATGATTCTCGAAGGCGTGAAAGAAGTGAAAGATGAAAATGGAAATGTGACTGGATATGTAGAAAATGATGTTATAGTAGATGCACCTACTTATTACCTTGATGCATTTACCTGGGGCGCTAATCCAGCATGGGGTTCCGGGATGAGCCGTTATGACTTGTCGATCTATGACAATAGTTACATCAAATTCAGGGAACTTTCGCTTAGTTACAATTTGCCAAAAACCTTAATCTCCAAGATAGGTTTAAGCAACTTACAAGTTTCCTTGATCGGACGTAACTTATTCTTTATCTATAAGAACCTGCCTAACATGGATCCTGAAGTACTCTTAGGCTCCATGTGGTATAATCAGGGAATTGATTCAGGTACATCAACTGCCTCCTCCCGGAGCTATGGGATTACCTTCAGGGCAAGTTTCTAACTCAAACCTTTAAAACATGAAAATCATGAAAAATTCAATCTCAAAGATTATACTTGCTGTTACCATGGTGGTATTCTTTTCCACTGGTTGCAGCAAAGATAAAATGGAGGAAATATACCCGGATCCAAGCAAAACCTCTTCTGCTTCTGTTGACCGCTTCTTTACAGGTGTCTTAACAGCCTCGATAGATTATGTCAGGATGGAATACGACCGGCTGTTTGTCGTTGAACAACCATCCTTGGGGCATTATACCCAGGTTATGGGCTGGACAAACGGGGAAAAGCAGTATGAAATCGCTATTGGCCCTGTTGGAAACCGTTGGAAAAACTACTACACAGGAGTGATGATCCAGTATCGGGAATTCATGAAATTGTACAATGAACTTCCTGAAGCTGAAAAAGCTGGTTTTAAGGTTATGCAGATGGCTGCAACCATTTATTTTTACGACCACACTCAGCAGGTAGTAGATATCTGGGGTAAGATTCCATGGTCAGAAGCTGGTATGCTCCGAAACAATAATGGAGATCTTGTTGCTTCAAAACCGAAATATGACGATGGCGAAGCAATATATACCACTATGCTTGATGACTTAAAAACAATGGCAAATGACTTCAAGACGTTAGAGATTTCAGAAGGATATAGGAAGGTCTTTACTAAGCAGGATATTTATCTTGGCGGAGATATACAGAAATGGAGGGAATACTGCAATTCTTTACGCCTTCGGATGCTGATGCGTGTTTCCGGAGTTAGTTCCTTCCAGAACAGGGTGCAGTCTGAATTAGCCGAAATGCTCAACAACCCATCTGACTACCCACTCATCGAGACGAACGAGGATAATGTTATCAAAGAAAGTGTATTGGGTGACTATGAATCAACAGGCCTTCAATCTGCATTTGAGACCTGGGGCTCTTATGATTTAGCCCCCTATGCTATGGTTGAACACATGAAGGCAAACTCCGATCCACGCCTACAGTGCATTTTCGAACCTGGTGCCAATGCTAATGGTGAATACATTGGTCTTGATCCCATGCTCAATGCTACCATTCAAGGTGACCAACTTACTGCAGGTTTGATTGCACGCTATAATGGTGTGACTTTTACCCGTAGCAAGATGTATCCTGGTTGGATTTGTACAGCAGCCGAAACTAACTTCCATAAGGCAGAAGCATATCTTAGTATTCTTGGTAATGATGGTGCTGCAAAAGCTGCATATGAACAGGGTGTTCGGAACTCTATTCTTTTCTATTACTGGATCAATCAACAAAGCCAGGAAGGAAGCCCAACACTTGAGACACCCAGCGAAGATGTAATCAATGCATACTTACAGTCTGACGGTGTAAAATGGGATGGTGCGGCAAACAAGATAAAACTAATCGGTGAGCAGCAATGGATACATACCGGAATCTCGCAAATGGGACATACATGGGCGGAAATTCGCCGGATTGGTTATCCTGAATTGAATTTCATGACCGATAACCTCAGTAATCAGAAACAACCACCAGTTAAGTGGGTTTATCCAGCTAGCGAAAAGCAACTTAATGGCGAAAATTACAGTGCTGTTTCCAATTATGATGACCCTAACCAGAAAGTTTTCTGGGATGTGAATTAACAAGACTATTTTATTTATTGAAGAAAGCGGGATGGTCATTTTGTCCCGCTTTCTCTTTTTCTGTACAAATATTATGAGCATCTGTAAGTCCGATAAAAAATATATCGGGGAGAGTATTCTAATGTTGATAACTTGAAAATAAGGTATAGATTCACGAAACTCAATGCGTCTTAGGCGTTCCAGTAAGTAAAGTTCCTCAATCAAGACGTACTTTGATAAGTAATGCAAAAAGGAACCAGATACGGTTCTCTTCCTTGCCCTAAGCCCTTCGCACTATGCTGATTAAAGAAAAAAGAAAATGAAAGAATTTAAGAATTTGGGAATGTAGGAATGTGAGAATTAGCTAATTCGACGATTAGCTGATTAGTCAATAAACGCTGATGAGCCATGTACTTCTGCGGAAATCTGCGTTTTTTTTCTGCGAAATCTGCGAGAAACAAGGCCAGACAACAACAAGACAAAAGATAAAAGGAAAAAGATAAAAGACCGTGAATGACTACAAATGGCTATGAATGACTATGAATGGCAACGTTCTCCCTGCTCTATGCCCTTCGCCCTCTGCTGTTCAAAGACAAAAGATAAAAGGAAAAAGACAAAAGATAAAGAGCAATAAATTTAACCATTTCTTCTCTGCCCTAAGCCCTTCGCCCTCAGCTACCGTGACTACGAATGATCCGCCAGCCGGCGGAAATGACCGTGAGTGACCATGAGTTACCATATAATGACAATTGTATGTCTCTTTGGCTTTCCGCCCTCACTTCCTGTATAACCTGAGCAGTTGCACCCCATGGGAAGGCAGGGTTGTTTCATACCGGTCTGTGAACGGACCTAAATCCTGCTGCTTCCATACATCCCGAAGGATATAGCTTCCGCTGATACCCAGGTCACTTTGTTTCATCACGATTTTTCCGTCAAAGAGCCCTCGGTTGAATAGCCCGACCGCCAAAGAACCATCTTCCATTTCCTTGGCCCAGATCTCCATATTGCCGAGCTGGGCAATCCTGCCAGCCTGTTTGCCCAGGGGATCCTGATTGATATTGAGCACTTCGTCGTTCGAAAGCAGGCTGAAAGTGAAATCGTCCATTTGGGTCATGTCGCACCCGATGAGCAAGGGCGAAGCCAGCAACGCCCAGAGCGAGATGTGCGTGTATTGTTCGTTGGGAGAAAGGCGGGTTGGATGAAGCTGAGGTCCCCAGCCTACCTGGCCGACAACCAGCATGTCGGGATCATTCCAATGACCGGGACCTGCATACTTTTCATGCCCTGCCTGGCTGAATCCTATGCCCTCCATACTGGACCAGTCATCGGTTATATCACCGGTTGTCCGCCAGCAATTGCCGCCGACCTCAGCGCCCCATTCCCAAACATTGCCCATCCCGTATTGACACAGACTGTATACTATATCGCGAGGGGCCTTGTCGAGAGCTTTACGCATAACGCTGTAGGGCTTCTTCAGTTCGGGAAGGCTGTGATCCTTAGCTATCTGCTCATAGGCGCACCAGTCGTACTTCAGGTAATCGAAGCCCCAGTTGGCAAACTGCATTGCATCTGCATCCTCATGCAGGTAACAGGCTTCGTAACCGGCACAGGTCCTGGGGCCCGGCCCGGAATATATGCCGATCTTCAATCCTTTCTGGTGGACGTAGTCGGTCAGCCCTTTGATGTCGGGGAATTTCTTATTGGTATTCATATTGCCTGCAGCATCCCTGGTTTTACCTCCTACAACCGGGTCATCGCTGTCGGGTTGCACCATCCAGCAATCATCGATATTAATATAACTCCATCCGTGGTCGGCCAGTCCGCTGTTGATCAGGGCATCAGCAGCCAGTTTTACCTTGTCCTGGTCAATTGCGCAGGCGAAACAATTCCAGCTGTTCCAGCCGAGAGGCGGAGTCAGGGCAATCTGATCACCAACGACAATGGTAAATTTCCTGGAGTCGCTACCCAGCGCATTCGCAGCCTGGAAAATGACCTCATAACGTCCCGGAGTTATTATTCTGCCGGTTATCACACCGGTCCCGTTATCCAGCTTCAGCCCTTCCGGAAGTCCGGTTGCCGAGTATTTAACAGGACGTTTCCCGGTAACCGGCATCCGGTAGATAAAATCATGACCAGGCCTTACTCCGTAGATTCTGGGACCATTGATACGGGGAGTAAGCGGAGCCTTGGGTGTCAGGATGACAGCCGCTTCGGCTCTGCGATCCACCGTGACAGGCTTTTTGTCTGAAACGAGGAAACAGGCATTGGCCCAGTCGGCGTGGTCATAACTGATGCCATCACCTGCACCTTCCACTACCAGGATCAGTGTGTCAATACGACTGACATTGATGTCGAATTTCTCCGAAGGTCCGCCTGATTTCATGACCGGGCTCTTCCATAACAAGCCTCCGGCTCCGTAAATACTGAAGATCACGGTTCCGGTAGACGCTTTTTCCTCATCATCGATCCCGACCACCGCACTGAACCGTTCGGAACCTCCGTCAAGCTTCACGTAGAGTATACTGTTAGCATGTGTTCCAAATCCTTTTGAGTAGGTAACACCGTCGAGGATAATCGGATTGCCCATACACGAAACATCCTTGCCCGGATTCCCCCAGCCAATTCCGGCCTTGGAAAGATCCAGAGACGAGAGCCAGATGGAATCGTAAGTCTGGGCTTTCAGGGTTAGTAATGGAAGTGCCAGTAAAGCAAACATCAGAAATTGTCTTTTCATTGCAGCGCGATATAAGGAATGGTAAACAAAAAGAATGGTAAAGTTAGAATTTCAACAGAATGAGGGATGCTCAATTCTTGAGAATTTCCGGGTATTCGTGGTATATCCTGATAATGAGTTCGCCGAACAGCGTATTAGCCCAGGCAAACCACGAACGTGTGTAATCAGATGGATTATCCTTGTTGAAGGATTCATGCATGAACCCTTTTCCGGCATGAGTGGTGCACAGGGTATGCAGGCAGGCGGCAATCTCTCCGGCATCCCTGCTGGTGAGGGCCTGCATGATCAACGTCATAGGCCATATCTTGCCGCCCAGTGTATGCGGACTTCCTATCCCGCTGGCTGCCTTGCCGGTGAAGAAGTAAGGATTATCGGGACTTAGCACAAACCGGCGGGTATTCTGGTACACCGGATCGTTCGGATCGACACAGCCCAGGTAAGGAAGGGACAGCAGACTGGGAACATTGCTGTCGTCCATCATCAGCCTGTTACCAAAACCATCCGTTTCGTAGCAATAGATATCTCCATGGACCGGGTGGCGGATGATAGCATTCTTCGCCAGAGCGTCAGCAACTTCATTACTGAGCGAAATGCAGCGTTGTTCTTCCTGTGCCATGCCCAGGAAGCGGTAGATCTCCGCCAGTTGCCGGAGAGAGGTAACAGCAAAATAGTTCGACGGGATGAGGTATGGAAATATTGTGGCATCGTCGGAGGGACGGAAGATTGAAACGATGAGGCCATTGGGTTTTACCGGATTTCCCCAGCCGTTGCCCGGAACAGTATCGGTTTGCCAGGCAGTGGTGCGTTTGAATGAGTAAGGCCCGGGTCCTGTTTTTCGCTGTTGCTCCACCAGCGTTCTGTAAACCAGATCCATAGCCTTGAGCCAATCCGCAGTAAATACTCCCGGGTCACCTGAAGCCTTCCAGTAACCGTATGCCAGCCTCACCGGGTAGCACAGTGAATCAATCTCCCACTTACGCTCATGAATACCGGGTTTCATCTCAGTGATATCCGATTTCCACTCACTTTCTTCCCGATCGTGCAGAAAAGCATTTGCATATGGGTCCAGGAGGATGCATTTCGCCTGCCGGCGGATAACCCCGGCAATCAGCCGGCGCAGAGGCTCATCATTGCGGATCAAAGGGATATAAGGCCAAACCTGTGCAGATGAGTCCCGCAGCCACATGGCACGGATGTCGCCGGTTATCACAAAAGTGTCGGGTTGGCCGTTCGCTTCTGAGTAGGTGACAGTTGTGTCGAGGGTGTTTGGGAAACAGTTCTCAAACAGCCAGGCCAGTTCCGGATCATGAATGCTGCTCTTTACCTCCTTTATCAAGGCTTCTACCGAACTACTATTGAAATTTCGTTTGCCTTCAGGAGGGCGGTTGCTCACAAATCCGCCACCAAGAAGAGAATTCATGCTATACAATTTTGAAGGTATAGCCAGGCCTGATAGCCCAAGTGCTGTTGCCGCAACGAATTTTCTGCGTGTTATCATATACATTTCTTTCTATGGTGAGGATTCTTCTGTCCATTACAACAGGATATGAACTGGCTTCATTGACATCAGATTTATTCTCCGGATATCGAATACAAGCAGCAATGATACCGGCGAACTAAACACAAATGTCAGTAAAAACGGTCAAATATTTACGGCGACCATGGCAGAATCTATACTGAATGGTATAAGGTTTTCCCCCTTTTGTGAAAACCTGTTCAGCCGAAGTATAACTCCGGTTTACCTCTGCGGGCTATTTAATATTGCGTTTCCGCAATTCCAGATATCCCAGGCCTGCCAGCAGGCATCCTGCCAGAAACCATACCAGTAGATGAGTGTGAAAGAACTCCTGTCTGACAGATCCTCCCGTGGATACATTCAACACGAAGGAAAAAGGGTAGGAGTAAGGGTTATAAATGGGGAGCCAGTGAAACAGCTTTTGATTGGTGATCAGGCCGGTAATGCCCATTACAAACATCACCGCAATTGGCAGGATGATCAGGCCTGTACCGACCGAAACTGCTGCCACCACGTTTTTCCACTTCATACTCAGCAGATACTGGATCACTACCAGCGCAAAGGCAGAAATGAAGGTACGCGCCATAAGCAGAAAGAGATAATCATGCGCGAATTCAGAAGTTAACCTGAGTTTAGGCGTGATGAATCCAAGGATGAAAAATGAAAGGTACAGGAAGGCCAGTGTCAGCAGGAAAGCCACGAACATAAGGACGAAGACAGCCGCCAGCTTTCCGAAATAAAAGGCCCTGCGGGTTACCGGGAGTGCATAGAGGTGTTTTAGCATGGAATTACGGTGTTCGATCTGGCAGAAGAAGCTGACCATTAAAACTGCGTAAAATGGAAGGAAAAAGGCCACCATCCCGCAGAAATTGTTGATGTACATTACCTGGTCGGCTGACACTCTGTCACGCTGCGCATACAGGATCAGCGATCCGAGGAAAACCGAGCCAAGAGGAAATATAACTGTGAGCCACCAGGCAACTGTCCTGCGGAGTTTCAGCATCTCGGTTGAAACCACAAGTCCGAAAAGTCTGACTTTATCCTTCATTTTCACCTCCTTCCTCCAGAATTTTTAAGAATGAATCTTCAAGATCACTTCTATCCAGCCTTGCCTCGTACACCTGTATAGCAGACTCAACAAGCGTTCGTATAATCATTGCTGACTCCTCCTTCCCGGTAAAAGCTGCAGCTACCTCATCTCTCCGGAGGGTGGCGCCGTAATCCTTTAACAGTCCGGCGGCTGCCTTGTTATCGCTGGTCCTGATCAGCAGCACCTCCTTACGGCTGTATCGTTGAAGCAGGCCTTCCATTCCTCCCTGATAGAGTATCCGTCCTTTCTGGATCACCCCTACATGAGTGCATAGTTTCTCAATTTCATCCAGGATATGGCTCGAAAGGAATATGGTGCAGTTTTGCTGCCGGTTCAGATTCTGCAAAAGGGTTCGTATCTCGATGATACCCGAAGGGTCCAGCCCGTTGATCGGTTCATCCAGGATAAGCAGTTCAGGATTTCCCAGCAGGGCTATCGCCAGGCTGAGGCGTTGCTTCATCCCTGTAGAATACTGACGGACCAGACGATGTGCGTCGGCAGTAAGTCCGACAATTTCCAGCACTTCCTCGATCCGTGAAGCCGGAACACCCCTCAACCGCCTCGTGATCTCGAGGTTTCTTCTTGCATTCAGGTGGTCGTAAAGTGAAGGTGATTCAACCATGGCGCCGATCCGTGCCAGCAATTTGGTTTTATTCTCCTCCAACGGCATGCCGAAGAGTTCGACCATTCCCTTTTCAACCTGCAGCAGGCCCAGGAGTGATTTGATGGTTGTCGATTTCCCGGCACCGTTGGGGCCGAGAAAGCCAAAGATGCTGCCCGTTGGCACGTCAAGGTCGATATCATTCAGCACCCGGTGATGGTTGAAGGCAAATGTCAACGAGTGCGTATGGATGATCATTGGTTGGCTTTCTGTCATTTGTATATCTAATAAATGTGATTGATGTCGGTTGTGGCCGGTTCAAGGAGTATCCTCAATCCAATCAAAAAGTTATTCATGGTTGAATTCAACTGCATTCTTTTTCAGGAATACCAGATATTCTTCCTGAAAGGTGGTATTAGTGTGATGTTGTTTTTGGCTTTCTATGTATCGGATTATTTGAGGTAATTGAGAATGGCTATAGGAAAAGGCTCCAAAACCTTCCTGCCATTCGAATTTGAAATGTGTGGTCTTCAATGAGTTTATGAACGCATTGGATGACTTTTTTATTTCTCTGACCAGGTCGGAAAGGCAGCAGGATGGCAGCATGCCTATCAGGATGTGAATATGGTCAGAAATTCCATTGATCCAGATGATTTTTTGGTTTTTGGATTGTATTATGCCGCTGATGTATTTGTACAGTTCAATTTCCCATTCAGGTTTGATCAGTGATTTTCTGTCTTTCACTGCAAAGACGGTTTGAATGTAAATTTGGGAATAGGTATTTGCCATAGGATGAATAGTTGATGCATTAATATGAAAGTTATTAGTTCGATAATAAAGGTATTGATAATTATTCGACCCCTCCGGGGTCGTGTTTTATTTTGCAGGTTATTGCTATGATATTCGACCCCTCCAGGGTCGACGAGATTGGTCATTGAAGGGGGGGTGACCTTGGTTTTGTGTATTTAAACCAATGATAACAAACCCTGAGGGTTCGCATATATGTAGAATAGATATCGGATGCGGCATTCGACCCCGGAGGGATCGCATATGATCTACGGCCCAATATGAATAACAGATATTCGACTCCTCCCGGGTCGTGGTTTATTTTGCTTGTTTTAGCTATGATATTCGTCCCCTCCGGGGTCGGTTATGAGCATTAAATTGAAAATATCATCGAATTTGAACATGCTGACAATTATTGACAACCCCGTAGGGGGTGAATAATGGTAGAATCAATGTTGGACGTGATGTCCGACCCCGTAGGGGTCGAATATTGGTAGAATCGATGTTGGACGCGACGCCCGACCCCGTAGGGGTCGAATAATGGTAGAATCGATATTGGACGTGATTCCCGACCCCGTAGGGGTTGAATAATGGTAGAATCGATGTTGGACGCGGCGTCCGACCCCGTAGGGGTCGCATATAATATTCAAGAGCCAGCAAAAAATAGTCCCTGACAGGAATACCTGAAATCCCGGCAACAGTCATAACAATCCGGATATTCTTTCCGGTTAATGCCTCTATTGCACCCTGAATTGCAGCGGCAACAGGACATACTTCCCGTCAGCGTAAGGGAATTTTACACGATATGAGAAAATGTTGCCTTCCTGCCGTTCCGGTACACATCCGTTGCTATTTTGTGCTATCCCGTCAGGCGAATACAATCTTATGGACTGTTCAGAACCTGCAATCCCTTCCAGCAACAGATTGTATGTATTCCCTTCAAGCGACTCGGAGAGTATCCTGCAGCCTTTGGATTCCTGCCCGGAATGCGGATACACTACCTCCGGAATTGCACAGATACCGCCTGATTTATAGATCTCAATTGTCGTTTTGACTCTATGCAGCAGGACCAGCTTGATATTTCCGCCCGTATACCGCAATTCGGCTTCTTTCCCGTCAATAAGCACCCGATGGATCTTTGTTCCTAAAGGCAGACGCAGGTTTAACCTGATGCCAACCATGCTCGTATCTGACCCGGGGGAATTAAATGTCCAGGTTTCACAGAGCCCTTGTCTCTTCATATTCAGGTTGAAATATTTTTCTCCCATACGGATATTTGTGACGCTGACCGAATCCCAGTCAGCCGGGAATTGTGGCGACAGGGAAAGCTGGTTTTCCGTAGCAAAAGGCTCCAATCCAAGCATGCCTTCAATGGCCGGCTCCAGCACCATGGTTTCGCTCCAGCATTGATGGGCACATACCCCGAAAGGTTTGCATTCGGAGCCGTGTAAAACTTCCGGCACGAATCCCAGCGACCATAACTTGTATGTAAGCAGGTTGTTCATCAGATGAAAATAGCCCTGGTTGGGGCTTCCATATTTATATTCAGCCAGGGAGGTCCAGCCGGTGAAAAGTGGCCATACGCTTCCCTGGTGGTAACTGCCGGGTTTGAATAAAGGACTGTTTTCACTCAGTATCCGCACACCCCAATCCGTACTGAACCAGTTGGAGGCTAGGGTTTTAAGAACGGGCTTCCATTGTGCTGTGTCCCTTATCTGGCCATATAGCAGGGGAACTGCTGCCATAACATCAGGTTCGGGATGGTAAGAGTTATCTTTGTATTTCCCATGGAAGAAGAAATTCCTTTCAGGATTCCAGAAGTCATGGTTCAGCTTCTGCAAAACAATCCCTTCGGATCGGGTGTAATCCATCGCTTCCCTGTTGAACCCCAGTACATGTGCCATATAAGCGGACTCATGCAAAGCTTCGGCCCAGCAGGATGCAAGGTAGAAAGTGGTATGGGTACCATAGAGCGCACCGCCCTCTTCCCATCCATGTCCAACCAGCGTGTTTTCAATAAGTCCGTCACCATCGGTATCGGTTGAATAGCAGAAACGGATGGCTTTTTGAATTGCGTCCCAGTTCTTCCTGATGAACTCCACATCTCCGCTGTGTTTCAGATATCTTCCTGCCAGGGAGATAAACAAAGGCGTGGCATCGGCTGCATCATAATGAGCTACTCCCGAAGTCGTCAGTTCATGAAATATTTTTCCTGACAGATCCTGATACCTGATATACAACTCGAGAATTGTCCTGACTTTATCGAAATCGCCAAAACCCAGAGTTGCGTAGCCGCTCCATACCCCATCGCGTCCAAAGTACCAGGCATATCCCGGCCTGCCGTTCACTTTGTGCCCTCCATCCCAGCCGAAATCAGTGGTTGCATACCCCGCGACCATCGACCGGCCGATTCCCGGTGTGTTCACGAAAAAGCGATCTGTTCCGACGACAGCCCATCGGTACCCTTCGTTGAAAGAGCTGTCGGGAGTGGTAAAGTTCAGTTTGTTCTCAAACATATTCTGGTAATAATGAAGGGATTCCTTGAAAACTCCGGAAGGATCCCGGGAAACTTGCCTGTAAGTATTTTCTGCATCCTCCGGACCAGTTGCCGAAGATGCCAGAACTACATCCAACTGATCTGCAGGGTTCATCCTGAATACCATCATAACTCCTGCCTGGAATTTCTCTGTGACCACTCCGGTGTAAACCGAGTCAGCCCTTACCATCCGGTCAAGGTTGTCAGGTACAACCACCGGGAGGAACTCATTATACTGCCCTTCCAGGTGCTGAAGCGGTTTTTTATTGGCTCCGGCAATGGTGACAAGGTCACCGGATCGGTCGCGGATGACAACTGCATTCCATGCGGGTGCCCAGTCGTAAAGAATTTCTCCCGTCACCCTTTCGGAATAAGGCCACATCAGGCGGAGGTTGCTGTGAAAACGGATCAGTAACATGGCCTGTGGTAAGCCCTGAAGTTCATAGTGCACAATAGCGGCCGGATCCGTCGGATGACACACGATAATTTCCTTCAGAGTACCTCCTGCCAGACTGTAAGTCCTGTTGAATGATTCAGGCCTGACTTCTACGGATGGTACAAGCTTGCCAAGCCATACAGTACTGTCGGTCCCTTCAAACCTGATACCGGCTTCATAATCCCTGAGGGCCATGAAAGGATGTGCCCACACTTCATCAATCCCGGACTTTTCTTTGCCCATCAGGAGTATCCGTTCACCGGCAACATCCCATGGGTTATCTGTACTGGCTGGCCTCCGCAGGGTCAATGACTCTGTTCCGGCAGGCCAGGGCTGAGGTTGCCCGATAACGATATCATTGTTGATCACAGAACTGCGAACCACCGAATTGGGCATGAATTCCCAGTATCTGGTTTTGGAAGATGACTGTCCGGTTAAATACCGGAAGCAGTTCCGCATGAAAAGAGCGAGCTGTGGTTGATTCAGGTTACTGTTGTCAAATACGGTGTATGCCCCGACAGCCAGTACTTTTCCTCTGCCGAGATCATATTCTGCAACAAGTTTGTTGTCTTCCACAAGGTTGATATAAGCCCAGTCCACAGCAACTGTTTCACCGGCAGGCTTATCATCCCCGAACCAGCCTGTCTGCCTGACGCGTGTATCGTTGTCGGGAGCAAACAGGTAAGCTCCCCCGTAAAGGCCGTCGAATAAGGGATGTTCCCTGAAACAATGGATTCCCAGTTTCCTGCCATATCCGTTGTCGGAGGCAGAAACATACCTGTGCGATGGTTCAACCGATTCCAATCCGAGAGGCCGAAGCAGCCGAAGGGCATCGAGGGTAAGGATCAGGCATCCACCATGCTCAACATATTTTTTCAGTTGCTGTATAACCCTGGATGAAGATTCTTCGAAGGATAAAGCAGCAGAATCAGGCCGGTGGTACCACAGGATAGCATTTTTATCCAGGGCAGCTTTCTTATGTAAAATGTCATTGAAGATGAAATAGGTAAGGTTGACTCCGGGCTGGATGCCAGCGGTATGGTATGCAGCCAGTCGTTCGCCCGATAATCCGGATGACTTTTCGACTCCCAGAAATCCGACCGTTACTTTAGACTGCGATTTCGCCGGGCAATACATCATAAGTTGCAATACTACCAGGCAGCCTGCTCCAAGGTAAATGGCTTTGTGCTTCATTATCGACGTCGTTAAGGATAACCGTTATATTCTTCGAATGTACGATCTTTTACGATTCTGTCCGTTTGGAGCAACCTCCCGGACCATGGCTCCCAAAAATCCGATATGCTTGGAAATGACGAATAAATTGAGTATATTTACGGTAAATACTATTCATCATGAAAACGAGAGCGTTGTTTCTGACGATCATTGCCTCCGTTCTGATGATTGGACAGGCGTGGGCACAACAAAAGCAGGCAGATGCCAATCGGGCACGTCAGTCCAGCACGGCTGCTTCTTCTTCCTCTACCGAGATCGTGGCCGGAACAGGCCTTCAACTTTCAGAAGCGGGACTGGAAGGAGATGCCAGCTCACTGTATATTGGTAACGACTGGCCTGAAGGTGTTCTCATCCTGAAAGGCGGAAAAAAGATCGACGACTATCGTTTCAGGTATGATATCTATTCAGACCAGATGCAGTTCATTTCCGGCAAGGATACCTTAGCATTCGCATCACCCGGAGAAGTGCACTCGGTTTCATTCGATAATAAAACCTTTGTATATGAACCCTATGAGTGCACGGGCATGCTGATGAAAGGGTATTTTGAACTGCTCGTACCGGGTAAAAAACAATTGCTGTTAAAGCGTACAGTGACCTATCACCTTCCTGAAAATGCCGAAGGAGTGGAAGGTAAAGAAACCTACCTGGTGAGTGAATGCTACTTTATAAAGACAGGTGTTCATCCGGCGCAGAAGATCATGTGTAACAGAAAGGGCGCGTTGGAAGAAATGGGCGATAGGAAAGATGAAATGGATGACTACCTGAAGAAAACGGGAAACAAAGTAAAGAACCTTCAGGATCTGAAGGCGATGGTAGAATTCTACAATTCGTTGGAATAGTTTCCTTTGGAGGAACGGCCTTTCTGGCCGGTGTCATTCTTTAACAGGTAGAAACCTGGCAGATGGTGGAGATCTGCCAGGCTTTTTTTATGCCAGTCTCTTGTCTCTGCAATATTCCCTGGAGTATAAGATAAAATTTTCTATTGCATCTCCATGTCGAATTGTAGACATAGAGTTCTCACATAGATCGAATGATTCATTTCCTGATACAGATTGTTATTGCGATGTCCTGAAATTCTCACCTGTGATTGTTCAATTCTTATCCGGATCAATGACAGGGCCTGCTGCCTCCTGTTCGCAAAGCACTATTCGTTACTTTTGCTGCATTCTTTAGCCTGATGAACGGGAATAACAAATACTTCAGTGAAATAATTGCACGACATGAGCCTGCACTTAAAGCTTGCAGGATCTGTCCGCGAAATTGCGGGGTCAATCGCCTGGCCGGCAGGAAAGGTGTTTGCGGGGCGGGCTCAGGATTCGGGATCAGTTCTATATGCCTGCATACAGGTGAAGAACCTGTGATCAGCGGGGAAGCAGGAATCTGCAATGTTTTCTTCAGCCGGTGTAACCTGGCCTGTATCTACTGCCAGAACTGGCAGATCAGCCGCAACAGGGGAGAGGTGCAGGAGTCTGATATGTCGCTGGATGCTGTGGTGAAGGAGATCATCCGTCTCCTGGACCAGGGCTGCCACGCGGTTGGCTTTGTTTCACCTTCCCATTATATCCCCCAGGTAAAAATGATCATTGAAGCCTTGCGGGCCATGGACAGAAGGCCGGTTTTCGTCTATAACACGAACTGCTACGATGAAGTGTCGGAAATCAGGGGACTGGAGGATTATATCGATATCTACCTGCCGGATTTCAAATATGCCGATAACAAGCTGGCAGCGGAACTCTCCGGCGTAAGCAATTACAGGGAAAAAGCGCTGGCAGCCCTGAAGGAGATGCATCATCAGAAAGGCAGTACGCTAATAATGGATGAGGAAGGAAGAGCTGAAAAGGGACTGATCATACGGCACCTGATTCTGCCGGGAAACACCGGCAACAGCATAGAGGTACTGAACCTCCTGGCAGATGAAATTTCAACCTCGGTCACCCTCTCGCTGATGTCGCAATACTGGCCTGTGCCCGAAGTTGCGCAACATCCTTACCTGAGCAGGTGCATCAACCCGGAGGAGTATAACCGGGTGGCAGATGACATGGAACGTTTGGGATTCTATAAGGGCTGGATACAGGAGTTGGAAAGCCATCACAGTTATCGTCCTGATTTCAGCCGGGATCACCCTTTCGAGCGATGAGTCCGAACTGTTTTCAGTAGGTGAGCTTGTCGGTTTTGACGATCCATTGTTCAAATACCCTGACGGCTTCTTTCTGCATGAGTTGCGATGTCTTCAGGGAGCGCTTCCCCGCAGGAAGCGATAATTCGTTATAGAAATGTTCATCATCGAAACCGGCTTTGGCTGCATCGTGCCGGCCGGCAGCATAATAAAGTCCGGATATCCGTGCCCACATCAGGGCGCCCAGGCACATCGGACATGGTTCACAACTGGTATATACTTCGCAGCCCGAAAGGTCAAATGTTTCCAGCGTCCGGCAGGCTTCCCGGATAGCAACAACCTCAGCGTGAGCTGTAGGGTCATTCGTGGAAGTAACCTGATTGGAGGATGCTGCGATGATCTTACCGTTCTTCACTACTACCGCTCCGAAAGGTCCTCCTTTTCCGTCCTTTAAGTTCTCGCACGCAAGCCGGATCGCTTCCGCCATGAA
>CAZJCG010000054.1:0-18809 GCA_964544545.1 uncultured Lentimicrobiaceae bacterium | reverse complement strand
CGAATGACTACTGAATGATCCGCCAGCCGGCGGAAATTACTATGAATGACAACTTTCTCCCTGGGTTCAGGGCTTGATGATTTTCCGGACTTCAATCCTTTCGCTGTAAACGGCAAGAATATAGATCCCGGAAGGGAGATGTCTTAAAGAAATGCTGGTTTGTCCGGCCTGAATTTTTCCCCTGATCCTTGCCTTTCCCGTCGCATCAATCAGGCGGAACTCCTTACCAGTGTAGATTTCGTCTGCCACTATCAGCAACCTGTCACCATTCAGGTTCGTCCTGAGCCTGAACGAACCTGCGTGATCAGGCTGAAAAACTCCGGTGGAAAGATGCTGCAGATAATAACCCAGGTAAGGACTGAGGTCCAGCTCGTGCATCGCCTGAACCACGGTGACAACAGGAGGCTGGGAAAATGCTTCGTTCGAAATGAAGTATTTCAGTCCGTTGGTTGATGCCACCCCTTCCACCTGGTGAAAGGACATGCCTATCGAAATTTTCCGCTTGTTCCCTGAAAAATAGTTCTTTCCGGGATAGTCATAAAGCAGATATAAAAATGGCTGCAGCATTGAACTGTATCCGCTCAGCACCACGATCCGTTGTGCCTCCTGCAGGTTGGCACCGGTAATGAGTCCTTCAACATTGAAAATTGCCCTGAAAGATGCCGTATAGGTTCCTGCTTGTTTGGGAAGCGCATACAGACTCGTTTTTTGATCCAGCCAGCGCTTGGTGAACAGGTAAATGCTGTCGGAAGTGACGATCATTGCTTCGCAATCGTAGTTGGTATTATTGGAACCGGTTGGCGCAAAATTGAACTGGTCGGAATAGGCAAAGTGAATGGTCTCAATGGATGGGACACCCTGAATTATACTTTCCTTACTTATTTTCAAGATGTTCAGATCGGTCCGGTTACCGTTGGCGTTGTTCCCGAAATCACCTACATACAGATATTCTTCATCCTGTGAGATCTCTTCCCAATCAGTGTTTTCAACGCCGGTCAGCTGGCACGACTGAACAATGTTTCCGCTCAGGGTGTCGAGTGCATAAAGACGTGTATCGGTATTGTCGTTATGGGTCCAGAGGTAACCATTCCAGGCTGCCAGTCCCGAAGTTTCCGAAAGCGTAGGTGACAGGTCAGCCGAAGCGGATGGAGTGACGGTGGCAGAAGGATACAGGCAGCTGCCATCGTTTACCGTAGCTGAAGGATTGTAGTTGGTGGCCAGAGGATCAGTACATCCGGGAACCTGTGCCTGCATGCTCATGCCAAAACTCAACAGCACCAGGCTTATTATCAATGATAAGCGTTTCATTTAGTCAACTGTCAACGATTTATACTGAGCGTGTTCCTAAAAAACATTTTTGACCCGCAGGGTCCTTCCGAAGGAGCACTTCGTGCCCTGGGGGCAAACCTGTTCAGCCGCAGTATACAATTCTCCCGCCTCTCCTTTTACGTAAAAATAGTCATTATTCGCATTCTTTCTCTAATACAACAAAAAAGGCGGAAACTGTCTTCCGCCTTTTTCAAAAATTCCGGATCGTCATCAGGCGCCAAGCGTCGCCACCATGACAGCCTTGATGGTATGAAGCCTGTTCTCAGCCTCATCAAATACTACAGAATGTTCTGATTCGAAAACATCCTCTGTCACTTCCATCCCGTCCAGCCCGAATTTCTGGTAGATATCTTCTCCAATAACGGTTTCACGGTTATGGAATGCCGGCAGGCAATGCAGGAACTTCACATTCGGATTGCCGGTCATCCTGAACACTTCTTTATTCACCTGGAAAGGTTTCAGCAGTTTGGTACGCTCTGCCCATACTTCTGCCGGTTCACCCATGCTGACCCATACGTCGGTATACAGGAAATCACAATCTTTCACGCCTTCTTTCACATCATCCGTTACGGTGATCTTAGCTCCGGTCTTTTCTGCGATCTGCTTACACTGCTTAACCAGCTCGGCTGACGGCTGACATTCTTTGGGAGCAACGGCACGGAAGTCCATGCCCATCTTGGCGGCGCCTACCATCAGGGAGTTACCGACATTGTTCTTGGCATCCCCGAGGAAAGCGAAAGTCACTTTGTTGAGAGGCTTGCTGGTATGCTCCATCATGGTCATGAAGTCGGCGAGCATCTGCGTGGGATGAAACTCGTTGGTGAGTCCGTTCCACACAGGAACTCCGGAGTATTCTGCAAGCGCTTCCACGATATCCTGACCATAGCCGCGGTACTCAATTCCATCAAACATACGGCCCAGAACGCGTGCCGTATCCTTCATCGATTCCTTTTTCCCCATCTGGGAACCTGAAGGTCCGAGGTAGGTAACATGTGCGCCCTGATCGAGAGCGGCTACCTCAAAGGCACAACGGGTACGTGTGGAATCCTTTTCGAACAACAGAACAATATTCTTCCCTTTCAGCCGGGGTTGTTCCGTTCCGGTCCGTTTTGCTTTCTTTAGTTCAAATGCTAAATCAAGCAGATACTTGATCTCCTGAGGAGTAAAATCCAGCTCCTTCAGAAAATGGCGGTTTTTCAGATTAAATGCCATAATAGGATGATTATTAGGTTTTAAGATTATTCATTTATACTGGTTCCGGGAATTCAGATCGGTGTTTTATAATACGCATCCTTCTTCCAACAACCGATGATCAATTTTTCTGTCAGACGATGGACACCCTCGTGCCTCCGTTATCTACGCCCAGTACATCCGAGGATGTGATGATGGCATCGCGGCCCGTGTGTTTCACGAAATGGATGGCGGCACGGATCTTGGGTGCCATGGATCCTTCTGCAAAATGTCCTTCTTCAAGGTACTTCTTCGCCATTTTCACACTCATCCTGTCGATCGATTTCTCCTGTGGCGTGTTGAAATTGATGCAAACCTTAGGCACATCGGTCAGGATAAATAACTTGTCGGCGTTAATATTTCCGGCCAGCAAGGCAGATGCAAGGTCTTTGTCGATCACGGCATCAATGCCCTGAAGTTTGTTTTCGGAAACATAGTAGGTAGGGATGCCACCGCCGCCAACGGCAATAACGATCTGACCATCGCGTGCGAGGTTCTCGATGGAGCGCTGGTTGCTGATCACGAGAGGCTTTGGCGAAGCAACTACCTTCCTCCAGCCGCGTCCCCGCGGATCTTCCTTGAAAACCGATCCGGTTTCGAGAGCGATCTTATCGGCTGCTTCCTTAGTATAGAAAGGTCCGATAGGTTTGATAGGAGTTTCGAATGCTTTATCGTCCTTATCGACCAGTACCTGAGTAATGATAGTGATAATATCGCGGTCGAGTTCATGCTCACGCAACACATTCCTGAGCTGCTGCTCCAGCAGATAACCTATAAATCCCTGGGAATAAGCCACGCAGACATCGAGCGGCATTTCAGGCAAACCATGGATCTGATATCCGGCTGAATTGGAGAGCAGGATATTCCCTACCTGGGGACCGTTTCCATGGGTAAGCACTACATTATAGCCACGGTTGATCAGCTTCAGCAGCCTCTCACAGGTATCAAGTGCATTCTTCTCCTGTTCATCGATAGTACCTACCTGGTCACCGCGCAGCAGAGCGTTGCCTCCGAATGCAACTACAGCAAGTTTTTTCATAGATTTCTTAGTTAATGGGCTGCAAAATTAATGATTTAAGGTTGCCAAGCAAATGAATGTCGGAAAGCAGGAAAGTAGTTCATACATCCATCGATTCCTTACAATTACAAAGAATTCGCACACCGAGGCCATTGCCAATCTTCATAGTCGTCATAGATGGTCATTCAATAGTAATTCAATAGTAACTCAATAGTCACTCGGTAGCAGAGAGCATGGTGAATAGTTGAAATTTAATCTTTGAATTATCGAATTAGCTAATTGACTAATTGACTAATTGACTAATTCCCACATTCCTACATTTCTACATTTCTAAATTTCTAAATTTCTAAATTCTCTCCCGCCTTGTTTCTCGCAGATCCCGCAGAAAAAAACCGCTGATCCCCGCAGAAAGAAATTTCCAATCTGCGTTCTCTGCGAGAATTGAACCTGCCACGAAGACACTAATTAAGCTCGAAATGATCGCAGAAAGAGTTATAATTAATCGCCGAATTATCGAATCACCGAATTAACTAATTCCCAGATTCCTACATTTCTAAATCACTGTTGTCTGGGAAACATCAGAAAGAAATTGATAATCAGTCGCTTCCTCACCCCAACCCCTCTTCCCGATGAATCGGGACAGGCTCTGAAGGCGAGGGGCTTAATCAGCTGACTATTTATAATTTATGCAGCCAGCGCCAGTATTAAACAGACAATAGTGATTTCTAAATTTCTTAATTTTTAAATTCCCAAATTCCCAAATTCCCAAATTCCCAAATTCCCAAATTCCCAAATTCCCAAATTAACTAATCAGCTAATCAGCTAATCAGCTAATTAACTAATTCCCGCATTATCTCATTTCCAATTCCCCCCAATCCCTTACCTTTACCCTGTGCATCGTCAAACCAAGGCATATATCTTCGCGCTCACGGCCATTCTGTTCTGGTCAACGATGGGTACTGCCTTCAAACTCACCTTGCAGGAACTGGAGCCCCCGTTGCTTTTGTTGTTAAGTTGCACAACCGCCATCGTATTCCTGGGAAGCACCCTTCTTTTTACCGGCAAATACAGGCTGTTAGCCTCGCTTACATTCAGGAATGTTCTCGGTTCCGCATTAATGGGACTGTTCAATCCTTTCCTGTATTACCTGGTGCTGTTCAAGGCCTATTCCATGATCCCGGCTCAGGAAGCGGTTTCTCTGAATTATATCTGGCCGGTGATGCTGGTAGTGTTCTCCGTCATCTTCCTGAAGCAAAAGATAGGCTGGCTGAGCATACTGGCTATCCTGTTAAGCTTTTCCGGGACCTTCATCATTGCCACGCATGGTCAACTGGCATCGTTCCGCTTTTCAAATCCTTTAGGGGACCTGCTTGCCACCGGGAGCTCCATCTTTTGGGCTTCATTCTTTATCCTGAACATGAAAGATCCACGGGAACCATACAGCAAAATGTTCCTGAACTTTATTTTCGGAGGGATCTATATACTGATCTGGAATCTTGTTGAAGGTTCCTTCCGGATGCCGGGTATCACGGCTCTCGGAGGCGCCGTTTACATAGGCATCTTCGAGATGGGGCTAACATTCGTGCTCTGGCTTACAGCCCTTAACCTTTCTTCAACAACCGCCCGTGTTTCGAACCTGGTTTATATTTCACCCTTTATTTCGCTGTTGCTCGTTTCGGTATTTGTAGGGGAGAAAATTCTGGCATCCACCGTCCTGGGCCTCATCATCATTGTAACGGGAATACTGCTGCAGCAATGGAGCCACTACCGCGAACAGCAGAATCCCGGCTAATAAGGCACGGCCGCCTGGAATATCGCCCGGTTTTTTTATTTAATCTATCTTTGCAGCATGGAGCGCAAGAGAATAGCCTTTCATACCCTGGGCTGCAAGCTTAACTTTTCGGAAACATCCACCATTTCCCGGCAATTCGGTATCCATGATTTTGAGATTGTGGACTTTGAGCAGGAAGCAGATGTGTATGTCGTGCATACCTGTTCCGTAACAGCCACCGCCGAGCATAAGTGCAAAGCCTTCATCAAACAGGCCAGAAAAAGGAATCCTTCGGCACAGATCGCCGTCATCGGCTGCGCTGCCCAGGCCAATCCCGGAATGTTCCTGAAGATGGAGGGTGTCAGCTGGGTTCTGGGCAACCAGGATAAGTTCAGGCTCGAAGAGGTCATCCGGAAATCAGAATCCGGGCTTCTTCCTGAGGATGATTCTGTCCGTCAGCCAATTGAAGAGGTCTCCGATATCAGCAAGATACGCGGTTTCATCCCATCCTACTCGGCAAATGACCGTACACGGTCATTTTTCAAGGTTCAGGATGGATGCGACTATTTTTGCACCTTCTGCAGCATTCCATACATGCGTGGCAGAAGCCGCAGCGAAACCATTGAAAACACCATGAAGATCGCCCGGGAGATCGCCCGGTCCGATATCAAGGAGATTATCCTCACCGGGGTCAATATCGGCGATTTCGGCAAGCATCACGGTGAGCATTTCGTTGACCTCCTGCGGCAACTCGACGAACTGGAAGGCATCGACCGGATAAGAATTTCGTCCATCGAACCGGAACTGCTGACGGATGAGATCATTGATCTGGTCAGCAGGTCACAACGTCTCCTCCCCCACTTCCACATCCCCCTGCAGGCTGGCAACGACAGGACGCTTGAGCGCATGAAACGCAAATACAAACGGGAAGTATTCGCCAACAGGGTTCGCAGGATCAGGGAACTCATGCCGCACGCCTGTATTGCCGCAGATGTGATCGTCGGATTCCCCGGAGAAACGGATGAAGATTTTGAAGATGCCTGTCGTTTCATCGAAAGCCAGGATATCACTTACATGCATATCTTCAGCTATTCCGAAAGGCCCGGAACACGGGCGCTACAATTCCCCGACAAGGTGGATGAAAAAGAAAAACGCCGCCGCAGTCAGCAGTTGCATGAGCTGTCGGAAAGGAAAAAGCTGGCTTTTTACCGGCAGCATATCGGAAATAGCTTTCAGGTGCTCTGGGAATCGGACGAATCAAACGGATTTATGCATGGCTGGACAGAAAACTATATCCACTGCCGGACAGTCTTCAACCCTGAACTTGTTAACCGTATTGTTCCCGTAAAGATCATTTCTGTGCTTCGCGAGAAGGAACTGGTATGTGAAACAGAGATGCTCTGATTTTTGAAATCCCGGATTTAGGGCTATTTTTATCAGATTGATGCGTTATTGTCAGGATATGAAAAAAGACCTATCATAATTCACAGTAATCCGACAGAGAAATGTTCCCGCGAATCTCAGACCTCATCAATTACCTGTTCGGCACCAACACAGACCTGCCCATACAGACCTATGGCTTTTTTCTTGCGTTGGCATTCCTGATGGCCGGGACCATCCTCTGGCTTGAATTGGGCCGGAAAGAAAAAGAAGGCAAATTGCAGGTATTTACCCGCAAGGTATTGAAAAACAAACCCGCCGGCTGGGGCGAAGTGTTGTTGGGCGCTATATTGCCGGCGCTGATCGGGTATAAGTTCTTCGGCACCATCTTCGATTACCCCCGGTTCCTCGCAAATCCGCAGGCATACCTGGCTTCAGGCGACGGAAGCTTGTGGGCTGCCATCGTCCTGTTTGTCGTGTCGGTTGGGCATTCGCTTTACCGCAATAATAAGCTGAAGAAGTTAAAAATCGAAGAAGTACAGATTGACATTCATCCGCCCCAGCGAACGTGGAGCATCGTCATCATCGCCATCGTTGCTGCCCTGATCGGTTCAAAGCTGTTTGACATCATCGACAATTTCCGGTCGTTTCTTCAGGATCCGGTCGACAGCCTGACCTCATTCAGCGGGCTCACCTTTTACGGGGGATTTATCGTAACGGTCATCACCCTGATGCTATACATGCGGGTGATCAAACTGGACTGGAAACATGTGATCGATGCCACTGCCCCTGCCATCATGCTGGGCTATGCAATAGGCCGGATGGGATGCCATCTGTCGGGCGATGGTTGCTGGGGGATCGTCAACGAACTGGCCAAACCAGAATGGCTCTCCTGGCTTCCCGACTGGGCCTGGGCCTGGAATTTCCCTCACAACGTTATGCACGAAGGCATTCACATACCCAATTGTGCCGGAAGGAACTGCACCATGCTTGAACAGCCGGTCTGGCCTACTTCCCTCTATGAATCCTTCGTATCGCTGGTTTCCTTCAGCATCCTGTGGGCATACCGGAAGCGAATGAAAGCGCCGGTCACCCTCTTTGGATTATTCATGATCCTGAACGGGGTAGAACGTTTTTTCATCGAAAAGATCCGGGTCAACAACCGCTTCAACTTCCTTGGAATGAATCCGACACAGGCAGAAATTATCTCTTCCCTGCTGATCATACTGGGAATCCTGACAATTATCTATTTTACCCGACAATACGCACGTTCAACCAAACATCAAACTCCATGAACAACCCGGTGAATATCCAGTCCCTTTGCGAAGAAGTGATTGCAATTGCCAAAGAGACCGGCCATTTTTTCCTCAGCGAGATCAATCAGGTTAAAAGCAACGATATCGTTGAAAAAGGCTTACACGATTTCGTTTCCTATGTCGATAAAACAGCAGAAGCAAGGATAGTAAAGGCGCTGCAGGAACTGTTGCCGGAAGCCGGTTTCATTGCCGAGGAAGGAACCTCGTCAATCCGCGGCGACCGGTACAATTGGATCATAGACCCGCTTGACGGCACAACCAATTTCCTCCACCATATTCCTCTTTTTTCGGTGAGTATCGCTTTGCAGGATGGTGACAGGACCATCCTCGGGGTTGTTTATGAGCCCAATCAGGATGAATGTTTTTATGCCAGGGAAGGCCATCAGGCCATGATGAATAATGCGGAGATACGGGTTTCGGATCTTTCGGTGATGAAAAATTCCCTTCTCGCAACCGGATTCCCTTATTATGACTACGGAAAGCTCGACGGTTACCTGGATCTGTTCGCTCACTTTGCCAGGAACACTTCCGGTTTACGCCGGCTCGGATCTGCCGCAGTAGACCTGGTTTACACTGCCTGCGGCCGGTTCGAAGCATTTTATGAATACGGGCTTCATCCCTGGGATGTTGCAGCCGGAGCTTTTATTGTGCAGCAGGCCGGTGGAAAGGTCACCGATTTTAAGGGAGGAAATGATTATATTTTTTCCGGGGAAATGCTGGCATCCAATGCGATCCTGCATGAAGAAATGCTGGAAGCCGTTAAAACTCATTTTTTAAAGAATCCTGACAGTTTTATGAAGTAAAAAAATTCCCGAAATGAAGACCGATAACATCGAACTGGTAAAAGGCGACATCACGAAGATCGAGGCTGATGCGATCGTGAATGCCGCCAATTCTTCCCTGCTGGGTGGCGGAGGTGTTGACGGGGCTATTCACAGGGCGGCAGGACCGCTTTTAGTGGAGGAATGCCGGAAGATCGGAGGATGTCCAACCGGTGAAGCCCGCATCACCCGGGGCTACAACCTGAAGGCTGACTTTGTGATCCATACCGTGGGGCCGGTCTGGCACGGAGGCAACCGGGGTGAGCCTGAAAAACTGGCATCCTGCTACAAGGAATCCTTAAAACTGGCCGTCAGTCAGGGATGCACACGCGTTGCCTTCCCGAATATCAGCACCGGGGTCTATGGATATCCCAAACGGGAGGCCGCCGGTATTGCCGTCACCTCTGTTGAAAGATTCATGAAAACCAGCACAACAAGGTTAAACGTAATCTTTTGCTGCTTTGATGACGAAAATTACGCTATTTACAGGGAACTGCTCGGGCAGGATGAATGAAGCGGGGTTCTCTTCCTGTTATTTCAATTGATAATTCCTTGGGGAATCTAACCTAAAGGGATTGACTGCATACCGGACCGGCACTGTTCATCCCAATGAGTATCTTTACAATGGTAAGACGATGCAGGATGAAATAGGGCTGAACTGGCTCGATTACGATACAAGATTTTGTGACCTTGCATTGGGAAGGTGACACTCGCCAGACCCGATGGTTGAAGAACATTTTTATTGCTCTCTATTTGCTTATTTCTATGAAAAAACAAGTTTTTATCACAATAGCCTGTGCCTTTACTCTAAATGCGTTATTTAGCCAAACCTGGATTAGAACCTATGGTGTTGGTAAAAATGCTATCTCCCGATCAGTAATTGAGCAATATGATAAAGGTTATATCATTTGTGGTAGTGTAAATTCGTCAGAATATGCTTTATTATTAAAAACTGATATTAATGGCAACCAGCTCTGGGAAAAATATTTCGGCGATGGCAATACCAAAATGCATTTTTCTTATTGCTCAAATACAATGGATAATGGCTTTATTACTTGTGGATTAACCACAAAATTAAACAGTTATGATGCTTTAATCACTAAATTTAATTCTTGTGCTGAAATTGAATGGTGCATAGTTTTGTTTACCCCGAATAATTATGATTATAGTTGGCGAATAGAACAAACTCCCGAAGGGGATTTTATTATGCTGGGAGCGTATTTTGTAACCAATCCTGAATCGAATCTTTCGATGTTCAAATTCGACGCGAGTGGTGAACTGATATGGCAACAATTCTATCCATTCGAAAACTATTTTAATGAAGATGAACCTATTGACTTATTGGTGGAAAATGACGGCTATCTGATAACTTCTACACGATATGCTCCTGATACCGGAACCATTTCACCTCAAATAGACAGAAGTTACTTTGTTAAAACAGATACTGCAGGCAACAAGCTATGGGATTTAATCTACGGAACAGAAAATCAATATTACAGCTACCCCTGGTCTACAACCAAAAACAGCAACGGCAAGTATTACCATTCCTCAACCCATTCTCTTACATCAGGTGATAATCCTGCATTGGTTTGGGTAAGCCACGACGGAACTCAAACAGGGTATAAAGACTTGGCACAAACCAATAACCCGAATTTCTGTGGTATGCCCACTATTACGATGCTCAACGATACAAATTTGATTTTTTTTGGAGGGTATTGGATTAACAATGACTTCATAACACTTGGATTAAGAACTGATACTTTGGGCAATGTCTTGAAAACAGGCTTAACCCCTTATGTAAATAGTTCTTACAAGTCAACAACAAAGACTTTCGACGATAAATTTATTACAGTTGGAAACGATGCACCAAATGGTAACTTTAACATAGTGGCATTTAAAGTAAACTCCAACCTGGAATACGACAGCCTCTACACCCAGCCCTTTACCTACGACAGCCTGTGTCCGCACCCTATTGTGAGCGATACCATAGATCCCAACTGCGATAATGTGATCGTAAGCGTGGATGAGCCTTTCAAAAAGCCGGAAACCACGCAACTTAAAGTTTACCCTAACCCAACGGATAATGAGTTAACAGTTGTGTTGCCCAAATACCTGGTGGTAACCGACAACAGCGGAAATGTGCCGGCAACTACCATTTATCATCAGTGGTCATCGGCCACGCTGCAGGCCATTGATTTGCAGGGTAAAACCGTGTTACGGAAGGAAGTTGCCAACACCGGCGTACCTTTGCAGGTGGATGTATCGCGCCTGCCCGCAGGGATGTACCAGTTTAGTTTATTATATAAAGGTAATAGGGTAGCCGGGAGTAAAGTAGTGGTGAAATGAAAATAAATTCTATGGGGAAAATGGAGGGGGATTCCAGCACACACGTCAGGAGACGCGCACGAGAAGGGGAAAAATCAGTTTTACTTGCTCTTTTGATGATTTTTGTTCAGCAAGTTTTATTCAGCCAAACTTGGATAAAAAAATATGATATTGGCAAATATGCAATTGCCAACTCCATTATTGAGCAATACGATAAAGGATATGTATTTGGCGGCAGTATTAACCATTCAAAGTATGCTAAAATATACAAGACGGATATTAATGGTAATTTATTATGGACGAAATCGTATGGTGATGGACTCTATTATTTTGTAATAACAAATATTGATCGTACTCTAGATGGGGGTTGCATAATTTGTGCAAATGGATCTAAACTTTCAAGTGAAGATGCATATATTATTAAACTAAATCCTTGTGCTGAAGTTGAATGGTGTAAAGTGTTGCACACATCGGAAAACTATGATTTAGGGTGGAATGTCAAACAAACTGCCGAAGGGGATTATATTCTATTGGGAGCGTATTTTATAACCAATCCCGAATCAAACCTTTCACTGTTCAAGTTCAACTCAAGCGGTGAGCTGATCTGGCACCAGTTTTATCCATTTGACTTTTACTATAATGATGATCAACCCTGCGATTTGTTAATTGATTCAGATGGTTACCTTATCACTTCATATCGTTATGCTCCCGATTCTGGAACGACTTCTCCTCAAATTGACCGGAGCTATTTTGTCAAAACAGACACATCCGGGAGTAAACAATGGGATTTAACTTTTGGAACAAACATACAGTATTATAGTACACCTTGGGCTACTACAAAAAACAGCAATGGCAAGTATTTCCATTCTTCAACCCATTCCTCTCCATCGGGTTATAATCCAGCATTAGTATGGTTAAGTCACAATGGGACAGAAACAGATTATAAGGACGTTGTGCAGACCAATAACCCGAATTTTTGTGGAATGCCCACCATAACAATGTTACACGACACCAGTATAATTTTTTTCGGTGGATACAGGATAGACAATATCTATCAGTTTCAAGTCATTAGAACAGATACTTTAGGGAATGTAAAAGATTCTAAATTTATCCCTTACGTTGAAAGTGATTATGAATCTACGGTTAAAACCTATGACGATAAATTTGTTACCGTTGGCAATGAGGCGCCTAATGGAAACTTCAATATTGTAGCCATAAAAGTCAACTCCAACTTAGAATACGATAGCCTCTACACCCAGCCCTTTACCTACGACAGCCTGTGTCCGCACCCTATTGTAAGCGATACCATAGATCCCAACTGCGATAATGTGATCGTAAGCGTGGATGAGCCTTTCAAAAAGCCGGAAACCACGCAACTTAAAGTTTACCCTAACCCAACGGATAATGAGTTAACAGTTGTGTTGCCCAAATACCTGGTGGTAACCGACAACAGCGGAAATGTGCCGGCAACTACCATTTATCATCAGTGGTCATCGGCCACGCTGCAGGCAATAGATTTGCAGGGCAAAATTGTGATAAAGCAGGAGGTTTTCAATACGGGTGCATCTCTAATTTTGGATGTTTCGAAGTTACCGGCGGGGATGTACCAGTTTAGTTTATTATATAAAGGCAATAGGGTAGCCGGGAGTAAAGTAGTGGTGAAATGAAAATAAATTCAATAGGAAAAATGGAGGGGGATTCCAGCACACACGTCATGAGACGCGCGCGAGCAGGGGGGGGGCTTCTGTCTCAGATACCTGTTCGAGTAGAAATCAACAAAGGTGCATACTCCCGGATAGTCATAAAAGGAAATAACTATGAAAAAGACTAAGTATTTTTTTATGAATGTAGAAATCAATAAACATATGCTTTGTTTATGTTCTATTTTGTTATTCTGTTTGTTTCTGTTTTATGGATGTATCAGAAATCAAGATCTAATAATTAGAGGTGCCAAGAGTGAAATTTCCGAAAAATTCATTCCGACTAACGACTCGTCTAATAGAGTTAAATATATCTCATATCATAAAAATGGAACAGTTAAGGAAGAAGGGTATTTGCAACATGGGGAAAGAGAAGGGATATGGAGACAGTTTTATAATGACGGAACTTTAAGATGGGTAGGGAGATATCGTAATGGTAGGAGTGTTGTGCCAGAAATGGATAGCACTGTTTTAGATTATACATCAATTGTGAAAAAAGGAATAACACCTGATGGTTATTATGCTTTTCGATTAAAATTGCCAGATTCGTTATCTTATAAGGAATTAATGTATTCCGTTACAAATGCAAATTTCAGATTAAATAAAGAATTTGATAGCAGCGATTTTGATATTAAACCTAAGGATAAAAATGTGAGCATTATTCTGGCAATATATACTGAGACAGGTTACGATGACGCTATTTTTGCTATCAAATTAGATTCCCTGAATCTAAAATGAATATTAGCCTCCGGTCAATTGCATCTTACCTGAACAAATAATGTGCTTGAAATTGAGGTTTAAAAAAGATATGACCCTAAAAGGCAAAACGACCATGATGTTCGGCCTGGTTGAACAATAGCAGGAAAGCGGAATAAGCCAGGCTGCGTATGCCCAATCACGATATCTCCTAGGTAGAAATTCTATTTCTGCATTTATCCCTCGATCCTATTTTCCCTACCCGCAACAACATCCGTTACCCTGTTGCTCCGGATGGATAAAAGCCTGGTAAAAACTCCTGAAGGCCTCTTCGATCTCATCTCTAACGCTGCGATAAACCATCATCCTCTCCTCTTCCGTACCAATGGCATCAGCAGGATCGGGAAAGCCGATATGAATTCTCTGAGCCCCCGGCTGGGTGAAGGCAGGACATGCCGAATTGGCATTCCGGCAAACGGTGATCACAAAATCCCAGTTTTCTCCGGTAAAATTATCCACCGGCTTGGGCAGTTGCGAACTGATATCTATTCCCTTCTCAGCCATAGCCCTTACCGCCAGCGGGCTGATCGCCTGTTCGGGACGTATTCCGGCAGAAACGACCTCAATATCATCCCCGAACGACCGGAGAAACCCTTCTGCCATCTGGCTGCGACAGGAATTGCCTGTGCAGATTACCAGGATTCTTATCTTATCCATACCACTTATCTGTTATCAAAGACTTCCAATTACTTTTGGTGCAAAAATAACAGGTTGGCGGCAGCCGGCGAAGACATTCCTGCTGATAGTGTGCTTATCTTTGTATAAGGTAAAGCAACCGGCCACAATCCCTACAGATCCCCGATCTATTTGCTGCAACAGGATAACATAATACTTGCGCCCATGCTGATATTCTTCATACTGCTTCTCATCATCCTGGCAACTGCCATACCGTATAACCTGCTCATCGCACGGAAAAATGATGTTGCCAGGACTTTCGGATCCATTGATGTGCTTCTGAAAAAACGGTACGACCTGATCCCGAACCTGGTGGAAACTGTCAGGCAATACATGGGCTATGAAAACCGACTTTTAACTGAGGTGACCGAGTTGCGCAGCCGGGCGATGCGTGCCGGTATTACGCAGGAAGACCGGATTAAGCTGGATTCAATGATCGGGGAAAAACTGGGCAACCTGATGGTAGTTGCCGAAAACTATCCCGACCTGAAGGCAAACCAGAGCTTCTCCCTGCTACAAAGCACCTGGAGAGACCTGGAAGATCAGATTGCGCAGGCCCGGGCTGTGTACAACAGTTCTGTCACCCGTTACAACAATGCGGTAGAGATGTTTCCGACCAACATCATGGCTACTATGATGAATTACAAGACCAAACCGCTATTTGAGATGTCAGGCGAAGAAAGGCTTAACGTAAATGCAGGAGAGCTTTTTGACAAGGCTCGCTGACAAAATGGAATTATGAATTGAAGAGGCTGTCTCAAAAGTCTCCGTGTAACTCTTTAATTTGCTCCGTGCTTCCGATAACCATCGGAACTGTGAAATTTATAAATTATTGTTACACAGAGGAAGCACAGAGGACGCACAGAGGGTCACAGAGTGAAATTGTACCTAATTCGAGCTTTTGAGACAGCCTCATCCTCTCTCTCCTTTGACTGACTAGTCTGCCCTGTTCCCGTTTCCGTAAAATCCTGCTCGTTCCGCTGCTGTGGACTATATGGAATGACTTCAGGTTAATTCTAGTTTTTGCTGTAAAAGCGTGTTATTCCGGGTTAAAAACGAACAGAAAGCGGAGAATTTATCAGGCACAGCATCACCGGACTCAGATTAAAATTACTTCGGGTCAAAGGTTTCATTCCGGTTATTCTCATAAAGATCTTCAAAGTCGATAGTCAATAATTTTGCTATGGCTCCAACAAATGTCACCCGCGTCCTGGCCATTCTCATGATCTCCTTCTTTTCGGTGTCATGCGCCACTTATCAGTTCCGGTCAGATTACAGAGACGCCAACAGCCTGTTGCATGAGACCGGGAAGCTGGAAACAAAGCCATTTCTGAAAGCCCATCTTCGAAACGGAGATGTGATCATTCTCACTGACTCCTGGACCCTAGATACAGCCGGAAAGTATCTTTCCGGTAACGGCATCACATACGATTTCAGCAGGAGCAGGCTCGACAGCGGTTATGTCAGTATTCCGTTCAGTAATATTGCCATCTTTGAGACCAATACAAAAATAATTCATCCGGAGGCAGGAAGGCTCACGGCACTTGCCATACTGACCGGCATTGATATTGTTTTCGGTATCATCTGCATCACGAATCCAAAGGCCTGTTTTGGCTCCTGCCCTACTTTTTACATTCATCCGGATCAGAATTTCCATTATGCAGATGCCGAGGCTTTCTCGAACGCAATAGCACCTGCGCTGGAGTGCAACGACATTGATGCGCTTGGCGATGAGACATTTGCCGGAGGAAGATTTTTATTAACGATGAAAAACGAGGCGCTGGAGACACATTGTGTGAGGGAAGTGAAACTGCTGGCGTGTCCCTGCCCTGAAGATGCCCCCGTTGTCCAAACGACTGACAACCACTTTTATCAGATCCGCGCATCCTATCCGCTGTCTGAAGCCCGGGCTGCGGAAGGTATCGTGACTAACCTTCTGGAAACCCGCGATCAGCAGGAAAGGTTTTCGTTAGCCGATGATAAGAACATGCGCAGCAAGGAAGAGATAGTCCTGAACTTCGAGAATGTGAAGAATCCCGGGCAATTGGGGTTGTTATTGCATTTTCGTCAAACGCTGATGACCACCTATCTTATATACTCCGCCCTTGGCTATATGGGTGACCAGGTCAGTGACGGGATTGCGCACTTCGAAACGAATCCGGCACTCATGAAGAATCTGAATGAGGGAATTCGAAAGCAACTGGGAGCTATTGAAGTTCATTTCTGGAATGATAAAACCCGGAATTGGGAATACCAGGGAGGATTTTTTGAAGTCGGGCCCATAGCAATAAACCGCCAATGCCTTCCGGTGCAGACGGACGGACCATCGACTACGGTCAGACTGAAGCTGGTGATGAATAAAGGATTGTGGCGGATCGACTATGCCTCTCTGATATCCCTGGGGCAGGAAATCAAGCCGGTTGAAATCCGCCCTGACAGCATCCTGAAAACAGGCCTCCCTCAGGAGCCCGATATAAAGCAGCGTACCGAACCCGGAGAGTTGCTGATCTCTATGCCGGGAGACCAATACGCCCTGTATTTCAGCCTTCCCGCCGAAGAGCAACGGTATTCACTTTTCCTTAGCGCAAAAGGTTATTACCTCGAATGGATGCGTGAATCGTGGCTAAGAGAAAAAAATCCCGCCAAACTGAGGCAGATGGTCATTCGCCCAAAGAGATATCTCAAATCGGAAATAAAAAAATACAAGCGATATGAAAGCACGATGGAACCTGCGTTCTGGGACTCGAAAGTGGCGCCTGGAACGTTTTCTTTCAACAGCAGGTAAAATCCTGTTTTCCGGATGGCTGATCCTGGGAATAGAAGGTTGCCTTACGCCCTCTTACCTTCCCCCTGCTGATGCTATCGGCACAAATCCTTATGGATCGCAGATCAGGATCGTCCGCAATACAACCGCTATTCCGTTGAAAGGCGAATTGATTGCCATCGACAGCAGTCAGTTATGGATCCTGCCCGAAGGAGGTAAACATACTGTCGTTGTTGGGGTAAAGGAGGTCGAGAGATTCACACTCACCTACGCACGGCCAAGGCACTACGCAGTAACCATCCCGATATACACGCTCGCGACTATCGGCCATGGAGCCTTTCTGATTTTCACTGCACCCGTCAACCTGCTGACAACCATAGCCCTCACGGCAAGCGGAGAATCAGCCTTTTCATATACCAGTCAAAATATCACCCTTGATCAACTGAGTATGTTTGCCCGCTTCCCGCAGGGAATTCCCGCGAATATAGATCCCGACCGGCTGGAATAAGGTAATTGATGATCAACTATTTTTCAAGATAGTGCATTCCCGATAGAAATAACATATCTTTGTTGGAAAGATGTGTTTGCTTGTCAGATATCTTCCTGTTGGTTCTATTCGAGGGTTAACTACTCACGCTTAATTAATACTGCACTATAAACTATTCTGAAATGAAAACTTCATTGTTTGTTATTGCACCATTTTTTCTGCTGTTAACTGCATGTTTCTATTCCTGTGAAAAGTCTGTCGATCCTGATCTAAACGGACAGGATACCACCGGCAATAACTCTATGCGCAATGATTCAGTGATTATTGCCGGCAGTAATTCCGACAGCATCCTGATAACCAGCCGTGATACTGTGATCGAAGGCTATTTTCAGTCCGATGTTTCCTGCAATCTGGATCTCAATGGAGACGGAACAAATGACATTGCACTGACTATAAAAGATATGGGTTTGGTCGGCACAGGCTTCGTTCCTGTTTCCTATATCCGATGCCTTCACGACAGCATACTGATCAGGAACAGCCAACAGACGGATACCACATGGAGTTCTGTCAGCACGGATACGGTAGAAGCGAATGGCAGTGTGATCTTAAAGATCATTGCGACTTACCATACCAATAATTTCATTCCCGGCGATTCGCTGATAGCGGTTAATGAGGTTAACCATCCCGTATTCAACTCCGGAGGCGACCCGATTGCAATTACCGATCCTTATTCGAGTGCAGAATTCATGCTGGCTTACAGCCCTTACACAACACCCTGGATGACCTATTATGAGAACGATATATTACGCATGGTACGCATGGAATTGCATACAGAGAACTGCTGCTTTATACCTGATGAAACGCCGGTCTATATAGGATTCAAACTTATCGATAACGGCAGGACACGTCTCGGCTGGATCAAACTCAGTCTCAAAGACTTCCGGCAATTGCACGTGTATGAAACAGCCATACAGCCGTGAAGAACAATCTATGAACACCTCTCTGTGACAGTGTAACATGTTGCGATGCAGTGTTAACACTATCATCATTGCCACGAAGGCACGAATTAAGTCTGAAATGAACGCTGTAAGAATTTCATAATTAATTGTCGAATCAGCTAATCACCGAATTAACTAATTCCCACATTCCCAAATTTCCAAATTTCTAAATTCCCTCCCGCCCTGTTTCTCGCTGATCCCGCAGAAAAGCTCGCAGATCATCGCAGAAAGAATTTTCC
>CAZJCG010000053.1:0-19441 GCA_964544545.1 uncultured Lentimicrobiaceae bacterium | reverse complement strand
GGGACTCGAACCCCCACGCCTCTCGGCACCAGATCCTAAGTCTGGCGCGGCTACCAATTACGCCACATCCGCGAAAAAGCACCGCAAATATACGGTACTTTTTTAAACCAGCAATCCGGGTGATTCCGGGAAATGTCAGGCTTACCTTACAGCGCTGACAGCCGATTCGTAATCAGGTTCCTGAGTAATTTCGGGTACCAGTTCCGAATAAACGACCTTCCCGTCTTCATTCAGCACAACAACCGATCGTGCCATCAGTCCTTTGAGTGGCCCGTCGGTCATCATGACACCGTAAGCCTTTCCAAAATTGTTGCTTCTGAATTCCGAAGCCGAAATTACATTCTGTATCCCTTCTGTGGTGCAGAAACGGGAATGCGCAAATGGCAGGTCTTTTGAAATGCACACGACCACTGTTCCGGGCAGTTTTGCCGCTTCCACATTGAACCGCCTTACCGACGCAGCACAAACAGCCGTATCGAGGCTTGGGAAAATGTTCAATACCACCTTTTTACCTTTAAGATCAGCAAGAGTAAGGTCGCTGAGGTCTGTTTTTACCAGTTCAAAATCCGGCGCCTGAGACCCGTTTACAGGCAATGCTCCGTAAATATTGACCGGAGTCCCTTTAAATGCTGTTGTTGCCATAATCCATTGGTTTAGTTTTATGATTATCTGAGATTTTTGCGATTAGCAAGCTTGAAAAAGATAAAAGATAAAAGTACAAAGATAAAAGTGCAAAGATAAAGATAAAGATAAATAGATAGGTAATTATCAGAAGCCCATTGCTCAATACTCTAAGCCCTAAGCTCTATGCCCTTCCTTTGCTCTCAGCCTATTTCGTTGTCCCTGACTCGCGTATCGCGTCGTACACTACCTGCTGGATGCGGGTCCGTGTTCCCAGTTGAACAAGTTTGTTCAATCCGGCATCAGGATGAACACGATTGGAAAGGAAAACAATGATGAGCTCCTCCTCCGGATCCGCCCATACATAAGTACCGGTAAATCCGGTATGACCAAAACTCTTCGGAGAAGCGCTGCTGCAGGCAGGTCCTTCTTCACCCGGATCCTGTGGCTTATCAAAGCCCAGCCCCCGCCGGTTTCCCTGGAACTGCCGGGATGTAAACTCCGCAACGGTTGCACTGTCAAGATAATGACGCCCGCCATAGTTTCCGTTTTGTAACAACATCTGGAACAAAACAGCAAGATCGGTAGCATTCCCGAATAACCCGGCATGACCGGCTACTCCTCCCATCATGGCAGCCGCCGGATCATGAACATCCCCATGGATCAGCTGATGCCTGAAAACCGTGTCATTTTCTGTAGGTACGATCCGGCTCAGGGGGAAACGCTCACGGGGAAGAAAGCCCATGGTCGGAAGACCCATAGGTCTGTAAAACATCCTGTCAACATATTGATTGAGAGGCGCACCGCTGATGTGTTCAACAGCCTGTTGCATCAATATGAAACCAAGGTCACTGTAACGGTATTCCTTCTTTGGAGATAATGGCAACTGATAGATCGAGTCAACAATACGGCCTGTATATCCGTTGCGGATGTAAAGTCCTTCTGCCACCCGGGTCTGATGTTCCTGATCCGGAGCCTTCCTGTAAATCAGGGTATCAGGTTGTCCTTTGATTAAAGTGCCCTGATAGAAGGGAATCCAGGCCGGTAAACCGGACTGGTGTGCCATCACCTCCTGAACGGTGATCCGGCTTTTATTGGTCCCGTGAAGCTCGGGGATGTACTTCGATAACGGCTTCTTCGGCTCAATCAGCCCTTCATCGTGGAGCTTCATGACTGCCAGCGTGGTTGCGGCAACCTTCGTAACGCTGGCCAGGTCATAAATATCGGAATTCGTGACTGGCTGTTTCTTAGAATAGTCCTGGTAACCAAAAGTCTTCGAATAAATAACCTTCCCGTTCCTTGAAACCATTATCTGACAACCCGGGTAGGCCTTCTGGCTAATACCTTCCATTGCAATAGTATCGATCTTCATCAGAGCCTTCGACGGAATACCCACCTCCTCCGGCATGGAAAACTTCAGCCTTACCGGTGGGGCATCTGCAACTCCCGAATGGACAGGATAACGGGATGATATAGTCACCGGAGAATGTCCGCGTGCAGTAATGCCCCCGAATATCAACTGCGCAGCCATATCATAGGAAAACGGATTATCCTGATAGGCTACTACAATAGCCCGGGCAGCATCAGCATGTTTAAAAAGCTCAACTGAATATGGTAAGGCAAAGAGTGTAAGGATAGACGGCTTGAACTGCAACAAACTGTCAACCAGTCTGATTCCGGCATCCGACATACCAAATTTCCTTGCAGGACTGGGATGTGTATTGTTCACGGCGACCAGTAAGAGGTTGTACCCGGTGAGTTTATGAAACAATTCTTCCGCCTGGCCCTTCTCCGGCTCCCGGGGCAGGGTGTAGTGATCGATGGTGACGTAGTCCGACAGTCGCTGCTGGAACAAGGTCTCTGATGAATACCCGATCGAAACAGAAGCTATTTTCAAAGTATCAGGCATAGCGACTGGCAGTATCCCATTCTCATTTTTCAAAAGGGTGAGGGCATGTTCATAAAGAGACCTGTTCAGAAATTCAGCTTGCGAGGTATTCATATCTTCAGGCAATCCTTTCGTCAGGATTTGCTGCGGCTTGTTCAGTCCGGCACGGTACTTCATAGCCAGCACCCGTTTACAGTGCTCTTCGATGATAGCCGGCTGGATGAGGCCGCTGTCGGCAGCCCTGAGTATCCGGGCGATCGCACTGTCGACCGATTCAGGAAGAAGAAGGATATCGTTGCCCGCCTCCAGGGCCTTCAATTCCAGATCTCCCGGCGGGGCATACCTGGCTGCACCTTTCATATCGAGAGCATCTGAAAACACAACGCCACTGAAATCCAGCTTCTTGCGCAACAGTTCACTGATCACAAGGGGCGAAATACTGGATGGCCTTTCGGTCGCAGTATCAAGCGCAGGAATGAAAAGATGGGCAATCATCATTCCGTCCACGCCGGCTCGGATAAGCTCCCTGAAAGGATAAAGATCCAGCGTATCAATAGTTTCTAGCGAATGGTCGATAAAAGGAAGAGAAAAATGGGAGTCGGTATCCGTGTCCCCGTGTCCCGGGAAATGCTTGGCCACACTGAGCATTCCGCCTTGTTGAAGACCTTTCATATACAGCACCGCCTTCCGGGCAACATCCCGTTTATCCTCACCAAACGAACGCACGTTGATGACAGGATTATCAGGATTGCTGTTGATATCGGCTACCGGCGAAAAGCTGATGTGGACACCAAGACGCTTTAACTGCCGGGCAATTTCAAGGCCGTAAGCTACAATAAGGCTGTCATCGTCCATGGCTCCCAGCGTCATCTGTCGGGCGAACGACATGGTGCTGTCGAGCCTCATTCCGGCACCCCATTCCGCATCCATGGAGATCAGAAGGGGTGTTTTGGCCATCGATTGATAATAATTTGTCAGGATGGCCTGTCGCACTGGTCCGCCCTTAAAGAAGCAAAGTCCTCCCAGGTTGTATTTCCTGATCCAGTCGGATATCTGCCTGATCTCAGCCGAATCGCCGGTGGAATTTGCCCGTATCATCAGGAGCTGGGCGACCCGCTCAACTGGCGTAAGGCTGTTATAAACCGAGTCGACCCACACTACCAGCGCCGGAAGGTTTCCAACTTCATTGGCTGATCCAGCGGATGCATAAGGGCGTTGGGAAAAGCCTTCCAGAAAAGGAATGAGTATCAGAAGCAGGGTCAGGTAAATACGGGTGCCGGTACGCATAAGCAGGAATTCAATCATAAGATACAAAAGTCCGATATTTTGATGAAACGCCGAAATGATGTTTTTTGTTTTACTTAAAGTATGCTACTCTTTCCTTACATTAGCAGCAGTTTTAGGCTACAGTTCGGAAATATACCATTTTGAGCCGATTACCGTTATAGTAAAAAAGGAGAAAGTGAAGTCACCGTTTACCAAATTACGGAAGGCTCTGGTTCTGGCAGCCTGCTTACTGCTGGCCGGAATGACAACCTATGGGCAGCGTGAGCCGGAATTAAAGCCCAAACCAGCCCCCCTCAACCGTATCCTTTTTATTTTCGACGCCTCCCAGAGCATGCTGGGGCGCTGGCAGAGCGATACGAAGTTCAACTATGCCAAGCGGATCATGAGTGAACTGCTCGACAGCCTCGCCGGCGTAAAGAACATAGAACTGGCCCTGCGCGTTTATGGGCATCAGTATCACTTCCCTCCCCAGCAATGCAATGATACACGGCTGGAGGTTCCTTTTGCCCCGGGAAACGCGGGACGTATCAAAAGCAAACTGCGCTCCATCGACCCAAGGGGAACCACTCCCCTGGCCTTCAGCCTGGAGCAGGCCACTAAGGATTTTCCGCCCTGTGCAAACTGCAGGAATATTGTGTTGCTGATCACCGACGGCATTGAGGAATGCGGGGGAGATCCATGCGATGTTTCCAGGATGTTGCAGAAGAACGGCATCATCCTCAAACCCTTCATCATCGGTATCGGACACGACTTCAACACGGCATTCAATTGTGTGGGCTCTTATTTCGATGCGACCAGCGAACGAGACTTCCGCAAGGCCTTGAATGTTGTGATATCCCAGGCCCTGAACTCCACAACCATGCAGGTGAACCTGCTCGACCAGTCAGGTAAGCCTACTGAAACCGATGTCAACATGACTTTCTATGATGCCATTTCAGGAAGGATCATGTACAACTTCATCCACACCATGAATAACCGCGGATTGCCTGATACTCTTATCCTCGATCCGCTGATCACCTATAACCTGGTTGTGCACACCATCCCTCCCGTTGAGATCGACAGCATTACGCTGATTCCCGGGAAGCATACAGTTGTGGCCGTGGATGCGCCCCAGGGATACATGCAACTGAAAATGGCCGGTTCGGGCAATGCCTCCAGAGGGCTGCAATGCCTGATCCATCCGAAAGGGAAAAGTGAAATCCTCAACCTGCAGTATTTCGGGCTTACGGAAAAGTATATCACGGGAGAATACGATCTTCAGGTGCTCACGCTGCCCAGGCTTTTTATCCCGAATGTAGAGATCAAACAGAGTCACACCACCACCATCGAAATCCCTGAACCAGGCATCGCCGTGATCCGGAAATCGTTCAATGGTTACGGGAGTCTGTATCTTGAGGATAAAAACAAGCTTACATGGATCTATAACCTGGACCAGAATCAACTTCAGGAGACCCTGTATCTGCAACCCGGCAACTACCGGGTGATATTCCGCCCCAAGACGTCGAGGAAATCGATCTATACCATTGAGAACAAGTTCTCTGTAGATTCCGGACGCACTACCGACGTCGTCCTTTACAAGTAATTGTGATCCTGCTTTAAACCCTGAAGCCGGAATCGGGTCTAATCCGGACAATGCCCCTGACATGGCCGAATATTCTGATGAAGAACTTCTGAACCTTTACCGAACGGGCGACAATCCGGCCTATGCCTTCAACCTCCTGATGCGCAAGTACCAGGAGAATATCTACTATTTCGTCAGGAGGATGGTGATCGACCACGATGATGCCGACGATGTTGTACAGAATGTCTTCATCAAGATCTGGAAGAACCTTGAAAATTTCCGGCAGGATTCGGCCCTGTTCACCTGGATATACCGGATCGCCGTAAATGAGGCGATCAGCTTCCTGAAAAGCAAGCGCATACGGGCAATGGTATCGCTAAGCAGCCTTGAGGCTTCCATGCTCCGCTCGTTACGGCAGGATCATGAATTCACCGGCGACCATATCCAGCAAAAACTGATGCAGGCGATTGTCAGGCTGCCGGACAAGCAGCGGACCGTTTTCAATATGCGCTATTTCGATGAACTGTCCTATGAACAGATGTCGGACATCCTCGGGACTTCCGTAGGGGCCCTGAAAGCTTCCTATCATCATGCAGTCAGAAAAATCAGTGAATTTGTAACAACCCATTAAACGATCAGGCTTCATGGAAGTCAAAAGCATACTATGAAATCAAGGATCAGAAAAACGGACCTCAGCCGGCAAAACGAACCTGACACTTCTTCTTTGGGCCCGCGGCCGGGCCGGGAGCAGTTCAGGGTACCTGAAGGTTATTTCGAGGCATTGCCGGCCAGAGTCCAGGATGCTATCCGGGAAAAAGCCGGCGGAAAGAGATTCATTCCCATCCCTGCCTTTTTCAGCCGCAAGATCGTTATGATCCCGCTAAGCCTCGCTGTAATTGTCGCCGCAGGTTTATTACTGCTCCTTCCATATCAGCAACAATCATCCGGTGTGATGGTCACAGCCTCCGACTCCCTGAAGGCCGCCTATGATGCATCCTATGTCGCAGACGTTCAAAGGGAAGAGGATCTGCTGCTGGATTCCATGATCGACAACCTGCCATCTCATCCTGAACTGGCAACACCGGTAATCCAGCTTCCTAAAGAAGAGATCTCTGAAGAAGCGATCATTGAATATTTAAAGGATCAGGATCTTGATATTGAACTCCTGGCTGAACTCTGAAAGTGTAAATAACTTCAATCTACTTAACCATGAAAGCAACGGAAAACATCAGGCCATTCATTTTTTGCTCCATCCTTTCCGTCATGATAGCCCTGCCGGGTGTTGCACAGCAGGAAAAACAAAAGTTGGAGCAGCAGAGGCAGGAACTCAATGCACTGGAAGAAAATGCCAAGCAGGAACAACAACAGGCAAACAAACAAAAGCAACAATTTGAACAACAGCGGGAGAAGATCGAGTCTCAGCGGATTGCATTCATCACGCAGGAACTGGATCTGACTCCGGCTGAAGCCCAGGCTTTCTGGCCTGTTTACAACGAATACGATAAAAAACGGCACGAGCTGAATAAACAATTCCGGAAGCAAAGGCAGGCAGACGACCGGACGCCGGATCAGCTCACCGAAAAAGAAGCCGCCGATCTGGCTGACCAGCAACTGGTTGAAGCACAGAAGATGCTTGACCTCCGCAAAGAGTACCATGCAAAGTTCAAGAGTGTGCTCCCCCCGCGTAAACTGCTGAAACTGTATGATTCGGAGCGCGATTTCCAGAAGGTGCTCCTGAAACGGCTTCGCGACGACCGCGCAGAACGTTGCGCACCCGAAAGGCCAGCCCGTCCCTCGAATATGCAGCACTCAGGAGGAGGCCGGAAATAACTGAACTGATTGCCTGCAACCGCAGCAACGACCGACAGGCCATCGCCCTCTGATAAAGAAAGGCGCAAAGTGAAGCTGATATTCGCTTTGCGCCTTTGTATCATGATCCGGCAACACTGATCCCGAAACGAGGATCATTGCCTTTGCCGGACGGTTATCCGTTCATGGAGATCAGGAATTCCTCGTTTGTCTCCGTGTATTTCATCTTGTCTTTCAGGAACTCCATGGCCTCGATGGGATTCATGTCGGCCAGGTGATTCCGGAGTATCCACAAGCGTTGCAGTACATCCTTTTCGAGCAGGAGGTCATCGCGCCGGGTACTGGATGCCACAATATCCACTGCGGGGAAAATTCGTTTATTCGACAACTTGCGATCCAACTGCAGTTCCATATTGCCGGTACCCTTGAACTCCTCGAAGATCACCTCATCCATGCGTGAACCCGTTTCGATCAGAGCTGTAGCAATGATGGTAAGCGAACCGCCATTCTCGATCTGCCTGGCAGCACCGAAGAACCGTTTGGGTTTCTGCAGGGCATTGGCTTCCACACCTCCCGACAGCACTTTTCCGGATGCAGGGGCAACAGTATTGTAAGCCCTGGCCAGACGGGTAATAGAATCAAGCAGAATAACTACGTCGTGCCCGCACTCGGTGAGGCGCTTTGCTTTTTCGAGGACAAGGTTGGCGATCTTAACATGCCGGTCTGCAGGTTCATCGAAGGTAGATGATATAACTTCAGCCTTAACCGAACGCTGCATGTCGGTAACTTCTTCCGGGCGTTCGTCTATAAGCAGGACGATCAGGAAGGCTTCCGGGTGGTTGTATGCAATGGCGTTGGCTATTTCTTTCAGAAGAACAGTCTTACCGGTCTTGGGCTGCGAAACGATCAATCCGCGTTGTCCTTTCCCGATGGGGCTGAAAAGGTCGATGATACGGGTACTGATGGTCGATGAAGGATGGCCCGTAAGATTGAATTTTTTCTCCGGGAAAAGCGGAGTGAGATAGTCGAAAGGTATACGGTCGCGGATTTCTTCCGGTGTCCTGCCATTGATGGTTTCCACCTTTACAAGCGGGAAATATTTCTCACCATCTTTTGGAGGACGAATGGTACCTTTTACGGTATCGCCTGTTTTCAGTCCGAACAGCTTGATTTGCGACTGTGATACATACACATCATCAGGCGAATTCAGGTAATTATAGTCGGAGGATCTCAGGAAGCCATAACCATCAGGCATAATTTCAAGAACACCTTCACAGGCAACGATTCCTTCGAATTCCCAGAGATAATCTTCCCGCTGTTTGTTGCGGTCCATCTTGTTGAAGCGCTGTTGCTGGTTATCGCGAACGATCTCCGGTGCACGCTGTCCTTCCTGTGGAAGGCCTGTTTCCTGTGGCATTTCAGATTCACGGGGAAGATCTGCCTCTCTCGAAAGAGGAGTGTCATGAGGCAGGCCCAGGTCTGCCGGAATGCTTATATCTGATTCCTGCGGAACAATGCGGCTCCGGGGAGTGCCGTTAAATTCGAAAGAAGGCAGGAAATCATCCTGTTCAATACCGGTGATGCCCAGATCGATGATGGCTTCTTCGTCGCGTATATGACGGCTCAGTTTTTCACGCTTTTCCCATCTCCTGTTGACCTGACTCTGACGGGGGCGTTGCTGATTGGCATCGGTACTTTTTTCGGCCGGAGCAGGAGGTGAAGGCTGGGTTGCCTCCTTTGGAGGCGCAGCCGGGAACAATTCAGGAGTGCTGACTTTGGGTTGTGCCGGAACTTCTTTCGGGGGTTCGGGAACGGAGGAAGGTTTGGTATCCGGTTTGGTATCCGGTTTGGGTTGCCGGTTGTCCTGTGCCGGCTGCCCGGGTTTTCTTCCCCGTCTTTGTCCGTCGCCGGACTCACCTGCTGCCGGCTTTTTCATAGCTTCCCGGGGGATGCGCTTGCGGTGTTTATCCCTTTCAGATTCGTGGATCTTTTTTTCGGCCTCAAGCATATCCTGGGGAGGATTGGCAGCCTGGTGATCCAGTATCTGGTAAACTAATTCCTGTTTTTTAAGTGAATCACTCTTGCGGATGTTAAGGCTCTTGGCCAGATCACGCAAATCGGGAAGCAGCATCTCTTCGAGCTGACTCTTATCGTACATGCGAAAGATTAATTAATGAACTTAAGAAGATTATGGTTTTGGGTTGTGATTTCTGACAATGCCTGATAAAGGCGCACTGGAAAGACAGAACCGTGAAAATTCGGGAAAATCGGGGGAAATAGTGTTAATAACGTGGCAAAGATACGAGAAAAAAGTTCAAATTTCGAAATTCACAAAATAATCTGCAGAAAATGAATCGAAGTATGAGAATTTGAAATATCAGGGCGCTTGAGTAATTTCGCAAACGGTTGAACTACTAAAAATGACTGCCAATCAACTTATCGATACTTACCGCCACCAGGGGCTCCGTAACAAGCTTACTCAACTGCTGCGTCAAAAAGGGATCAGGGATGAAAATGTACTGAAAGCCATTAACACGATCCCGCGACACTACTTCTTCGACTCATCGTTCCTGGAATTTGCTTATGAGGACAAGGCTTTCCCGATAGGTTCCGGACAAACCATCTCCCAACCCTATACGGTGGCATTTCAGTCGGAACTCCTACAGGTCACTCCTAAACTGCGCATTCTTGAAATCGGCACCGGTTCCGGTTATCAGGCATGCATTCTCGCCGAAATGGGCGCTAAAGTTTATACCATCGAACGACAGAAACTGCTGTACGACAAAACGAAAGCATTGCTGCCAAAGCTCAGCTACCGCATCAGGCCATTTTACGGCGACGGATACAAAGGAATCCCTGCCCATGCCCCCTTCGATCGCATCCTGATCACTGCAGCCGCACCTTCCATTCCTAATGCTCTGCTGACACAGCTTAAAGTGGGCGGGATCATGGTACTTCCGGTAGGAGATGACATCCAGGTGATGTACCGCCTGCGGAAAATTTCTGAAACCGAAATCATATCCGAAGAACACGGCACCTTCCGTTTTGTGCCGATGTTGACCGACAGGGCCTCAGACCTGTGACAGCCTGTCCGGCTTCTGCTTCACCCGTCAGGGTAAAAGCCTGACTGAAATCTGACCTGCTATTCTGAGAGCCGTAGTGAGGGTCGACAAATCGCTGTTCAAACTTCCATCCTTTCCGGAGTAATGTCCATGGCCGATCGGTTTCATAATCACGGTCTTGTCCGGCATTCCTGCATCAAGCGCAGCTTCATAGACCAGGGAGGGCTGACAGGAAGTACTGTATTCAGGATCATCCGGGAATTTATCATTGGTCCAGTATTCATTCCAGTCCCAGGTTTGGTTTACCTCTAAAAACACCCTGAATGTAGCGGGCAGTTTGCGGTCGCTCCTTGAATTGAGAACAAAATCACCGGCAGGAGTGGCGCCTGTATAGGCATCCGGAACAGGATGCTTCGAAGAAGGCGTGTATAAGCCATCTTCATCCCAAATCCCCCTTTTGTGCGACCAGTAAGGAAGTGCAGCAGGTATGCGCCGGTCACCCGGTTTCCAGCTGTACCCGGTTTTGTCGCCATAAACGAACGTACCCTTACCAACCGACCGGGTAACAAACAGGGTCTGGATATAGTTGCCGGCAGTATCTTCAATCCAGATCGCAAAACTCGGATGGTTGTGCGCCTTTCCCTTCAGGAATGTGACTTCGACACTTTCACCGGATCCTTCTATATTGCTGTTGATCTTTTCAGGCCGGGAAATTTCTTTCTTCCCCGATTGCTTGCCCTCACCCGAAGAACTGCATGCTGCCAGTGCAATCAGAAAAAAAAGAGGGAACGATCTCATGATGTTTACCAGGAAAATCTTTTTCATTATTCAACATACTTTGATGTTTGACTTAGATTTCAACGATAATGCCTATTGACGGTAGCAGTGTTCCGTAAGTATTCTCCAGGGATTTGAGCTGGTAACGCATCGGATCACCAGGCTCGGTAAGGGGTTGGCCATTTTCATCCCTGACCAGTAACAGGTTGGGAACGCCCTCTGATTTGAAGTTATACAGGTTTTGAATATCGAGATACAGGTTCAGCGACCATTTGCGGAAGTAATACTCCTTGTCGACTCTCAGATCAAGCTGGTGGGAAGCCGTAAGCCGCTCCGTATTATAGCGTCTGTAGTCCAGGTAACCCTGTCCCTGAACGTTCCAGGCTTCTACGAGAGAGGATTTATCTAAATCGTACGGAGTATAGGGCGCACCACCGACGAACCTCCACTTGAGACCCACTTCCCAGTTTTTCTTCAGACTGGTCATGACCGTGATATTGATAATGTGCCGGTTATCCCAGGCTGACGGGATATACACGCCGTACCTGTCCTCCGATAAAGACCTGACGAGGGTATAAGAGACCGTCACATCTGTATTCCCGGCCAGTTTATCCTTGTAATACAATTCGGCTCCATACGCCTTTCCCCTGACGTTTGAGACCAGCTCTTCGCTGCCATATACGCCATAATCGGCCGATTTGCTTGCAAGAGATACCGAATCACGCAACGAAAAGGGATAATAATTATACCACTTGTAAAATCCTTCCAGCGTAAACTTTGACACGGCATTTCTCCGGTATTCAATTCCCGCAACCAGGTGGTCGGCCTGAATGAACCGGATACCGTTGGTCTTATTGAGAAGTTCGCCGTCAGAAGCCCTGTATCCCAGCATTGTATAGGAGGGCAACTGGTAATAACGACCGGCATTCATGTTGACCGTGAGCTTTTCATTCAGCGAAAAAGCCAGCGATCCCCTTGGCGAGAACTGGTTGAGAGGATTGGACATCCCCTCTGAATAGGTATTCGCATCGGATCTGATCCCGGCTGAGAGCATCAGACGCTCATTCCACACGCTCTTGCTTACCTGGCCGAAAAGGCTCCACTTCAGGAAATCGAGCGAAGAGTCAAAACTGAAAGAAGTTATGGTATCGGAAGCTGAAGGGATAAAGGCCTTCTGAAACGTCGTGTTGCTGTACTTCACGTATTCAAGTCCCCCGCCTAAGGTGATTTTGTATCCATTCTGACGAATGATCTCCTCGTACCGGAACTTGTTCTCAATTTCCTGTGAGAGATAATCGAGGTTTAGTTTGGTCGGATCATTCTCCTGGTTGCCTTCATATTTGAACACTTCATTGTTCAGCATATTCCTGCTGAGAACCCAGGTTCCGTAAGAATTCTCCCGGTAATGGCGATATACCGCGCCGATGGCGTACGTCCACTGGTTGTTCACCGGCAGGTAGTCGAGAATATATTGCTGCTCTTCTGTCGGGTTCTTAATACCGGTATTGAGTGACAAATTGTCGAGCGAGCCAATGCTCAGGATCGTAAGTTCATTCTTTTTATCAAATTTCGTTTTAACCTTAAACTGATAGTCGTTGAAGGTTGGCTGAAACGGAAGACCTATTGCGCTGAAGAGCAATTGAAGGTAGGAACGGCGCACCGAAAAAAGGAAACTCGTCTTTTCACTCAGCGGCCCGTTAGCACTAAAGGCAGCCTCACTGGCTCCCAGTGTAGCTCTGTAGACGATCTTATCGGGATTCCCGTCTATCAGTTTCATGTCCAGGACCGAACTGAGCGTATTGCCGCGGCTGGCAGGAAAAGATCCAGTATAAAGGTCTGCTTCACGGAGAAAATCAGTGTTAATAATACCTAAGGGCCCTCCTGAGGCGCCCTGTGTGGCAAAATGATTCAGATTGGGGATTTCTATTCCATCGAGAAAGAAACGGTTCTCCGAAGGCCCTCCTCCCCTCACAATGATGTCATTCCGGAAGGAAACCGACGAGGAAACGCCGGGCAGTGATTGTATCACTTTGGAAATATCGCGGTTGGCACCCGGGCTCTTTTCGATTTCAGAGATGCCCAGCGACTTCAGTGAAACCGGACTCTCCTCCACACGTTTAAAACGGCTCGCTACTACCTCTACTTTATCCAGCTGGATGGTCTTTTCGAGCATAGGAATATCAAGCACCACAGTCTTAGCGTTTGTCACCAGCACCTCTGGTGTGGTGGCATTCTCAAAACCTACGGCAGTGGCCAGCAGCTTTACATATCCGGGTTTCAGACCGGTGAAGAGGAAGTTGCCGTCAAGGTCGCTGACGGAACCAATGTTGGTACCGGCAATGATAATATTGGTAAAGGGAAGCGGTTCGTTATTCTTTACATTGAACACTCTTCCTTTGAGGACTCCCGTCTGGGAATGAGCAGCCAACGAGAAAGCCAGAAATAATACTACCAACCGGCTTGTCAGGTGAAAATTCATATCTGTTTAATGTTTTTAATATTTTATTAGACAAACAAAAAACAACCACTTTCGGAAAATGTTTCGGGAAGGAAAAAAAAATCCATCCTTTTCGGCCATTTTGTTCCAGAACTGTTCACAAACTTCTTTGATTGAAATGCAACAGAAGCTGATAACCGGGCGGCGCAGCTCACGGATCAGCAGGTTGATTCGATAAAATACCGGTAAGAACAGATCTGTCTGTCAGGGCTTCACCTGCACCTGGACCTGAGCCTGAAAGGGTGTATTCTCGACAACGGTGATGGGTCTGATGTCCGGTGTAATGAAGTCGCCTTTCCCATACCAGCCCATAAAGTCGCCTGTTGAAATGCTCACGCTTTTATCCACATCCTTCCAAACATCCAGGTAGTAAGTACCCGGAGCAACGGACGGGAACCGGAAACTGACGATAGATCCGAAGCCGAAAACAACGGTACTGTCGGTGCATTGTCCGGCCTGCCTGGCGGCAAGAGAGGTGAAGAGCCTTACTTTGGATTCGGAAAGGTCATAGTTCATTCCTTCGGGGAAGCTGGCCGTGCCAACGATCTCAGAATTTCCGGAATTGAGGACCACCATGTTGATGCTGTCGATCGACTGATTTCCGGCAGGATCCGTAACCCGGACTATGGCACGGTATACTCCGCCCGTGACAGGGGCAAACCAATAAACCGAATCGCCGTAACCGGTTATGCTTCCACCTGTAGTGACATAGGAGTACACCAACTCGTCCCCATCCTCATCCGAAGCACCGGTCATGAGCAGAGCGATACCTCCGGATTCAACAGTATCATGGGAGATGGTAAAACTGCTTATTACCGGGATTGTTTCGGCTTTTTCGGTACAACTGCTTGTAAGGAGTAAGAAAGAGATCAGCAACCCGGTGAGACCGGCTATGATCCAGCTAAAGTAGAGTTTCATAAGGCATCCGAATATCTGGTTGCAAAGTAATTAAAAAAAGAAATGCTAACGAAGCACATAAGAAGTTGAAGGTGAGTTTAACATGAAATGGAGAAAAAAATAAGGAAAGCCGGACGGTTATTGAAATTTGCTTTCCACTATTGCCCGGTAAATACGGGCCCAGAATGCACAAATCATTGATAGTATGTAGATTAAGCCCATCTCCTTCAGGAGAGGGGTTGGGGTGAGGTAGAACTTGATTATCAATAACTTTATGATGTTTTCCGGACAACAGTGATTTGCTATCCCTCAGGATTTAGCCTGCCAATGGGTAATAACGGCCAGCATGATCTCCAGGTTATACCTTTTTCCTTTCTCTCCTTCCAGCCAGTGGATATGAATACCTTCCCGTTCCATTTTCCGGAACCAGGTCATCTGACGTTTGGCAAACTGATGGATGGCAGTGTTCAGCAAACCAACCATCTCCCCGTACTCAAGTTCTCCAATCAGGTAACGGGTAACGAAACGATACTCCAGCCCATACCGGATCAACCGTTCCGGAGTTATTCCCTGATCGAGCAGTAATTTCACTTCGTCGATCATCCCGCTCTCCATCCGTGAGTGCAACCGGTTTGTGATGCGATCACGGATAATACTGCGATCGAAACGGAGGCCAAAAACCGGCGAACCGGAGAAATCCGGTAACTCAGACTTCTGCCCGCTGGTCCGGTGCAATTCTATCTCCAATGCCCGGATAATTCGTTCCCTTTCGACAGTGTCGGTCGTATTGTGCAGAGGCTTCATCCGTTCCAGCATCGCCGCCAGTTCGTCATCCGGCTTGTCCTCAACCGACTTCCTGAATTCCTCATTCAGCGGGACTTCAATCATATCGTAACCTTTCAGCAGGGCGGCAAGGTAAAGCCCGGTACCGCCGCACACTACCGGCTGATGGTTTCGTTTCCGGATATCATTCCAGGCTGTACCAAAGTCGCGAAGAAAAGAAAATACACTGTACTCGGTTCCGACATCGGCCACATCCAGCAGGTGAGCCGGTATATCTGTCCCATCTACCCTGTAATCTGCAAGGTCTTTCCCCGTTCCGATATCCATTCCCCGGAAAACCTGTCTGGAATCCGCAGAGATCACTTCTCCCCCGATGCGATGAGCCAGCACGGCGGCCAACCTTGTCTTACCAACAGCCGTCGGGCCGAGGAGTGTGATTAGTGGAAGGAAGGATGACATTATGAAAGATAAAAGACAAAAGTAAAAAGATAAAAGATAGGATGAGAATGTGGAAATGTAGGAATATAAAAATGTAAGAATTTGGAAATTAGTTAATTCGGCGATTAGCTGATTCGACAATTAATAATAAAACTCTTTCAACGTTCATTTGGGACTTAATACGTGTCTTCGTGGCAAAATAAATTACAAAAGATAAAAGAGTAAAGATGATATGCCTGTTTTCCCAAGCTCTAAGCCCTACGCTCTCTGCTGGTCAAAGATAAAAGGTAAAAGTATTTACCCTGAATGACCACGAATGACCATGAATGACCACGAATGACCACGAATGACCATGAATGATCTTCAGTCACAGCTGTGCAAACCTAATTGAAGAGAGGATTCAACCCTGTAAGATCCATCCAGTGTTGCCTTCTGTAATTCATTTCGCAGTTGGCCAGTGCATTCCGGACGGAATCAAGCAACGGCAACGGGCAATGACGGAAGTCAAAGTCCTCCTGCAATACAAGGTCCGGATGGATAGTATGCGCCCTTTTTATCCACTCCAGCAATTCCAGCAGAGCATACTCATCCGGGAAAGGATCCAGGCGGTTCATCTCTTTCAGGTATTGCAGGATGCGCAGTCCGTCAACGACTTCATGGCATGACCTGACGAACTGTTCACGGGTTCTGGCATTCTTCCGAAGCGCTGTCCAGGGAAGTGTTGCTTTACGGACACTGAGGAATCCGTCGAGTGGCGTCGGGACATCTGCGATAAAAAGATCCGGAAAAATCCTGTAAGTAGCGGCAATGGTATCAAAGAGATCCATCCGGTATATCGGGTAGCTGCTCCAGTTACCACTCATACCTTTGATCAGAGCCGGTCCAGTCCCGAAAAAGACACGTTCCGACAGGCGGGCCGCCGGATAAACCATTTCACCGTTCCAGTGGATCACAGTGCCGAACTTGACAAGCTTCTGCAGGAAATAGAAATCCTCACCACTCAGCTTGGGCGTCATACCTCCAATGGCCCTGTAGGATCTAACAGGTAAGGCGATGGCAGAACCCAGCGCGCTGAAACAATAAGGGCTCCCGATCCGCCAGAGGTTGATCGCATAAGCCCGCATATATATCTCATAACGCAGTGCGGCTCTGTCGATAGCTTCATTTCCGCTCAGCGGGTGATAATAAGGAATAGAGAAGGCAGTTGCACGGGGATTCAGCCTGAAGTTCTCAGCTACCGATTCCAGGTACAACGGACCGAAGACCGTATCGGCATCCATGCTTACGATGAGGTCATTACCTTTTGCATTGGCCGAAATCCAATCCATCACCGTCTTCCTTGCCCAGCCTATCCCGAATGCCTTATCTGTCCAGCCATTTCCGGGCGATGAACGGTCGAGAAGTACTATACGGCTGTCGTCCAATGACCGGATATAAGCTATCACTTCCTGGTTATCCCTGCAAACCCTTTGCTTCGTTTCATCAATCCACCACACATCGGGCTGATTGACACAGATCACAAGCCGGTATTCCCGGAGACTCTGCTTCTGCAAAGCTTCCATGAGAACCGGCAGGGCGAGGGACTCATCCATCACCGGCAAAGCGATATATAACAACGAATTGCTCAATATGGCAGTATGAATTACCGGAGAAGAGGCTGTCTCAAAAGTCTCCGTGAAACTCTATAATTTACTCCGTGTTTCCGATAGCCATCGGAACTGTGAAATTCTTAAATTATTGTTACACAGTCCCGATAGTTATCGGGATCACAGAGGAGGCACAGAGGGCCACAGAGTGAAATTATACCCAATTTGAGCTTTTGAGACAGCCTCATCTTTGGAGGCCTCAAAAGTACCTCATTTGTAAACACCGCTGCCACTCCAATAGGCGAGCCGCCGGCTTTTTAGAAGTTAAAACAGGAATGATGCCGGCATCGTGTTACCTGCAGTTGTCAGATTGCGTAACGGCTGACAGCAAGCAGCCAGCGGAGTGCTTCGTGGATCTCATTCCTGGCGATCAGCTCATGTGCATACTGGTGGGCTTTCCCCATCATTTTAGCACTATCCCTGGGCGAATCGGTCTTGAGTCTTTTGAATGCGGCTGTCTTCCTGACTTCATTCACCTCGGGAGCAGTCGGAAGGGAAGAAACGCTTCCCAGCTTACCCAGGTCATTGCCAGTAAGCACTGTACTCATCCGGACATCCTCCGGCAGGGCATCTACCCCGACGCCACATCCCTCAACCGGTTTCTCCAATGTAAACAAGGCCTTCCCCGATGCCCTGACATAATAATCTGCTCCCATATGGCCTACCAGGTCAAGTTTCCTGGGATCCAGCTGCCCGCGGATATCGAAGATGCGTTTATTTACATGAATGAGCAATACTTCACAGATTATAATTTTATCGGAGCCTGGATGGTCGTCTGTCCCGGTCACCTGCCGGACCTTGCATTCCAGTTGAACGGGTGATTCCTTCACCCGGAAAGGGGTCACCCTCTCTGAAGGGACCGGTGTAAGCCCGGCTTTCACAAATTCGTTGATACCTTTCGGGAATTCTGCACCGGCGAGGTTGCTTTGCTCCGCCATGCTGTATGTCACCGTATTGATGACCACCTCGGGAACCTCCATCACATTCAGCAGGGTATCCTTGAGCCGGTGACCTCTGCCGCTGCACGAAGGAGAGAATATGAGCGTGGCCGGACTTACACCGAATAAATTGAAGCAACTGAATGGTGACAGGTTTGGCCTACCGGATGCATCCACCGTACTGGCCAGGGCAATCGGCCGTGGAGCTATGGCAGTGAGCAGCAACCTGTGTAGTTGGGTCGGCAGAATCTCGCCGGGTTCAATGGTTTTCATAGAGTGGTGTTTAGCTTTTTGCTGCCAATTCTGTATGTCGGACCTCTTCTGATCAGGGCATCGGATCATTGTCGTGGCAGTTCCCGTGCCGGTCAACCGTTTCGCAGCCGGAAATGAGTTTATCCACCTGACCTTGCGGATGTATCACCGCCATTGTCCCTCACCACATACGATCACACATCCTTCTGAAGCCATTATTTCTGTAGAATAATGGCGCATCTTTCGGCATCTATCTCCGACTGAAATATGACTGACACGATCTGCCCTTCTGATTTCCTGCTTTCAACCCGCTCAATTTACCAAATATTTCTTTCCGCCTGTCGACCTTTTTTGATTTGATTTCTGTCATCGGTGATAAGAAATTCCAATATTGGAAAACAGATGGAATCGCATTGATGATAATTAAGGCCGATAATAAAGAATGCGAATCAAGGATTAAGAGAATAATGAAACATAAGCTATGATGTTCGACCCCTCCGGGGTCGGGATTATTATTTTCTGTTTGTGTTACAGCAATTTTACCCCTTTTTATCAGAGATTGAGCATAAAAATTGAGATGCCAGCGGATTTGTGTATCCGGACAAATGATAACAAACCCGGAGGGTCTGCACATTTTTAGCCTAGATATCGGCCGCAACGCCCGACCCCGGAGTGGTCGAATATTGATAGGATCGATGTTGGACGCAGCGCCCGACCCCGGAGGGGTCGAATAATATTTGAATCGACGTTAGACGCGGCGCCCGACCCCGGAGGGATCGAATATTTGTAGAACAGACGTCAGACGCTACGCCCGACCCCGGAGGGGTCGAAAATACAGGTCGGCCCGACAAGAACAACAGAGATTCGACCCTTCCCGTCAAAGATTGAGCATAAAAAGGTAAATACCATCAGATTTGTGCATCCTGATAAATGAAATCACTGTTGTCCGATAAAAATGAAGAGTTAGAAAGTTTTTGAAAACTAA
>CAZJCG010000052.1:0-19796 GCA_964544545.1 uncultured Lentimicrobiaceae bacterium | reverse complement strand
TAATTCGATAATTCGACAATTCGACAATTCGACAATTCGACAATTGGATATCAACTTTACCCCATGCTCTCTGCCCTTAGCCCTCTGCTTCAAGACAAAAGATAAAAGTAAAAAGATAAAAGAATTTACTACGAATGACTACGAATGACCATGAATGACTACGAATGACTACGAATGACTACGAATGGCTATGAATGATCCGCCAGCCGGCGGAAATGACTACCTACTCCCTGCCCAACGCCCTACGCTCTCCGCTTCTTTTCGGCTGCCTGTTCTTCCAGTTCCGTTAACCGGAAACGGATGATCCTCTCCACCAGCTCCGTCGGTATGCCTTTATCAAACGGGAACCGGATAGCGCCCTTGGAGGTCTCATACCCGGCAAGTTCCTCCCTGAATACCTGCATAACGGTGGTTGATGCCGGGTATAATCCTATGTGGGCCTTATGGGCAGCATAGTATACCAATATCTTTCCCATCCGGAAGGCAGGCATGCCGTAACTGATCAGTTCCGCGGCTTCGGGGGCGGTAAGCCTGATTGTTTCACGGAGTCGAATTATAAACTCCCTTGCAGGTGATGATAAGGAATCAATGTAAACGTCCACGCTGCTAATCTGGTTTAAAGGATCATTTTTCATAAGTGGTAATTATTATCAGAATCAGCTTCACTCAAAGAAGAGATTGCAAGTACCTCACGGGCAGTGGGTGCCTCGAGGTTCTCGGCATCCCGACTCCCAAACCGAAGTATGTAATCCATTTCTGTTTCAGATCGATTTAAACTGTTAAGGTATCCTGACCCCGGGCATATTCCCGTATGAATTCGAATTGATCTTCAGATCCGGATTGAACGAACTAGGGCATTTTCCTGTCGATCCCGATGTCAAGCATAGATACCGGATCTTCGACCGGTTCCATGTGTGTAAAAACCGTTATATCGTATTCAGGGAACAACCGGCGGATTTGGGCTTCAACCTCTTCAGCCAGATCGTGCCCTTTCTGTACATTCCAGGCTCCCGGGGTCAACAGATGGACAGAAACAAACTTCCGCCGGCCCGCCTGTCGGGTCATCAATGAATGATATTCAATATTTTTTACCTTGTAACCATCCAGCAATTCCCTGATACGATCCCGTTCGGGAAGCGGGATGGCTGTATCAAGAAGACCCACAGCAGAACGGCGCATCAACTGGTATCCGGTCCAGATGATATTCAGGGCGACGCCAATTGCAACAATTGGATCCAGTATCAGCCATCCTGTCAGCCTTACAAGGAGTATACCCAACAACACCCCGCCCGAGGTCAGCACATCAGTCATCAGGTGTTTGCCATCAGCTTCGAGTGTTATTGAACTCTTCTCTTTGCCGGTCCGGATCAGGATAATCGCCACAACCAGATTGATCAGAGAAGCACTTACCGCAATCAATAAACCAATGCCGAGATTCTCCAACGACTGAGGGTTGAAAAGCCTGGGAACGGCCGACCATATAATGCTGAAGGCAGCCAGCACTATCAGTCCGCCCTCAATGGCACTGGAGAAATATTCAGCCTTGGTATGACCGTATGCATGTTCTTCATCGGCAGGCTTTTCAGCCAGGTTCAGCATAATAAGAGCAACAACGGCTGCCACGAGATTTACACAGGACTCAAGTGCATCGGATAAGAGGCCGACCGAATTGGTGAGCAGGTATGCGATGAACTTGATGACAATGGTAAGAACAGCGGCGGCAATCGACAGGTAGATAAATTTGCGGAGTGAGGTGGCTGTCATATTTCTCAAATCAATTTTCAGCAAAAGTATAGTAAAAAGCATCAGGTTTTCCTTACCTTTGGTTTGGATCCATAAACCTTTACCTATGTTTACAACCAGCCATTTTCATCCGATGCTTGTGCATTTCCCCATTGCGCTCATTATGATCGGCTTTCTGGCCGAAGTCATTTCACTCTTTGTTAAGAAGGAAGCCTGCCTTTCGTTCGCCGGTTTCTGGTTGCTGATCATTGGAGCCCTGGCCGCGCTTGCTGCTTATCTGACAGGATATTTCTTCACAGGCGAAATGACCGGAGCAGCCGGAGAAATTCAGGAGACTCACGAACTATTTGCTGCTATTACCCTTTGGACGATGCTGGCGAATGCCATTTTCCGCATCTATCTAAAGTATTCAGGTAAGGAAAATACGCAATTGAAATGGATAGCCTTTGCAGTGTATGCAATTTCAGCAGTAGCAGTAAGCATAACCGGCTTCTTCGGAGGAACGCTGGTTTTTAACTATATGATGCCCTTATAATTGTTAACCCTAAAACGTAAGTAGTATGAGAAACATTCTATTACTGGCCGTATTCGGTCTCTTCATCCTCGCCGGCTGTAAACAGCCTGCTCCGGTTAAAACTATTGCAAACCTGAAAGATGGTATCAAAGGTGAAACCACTGCCAGTGCCAGGTATGCTGCATTTGCACAGAAAGCAAGGGAAGAAGGATATGACACCATCGCAAAGTTGTTTGACGCTGCATCCAAGGCAGAATCAATCCACGCCAATAACCACACAAAAGTGCTGGAAGGCCTTGGCGAAAAGATGGATGACTTCAAACCCGAATTCGAGGTAAAAACGACGGCTGAAAACCTGCAGGCGGCCATCGATGGTGAATCCTACGAAGTAACAACCATGTACGCCAAATTCCTCGAAGATGCCAAGGCTGAAAAAGTAGAAAAAGCAACTCAGTCATTTACCTGGGCTTCGGATACCGAAAAGAAGCATCTTGATTTTTATCAGAAAGCACTCGATGCTCTTAAAGCCAATAAGGAGAATGCCCTGCCGTTCGCGTATGCTGTATGTCCTGTTTGCGGCAACACATACGACAATGCCAATGTTGATGCCAAATGTGCTTTCTGCCAGACTCCGAAAGAGAAGTTTATCATTATCTAGACCTGGCGTTTAATAAAAGTTCCTGAAAAAACGGAGGTGGACATCAGCCAATCATAAGACCAACATGTCCACCTCATCTTTTTATATCATTTATCAGCAGCGTATTACTTCAATAAAACAATCTTCTTACTGGCCTTTCCCGCCTTTCCGGAAATAGTACAGGTATATAAACCTGAGGGCATATCTTCCGGATCAAAGCTAATAGCATAGGTTCCGGGATCGAAGAGCCCGGAATATAGCAAGCCGGCTGTCTTTCCGTCCGGGCTTATGAGTTGAAGCTTATATTCATCCCGTTTAAGAACTGTAATGGTAACCGTCATGCTGCCTTTTACAGGAATGGGAGTGATCTTGTCAATAGAAAGCTGATGAGGCACCGATCTGCTGATTTCTTCAACCGACGTATAGACAATCCCATGAGGACCCGGGCCCGATGGTGCGACACCGTGACACACGGTACATTTTTCCAGCGTACCGGCCCAGCCCTGTAATGCTGTTACCTGAACATTGTCATTCGGCTGACTGGTCGGAAGGATGGCATGTGGCGAATTATGGCATGCGGAGCAAAACAGGCCGGCATGGCCTTTCGACTGCCTGAACAACTTGCCTGGCTCTTCTGCAAAATTGGAACCATGGCAGGAACTGCTACCACAGGAAGGTTCATTCAACCAGGGCTGACGTCCTGAGGCAATTGTACCGGCAACATTGGCAACATTTCCGTGACAATCCTGACATACCATACCGGCAGTGTGCATCACATCCCTGAAGCATTGCGTATTGGTGCCGGGATGACATTTATAGCAATTGTTAGTATGATTCTTATGTTTGTTGTGGATCACATAGGATAATGAGCCGTACTCCGGCACTCCCGGCAAGCCGAGGGCGTTGGAACCATGACAGTCGGCGCAGAGAATGGGTGTATTAGCCGGATTGAATCCGCCCTCCTCCTCATGTTCATTCAGAATGCCCTGCTCGCTGTTATGACATCCGGAACTTACACAACTGATCTCATTTGAAACGGGCATTACATTCTGCGTGGAAAACGCAGCCGTGCCGGTTGCCTGCAACAGCGCCAGCTGATAGGGATTTTCATTCAGCAGGTCATTGTCCTGGTATGGTGTGATCGGAACCCCTTCAACCACATAGTAATTACCTGCCTGGTTCATCGTACCTGTCAGACCAACACCAGTCAATCCTATATTCGGACTGAGGTTTACATTGAAAAGTTGTTGAGCATAATCCCAGAAATTGGTCTTTCCAACTGAATAGGTATTTCCGGGAATCGAATAGTTCACTGTGAAACCACTAGTCACAACTTGAGGCAATGAAGTTTCCGTGCCCTTTTTAATAATTTGCGCGTACATGTTATTGTAGGGCGGCAGAATGCACATTCTCTGGAAATCCTTATTGGCGCAATGCATTCCCAGGTCATTCCAGCCAATGATGATGTACTCGTCACCCGAAGGCGGCGGTATAGACCTGAAGGATACCATCGAACCTACAGCGATTAGCAAACCTGTGAGTATAAACAGATGCTGAACTTTCCCCTTGGTTTTCATAGCTACATATGTTATTATTTATATTCAAATATACAGAAAAAACAGCTTTTTACCTGCACAACAACATATCTGTCTATTCTTCTTTTACGGGAAGGATGCTTTTAAGCATCCATACAGCCCCGGTCAGGCTCAGCACAAGAAATGACGGGATGATGAACACGACCGGGATCACGTTCACCCCGGCATGAGCCATGGCGATCACCTTGGCAGTGAGGGCAGTCATCAGCAACGGCAGGAAGATGATTGTAACTGTTGCTGCAAGGTACCCAATGGGTTTCTGATGAATCAGCAGCAGCCCGGCAACAAAACATACTGGCAGGCACAGGGCCAGGTCAAAGCCCTGGACGATCAGCGTGGTGTAATGCTCCACCTCTGCCGGAAAGACACTTCCGTCAAGCAGCGGGGGGACGACTATTTTCAACCATAGCAGGGCAATAGCACAGGCATTGAAGATCAGGAATCCTCCGACAATCTTTCGCGGCGTTGAAGGATTGAAAGCTGATGGCAGTTCTTCCAACCGGAAAGAAAGCAATACGATCAGGAAAGCAAAGAACGATGCCGAGAGAAGGATCACGTAGCAAAGGAACAAGGCATTGTACATGCCCATGGCCAGATAGAAAAGATAAGTAACCAGGAAATAGTTCAGTGTTCCGGCCAGGACAAACCGCCCGCGCAAAGACCCCCGCAATGCACTTATCAGGGAAATTACCAGCAACGGGATACCAAGGAAGAGGGTGACATAGTCCTGGGCAATCCCCTGAATGGCCACATCAGCCGACATATGCCTGTATAGTCCCGTCCCGTAAAGGTTTATGACTTTTCCCCTGACTGATTCATAAGGAATCGGAACCCTCCCCTGGTCACTTAATATGGCCGTCAGTGTTGAAACAGCCGCCACCACACAAATAAGGGCGATCAACAGGGTGATCGTACGCTTCTCTTTCATAATGCCTGATTTTAGGATTTTATGACGGATCCTGCCTTGCGCAACATCAGGCTTAAAACGATCTCGAGAATCCCGATTCCGAAATAGACCGGTTGCAGAACAGAATTCAGCCCGATCGAATATACCTGCACGCTGATCCAGATCAGCATGGCTATCCCGAGAGCAACTCCCAGGAACCATGCGTAGTATTTCCTGAGGAAAGAGAAGACGGCTGCCACAATATTAAAAATCCCGTTGACGGTAAAAAGCAATATCCCGGGGATCAGAAAACTGTGAAAAGGTGAATCCGCTAATAAGCTGGTCGTCATGCCCAGACCATGACCATCGGGTTCGGCCATCATGGCATAACCTGCAGGCAGTGCGCCGATGGCAACAAATACCTGAATGATGCCCAGTACGATAGAAAGACGTTTTTGCATTTTTAAAAGCAGAAGTTATGACAAGAATATTAGAGATCACCCGGTTTCGACCAGGCATCCAAATTTATTCCGGAAATCTTTTGCTTCCTATGCATTCAGGAGATATTTTTTTCGACCAGCACTTTATCGATCCTGTTTCCGTCGATATCCACGATCTCGATGGTATAGTTGCCGTAAACCAGTTTATCGCCGATCTGGGGTATCTTCCTGATCTGATTCAATACAAAACCTGCTACGGTCGAATAATCGATCTTTTCAAAATCGATCCGGAAATCCTCAATGATATCTGTGAGCATCTCGATTGGGGCATCCCCGCTCACTAGCACCGATTTATCCTCTCTTTCGAAAAGCATAGGCTCTTCCGGTTCCCCTTCGTCCGGTATCTGCCCGACAATGTTCTCCATAATATCGTGCAGGGTGATCAATCCCTCGAATCCACCGTATTCATTCACCACAAAGCATACATGATACCGCTCGTTCCGCAGAAGTTTCAGGACGTTTTGCGCCCGGGTGCTTTCAGGAATGATCAGCGGCTGGACGATCAATTCTTCAAGATTTATTCTCACACTGTCACGCGAGGCTTCGAAGTAGTCTTTCAGGTAGAGTAATCCGGCAAAATGATCCAGATCGCCTTTGGAACAGACAAGTTTACTGTGCCTTGCCGCCCGTATTTCCCGGTCGATCACATCCGGAGGTTTACTGATATCAATCCATTCGATATCCGTACGATGCGTCATCAGGTGCTTTGCCTTCTTATCGGAGAAATAGAAGACGTTTTCATGGATGCTGTTTTGTTCCTGTTCGATAACACCTTCCATGGAAGCCATTTTTATCATCTGGCGCAGTTCCGACTCCGTCAGATGGCTTTCAGGCTTTTTCAGTCCTATCAGCCGGTTGATGAAGTTGGTGGAAGCCGACAACACCTTAACCAGAGGATAAAAGGCATGGCTGAAATAGAAGATCACCGGCGAAACACGTATGGCGACCTTTTCAGGATTACTCAGTGCAACCGTCTTTGGTACCAGCTCTCCCAGAACGATCGAAATGTAAGTAATGACCAGCACAGTCAGCGTCAGTGCGATCTCTTCGGCATAGGCGCTGAGCCAGCTTACCTGCCTGAACAACGGAGCAACATCACCGGCAAGGTTTACCCCGCCATAAACACCGGTAACGATCCCTATCAGGGTAATACCAACCTGTATGGCGGAAAGAAAGTTTTCTGATTCATCCTGCAGTCGCAGCGCAAAATTTGCGCCTTTGGAACCATTCAGCCGGGCCTCTTCCAGGCGGGTATGCTTGCTGGATACCAGGGCAATCTCCGAAAGGGCGAAGAAACCGTTTACCAGTATAAGAACAAGGAGTATGAGTATTTCCATACCTGCAAATATACTATATACTGAATCTTAACAGGTTTGCGAAGCAAAGCTGTTAAGATTCAGTTATTCTGAGCGTGTTCCCAAAAAAAAACATTTTTAACCCGAATGGTCCCTCAGAAGGAGTCTCCGAAGGAGCACTTTGTGCCTTTGGACCCTGGGGGCAAACCTGTCCAGCCGCAGTATACAAAGCCCCACCTCAGCTTCTTTTGCGGTAGCTCCATACCGCCCAGGTGTTAAAGGCTGCAGCAAATCCAAGCAGGGCGAACAGTTGCGTCCTGAGTTCCGGTATGCTGCTGCCTTTGAGATACACCATGCGCATCACCTGCATGAAGTATTTCAGGGGATTGAACCAGGTGATCGTCTGGGCCCAGCCCGGCATGCTGTTGATCGGGGTAAACAGTCCGCTGAGGATGATGAAGATCAGCATGAAGAAAAAGATTACGAACATGGCCTGCTGCATGGTGTTGGAATAGTTGGAAATGATCAGCCCGAACCCCGAGATGGCCAGGATATAGATGGTTGAAAAGAAGTATATCGTTCCGAAACTGCCTCTCGGGTAAAGTCCATAAACCAGGTAAGCCATTCCGAACCAAATGGTTACTACGATAATTCCGATAATCCAGAAAGGTATCAGCTTCGCCAGGATAAAGGTAAAGCGGGATATCGGCGTTACGTTGATCTGTTCGATGGTTCCGGCTTCCTTTTCCATAACGATATTCAAAGCCGGCAGGAAGCCGCACAGCATGGTCATCACCATCACCATGAGAGCCGGTACCATGAAAACCTTATAATTCAGAAAAGGATTGTACCGGAACTGGGGGACGATCTCCACCTGCGGAACCAGCGTCACCCCGGCTGATCCGCCCCACTGTTCCCTCACTTCGCCTGAAAAATCATTCAGTATATCCATCAGGTAATAGCTGCTCATGCCTCCTTTGGTGCCATTAACGGTATTCGCCGATATCATCACCCTGGCGTTGCGGTTGCCACCCAGATCCTTTTCGAAATTTGCCGGTATCTCGAGGATCACATCGGCCTTGTCGGATTCGATGGCTGCCAGTGCTTCCTTATAGTTTGAAGATACGCCGGCCAGTCTGAAGTAACCCGATGCCGTGATCTTCCTGATAAGGCGGGAGGAATAGGCGGAATGATCGTTGTCGACCACGTTCAGGTTGATATTCTTCATCTCGAAATCGGCTGCCCATGGGAAAACCAGCAGGATGACCATCGGGAAAATGAGGATCAGACGGGGCAGGAATTGATTTCTTCGCAACTGCCGGAATTCTTTCTCGATCAGGTACTTTATCATCATGCCAGCCGGTTTTTAAAGTTTTTCACACTGATTGCAATGAGCACCGCCGCCATCACCAGCAGAATACTGATCTCTTTCAGAACGGATTGTACGCCCAGTCCTTTGATCATCAGATCCTTAACAGCAGCGATATACCAGCGCGCAGGAATGATATTCGATATCCATCGCAGGATTGCCGGCATGTTCTCCACAGGATAGATCATCCCGGAGAGAAGCATAACAGGGATCATGAACACCATGCCCGAGATCAGATAGGCGACCATCTGCTTCGATGTCAGCGTCGATACCATGATCCCGATCGAGAGGGAGACGAAGATGAACAACAGTGAGACCAGTATAAGCCAGAGGATACTGCCCGTAACCGGCACATCCAGCACATAAACGGCCAGTAACAGGACCGTTGCCAGGTTTACGGCTGAGATGGCAAAATAGGGCACCACCTTGGAAAGGACGATGAACAGCGGCTTGACAGGGGAAACAAGCAGTACCTCCATGGTGCCGGATTCTTTTTCGCGGACGATGGCCACTGAAGTCATCATGGCACAGATCAGCATCAGGATCATGCCGAGCACTCCCGGGACGAAGTTATAGGCGCCTTTCATCTGAGGATTATATAGCAGTTTCACTTCCGGACTGATCATGTATGGAACACCTCCCTGCCCCATCAGTTGCTGCTGGTAGTAGTTGATGATAGCCCTGGCGTAATTGGTCAGGGTGGTGGCGGTGTTGGGATCAGTGGCATCGGCTATGATCTGGATCTGCGCCTTGCCGGTATGCAGCAGGTTCTCCCTGAAGCGTTCCCCGAATACGATTGCCAGACCGATGTTACCTTCACGGAAAACCCGGTCGATCTCATCAGCATTGTTGACATAGGCTGCAACTTCGAAGTATTCGCTGGTATTGATCTGCTCGATGATCCGGCGGGTGGCTTCGTCCTTCGAAAGGTCAAGTATCGCCACCTTGGAATTCTTAACCTCGGTGGTAATGGCAAACCCGAAAAGAATAATCTGTATGACCGGCATGCCCAGAAGGATCATCATCGTCCGCGGGTCACGAAAGATGTGATGGAACTCCTTTCTTACAAATGACAGGAACTGTTTCATATTTATCCGTCGATACGTTGAGCCTTGCGGGCAAGACGGTGAAACACTTCATCCATGCTTTCGGCCCCAAACTGCGTTTTCAGGTTCCTGGGGCTGTCGAGTGCGTCGATCCTGCCGTCGACCATGATGGATACGCGGTTGCAATACTCTGCCTCATCCATGTAATGGGTTGTTACGAATATGGTTATGCCCCGGTCGGAGGCCTGATAGATCAGTTCCCAGAATTGACGCCGCGCTGCGGGGTCAACGCCGCCGGTAGGTTCATCGAGGAAGACGATCTTTGGATTATGGACTATGGCCACCGAGAAGGCCAGTTTCTGTTTCCAGCCAAGCGGCAACGACTTCACCAGCTCATCCTTCTGGCTTCCGAACTGCAGATTGTCGAGCAGCTCATCCGTCCGGTAACCGATCTCCTTGTCAGGAACGCCGTAAATGCCGGCAAACAGGCGGATATTCTCCCAGACCTTCAGGTCTTCGTACAGTGAAAACTTCTGGCTCATATAGCCGATGCTTGCCTTTACCTTTTCGGGATTCCGGCTGATGTCGTATCCTGCAACCGATCCTTTTCCCGAGGAAGGTTTGCTGAGTCCGCAAAGCATGCGCATGGCGGTGGTCTTTCCGGCTCCGTTGGCTCCCAGGAAACCGAATATCTCGCCCTGCTCCACTTCGAAAGAGATAGCATCCACTGCAGTGAAATTGCCGAATCGTTTAGTCAGTTTATCTGCCGTGATCACATTCATACTTCCGCAGGTTTAGCCAGTTGCATAAAACAGTCCTCAACTCCGGGCCGGATCTTCTTTATCCCGAGGCCAATATGTCCCTTTTCCACCAGATACTTCTTCAAGTCCTCCATGGCAGGTATTTCTTTTTCAGGAGGTATATGTTCACTGGGGATCGTTACATGGTGCGAATCTCCAAAAGCATAACAGGATTTGATCCATGAAATATCGCGCAGGTCGCCAAGCAGTTTTGACATTTTGTCTCCCTGAACAGCCCAGAGCAGATCAGTGAACTGCGCAGTGATTGCTTCGGGAGTATCGATCTTCAGGAAGCGTCCCTGCTGGATCAGGGCGATCCGGTCGCAGAGGCTGGCTTCGTCCATGTAAGGCGTGGAGACGAGGATAGTGATCCCCTGTTGTTTCAGTCGCTTCAGCATATCCCAGAATTCCTTACGGGAAACGGGATCAACACCTGTTGTGGGTTCGTCCAGGAAAAGCACCGATGGTTTATGGATCAGGGCACAGCTTAATGCCAGTTTCTGCTTCATCCCGCCGGAGAGTTTGCCGGCGCGCCTTGTTTTAAAAGGCTCAATCTGCGAATAGATATCCTTTATCAGGTCGTAATTCTCCTCAATTGTGGTATGGAATACCGTCGCAAAGAACCTCAGGTTTTCTTCCACCGTCAGGTCCTGGTATAGGGAGAAGCGTCCGGGCATATAACCCACCTGCTTCCGGATCTCTCTGAAATCCTTTACCACATCCAGTCCATTCACCAGGGCAGTTCCGCTGTCGGCAAGCAATAAGGTCGTAAGGATGCGGAACAAGGTAGTCTTCCCCGCTCCGTCGGGGCCGATGATCCCGAAAATTTCACCGGCTTCAGCCGAGAAACTGATCCCGTTTAATGCCTGAATACGGCCATAGCTCTTGCTTATCGACTGACAACTTACAGCAGGCATTGGCAGCCGGTTATCCCGGTCGACCGGTCTTATATCTGAGGACATCTCTATCATCCCCGTTCTTTTAATGAAACAAACTTATTATCCAATTATTCAGCAGGCAAAACCCGCCTGATATTTCTTTTCAGCGACTCCTCCGGGGTTCGCCGGAGGCTCTTACAATCTCTCCCAGCCGGGCAACAAGATCCTTGCAATCGTATGCCAGGTCATTGAACGAATCGACATCCAGATACTCGCTGTCTTTCAGGATCATCAGCCAGAATTCCGTGTCGTTAGCCTCCTTGAGCGCATTGTCCAGCTTTTCCCTGAAAGCATTTTCCGACTGTGCTTTATCTGCCTCCATGATCATGGCGCCGATAGAGGTTCCGCTACGCAGAAGCTGATTCGACAGCACGAATTCACGCTGCTCGGCACTCAAAGATTTATAGGCCTTTATCACTTTCAGCGCAAAAGCATAGGATCTGTCCTTCACTTCACTTTCAATCATGACTTGCTGTTTTTTTACTCCGTTCATTTTTCATTTTTCAACTGCACATTCCCGTACATGCCAATTTTGAGGTATCCGTCATTTTTCACTTTTACCTTCACGGCATAAACGAGGTTTGCCCTTTCGTCGCGGGTCTGCAGTGTTTTCGGGGTAAATTCGGATTTATCCGATATCCAGCTCACCGCACCGGTATATTCACGCGAACGCTCACCGAAATCGGCAAACACCTTTACCTGCTGTCCAAGTTTCACCTCGGCAAGCTGTCCGGCCGTCACATAGATTCTTAATGTCATGGTTTCGGTATCGGCAACCTTGAACAGGGGTTTTCCTGACGAAGTCACTTCTCCGGTCTCCGCATATTTCACCAGCACGGTGCCTTTAACAGGACTGATGATGCGGCATTTCTGCAACTGATCGTCCAGTTGGGCAATCTGCACAGCCAGCACGGACCCGTCTTCGCTGATGCCCCTTGAGCTGATCTCCAGCGTCGACCGCTGCGCCTCCAGTTGTTTCTGAAGCACTGCAATCTGGGCGTTGATATCGTCGAGCTGCTTTTGGGTTGCCGCATTCGATTTCAACAGGTTCTCAACCCGTTGCTTTTCGGTGTTCGCTGTTGCAATCTGCTGCTGGGTAGCGGCAATCTGACGCGCGATGTCGGGCCGGCGACTTTCAACTGCACGAATATTTGCCTGAAGCTGTTTGCGTTTCAGGTAAAGCTGAACGCTGTCGATGTAACCCACCGTTTCGCCGGCACTGATGTCAGTGCCTTCATCTGCGTTCAATTGTAAGATGCGGCCATTGGCTTCGGAGGAAACAATCACCTCATCTGCCTCAAAAGTGCCGGAAGCATCGTATTCATTACCGTCGTTCCTGCAGGCCGAGAGCATGAACAAGCCTGCTATGATCATGTAAGGAGTTATTTTCAGCATGGGTTGCATTATTATTGGTTGACTGTATTTTTAAGGTTATAGATCGATATCAGCAATTGCGTTTCATGCAATGCCTTGTTTTGCCGGGCCAGGTTCTCTGCATTGATCTCACGCACAAGGTCGCTGACCGTAAGTGTACCATTTGCTACTTTAGCTTCGGCCGATTGCTTGATATTGCTTCGTAACCGGATGATCTCATCATCGTTTTCAATGAGTTGCCTGTACTTCTCCACCTCATTCCGCTGCTGGGTCATCTGCAGACTGGAATTATAAAGGAAAGCCTCTTTCTGCACTTCTACCCCCGATTTGCTGAGCGCAACCAGCTGATAATCGTTCTTTTTCGTATACAGATTGCTAAGGTTCCAGCTCAGCCGGATCCCGCCGATGTAATAAGGAGAGAACTCGTTCTTCAGCATATTCAGTCCGGGTTTGCCATATCCCCCCTGCACAAAGGCACCGATTCTCGGCCTGTTTCTGGCATCAATGAGACTTGTCTGGCCATCCAGAAGTCCGGATTGAGCGTCAAACATCTTCATTTCCGGCCGGCTTTTCAGGGTATAGTCTGCCGGCATTGCCGGAAGTGGCTTCACCAGGGTGGTTCCCTCAGTAACGGGTTCTCCTGTCATCGCGGAGAGCATTTCGCCGTATGCTTTCCGGAGAGCAATCATCTCCGTCCGGCGTTGGGCCGAATTTAACAGTTCCACCCGGATGGCATCAACATCCGGCTGGTTTGCCACACCATTCACCACGTAGGCTTTCACGCGTTCGAGGTTCGTTTTCAGTTCCTCCTGCAGTATGTCATTTTGCTTCAGTTGCTCCCCGATGAGCAATATCCCGAAAAACAACTGGTTAACCCGCTCACGCAACGCATAAAGCTCTGTTTCCAGTTTCTGCTTTTCAAACCCGGCATTGGCTTCGGTGATTTTTTGCTGTGATTGGATAACACCGCCATCCCAGATGGTCTGGTTCACTTCAGCAACTGCCTGGTACTGGTCCAGCGAAAGGCTTTCGATACTGACATTGGGAAGATTGATAGGCATTTCAGTTACTTCCGACTGGTAGGTTGCCCTTGCCGAGAAGGAAACTTGCGGCAGATAGCCTTTCGCAGTGTTCTCCAGGTTGAAGGCGGAAGTCTGTTCTATCAGTTTCATCCTTTTGATCAGCGGATAGTTGGCTCTGGCTTTCTCCTGGCAGGCATCCAGCGACAGTTGGGCCTGTACGCCCGATGAAGCCAGGGTAAACATAAGGATGACAGTCAGAATTTTCTTGCTCATAACACTTCGGTTTTTCATGATGCGACTGGTGTTTCAGGGCGGAGGCTGCTCAGGACAACCCTTACGTTTTCGTGCTTCCTGTGTTCATATATCTTTTCCATCTCGGAGTCGGGCATGCCCAGTACTGTCTTCAGGATCGGAGAAGCAATGAATAAAAAAGCATTCAGCGACAGTATGGTGATAGCCAGATCCATAGTGCTGACAGGTCGGATTCTGCCGGCTGCGATTTCCGCTTGCAATTCCGACTCCAATTGCTGGTAAACTGACGTTGGTATATGTTTGAGCCTCTCTTTCAAGGAATTCAGGCGCACCGGATTGGTGATCAGTTCGTTGAAAATAAGAAAAGGAAGCCCCGGGTTGGCCCGGATCAGTTCAAAATGCGATTCAATCTTTGTGATGAGTTTTTCCTCAAAGGTTGCAGCAGGGTCGTTGATCTGGGTGAAAGAAGATACCAGCAGGCGAAGTTTGTTTTCGAATATCGATTGGAACAGGTTCTCCTTGGTTCTGAAATAATAGTGCACGAGAGCCTGGTTACAGCCTGCCTCTCTGGCGATCTCGGTGGTGGAGGTCATGGCAAATCCTTTTTCCATGAAGAGTCTCTCGGCTGTTTCCAGGATCAGTTGTTCCGTTGTGCTGTCTTTAACCGGTTTCATCAGATTAACTGTTATATTCAATAGAGTTATTCAATACGTTTATTTAATAGCTCTATTAATTTTCGGCAAATGTAAAACACTGAATAAGTATTCTCCAAAAAAAACAGAGGATATTTTCAAATTTCATGAAAGATAAAGCGTAACTAGCTGATAAACAACTTTCCTACCTGATATGAACTAGACAGTCTGCTCGTCCCTTCATCCAGTGATACCATTGCTTTCTCAGCCTGACAACTGAAAATCAGCATTGGGTCAGACTAAAAACCAGCTTTATGTTAGGCTTGAAAGCAACATTTTGTCTCAATCTCGTCTTCGCTCGATTTGACAAAATGTTGCTTTCGAGACAGCCTCTTTCAAAATGTGTCGATTAAATGACTTCCTAACCAGGAGCGGGATGAATAAGAAGGGACTTCTCAGATCTGGTCGGGAACCCTTCATCCATCAAATAAACCAGGCTATATAAAAAGTAGATTTTTATCACCCATATCTCTGTGGCCGTGTTTTCTCTGTGAAAATCTGAGTAACTATAAATTATAGAATTACGCAGAGATTTCACTGAATGCCCGACAATCCTTCAACATTTACAGAGGCAGAAATGTATCTGTAAGAGAATAATAGTCACGAATTCACTAATGGCCTGCGAATCCCATCCGTATTTTCATTTATAAACCGTGGCGGCCATCAAATCTTAGCAAGATAGAGATGCTTACCTGGTAAGGCCTTCCCATCCAAAAGGGGAGATGCTGAAGTCAGAGGGGTACTCAATTTTAACTAATCGTTTAAACCAGCCTTATTGAATCACTACCTTTCTATATATCCCAGAATTATCAGCCCTTACCTCAAGCAAATAGATGCCGGGATCCAGTGAGCCAACATCCAGTTTCAGGATATTGGAATCAGAACTTATCCGGAGGACTTCACGGCCATGGATATCGTAGAGCGAATAACTCCTTTCTGCCGGTTTCAGCCAAGAATCCCATTCAATGGCCAGGAAAACGCTTGCCGGGTTGGGATAAATTTTCACCCTGGAAGTTGGCTGCTCATCAACCTTATCAACATAATTAAAACGGGCAATAACAACCGTATCACATCTTACATCACTAACGCTGAGCGGGTTTTTATTGGTCAGACTGTCGCCAGCAGATGAATACCAGGCATAAAACCGGTATTGGGGTAGGGCAGTTACATTTACACTGTATGTATACTTACCAACATAGATGTGTTGTTCTGTCAGGCTGTCGGGCTCGAGATAACCTCCTGTATCCGCCTTAAAGTTGACCTGGTACTGCTGATAATAGAGTACTGGCCTTAAATAACCATCCGGAGCCATCCCTATCTGCCAGGGTTGATTTGACGCGTGCCCGAATTCCCAGCCTGCATCCTGAAAAACCTGCTGTCCTGCAAAACCAGCTGTTGACAAACTTCCCGGATCCGGATTTTGCCCGTTGTGATCCATCCCAATAGCCCGGTTTTTCCCGCTGGTTGCAGGATCAAAAAAGCAATTTATTGTACTTGCATTGCTCCGGTTCAATCCTGCAAATCCCCCTGAAAACCAGGCGTTGCTTACCACATCTCCGCATGAATAGCAATGGGAACAACTGCTGAAATAGCTGTTTTCCCCGATAAATCCACCGGTACGGTCATTCCCGGTAGTGGTCCCGGTTGCATAACAATCCGTCAGGAGAGAACCAGAGATTGAATAACCCGCAAACCCACCGGTGAACGTATTTCCGCTTACCGGACAGGTAGCATATGATGAGTTGATGTCTTTGTCATTCTCACCGACAAAGCCACCAACATACTTACCCTTTGTGGCTTCTACAAGCACCGATGAACTGCAATCCCAGATAACGCCAGAATTCAGGCCAGTAAAACCTCCGACCTTTTCGACATTGCTCCCCGGAAGCCTAATTTTACCGGTAACCTGGCAACGATGCACATGATATGAATTATTTCCGATAAGTCCGCCGATAGAACCGTAGGCGACATGATTCCACACCAGCGAAATATCCGCCCGGCAATGCGACACCTCCATCATGTTATTGCCGATGAGTCCTCCGGTTTCACTCGCTCCTGACACCACTGCATGTACTATGCATCCCTTTACCCATGACTCATCATCATTAAATGCAATGCCGGCCAGGCCTCCGACCCGGCCAAGGTTGCCTGTTACAGTATCATTCACGGTGCAGTTTTCAATTCTTCCCCGATGGATCTCCCCGATGAGTCCCCCGATACTGCTACCTCCTTGCACCTTGCAATCTGTAATTATTATGCCACTGATCTCAGTGATCCCGCTGTCGTACCAGCCTGTCGAACCTACCAGGGTACCTGCGCAATAGGTAGCTTTCACATTGCATTGTTCAAGTTCAAGGTTCCGGATATATCCTCCGGAGGTAACGCTGAACATGCCGACATAGCACTCACCCATCCGGTTTATGTACAGATGACTGATTTTATGGCTTTTGCCGTCAAGTCCGCCGGAAAAGCCATTGAACATCTGTCCTATCATGCCGAATCCTTTCCCCTCATTCCAGTTCAGAGTGGCGGTGGCATCGATGTCAGCCGTGAGTTCAAAATAACGGTTCCAATGGGAGGAAGAGTCAGAAAGCATTTTCAGGTCACCAAGTGTACTGATAAGGTATGGATCAGTCTGAGTACCGGAACCTCCGCTATACTGCGCGTGGATTGGCACAGCAAATGAAATACTGAAGAAGGTAAAAACCAACAGGGATATATGTTTCATATTATGAATAACTTAGCGGACAATAATTTTATGGATATACAACTTTTCTGCTAAGGTACATTTCAACAGGTAAAAGCCGGGTGCAACGCCCGACACATCCAGTTCTCCCTCTCCCGGACCCAGATGAGTCAACAGGCGGCGAATTCCCTGTGCATCTGTGAGTTCAACAAAATAATCTTTATTTGTATGGCTCTGCGGAAGACGGATATGCAGTTTGTTATGCACTGGATTGGGGAAAATACTTATGCCTTCCGGAACCTCAGGATCAGGTAACCGAACCGTGCTGTCGGTGACGTCGGTAACGACAAACTGCCAGAAATTAAAGCCGGTTTCCGGGATAAAATTGCTGCAGTTTACATCGCAGGAGGGACTATAATTCATCTCTCCTGAAACAGCATAGCGGTTTTTACTGAAGCGTTCTACTCCCTGGAGGTACTCGAATTGGGTTCCGCCGATGCATTGCTGCCACAACAGGTGACCATCCACATCAATCTTGAAGACCCAGATAGAAAGCTCATACTGTGAATAGGTGGCATTTCCGCTCACATCGCCGTCCCTGGAACTGCTGGAACCAAATACCATGAAATTTCCGTCGGGGGTGGGAAGTATCTTCACTGTGCCTTTTTCTTCTTCGCGCCCGCCAAAACACTTTGACCAGACCAGGTTACCGGATAAATCAACCCGGAAGACCCAGATATCGCCCTGGTCATGATAGCCGGCATCCTCCAGGTCATAGTCTACGGAGGCTGTCAACCCGGCAGCCATATAGCCGTCAGCAAAAGGTGTGATGGATAGTAAAAGATCATTTTCGCTGCCTCCGTAAGAGTGCTGCCAGACTTCCTGCCCCAGACTGTCAATCCGGAAAATAATAGCGTCGGATCTGAAATTCCTGCAGTTGGATTTAATATTCCCGGTGCTGTCGTTGAAATAGCCGTTCATGGCAACAACATATCCGCCATCAGGTGCGGGAACGACTGCGTTGATTGCTTCAAAATCGGAGGAGCCCATGCTGAAATCCCACTGGATATCTCCCACGCTGTCGAGTTTGGCCACCCAGCCATCGAAATCACCGTAATGCATTGAAACACATCCCCCTGATTCATTTGCCATCGCACTGCAGATCAGCCCTCCGTCGGGGGTAGGCAAGGCGGTTTTCTGAGCAATCATGCCATTAGGGGTTCCGAATTTCTTACTCCAGAGGATATCGCCTTCTTCCGAGATCTTAAGCAGCCAGTTGTTAAAAACACCCGGGTAGGGATCTCCTGGAATATCCCCATCGACAGAAGCACTGCCACCCAGGATAAAGATTCCTGTGCTTCCGGTGGCCGGGAAAGCGCTCCACGTATAATCGATATCGCTTCCGCCCAGGGTCTTTTCCCAGCGGGTAGCACCCAAACTGTCGACCCGGATCAACCAGATATCATAGCTGCCATGATTAAAACTGACCGGACCATCAGCAGAAGGTGTTGAGCCTATGATAAGGTACCCGTCTGCAAGTTTCAGCATAGCCCTTGAATCATCATCTTCTGTTCCGCCAAACGATTGCTGCCAGTCGATCTGTAACTGGCCTGAGGCAGCAATCCCGGACAAAATAAGAAAAGCAAATAAAAACCATCGGTATATCATAATGGATATTGATTAAGGCATGAGCCTGTGAGTAATAATAGCTAAAGAATGTAAGTATACTGATTATCTACTATTTATCTAATCTATACGTCCTGAAATAGGCTACATTAAAAAATACGATCATGCCCGGATGATACTAATTATCTTGGAATTACCACTTATCGGGCTTCTCAAGGTCTTGCACCTTCCAATTTCGCTTTGAATATGTAAAAATAATAAACATCATTATTCAGATCAATGAAAATCACCAAGATAGTAGAAGCGATTAACGGATTCCCGCTAAAAACACGCATTATCGCTTTGGTTAAAGGCTGAACTAATTGCAAGGTCTTTACTCTGAGTTATTTTAAAGGTTGCCCAAACTCCGTAACTCAGTGAAATAAAAGGAACTACACAGACAAAACTGGAAAACAGAGAAACTGAAGATTTTTAGTTCAGCCTCACTAAAATGTTCTCTCAGTCAAATTACTTATAATCAACATTCTGTCGGATCGCAAATCAACATTTTGTCAAATCGCAATCAACATTTTGTCAGATCGAGCGAAGCCGAGATCAAGACAAAATGTTGATTGTAAGACAGCATCACTAGACCTGTGCGGATGAAGGGCCTTCCCGACCAGGAGTAGGATACATAAGAAGGGACTTTTAATGACCTGGCCGGGATAAACTTCTCGTCCCTTCATCCATCTAAAAAAAATGCCTGCATTGCAGGCAAAACATATTCGTGCGGATGAAGGGCCTTCCCGACCAGGAGTAGGATACATAAGAAGGGACTTTTA
>CAZJCG010000051.1:0-19985 GCA_964544545.1 uncultured Lentimicrobiaceae bacterium | reverse complement strand
CTATAACCGTATTCTTTGTGCATGGATATTACCGGAATGGATAGGGTGATTGTTGTATCAGGCTGAAAAATCCCCCTTAATCCCCCTTTTTCAAAGGGGGACAACTTCCAAATGCAACTACTCCTTCTTTCTCCTGGCAACAGCCAGTAACATCAGGTAGGCTGCGCAGGCCACCAGCACGAACATACCGGCAGTAAGGCTGACAGTATCGGTAAGGAAACCGATCAGCGGTGGGATGGCAGCCCCTCCGGATACGGCCATGATCATCAGTCCCGAGATCTCATTGGCACGCAAAGGGAATTTCTCAACAGTCAGGGAGAAGATCAGCGGGAAGATGTTGGCGATACCTAGTCCGATAATGAAGATAATCACCATGGCAGCCATCTGGGAAGGAGCCACCAGCAATGCCAGCACTGATAACAGTCCCAGTAGGGACGTCCAGAGGAAGAACTTTCTGGACGACAGCCTGGTCAGCATCAGAGCTCCGGCAAAGGTCCCCAGCATCTTTCCGAAGAAATAGACACTTCTTCCTTTCTCAGCAAATTCCTGGGCAATGCTGCCTTCAAATTTCTTCAGCAGGAATTGCCCGGAAACGGCGTTGATCCCTACATCGATACCTACCACCAGGAAAATGCCGAGTACCATCAGCGCAATATACTTATCGCCCAGCAGGCTCAGTGAAGAGCCAATGGTAGCCCGTTTTTCCTTATTCCTGGTCTCTTCGACGCGGGTCAACCCCAGCCAAAGCACGGCCAGTATGGATACAATTCCAAATGCAAGGAACATCAGTTTCCAGTCGCCGTACTTTGCGGCAAACCAGGCAGCCACGAAGGGGGCGATCATCGACCCGACCGCCTTCACAAACTGGGAGAAGCTCAGGTAACTGGATTTCTTGTCCGAAGGCACAACATCTACCAGAAGGGGATTGGCCGACACCTGAACTATTGTGTTTCCGATGCCCAGCAGGGCAAATCCAAAGAAAACTGCAGTCTTCGAAAACAGGAAGTAAGGGACCAACAGTCCGATGGCAGTGAAAATCATCCCCAGATTCAGGATATTTCGTTTACCGAAGCGGTCCTGAAGTACGCCTACCGGAACCGACAGGAAAAAGAACCAGATGAAAACGGCCGAAGGGATCAACTGGACCATGGTGTTGCTGAGCCCGAATTCCAGTTTGATCCGGTCGACGCCAATACCTACCAGATCGCAAAAGCTCATGACGAAGGACGACATGAGGACCGGCAGTATAAAAGTCAGCTTTGTTTTTTTTGTCATAGTCAGGTTTTTATAGTTTACATATTGGATAACAATTCTTTAACCTGGTTCCAGTAATCTTCTGCCAGCAGCCGGGCGCCTCCGATGATCGCAGCATCTTCTTTCAGCTCCGACAGCAGAACGACGATATTCAGGTTGTTTTGCGAGAGTGCTTCGAGCAGATAGTTGCCGAAAATGCTGAATGCGCCGGTAACATTTCCGCCCATGACGATCACCTTTGCATCGAATTTTTTGATCCAGGGGGCAAGGAAATTACCCATGTTCCTGCCATATTCCTTAAACAATTCCATTGCTGCAGGCTCAATCCCGGCAGCATCGGCGATCTCCTTCACACCCTGGACCGTTTTGCCGGTCCTGTTCTGATACTCTTTCAGGAACCAGCGGGTCGAGAAATAATCGTCGGCGATACCTTCTTTATAAGGAAGATGCCATACTCCGCCCAGTTCGGGAACTGTTTCCCCTTCGGTAACGGGGATGCCCCGGTCAATAAATGCGGAGCCAAATCCCGTTCCCAGGGTCAGCGCCAGCACTTTATCATAATTTCCAGCTTTCCCTACCCAGGCTTCAGCAATGGCAAAGGCAGTGGCATCGTTTATATACCTGAACGGGACTCCGTCGTCAAGTTGAAGACGCTTCCGAAGTTCATTGCTGACGTTGATCCCGTATAAGCTTTCAAACTTCCCGACCCGTTCAAAAAGGGCAATCCCGTTGGCATAATCAAACGGTCCGGGCATCGCGAAACCTATTCCGGCCAGTCTCGATCCGTCGAAATGTGACAATGTCCCGGCCAGAGCCTTGCTCCAACCGTCGAGGATCACTCCTGCTTCTGCCTGGTTGTCGATCTTTACTGTGCTACCGGTCCCGGGCACAATCTGATGAGTAGAAAGGTCAATGGCAGCGCAGTAAATGTGGCTTCCGCCGATATCAACCCCAATAGCAATTTTTGAATGGATAGTCATGTTATTTGTTTTTGTTTCCGGAATTCAGTGGTCAGAGCCTTGAAAAGTCATTTGACAGAATTATCTCGAACTGAACGAATACTGGGGAAATGAGTGCTGAAAGTTCTGCAGACAGATATTCAACGGGCATGATTTCCTTTTTCTTCATTCATCCATACTTATCCTTTCGTCCTCACATAAGCTTTGATCGTAGCACACTCTTTACCTTCCGACGGTCCGTAAGGCCGGATCGTATATTTCCCGACGGCTGCCGGCACGATGAAAACCTCCGCATAGTGTACCTCAAAGGGCCCGAATGCGCCGGAAGGGCTCTCCACGAGTACCTGTTCCCCTTCCACCAGCGCCAGGACATTCACTCCATCGCTGGTATCATGTTGAACTTTGCCGGAGAACCAGTGACGACGGGTTTCGATAAATTCCCGCTCGTGAAGCCCTGTTTTCTCTTCCTTCCATCCCTCACCTTCCGACACTGTTTCGACGCGGTTCAACAGGTTTTCCTTCACCCATGCCGAGGTCCGGTACCATTGGATATTGGCCAGTCCCCGGTTGATGTTGATCGGGCGGGGCTTCCCGTCGAGACCCATACGGCCCCAGTCCCATAGCTTGAAGGTGAAAATATAGGGTGTTGAGCTGATCTCCAGTACCATGCAGTCCTTTCCGGAGCAATGGACAGTTCCGCCGGGGATGAGGAAGTGATCATGTTTCCGTGCCGGCCACCGGTTCACAAAGAGGCTGTCGTCAAACATTCTGCCTGTGGATTCGGACGCCAGCAGTTCTTCCGCCATCTCCTGCGGATTGATGCCTTCCTTCAGACCAAGAAATACGTTTGCTTCACTCCCTGCGTCCATCAGGTAGTAACTCTCATCCTGGGTATAAGGGATGCCGAACTCCTCCCGTATATAATCAGTCAGAGGATGCACCTGAAGGCTGAGATTGCCTCCGCCCATGGTATCAAGGTAGTCGAAACGGATAGGGAACTCATCGCCGAAGCGGGCCTGAACCGGATCGCCCAGGAGTTTCCGCGATTGCGTAAAGACAAGGTTGACAGAAGGCGTCTCAAACCGGGTGTTGCCAAATACCAGGTAAAGGCTGTTTTCCTCGGGAACACAGTTAAAGCACCACGCATAGTTCCTGGACTCGGGATCCAGTCCCAGTTTTTCTTTCATCCATTGCCCGCCCCAGGGACCGGCATCGAAATAGGGCACTACGCTGAAAGGGCGCTGCACCACCTGTTGCATTGCAGCATGGAAGGCTTTACCCGTGATCATGCGTGGCTGGTCCCGCAGATTGGTATCCAGCACATAATTCCAGCGGTTCATCAGTTGTTTCTTCATCCTGTCGCATACGCGCCAGTCGACGAAGAAGCCTCGTTTGTACTGGGCCTCAATGCCTTCGGAAGCATTATCCAATCCCAGGTTATGTGTTTCATGCCTTCGCATGCGGAGCTGGATCTCCCAGCGTGCCATGTCGGCATAGATCAGAATCCCCGGATCAGGTTCTATAAGGCTGGCGCCGGGGCCATAAATCAGGACGGTTTCTTTTTCTTTCCGGATCCTTGCCTGAACCTCTTCCAGCCCGGATAGATCCATAAAAGAATTCATGCTAAGCCGGGTGATATGTCCAAAGATCCTGTCGTCGGTCACATCCGGTTCCGTAAGGGCTAAAATGGCATCCTGTGGCAACATGAGTTCTTCCGACCGGATGACAGCTGCCGGAAGGAGACCATTTACCAGGTTGGTGAGAAGTTCTTCATCATTCACTCCCTGATAACATTCCACAACGATTGACTTCCTGCTGCCTGTAAGGGACGACAGGGCTGTTTTCAACTGCAGGATCACCGCAGGCCAGCCTGCAAAACAATCGCTGTCGTGGCCGCTGATCCTTACTTCGGGAGATTTGTTATAAGTTGTTGTCAATGATTGCTGATTGAGTGTGAAGTATTTTCAATGAAACGCTGAGTACCCTCATTTCGCGCCAGGATGGGAATTGAATCGGCTATGGTGTTAATATAGCGGATCATCGGGTCTATTCCTTTCTACTCATGCTGGTTAATAGTCGTCATTCTGTGTCAGGTTCCGGTTCACATCCAGTTCGCGCTGCGGAATCGGGAATACATAATTAAAAACGGCAGGGTTCGCTTTGTCTCCCTTGGCTCTTTTTACATATTCAATCAGGTTCCCGGTGCGCACCAGGTCAAACCAGCGTTGGCCTTCACTTACGAATTCATGACGACGTTCATCCAGCACTGCTTTCCGGAATGAAATCTGATCCAGCCCTGCAAGGTCAGCAAGCACTGAAGCATTGCCGTTCCGGGCTCTTTCACGTACGGCATTGATGGCATCATAAGCTTCATCTGTCGGACCACCCATCGCCTCATTCAGCGCTTCTGCATAAATAAGCAGAACTTCGGAATAGCGCATTACCATAAAGTCGGCTCCCGACTGGCTAGTGTTCTGAGGCTTGTATGCCACCTGATCCCAGTATTTCCATATATGCGGTTCAAAGGTATAGCCCCAGTAATTATCGAAAAAGGTGGCCTGCTTACGGTAATCTCCTTCTTCAAAGCTGTTAAGAAGATCATCGGTAGGCAGCATGATCTCTACCCCGGCCGAGAACACGCCCGGCAAAGAGGGCAGCCCCGAAATGACCATCTGGGAATTTTCGGCAGTGGAGTTCTTGTAAAACTGTACTTCAAATACCGATTCTTTCCCGTTCTTGTTGGCCTCCTTGAAATTGGCAGTATAATCGGCATGCAGGCTGTAAACATTGGAGCCGATCACTTCTGACGCCGTCTGGTATGCATTCGTCCAGTCCTTATTCGTCAGGTAAACTTTGGAGAGAATTCCCAGCGCTGCACCTTTCGTTGCACGACCCTTGTCACCAGGGTTAGTGTACCTGAGGGGCAACACCGAAGCCGCCAACGACAGGTCTTCCCGGATCTGACGGTAGATATCATCTGCGGAAGTACGGACAGGATAGATCTCATCTTCTTCCAGGTCGGATGAAACAGGGACGGTAACCAAAGGAACATCGCCAAAGAGGCGGACAAGGTTGAAATAATACAAAGCCCGGAGGAAACGGGCCTCGCCAAGGATCCTTTGCTGCAATGCAGAATCCATCGGTATTTCGGGGACTTTTTGCAGCACTACATTGGCCCGGCTGATCCCAAGATAGGAACCCTGCCAGATGGCCGACAAGTATTTATTGTTCGATTCCAGCGAATAGGTGTCAAACTCATGGAGGTTAGGATCATTCAACGTTGCCCGGGCATCGCAGTCATCGGATGCAATATCCTGGATCAGCCATAGATTGTTGGAATACTGGCTTACCGATCCTAATACATCATAAACCGCATTGATGGCGCTCACGGCATCCTCGCTCGTTTTATAGAAATTGTCGTAATAGATCTGGTGTGGCTCCAGGTCCAGTTCTTTCCTGCAGGCGACAACAACCAGGAGAAGAACGATGACGGTAAGAAGCGAATATTTTTTCATTGCTTTGTCTTTTTATTCCGCGGTTAAAAATTGATACTTGCCCCGACAATCAAGGTCTTTACCGATGGATACGAACCATAGTCATACCCCATCCGGGTGTTGTCCATTCCAAAGGATCCGACCTCCGGATCAAAGCCTGTATAGCTGGTGATCGTAAACAGGTTCTGACCGGTGATGTAAAGCCTGAGCTTCTTCATGTTCAGGAAGTCCATAGCTCTCTGGGGCAGATCATACGCCAGAGTGACAGTCTTCACCCGGATATAGGAACCATCTTCCAGATAACGGTCCGACATGTGCAGATAATCGGCATTCCGGTTGGCCCGGGGATACTCGTTGCTGGGATTGTCTTCTGTCCAGCGGTCAAGCAATTTGACAGAAGCGTTCGACAGCCCGTTGCCCGATTCCAGCTCGAAACGGTTGCTGTTCAGCAGTTGGTTGCCCTGACTGCCCTGAATGAAGATATCCAGTGAAAAGGGGCCATACGAGAAGTTGTTCGTTAATCCCCAGGTGAAATCGGGGAGAGCATGACCGATGATATCGCAGTCCTCGGTGTTGATCTTGCCGTCGTCGTTCTTGTCAACGTACTTGAAATCACCGGGTTCGCAACCATACCGGGCCGCTTCTTCCGCCTCATCCTTCTGCCAGATGCCATCGGCGGTAAGTCCGTAAAAACTGCCCATCTCTTCGCCTTCGCGGATCACGGCCCAGTTGCCTATCTTCAGCTTGTACGTATCGTTATTGATGAATAACTCCCTGCCATTCAGGTCTATAATTTTATTCCTGTTGAAGGAGATATTGGCAGAGGTACTCCATTTAAAGGCATTTACGGTGTTTACGGTACTTAGCGCTAACTCGAGCCCTGAGTTCCTCAGTTTCCCGATATTCTTCAGATAAGAACTGTAACCGGTGGCATAGGGCAGATTGGCATAATAAAGCAGATCAAAAGTGTTTTTCCGGTAATAGTCGGCTGTAAAGCTAATTCTGTCGCGAAGGAAGCTGATATCCATTCCGACATCTGCCTGCCGCGTGGTTTCCCATTTGAGGTTGTTGTTTCCGGGATTATCGGGTGAAAAGCCCGAAGAGGCAGTCGAATTGTTGAAATAGTAAATGGAGGTGGCGATAGTCCGGATGTATGCATAGTTGGAGATCCGGTCGTTCCCGCTGATCCCGTAGCTTACGCGGAGTTTAAGGTTGGAAATGGCCTTCACCTCTTTCATAAAGGCTTCTTCCGAAACCCTCCAGGCTAATGCGGCTGAAGGGAAAGTAGCATACCGGTTGTTGGAACCGAAACGCGAGGAGCCATCCACACGACCGGTGACGGTGAACAGGTAACGGTCCATCAGGTTATAATTGATCCTTGACAGGTAGGATACCACGGCCGACTCGCTGAAGGAGGAATAGATGGTCGGCATATTGGTGGCATTCTGGATGCCATAATAGCCAAGAATATCGTTCGGGAACTTGGTAGCAATGTCGATAAAGGTGCGGGTATCACTCTTTTGAAAGGTGAAACCGGCTATCGCGTTGATTTTGTGTTTCTTATTGATTGACTTGTCAAAGGTGAGGATGTTTTCCGTCAGATAGGTCTGGAAATCGGAGGTGGCAAACCGGGCTTGCCCGTCGTTGAAGGACCCGGAATAGATATACCGGGGTGTGTACATATCCTGCAACGAATGGTACAGGTCGACGCCGAAGCTGGTCTTGAATTTAAGTCCATCCATCAGACTGTACTCAAGGTAGGAGTTCCCAAGCAGCCGGTTTACCTTGTCGGTTGCTTCAATTTCACGGGTTACAGCCACCGGATTGTCAAGCCAGGCATCTGCATTGGGATCGGTGAGGGTGTATTGTCCGTCCTTGTCTTTCACAGGTAAAGCCGGATTGAAGATCAGGGCTGTATTCACCACTCCCGGGAAGAATCCGCCCGGCGTATCGGTGGGAACTGTATTCGACTTCGTGTGCGTGAACCCGATGTTGGCTCCGCCATTCAAACGGTTGCTGATCTTGCGGTCGAGGTTGAGGCGGAAGGAATAGCGCTCGAAATTGGACCCGACAATGATGCCATCCTGCCTGTAATAGCCTGCTGTAAGGGCATAGGTAGTTTTATCGTTGCTGCCCGAAAAACCGACCTGGTAATTTTGGATGGGCGCTTCGCGATAGATCTCTGATTGCCAGTCGGTACCTTCACCCAGACTGTCAGGATTCGGATAAAGGGGAATGTAGTATTCCGGGTCAGCGTTATAGCCTGCTTCATCGTAGAGTTCTGCAAACTGCCGGGCATTCATCACATCGATGTTGCCTGCCTTTCGTTGCATACCGAAGTAGGTCTCGAAAGTAACGTTATCCTTTCCTGATTTTCCCTTCTTTGTCGTGATCAGTACCACGCCGTTGGCTCCGCGGGCGCCGTAAATGGAGGTAGCTGATGCATCTTTAAGTACCTCGATCGACTCGATATCATTGGGATTTAATGAGCTAAGACCGTTCTGGCTGGGTGATCCGATCCAGGAGATGTCCACCTGGCTTTCGATCAGCACTCCGTCGATCACGTATAGGGGTTCATTGCCGGCCATAATGGAGTTCCCGCCGCGGATACGCAACGAAAGCGCTCCGCCGGGCTGGGCTGAAAGCTGCGTGACCTGAACGCCCGATACCTTTCCCTGGATTCCCTGATCAAAAGAGTTGACGGGGATCTTACGCAGATCATCTGTCTTGATGGAGGCCACAGAACCGGTGAGATCACTCTTCTTCACAGCGCCGTATCCTACAACAACCACTTCATCGAGGTTTACGTTTTCTGATTCCATCACTATATTGATCACAGAAGATGTCCTTATCGGCATCTCTACGGTCTTCATGCCGATGTAGGAAAACACGAGGATTTTCTGGTTTTCGTCTACTTTCAGACTGTAATTGCCATTCACGTCCGTTGTAGTCCCATGGGTAGTCCCTTTCACGATGATGGTGACGGAAGGGATCGTTTTACCATCCGCGGCATCGGTTACGGTTCCGGTGATAGTACGCTGCTGGCCCCACACTGTCAATGCGCTCAGCAACAGGATACAATTCAGGAATATGGATTTCATTGGGGAATTCGTTTTAAATATCACGTTCGCTTTCGATGGTGTACACAAAGCTGTCGGCCCGGTAATAGCCGATATTGTATTCGATGGGCCTTCCGCCGGGGTCAAACACAAAACGCTTACGTTTGAGGACGGCATCGCCCACATGGATGTTGAGCTTCTGGGCAAGGAGTTTGTCCGCAGTACGCGCTGAGATCTCCTCCTTCGAAAGCTTGGCTATGACAGAGTAGTCCTTTTCCAGGATCTCATACAGGGGGCGGGAGAAATCTTCATTACCCGTAAGCCCGACCATGGGATGGAAATAGGAGATAAAATAGACAAACGGATACTCCTCTCTTCCTCTCAAACGGACCATCTTCAGCACTTTCTTACCTTCCGGAATGCGGAAGAACAAGGCAATATCTTCGTCGGCATCCACCCACTCGGTACTGATCTCATAATTCCGGATGCTGATCCCTTTCGACTGCATTTCCTGGGAGAAACTCAGCCAGTTGTTGATCCGGGTGTCGACGCTCTGATCGGCGGCCCGGGTGCCGACACCCTTTTTTCTCACCAGCAATCCTTCATATACCAGCTTATTGGTTGCCTGACGGACAGTATTCCGGGAAATGCCTAATTGCCTGGCAAGGTTTACCTCGTTCGGCAACAATTTGCCGTTCTTATACTCATCGGATGCAATCAATTCGCGCAGCAGGGTTTCAACCTGGGCATGCAGGGGAACTGCACTCTTATGGTCAATGGAAAAGATCATTGTTTATTGAGTAATTTCAGATTTTCACGAAAACAGGTCTGAAAGCTGGAATCTTATCCGGCTCTTGTGTATGCCTGTCAGTTTTTCAGAAGTTTAAGAAATTCTTGTCCGGTACCGTAGCAGTACAATCCGCTTTTAAGGGAATGCAGATCCATGGATACAGTATGTGTGCCGGGTTGTAACTCCCGGTTTATATAGGATCGTACCGTGCGGCCCAGCATGTCCCTGAGTTCCAGGCTGACAAATTGAGGATGGGACAGCTCAAATTTTATCTGAGTAACCGATTCAACGGGATTAGGAATGTTCTGGTAAAACCGGATAGGTTTCTGCTGTAAATCCGGTTGAATTTCTTTCATGCCGGTTGTAAAGCAGGGATCGATCAGGGTGAGAGGAACACGTATGAACAACGGGCGGTAGAGTTCCACGTTACTGAAGATTTGCCAGAAATCACCGTTTGTGTTATAGGAAACCAGCAGTTCGCCTCCCGAAGTGAACTGTATATGCGGGAAAGCATTGTAGGTGAACGATCCGGGATACAAAACAGGGGTCTGATAAAGGGGAACCTTGTTGTTCAGCGGCCCTCCGGGAGTATTGCAGGTATAGGAATAGATCTTTGTGGAAAGCCATATCTCCTGCGTCAGCAACACATATTTGCTGTCCTGTTTGAAAAAGCCGTATTGCTGCGAAACAGCAACATTTCCTATACGATAGGTATCGGCTGGTTCGTCGGACCAACCGTTGCCGTTATAAAACTGCCAGGGAGCCATGATATTTCCAACGGGCACGCGGGCCACATGCGGATACGAAACCGAGTATACGGAATCGGTTTCATTCCGGCCATATATATAAGTATAACCGTTATCGACCATCACGCTGTTGCCGTAACAAACATGATTCATATCGAAGTACGGAAGCCGGACCTTATCGAGGAATTCTATCTCAGGATAGGAGAAACGGGCCACATATGCGCCGGTGTATTTGAAATTAAATCCGGGCACTCCTTCCGAAATGATGAATTCAGAGAAAAAGATCTTCAGAGTATCATTCTCAACCAGTCCGTGCTCAGGCCAGTACCAGAGCGAGTCGGGATCGGGCGAAGGCAGAAAGGCATCCGGGCTGGCAAAGGTGCCATTATAAAGGGAGCGCATGGAATCGCCGTCCTGCAGCACGGCGCAATTGCGTATGAAATGGGAACCGGGAGCGATGGAACTGTCAGAATTAACAGTGCCGATAAAGCTGTCGCCGAATAACCAAAGGGTACGCTGGTCAGGCAATGCAATGGAAAACGTGGCATCTCCGGCGATCCAGCCTCCGTTATTTTTCCGGAGAAGTGAATTGAAGGCCGTATCCGGATGGACCTGGCTATAAAGGGTGTTGCCGGCGAAAAAAAGCAACAGCAGGAAAAGCAAGATAAGCTTTTTCATGGAGAGAGGTTGAAAAGGCTGCAGGTGACTGATACCCAGAGATCAGACAACCCGCAGCCGTCCGGAAAAGTAAGTTTATTTCAGGATGATCTTTGAACTCGATTTATGCGCTCCGTTGCTGAGCTCCACAAAGTAAATCCCTTTGGGCAATCCGGTAAGATTATATTCATTGGACGCCTTATAAATGAGATCCGATTTCACAACCTTCCCGGCACTGTTCAGGATGTTCATCCGGATCACTTCATGTTTGTATCCGTTCAGACTGATATGCAGGATCCCTTCAGTCGGATTGGGATATACGGAGACGTTAGCCTTGCTGAGCAGTTCCACCACCCCGACATTGCTGCTGATGCTGATGCTGATAGGATCAGACAGCCCTCCGCCATAATTGTAACGGTCGGCAGGATTCCTGTCCCAATAGTCTTTGTCGCCCACAGCATAGCGGAGGAAAAAGGAGCCTGTCTTACCATCGGTGATGATGCGTGGAGCGAAGTAGAAACTGTCGAGTGATGTGAGTTCGGCGATGCGGTCGGTAATGGCTCCCCACCAGTAATATCCCGGCATTGCAGGGATGGAGTCTTTCAGGGTTTTTGAATGTACCGGGTCATAGATCAGAAAACCGGTGTTGTTCAGCGAGGGATTTTCAGAGATGATAGTGTATGGAATGCTGTCTTCAACTGTCCAGCCTTCAGGGAGCATAACACCAAACAACCCGATGTTCTGCAGCGTATTGGCCCATTCATCATCGCCAAGTCCCGGGTCATCATCCCGCTGGCAAACGATAGGAACGTCGAAGTAACTGTTGGTGTATGCACTGCTTGGCTGGTATATGGTCCGGAACTTATAGCAACCGGCAAATACAGCAGCAGTAACAAAGATGATCACAGCCAGGGCAACAAGGGTGGATTTCTTGTTTCCGGCAAAGGGGTTACGCGTAAAGAACGTTTTCATAGGGATGAGGATTTAAGATTACTTTGTATAAATGTTCAGACATACTATTTCCATACACAAAGTTAATTCATTTTTCAGGCAGAATACCTGAGATCGAAAAAAAAACTTATCCTCAATCCGGGGACTTCTTTGAACATCTTGTCCTGCTGCTTGTTCCATAGAACAATGTCCCATCACATGCAAAAATCCCCAAACTATGAAGAAGTTCCTTATCATTACCGGAATCGTACTGGTATTCAGTGGGATGGTATGTGCCCAGCAGAATAGTCAGCCCTCTTTGCTCCTGATCGGAGAGGCTGCTCCGGCATTCACTGCAAATACAACTGACGGCGTACTTCATTTCCCTGGCGATTTCGGGGATAGCTGGAAGATCCTTTTCAGCCATCCGGCCGATTTCACACCGGTCTGCACCTCCGAGATCCTTGAGCTGGCTCTTATGCAGTCGCAGTTCAGGGACCTGAACGTAAAGTTTGCTGTAATTTCCACCGACCAGCTTGTCCTCCATCAATCGTGGGTCAACTCAATGAATGATTTGCTGAAAGCAAACCAATCTTCCGAAAAGATTGAATTTCCGCTGATAGACGACAATGAAGGCAGCATCAGTCGCCTGTATGGGATGATCAGCCCTCAGGTGGACCCCCGCCGGACGATCAGGGGCGTTTTCATCATCGATCCGCAGAATAATATTGCGGCGACGTTCTTTTATCCTGTACAGGTTGGCCGGAATCTGGAAGAGATCAAAAGAACGGTCATTGCACTGCAGACCGCCAAATCACATACCGTGCTCACCCCGGTCAACTGGAAACCTGGTGAAGAGGTACTGCTGCCGTATCCTTTCCCTTATGATTCCTATGAATCGCAAAAGACGAAGGAAGGAGGCTACCGCAGTCTTTCGTGGTATATGCTGTTTAAGAAACTGGATAATCCGGAGAAGGAATAGAGAGGTTTTCGTTGGTTCAGCCTATTAGCCTGGCCCTTTCGGAATGAAGAAGGGCCGGTGATTGACCTATATTTCCCGGCAGCAAAGAGACCATGATCAAACACTTCCCGAACCCGCTCAATAAAGATGAGAGAAACAGGTTTTTAGCTGGAAGGCAATCAGGTATTACCCGGATCACCTTGTTCCATATCGCTGAGATGAAGATTCAGCGCCTTTACCGAAATTTGAATCTCATAAATCGAGATCCCGAGTGAGGCAATCATCATGATCAGGGCGATTCCAAAAATCCAGACAGCAACCTGATCCTCTCCGACAAAAATCAGGAACATAGTGCCAACACACAGGAACAGGCTGCTCACTCCCGTTATCTGCATGTTTTTGGTTAAATGGAGCCTCCTGCGCAGATTGGCGATCTGCCCCTTCAGCATTTCATTCGGATTGAGTTTGAATTTTTCATGCAATCCCCGGATCAGGGAAGCATAGGCCAGAAATCTGTTCGTGTAGGCCAGCAATATCAACGAAATTGCCGAGAATAAAAGGGCCGGTGTGGTAAGCGTGATTTGCCCGTTCATAGTTCAAGGTATTTAAGTCGGTTACCTGATAAATTCACCTTGCTGATTTAGAGATTCATCCGAAGTCCATTATGGAATGGATCGTTAGCGGATTCGATTATCAGGCCGGTATGGAGGAGCGACCTGTTCTTTTAAAGTGTCCGGCACTCGTTCTCAGACCATTCCCTGAAGAATTCGTCCAGGTATTGCTCCATGAACTGATGCCTGCGCCCGGCCATTTCCCGCCCTGTTCCGGTATTCATCCTGTCCTTCAACAGCAGCAACTTTTCATAGAAATGGTTGATGGTGGGAGCAACACTGCTTTGGTATTGTTCCTTCGTCATGCCCGGCTGAGGCTTTACCAGCGGATTATACATTTCACGCCCGGTGTATCCGCCATAGTTGAATGCCCGGGCAATACCGATGGCCCCGAGAGCATCCAGCCGGTCTGCATCCTGCACTACCGCCAGTTCCAACGAATAAAATTCAGGTAAAAAGTTACCGCCCCTGAAGGAGATGTGGGTAACGATCTTTTCTACCTGGTCGATGATGCTTTCATCCACTGTCAGGCTCTCCAGGAAAACCCTTGCCTTTCGGGCGCCGATGGTTTCATCGCCCTGGTTGAATTTGTGATCGGCAATATCATGCAGAAGGGCGCCCAACTCGACAATCAGTTTGTTTGTGGGTTCCGATTGAGCAATGGCCTTGGCATTGTTCCAGACCCTTTCTATATGCCACCAGTCATGGCCTCCTTCAGCATGCTGAAGCTCCGATTTTACAAATGCAGCAGTCCTGGCAATTATTTCCTGATCAGTCATTTACAATGGATTTTCCTGAGCGTTATCCTGCCTCCAACCGAAAGCAGTGACTAAAAATTACTGCAATGCGGTTAAGCGGATTCGTTTTTCAAAGATAAACAGGAATGTCGCCGGTTAACAGTTACGTCTCCACCCAAAATCGTTTATCGTAACAGGGTAACGAGACCTTCCTGCGTTTTCGTTTCTCCGGCAAGGTTGCTGTAAGCTAGTATATACCGGTATACACCTGTCGGTGCAACAGATCCATTGATCATCCCATCCCAGCCTTTTGACACATCCCGGGTTTCAAAGATCTGTTGTCCCCATCGTGAATAGATCTTCATATTAAAAAGATCAACTTTTTCAGCCTGAGTTACTGGCCTGAAATAATCATTTATTCCGTCTGAATTGGGAGTGAAGGCATTTGGCATGTCAAAATACATAGAACAATCTATCATCATGATGGAATCGGAACTGGTGCAAAGGTTCCCATTTTCGATAGTTACGCCGTACCAGCCTTCCTTCTGCACGAGAATGTAAGGAGTAATTTCACCGGTACTCCAGGTATATTTGTCGTAATAGTCATCTACTGCGAGGCGTACCATCCTGTCAAAATAAATTGTATCGGCATTCGATTGAGTGCCGCAGGTGTAATTTGTCGAAAACCTGACTTCAGGAACCTGGATCAATGTTATGGTTTTTCTCGCTGTATCAGGGCAACCATCGGTAGAGAAAACGACTAACGAAATTTTAAATACACCAAGCGAATCATATACATGATCTGGATCAGATTGACCGGTAAGCGGGGGCGAGCCATCACCAAAATCCCACTTCCAGTTGGTAATTTCACTTTGATTTATGGTGCTCAGATCAGTAAATAGTGTTTTGCTTCCAACACAGGTCGGAGGAAAGGAAAAATCAGCATTCACAATCGTTGGCTTGAAACTTCCGGTTATAGTTGCTTTACAACCATTAACCGAGGTGAGTGTGCAACCGAATGTCATTCCGAATGAAGGGTTCTTTACAATTGTTGTCTGGGTTGTACCCCCATTCGACCAGAGATAGCTGAATCCGGGAGGCGCCGTCACTGTGGCAGTACTATCGTCAGGACAGTATCCGAACAGGATCTCGAGTTTGCTGCAATATGCTGAGATATAAGCATATCCGAAATGGCCGCCCTGGGCACAATCACGTGTTGTAAAAACAATAGTAATGGTCTGATTTACATATTGCGACAGATCGACCCCGACAGTTGTCCAGTCTTTCCAGATGATATCGCCGCATGCATGCCAGGTAGGCATTCCCTGATGAGAATATACATAGTAATAACCGCATACCGGATCGATGAGATTCCCGTTCCCGTCGGTCACAGTTATAGTAAAACTGGGCTGTTCTGCCGGTTCATGCTGGGGATCCTCCAATACCACTGCATACTTGTATATAAAGAGATTGGTTTCTTCTGTAACATCAATGGTGTACCTGAGTTGTTCTGCTTCATAATTCACATCATTATTTCCAAGACGGGCAGAATACAATGCACCGGGAGGTACAGTCACTAATTCATTACAGGTGTAAGCATCATAGTTGCCGGGAGCCTGGATCAACTGGTGCCTTCCCTCGACTATTCCTGCACACATTGCAGGATTCCAGAAATCACCGGAGTAGGCTTCCCACCCATTGAAATTCCCCTGGCTAAAATCAGAATTTGGACAGGTGCTTTGATCCTGAGCTGGTAATATCCTTGTTAACAGGGAGAAGGAAAGCAATAAAGCAGAAGAAAAAACAGAAGATCTCATACAAAGCCATATATAAACATCCGGATATTCAGAGCGGATTTGCTCAGTTATAATGATGACTGGAATATCGAAAATCAGGAGGATTTATACTGAATCTTAACAGGTTTGCCCCAGGGGTCCAAAGGACTCCTTCGGAGGGACTCTTTGAGTCGAAGCAAAGCTGATTAGATTCAGTAATACTGATCAAGTCCCGAAAAACAAATTTCACAAACCTGTTCAGCCGAAGTATGTTATGATACATGAGACAATGATTATAAACAAAACAACAGAAGTTGTTGATAGCAAGAAACAAATATATTTATATTGTTAGAATATTTTGGAAAAAACGGAAAATTTTCTCCTGAATCGTTTCTCTTTATCAATAACAGCTTTCCTGACGCGGCATACAGACAAAGCTCTGATAAGGCCATGCAGAAACCGATTCAGAGTCTGTGCCGGCATTGCTTTGAATTCAAAGCCGGTTAAAATTCATTGTTTCGTAATCCCCCATATCCAATGGGTGCATCGCTATGATGATATTGATAGCGAACGGATTGAACAAATGAGCAGGAGACAAATTACTGCAACAAGAATGGAGGATCCAGGAAATCTTTAAACGCTTGCCCGGTCATAGCCAGTCGTAAGCAATCCATCCGGCCCTGATTGGAACCGGTAAACATCTGAAGGTACGGCTGCACTCTCTTCTTCTTTTTCACAAAAGTTTGCAGCTTGTCATAGATGTAAATGCCGGTAAGACCTTGATCATTAAATATATAAATCTTATTCTCATCCGAATTAAAAAGTATGGCAAATTCCAGGTCCCGGAGTTCGCCCCAAAAAGAAAATTCAGCTGTCTGCTTTACTTTGAAATTGCTTTTTGAGTGTGGGACACCCTCTTTGTAGACTGTTTTAGTCCATTTAACGAGGTTTGAATTATTCCGGGGATTAATGCTTATATACATCGCGCCAATGGTATCGCACTTTTCAACAATAAATCCGACGGCGCTATCCCAAAAAATCTCCCGTTTATAAGTCGTTTCAACGGATTTGCTCCCGTTTTCATTGGTAACCTTGCTTGTTTCTTTGGTCAGGGTTCCGGGACCATACAGGTGCAGATGCCAGTTGAGATTTGAGTCATTGGTGCAGATTTCACTGATTATGTGCCAGATCACCGCATTCGTTACATCAGTACCAATCCCGGTAATCACGGTAAAAAGGCCTCTTCCGATATTACCACCCAGGGTATATGTTGGTTTTTCAGCCAGGACAGGTTCAGATAACCGACAACGAATCGATGATATTCTTCCACATTCAACCATATAGGCGCCGGGAAACCGGTCTGTCCGCGTCAGGCTGATTACATTTCCGGTATTCTGGCTGTCCTGTGCAGCAGCAGGCTGCAATGAGAAGAGCACTAACGACATTACCAAGATGATCACAAACCGGATCATAGTCGTAAAAATTAGCATTCATTTTCCTGAGATATATAAAGTTACGAATATTTCGGGATATTTAGTCAATGAGGTTATAGGGAAGCGGCTTACGCTGAAATCCATTTTTGATTTGCTGTCACCGGCTAATTTTAGTCAACGCCATTGGCGCATCTGATTTTATCTCACATGAAGGCCGTTGTAAAGCATGCAAAAAAAAGCAGCAAACGATCAGTCTGCTGCTTCAGGGTAGCCCCAAAAGGACAAGAAGGGAATAATCATGTACTTGTCAAAGTATGTTACTAAGAACTCCATAGAATTCTACCGTTTGCCCTGGCATTGTTCAAGATGTTTCAAGGCTTTTCACAACTACAAACTTTAATGAGCCTGAATCAGGTCAGTATTTCAACAAACTACCTGAAAGCCCTAAAGAGTACATTTTCAACAAAACTGAATATTATAAGGCTGCTTCTTTCAAGTTTAAACCGGAATAAAGCTTATATGACGATCTTGACTCTGCTAATGAGACAATTTATAACTAACGAAATAATAAACAACTAAATATCAATGTGATGAAAGTTGACAAATTGATTGAACCCACAATTAAGCAAATGCTGAATGAGCATTTAAAGAATTGTTGCAAAATTTGTGGAAGAAAGAGAATTACTGTTTACTGGGATCATCTCCCTCTCCAGATGAAAGAAGTAATAAAAGGATTGGATGGAATTTCATATAGTCTTTATTGTGTAAATTGCGAAACATATTCTGTGATTTTTGATAAATAGACCTAATTAAGTTTGGAATAGAAATAAATTATATATTTACATCAATTACATTAATATTTGCTCAAAACCAATCAATAAATAGTATACTTACCCACAAAAGATAATCTATTATGAAGGATCTATTCTTTGAATACTATCAAATCAATGAGGAAAAAATTAAGAGTATATGGGACGATTGCTTATTCAGTTATGATACAAATGTTTTACTTAACTTATATGGATATTCCGAACAAACAAGGATTAAATTTTTTGAAATTATTGAAAAGCTGATTGATAGAACTATTGTCTCACACCAATCAGCATACGAATTTCAGAAAAATCGCTTAATCACTATTTCAGGGCAATCAAAAGCGTATGATAATTTAATTGAGTTTTTAGAATCTCATTTTGAAAAGATTAAAAATGAATTAAATGGGTATAAAAAACATACATATATACAAGCAACTGCAATTATTGAAAAGTTTGAAAAAACATTTAAAAGCACCACCAAGGATTTAAAAAGGTTAAAAGAAAATCATCCAGATTGGACTGAAAATGATCTCATTAGAGATAAGGTAACCGAACTATTTACCGGGAGGATTTCACCCCCCCCTAAGAATGAAGAGTTAGCAGAAATATATAAAACAGGCAAAATCAGGTACGATAAAAAGATACCACCTGGATATGCTGATCTTAAAGATAAACAGGGTGCTGATGATAACTCACTCTATGGAGATTTAATTATTTGGAACCAAATAATGAATTTTAGTAAGGAAAAGCCTGCAAATTTAGTTTTCGTTACTGATGACCTGAAAGATGATTGGTGGTACAAGCATAATGGAAAAACAATTAGTGCCCGTCCTGAGTTGATAAAAGAGTTTTATGAAACTACTGGGAAAAATATTTTGATTTATAATGCTGATAGATTTTTAAGTTATGCTAGTTCATATACTAAAATAGATGTCACTAATGAAGTAGTTAAGGAAGTTGAGACTCTGAGAGAAAGAGATGAGTCTTCAATGATATCTCAGCGACTTGATGAGTCATATAAAAGTTTATTTGAAACAGTTAGAAGACAAAATGATCTAATGCATATGCTTCGAAATAATGCAAATCTTGCAAAATCATTTGAAGATTACAGAACACAAGGATCAATATTGAATTCTTTAAGAGAGCGATTGGAAGCTGATAAAAGACTATACGAAAGTCTGAAGAATCCTTTTATAAATTTCAATACCAATGAAGATGTGTTAAAATATTTGAGAAAAAAATCAGATGAATCAGAAAAGGGTACTGATAGTGATAAAGAATAGTCTTTATTTCATATAATTAACTAATCAAGTAAATTTTATAGGTAATAAAATGATTTAGAATATACCATACTAATTACTTGTCGGAAAGCATTTAAAAATTTGTCCCCCATATCATCCCCTGTAAATAAAAAACCCATCTAAAGTGTTGACTTTGAGAGGTTTTAAGTAGCCCCGATAGGAATCGAACCTATATTTAAAGTTTAGTCTCGTCACGGTATCAATTCTGAACTTATGTACCAACATCCCTCCGTGACGAGATATCCATTGAACTACAGGGCCAATAAAAAAAGCAGCAAACGATTTGTTTGCTGCTTCTGGTAGCCCCGATAGGAATCGAACCTATATTTAAAGTTTAGGAAACTTCCGTTCTATCCATTGAACTACAGGGCCATTCTCTTTAAAACCTATATTTAAAGTTTAGTCTCGTCGCGGTATCAATTCTGAACTTATGTACCAACATCCCTCCGTGACGAGATATCCATTG
>CAZJCG010000050.1:0-20443 GCA_964544545.1 uncultured Lentimicrobiaceae bacterium | reverse complement strand
AAAAAGTTGAAAACATCAAACCTCCTTTCTCATTTTCTAATGCATAAATTGGGTTTAATTGAACGAACAATTGATAGTTGTTTTTAAACTGATCAGAAATTTTATGGTTAGTAGATTTACAACTAGTTACTAGAAGTGCTAATATTAATATCTGGAGTATTCTATTCATGTGATTACTTGGGCATAACATACAAATATAAGATTCATAGCTGGATAATGAAAGTCAATTCGATAATAATATTGAATTCAACAAATCATTAATCCGGAACATACCATTATCACGCATAAACAGACCCAACGAATTCTCATGGTTAAACAGATCCCATGCACTGTTTGGCAGTTTTGCAACTGCAACCACCAGTTGAGGAATTTCGAACGAGGGTTAAAATCTCCGTTGTTCTGCTGTAAATCTATGACTCTAAGAGAAGAGTATGTCTCTCGACAGCCACTCCGGTTTTGTTACGTGAATTAAAGATAATACTGCTTATGAACCAGTTGAGAATAAGGAAATTGAAAATTAGAAACATTCCGTGTTGAAGTGAGATCAAATCATTATACAAATGAGAAAGATGGCGTTCGGATAAGCCAATTCAACTCAGTAAAGTGAGGTTTCACGACAGAAAATTACGATGTTTGTTCAAGTTCTTGTACAACCTGCTTCAGATGTTTGCTGACCTGAGAGAAGCCATAAATATGTTTCGATGGAGAACAGAACAGTTTTATTAACAGTCAGAACAGAATTTCCCGCTCGATTATTTTCGGGGAGACAATGAAAACGCTATAAAAATCCAGACATCATCGCTTCATGAAAGCAAATCTGCTGATGAATGTGATATAAAAGAGCCTAATCAGAAGCTGGACGTTTTCAAATCTTGTCAGTTTTTGCAAGAATAATCCTTTCAATTGAATTCACTGCTCAATTTTCCTGAAAATCCTGGTATAAATTGGCAGAAAACGTTCTCCTTCAGGAACAGGCAGTTCTTATTAAACCGGCTATCTCTAAAAATCAGAAATTGAAAACTTTTACTATTGATTATCCGATACTTATGACCAAATATGAATACTTTCTAATTTTACAGAACAACAGTGGTTTTGAAGTGTATTTTTTGTATTTTTAAGTATATAAATGGATCATGCCCAGTCTGATACCTGGTTATGAATATGATATTTTTATCAGTTACCGCCAAAAAGACAATAAACTTGACGGGTGGGTGACCGATTTTGTCGAGCATCTTAAAAGTGAACTCGATGCCACTTTTAAGGACGATATCAGCGTCTATTTTGATATTAATCCGCATGACGGTCTTCAGGAAATGCATTACGTGGAGGCTTCTATTGAACCAAAACTCCGGAGTTTAATATTTATCCCAATTCTCTCACGAACATACTGCGATCCGGCTTCATTTGCCTGGCAGCATGAATTCAAAGAGTTCGTCACTCTTGCCTCAAAAGACAAATTCGGATTATCAGTCAGACTATCCAATGGCAATGTTGCAGGACGTGTATTGCCCATCCGGATATATGATCTGGATAAAGCAGATGTAAAACTTTGCGAAGAGGTAGTAAACAGCACTTTGAGAGGAGTGGAATTCATCTATAAATCTTCTGGTGTTAACAGGCCTTTAAGGTCAAAAGAGGAAAATCCCGGGAACAATCTGAATCAAACACTCTATCGTGATCAGATTAATAAAGTAGCCCTGGCAATTGAAGAAATTTTGTCTGCTTTACGAAGCAAGGTTGTGGATATGCCTGAATCTTCTGCCAGGGAGACAGCAGCCCCTGAACCCATTATTCAGAAGAAAGCTCTAAAGAAGAACCGATCGAAAATTGCCTGGCTTATCATTATCCTTATCATATTTTCTGGGGCAGGATATCTGTTTTTACCAAAAGTATTCAGAGCATTTTCCAATGGTATAGGCAGTAAAAATGAAGCGATCTCCATCGCGGTCCTTCCTTTCCTTGACGACAGTCCGAACAAGGAGCAATCGTCTTATTTTATTAATGGTTTGATGGATGAGATCATCGACAAACTGGCGAAGATTCCTGAACTGAGTGTGAAAGCCAGGACTGAAGTTGAACAATACAGGAACAGCCGCTTGGGGATCAAAGAAATAGCAGGAGAATTGGGTGTAAAATACGTCCTCGAAGGCAGTGGACAAAAGGCCGGCGATTCAATCAGGATAAGAATTCAGCTTATTGATTCGAAAGATGGCTCCCACATCTGGTCGAAGCCTTATGAAGCCCGGGTAAGTGATTCAACCATTTTTACGGTTCAGCAGAAAATAGCGTTTGATGTAGCCAAGCAATTTCAGGTCAGGGTATCTACAGAAGCTATGGAACTGATTAAGAGAACACCGACAGAAAACATGACTGCCTATGATCTGTACCTACAGGCACAGGAACATGGTATCCAGGCTCAAGCCAGCAAAAAACCCTGGGAAGAAATTAATAAAAGCAAGCAACTGTTTGAAGATGCCATCAGGCTTGATCCATCCTTTGCGGAAGCCTATGAAGGACTGGCGAGCGTATACACGGGAGCCCTGTATTTTGTTCCTGATATTGATTTATCAGAAAAATACCTGGATTCCGGCAAAATATACCTGGATAAGGCCCGCTTACTGGGAATAAAACCCTCGTATGTTGGTTATTATGAAATGAGAGGAATGGCTGACAAAGCTGAGGAACTGCTGGAGGAGGAGTATGCCCTCAAACCCAAAGGTGAGGGCTATTACAGCCAACTCAGCGCTTTGTACAATGTCAGGGAAGACTATTTTCACGAGATTGAGTATTTTCTGAAAGCGAAGGAATTGAGAAGCAGTACAATGTTGATATATGCAAATGAACCCGGAGACATGAGTTTATTGTTTTCGGAAACAGGCTTTCCCGACCTGGCGCGAAAATATGCTGACGAGCTGCTTTCCTTTACCAATGACAAGGTCAGGTACCTGAGATTGCTGGCAGACGAACAGACAATGTCAGGGAATTATAAACAGGCTCTTCAGTATTATTTACAGGCTAATATGGCGGATTCGACCAACCCACGCGGAATATCAGTTTTTTGGGAACCTACCTATTCTGACCAGCTTTACCCATTTTTACGAATGTATTACATGATGAGGGACTATGCTTCTGCAGGCCGGTACTTATCCGGATTTGAAAAAGGAAGATGCCGGATAGAAGCCGGTGCAATGTTTCTCAGGGAAGGGAAAAAGGAAATAGCCATGTATCATCTCAACGGGGTAAAAGAGAGACAACTGAAAGAAATCCATTATCAGCGTTACAATGCAAGGAATTACTTCTCACACCTTCAGCTCGCACGTATCTATGCCATCCTGAAAGATAAAAAAACAGCCCTGGAGTATTTGCATATGCTCAAAAACCGTGAATCCTGCCCGTTATATTTAATCACTATGTTGAAGGACTGTCCGGATCTTGACTTTATCAGGAAGGAACCCGAATTCACCAGTGTTTTGAACGATATGGAAGATAAGTACGAACGGGATCATAAACGGATCGAAAAGCTGTTAAGGAAACACGAATTGATTCAGTAGGAGTATTCTCTGATTCAGAACAGACATATTTTCTCCGATGCAAGAACCGGAAAATCCATCTGGTCTCAGATCATCAGGCAAACCACGGCCTCCCAAAGCTCCTCTAGCATTCCGGGTAGGTGTTGTAGGTCATCGACCCGACAGGCTACAATCAGCAGATCTAAAGGAATTAAATCATTTAATCAGGGATATCCTTGAGCGGGTTAAGAAATCGGTAATACAATTCAGTGACAAGAATAATCATCTCCATTCCGAAGATCTGCCGATTTTGAGGGCAATATCGCCGCTAGCCGAAGGATCTGACCGGATCTTGGCCGATCAGGCAATCAGCCTGGGATTTGAATTATCCTGCCCCATGCCTTATGTGCAGGAAGAATATGAGAAGGACTTTTTGCCCGGACGAAGTCAGGAAGAGAATTCCCTTAATCGGTTCAGGGATTTGCTGGCCAGTGCTGAAAAAAATAGCAGGTTGGTCAAATTCGAGTTGATGGGAAACCGAGTTAAAGAGGGAGACTCTTACAGGAACTGTGCCCAGGTTGTTATGAACCAGTCGGATCTGTTGGTGGTTATCTGGGATGGATTGATGAATGATAAACCAGGTGGTACCAATGAGTCACTTTTTTGGGCCAGGGCTCATAATCTCCCTATAATATGGATTGATGCACATTCACCTCATGCCTGGCAATTCATCATACCAGGCAAGGAGATCTCTTCAGATAAGAATGGCCGGAACATCCCATCAGGCGGAAAAACAGATGATATCGAATCAGTTGTATTCCAAATCCTGTCACTCCCAATTTCTCCTTTAGAAAACCACCGCGACAATGATCAATTGAAAAGGCTTTTAACATATTATGATGAAAGCCCGCTTCATACTAATCTTGCGCTATTTTGGAAGTTCTTTCGAAATCTGACAGGAAACTCAAAGCTTTCTTTTTTTTCTCCCAGGGTAATCCCTTTCGAAGTACCATTTTCTGGCAACAAGACTGCCAATTTTCAATGTAACAGCACAGTACTTTGGTTAAAATCGTTTTTCGAATGGCCTGACAACCTGGCTGAAAAATTTGCCGATCGATACAGGAGCGGTTTTATAATGACTTTCTTATTAGCCAGTCTGGCTGTGGGTGCAGCTCTGTTCCCTGTTATTCCAGGCTGGTTATATTCAGAACGCTCCCATGGACTAACTATTTGTATGATCCTTGAGTCTGTCATCATCCTCTTGATCCTGGGACTTGTTTTGTATGCAAGAAAAAGGCAGTGGCATAGCCGTTGGCTTGATTACCGGATGACAGCAGAATCAGTGAGACAACTGAGTTTATTCCTTCCACTGGGAGGAGGAAAACCTTTCCCGGTCTTCGCAGGCCATCTCTCCCGGTACGGTGATCCTTCATCGACCTGGATGACATGGTACGTGCAGGCTATTGAACGGAAAGCCGGACTTCCTGCAGCCAGGGTCGACGACTCTTACCTGAAATCCTGTCTTGATCAATATGCCGGTTTGCTAAAAGAGCAAATGGAATATCACCAGTCAAATGCAGCAGTCAATTTGATTATTAAGCGGAGATTGCACCGGACCGGTGAACTAACACTCTGGCTCACTTTAATATGTTGCCTGATCCATCTTTCTTCCGCTTTAATTCCTGCTTTCGCCCTTCCAACAATAACAGGGAATATACTGGTATTCCTTTGCGGATTTTTACCTGCACTTGGTGCGGCTATGGCTGGGATAAACCACCAGGGAGAATTCGGGAGGAATTCTAAAAGCTCATCAGCAATGTCGGAACACTTATCCAATCTGAATGCAGAAATTGATATTCTGTTGAGAAAATTGTCAGAAGAAAAGAATTCTCAGACAGGAGTTGAATATTCCCAGGTTGTAGATATGGGACGAGAAATCGCAAACCTCATGATAAATGAAGTTTCTGATTGGAAAATCGTCTACCAGGATCGTCCGCCAACTTTACCAGCCTGATTGATCAGATCATATTCCTCTGGTGACATCTAATAATACAAGTTTAGAACCTCGTTGACCAGTTGTTTAACGAGGTGTAGATGCCCACCACCAGAGGCCGGTCATGAAATTATTAATTCGTTGTTCAACAAGCAAATTTCAATGGTTTCGCTTTTGAATTTCGAATTATTCGAATAAGCTGAACTATTCCTCCTGAAGTGATTCGCAAACCTCCCTGTTCACCTTCCTTACCCGGTCGGCTTCGAGTTTAGCCACTTTACGGTCGTAAGTCATCAGACCGTTCACTTCAATCTCCACATCGGTGGTCTGGGTATAAATGGCTGCCGAAAAGCCAGATTTGATCAGCTTTTTGAGTTTTTCTGCCATTTCGATATAAGCATCCGTGGCCTCTTTTGATGTTTTATACTGCACATAGCCCCAGTTGCGGTCTTTCAGCCAGAGATGGCCTTCCACCGCCAATCCTATGCCGCCGTATTCTCCCAGCACAGTAGCACGGTTGCCGTCATAAAGGGTCATTTTCGGGTCGGGGTAGTGATGGATATCGAGTATATCACCCACAGGATAGAAATTACCGCCACTGGCCGGGTTAACCAGTCGCGACGGATCGTATTGCTTTGTCCACTGGGCAATATCCATGGTTTTAAACTGTCCCCAGGATTCGTTGAAAGGCACCCAGCTCACTACGCAGGGATTAGAGATCAGCAGATCGAGTATAGCTTTCCATTCCCTGCGGTAATTTTCTTCCGACTCAGTGCTTCTGACAGCATCCTGCCCGTTAAAGTATTGCTCTGTCTGCCATTCCGGGCCACCGTCGCCACTGGGCATGTCCTGCCATACAAGGATTCCTTCCCGGTCGCAGTGGTAATACCAGCGTGCCGGTTCCACCTTTACGTGCTTCCGGATCAGGTTGAATCCTAATTCTTTAGTCTTGACAATATCGGATTTCAGTGCTTCGTCGGTGGGAGCGGTATAAAGGCCGTCGGGCCACCAGCCCTGGTCCAGGGGACCAAACTGGAAGTAGTCTTTGTTATTCAGTTGCATCCTGACGACTCCTGAATTATCCCGCTTTGTTGAAATCTTCCTCATCCCAAAATAGCTTTTTGCACGGTCGGCAATCTTCCCGTTATGCAAGAGCGTAACCTCCATCTCGTAGAGGAAAGGCGTTTCGGGACTCCATAGCTTCGGCGAAGGGATCCCCATCAGGATTTGCTGTCCGGGTATGCCTTTACCGGTTGCTATAACTTTTCCATTATCCAGGACAGAAACCTCCGCCAAATCACCGGGAACATACGATGCAACAATTGGCATCACTGTGACCGTGTTCCGGTCGATGTTGGGGGTAGTGCGAAGTGACAGCAAATGGCATTCGTTCACGGGCTCGATCCATACAGTCTGCCAAATGCCGGTAACGGCAGTATACCAGATTCCGCCAGGCCTTGAAACCTGTTTGCCGCGCGGCTGGTAGCTGTGGTCTGTTGGATCCCATACGCGCACGACCAGTTCCTGAGGATTGCCGGACACCAGCCAGGGAGTGATGTCGAAACTGAAAGGAGTATATCCGCCCTGGTGGGTTCCGATCTGTATACCGTTGATCCAGATATCCGCTTTCCAGTCAACTGCCCCAAAGTTCAGCAGGACATGGTTTCCTTTCCACGCCGATGGAATGGTAAAAGTTCTGCGGTACCAGAGTTCATTATCTTCTCCCACATTTTTCTGGATGCCCGAAAGACTTGATTCCACGGCAAACGGAACCAGGATTTTTCCATCGAAGGAACCAGGAATTGCATTCCCTTTTGGCAGGATGGCATAATCCCACAGGCCGTTCAGGTTCAGCCATTGCGAACGTTCAAGCATGGGTCGGGGATACTCCGGCAATGGATTGGCAGGATCTACCTTTTCGGCCCAGGGAGTCCTGATCTTGTCGCCGGCCGGCGCCCAGGACTGAGAATAGGCTAATGTTATCGTAACGGAGAGAATCAGCAGGAAAAGATACTTTTTCATATTTCAGGATTTGTTTTTAAGCGCTTTACAGTTTGTAAATCTTCATTCGTCATTCTTAACCATTAAAGTAAAAATGTCGATTAGCGATTTTTGATTTTTGAAGTGAATTCCACAGAAAGTCTCTTCGACATTTTTCATTCGTTAATCGACATTCGTCATTTTAATTCTTTTACCCTCCCCGGCCCTCCCAGCGGGCAGGGAGGGAGCACTTCCTCATACTCGTCCCCCTTTGAAAAAGGGGGATCAAGGGGGATTTCCGGAAAAGGATAACAAATCCCCCGTCCGCCTCAGGCGGACACCCCCTTTAGAAAAGGGGGACATTTGTAAAGCCGCTTTTACTTCGCTGTTCATAAATCGATTGTTCGATATTCTAAATCTTTTCACTTTTTTATCGTCCTGCATCCGAAAATCCGTCCGGCAGTCGATCCGTAATTGGCCTCTATCCGGATGGTAATGACCGATTTATTCTTGAGCAGGGTGGCAGGAAGCGGGTATTCGAAGTCGTAAAATTTATTGGCTTCCCCTCCTTTCCAGTCCACCGTGGTGAGAAGGATACCGTCAACCAGGATATCGAATTTGCGGTTCTTGTCGTCGCCAATGTATGTCAGGAGCAGGGCATTGGGCAAATCCGGCTGCACTTTCATTGTAAAGGCAAAATAATTTCCGGCCCTGGCTTCCCTGCCTGTCCGGCCTAATGCCTCATCCACGTATGAACGTTCGCTGGCGACAAGGTTATGGTCACGTTCCGGTTGCATCTCGCCTATCCGGAAATGATCAATGGTTGCAGCTTCGATCGCCTGCTGCCTCCGCTTCTCAGCCTCATAGTCGGCCTGACGGGCTGACCAGGCTTCGTGTGTGAAGAAGTCAAAATAAACGCTGTAGTATTCATTATAGGTTTTGTAGAAAGGCTTCAACAGCGGGTCGAACGGTCGGCCAATGCCTTGCATGCCAAATTCCAGTGGCTTGTTTTCAACCGGTTTCAGCCAGTCGGCGACGTTTCTGTTGTCGGTCAGGAGGACCGGAACGCCAACCACCGGGTCGGGAGGTGTTGTACCTAGTTGCGCGGCCAGAACAACCGGGCCACAGAGAATTGCGATCCTGTCTGGATTGTCGGGCATGCTTTGAGTATAGAGATGCATGGGAAGGTCGATCTCTACCTTGTCGCCATCCTTCCATTCCCTTTCAACCGTCAGGAAACCGCCTTCGCCGGCAGCGGGCACGACCGGCTCACCATTGACCCGGACTTTTACACCATTACCGGCCCATGCAGGGTTCCGGAGATACAGTCTGAAGGTTTTTGACGATTTCAGGCTAAAATTCAGTTGAACACGGCCATTTTCCGGGAAAGAGGTCCTCTGTTCAACAATGGCATCCTGACTTTTCCAGTTAAGCACGGAGGGAATGAAAAGGTTCAGGTAAAGACCGCCATCGTCAGCCTCATAATAAATGCTTTCGGCATACTTCACATGGTTTTCCATTCCGGTGCCTACGCAGCATGTGAACGTGTTGAATTTATCGGAGAACTGTTTGTGCGTGCCCATGCGAAGCGGCACGAAATAGCACATCATGCCGTCGGTCGGATTTTGAGAGGCAAGGATATGATTGTACAACGCCCGTTCGTAATAATCGGCCAGTTCCTGGTCCGGTTGCCAGCAGAACAGGTGCCGGGTGAGCTTCAGCATGTTGTACGTGTTACAGGTCTCGCAGGTATTGTCGCTCAGCCGGTCATTCAGTTTATCCGGCTCTCCGCAGTATTCGTAGCTGCTGTTGCCGCCAATCACATAGGAATGATGGTGAACCATTGTCTTCCAGAAGAAGGAGGCGATGGTTTTATCTTTTTCAGAGCCTGTGAGTTCATACGCACAGGCGGCTCCGACAGCCTTGGGTACATTGGTGTTGGAATGCTTGCCCGGCATGGGATCGATCTCCTTCGCCAGTTGTCCCATAACGAATTCGTCGTTAAACTTCCTTGAGAGATCCAGGTATCCCGGATTACCGGTAAGCGCGTACAGGTTGACCAGCACGTCGTTCATGCCGCCATATTCGCAGTTTAGCATCCGAAGCCGCTGTTCCTCCGTGAGATGACCAACAATACTTCCTGCCCAGTCAGCCATACGGGTAACAACAGTCAATGCCTTTCCATTTCCCGTATACAAGTATGCATCCACCAGTCCGGCCATGACTTTATGAACAGTATACCAGGGCGACCAGCCTCCATTCAGGTCAAAGCCGCCTGATTTAATGATCCCTTTTGCCACATTGCCGAAAATGCTATCCTCATTGGGGATGGCCCCGACGTAACCTGTTTTTCGGGCTTCCTGGCAACGGGCCAGTTCATCCACGATATAATCGGCCCTTCGCTTAAATTCCGCATTCATGGTTGCGGCATAATACATCGAGATCGCTGACAGGTAATGGCCAAGGCTGTGACCCGACAACCCTTCACTTTCCCAACCGCCATATATTTCGCCTTTCACCGGCAATCCGGCATTCCTGTGAAAGCGGTGTAAAAGCCTGTCGGGTTCAAGTTCCAGCAGGAAGGCAGCATCGAGGTCCATAGCATGCTTGAACGGACTTCCGTCGAGGAGCCGGACATCGCTAAGACTGAAAGCGTATGCCCTGACCGGAATTGCCTGCTTAACCTTTATGCGGTTATCGGCTTTTTGCGGCAGATACGACTGTCCGGGCAAAACCAGAGAGGCCAGAAAAAGAATCAGGATGGGAAATATACGGTTCATGGTAGTTATGCTTGTTGCAAATGACAAGTAATGATAAACAATAGCTCTGTGGCAGATATCGCTTTCTGAAGTTTCCTGTTACCACTGACCTGCCACTATTTGATGCTCCATTCATACAATCCCGAGGAGTATTCTTTTTGAAGAACGACCTCGAGTCGAACGGCTGTTGTTGTAACCGGCTGGAAGGATACAGTATTGAGAGTGTCCTTCAGGACCGGATAATCCGATTTGTTTTCAACGGGAACCCAGTTATCTCCTTTCTTAAAGACTATCCTCCAGGATGCGGGGATCCGGCAGCCGCCCCAGGGGCCGTCGTCGAACCAGTAAACAGATGCTTCGGAGATGGTCTTAGTCTCAGGGAAATCATATTCGATCCACTCGGTAGTATCCTTTTTGGGCCACCAGTGGTAGTAATTCAGATTATGGTCATTTGAGTTCTCAGGAAGTTCCCCGTCGTTAAGGCAGGCAAGTGTTTTTGATGAGGTTGAAGCTACCAGTTTACTGCTGTTTGCAATAGTCGGCAAGGGAGCCGGACGTGTGATTTCAGGACGGGTGGCAATCCAGACGCTCATTTCGCCGGCACCGCGGTTTGCCCAGGCATAATATGGGATGGCCACAAAAGGCACTTCACTGTCTTTTTCAATCCCTGAATTCGTCCGTTTTGTGGTGCAGGCAGTCCCCTTTAATACCTCAACCCCGTTCAGGAGTGAAGGTTCAAACGCAGTATTGACCGGGCCGGCAGTCAGGTAACGGTTTAAAACCTTTTCGCCCGGCTGGTCGGGCCATTCCAGACAATACATGAGCGGTCCGCGTTGCAAAGCGATTCGGTCGCGGTCGGCAGCCACGGCAGGATTTGCCTGGACTTCCAGTACCTCCATCGGGAGTTCAAGCACGACCTTGTCGCCTTTTTCCCATTTACGGTCCAGGCATGCATAGCCATTCTGAAGGGTGTAACCGGCAGGTTTTCCGTTGACGGATATTGAGATCCTGGTGTCAGGATGCCCGGCGAATGAATACAGGTCGCTGGGGACAGGAGTGCCGGAGGCCCAGGAAGGAATGCGGAGTTTCAGTATAAAACCGGTCATCTCTTCAGGATTGACAGTCAACCCGATGTGGCCGCTCCAGGGGTAGGCTGTTTCCATCTGAAGGCGGATCATCTTTCCTGATACTGTCATTTCTGAATGGTTCTTCACATAGAGGTTTGCAAACAACTCATTGTCTTTTACGGCATAAACATAACCGGGGATAGATGGCATGAAACGGCAGATGTTGCTCGGGCAGCAGGCGCAACCGAACCAGGGGCTTCGTTCGTGCTGCCCTCGTGATTCCAGCACATTGGGATAGAAGAAATGATCGCCCGATAATGAAACTCCTGAAAGCAGTCCGTTGTAAAGGGTTCTTTCGAGCACGTCGTAATACTTTGAATTGCCTGTTGACAAGAACATACGGTAATTCCAGTAAACCAGTCCGATGGATGCGCAGGTTTCACAATAGGCGCTCAGGTTGGGCAGGTCGTATGCATCGCTGAATCCCTCATTGGATCCGCTTGAACCGATGCCGCCGGTAATATAATACTTGGTTCCGATCAGATCGTCCCAGATCTTGTCTAGTGCTTCCGTATAGGCTGTAACGCCTTCGATGGCAGCAATATCGGCCATGCCGGAATACATATAGGTTGCTCTAACAGCATGCCCTACAATTTTATCCTGTTCAACAACGGGTTTCTGAGCCTGATTATACTCTTCACCGCCTTTCCGTATATCCAGAAAGTACTTTGCCAGGTCCAGGTAACGCTTGTCCTGAGTAACACGGTACAATTTAACCAAACCCATCTCGATAACCTGGTGGCCGGGGTAGTAGGGCAATTTCTTCCCGATGAAATCGCTGTAGACCAGATTGGCGCTTTTGATGGCAATATCAAGCAGTGTTCGTTTTCCGGTAGCCTGGTAGTGAGCGACTGCTGCCTCGTAAAGATGCCCGAGGTTATAGAGTTCGTGGCTGAGTTCAGGGTCTTTTTCCCAGCGTTCTTTCCCTACCCAGGGATGAAGGTGTTGCGGATCGATCGTACGGTTTGTGTAAAGATAGCCATCCGGTTCCTGCGCCTTGCCGATGATCCCGATCAGTGTGTCCATGGTCTTTTCCAGTTCGGGATCGGGGAACATCTGGATAGAATACGATGCACCTTCGAGGATCTTATAAAGATCCGAATCATCAAAAGGGTATTCGGTACAAAAAGCGCCTTTTTTGATTCCGGCAGCAAAAAGGAAATTATCGATTCTCCCGGTCTCGCGGCATTTCTGAATCGCAATGGGGATGGTAACCTCATGGTTCATCCGGATACGGGGCGCCCAGAAATCATCTGATATATGAACCGAGGTAAACGGAACAGGAGTAACCGGATATGAAGGTAAAGCCTGTTGCCCTTTTACAGAGATGGCCGGGAACAGAATCGCGTATGCGGCGACCATGGCCTGAAATAGCTTGTTTATCATCAACACAGACGAATTATCAATGGATTTTCAGGAATTATTGCGAAAATGCCTTCAGGTGGAAGAGTGCTTAAAATTACGGCAAATGGAAGAAGTACGGGAGGGCGAATGAAGATTTTACGGAGAGCAGAGAGCGGAGAGCAGGTATAGTATAGAAAATCATCGATAATCTGCATATCAATCAGCGTGATCTGCGAGAACTTCTGTCAATCAACTGTAGTTATTCAGGCTGGTAAACCATTGTCTTCATCCGAACTGACTATTGTTTCTGCTTAGCTTAGGGCTTAGTGCAGGGAGCAGGGAAGGTCACAATTTATCTTTATACCAGTATACCAGGCTGTCTGACTGGCTTCCGAAATAATTATTACCGGACATTAATTTAACCCGGCAGACTGGCCTGACTGCCAGATTATACTTGCAAGATAATTTGTTGAGCCAGGATTTATCTTTTGTCTTTATCCTTTTGTCTATTATCTTTTACTGACTATTTTATTCAACTTCACATTTCAGTATGTTTGTATATAAATTCAGGCTGCCATGAATGAAACTTCTCCGAATCCTCCGGTTCCTAATACCGGCAATGCTCCAGTCAGAAAGAAGGCAAACAGGTTTGTCCGTTTCATGAAACGAATCCTTTACTGGTTTGTGGGCATTGTGGTTATCGTGCTGGCTGTTTTCATCTATTGGAAATATATCTTCACTTACAGCGATGGATACCGGGCGGGATTGCTCCAGAAATTCTCCCGTAAGGGTACCATCTTCAAAACGTATGAAGGAGAAATGATCCTCAGCAGTGTTCAAAGCAACAAGGACATTGTACTGGCATCAGAGAAGTTCCTGTTTTCGGTAAACGATGATGCGATCGTTCAACAGTTGGACAGTGTCCAGGGACATTTTATCATTGTTCACTACCGCGAAAAGAACGGAACCCTTCCCTGGCGGGGAGAATCCCGATACCTGGTCGACAGTGTGAGGGTTGAAAAGTAACAGGCTGTTGATAAAATGACACTGCATTTTCTGGACGGGATGTAATGGTTCCTGTTTTCAATATCCTATTTTTGCCGCACTAAAACTGATTCCTATGAATGCGATGCCATTGGTTATCGGGGCATTGCTGGTGCTGATCCTTGCTTACCGCTTCTACTACGGTTTTGTCGGCGCCAAGCTGGCAACCCTTTACGATTCCGGGGATCTTCCTTCCAAGCGATTATATGACGGGCAGAATTATTACCCGATGAACCGTTGGGTTCTGTTCGGTCATCATTTTGCAGCAATCGCCGGGGCCGGTCCCCTCGTCGGTCCGGTGCTGGCTGCTCAGTTTGGCTTCTTCCCCGGATTCCTCTGGATGCTTGTGGGAGCCGTTATGGCCGGGGCCATGCACGACCTGGTGATCCTGGTGGCCTCCCTCAAACACGATGGCAAATCGCTGGCCGAAATTGCCAGGAAGGAGATCAGCAAAGTGAGCGGCGCAACAGCCTCATTCGCAATTCTGCTCATTCTCATCGTTGCCATGGCCGGACTTGGACTGGTGGTGGTAAACGCCCTGGCTGAAAGTTCCTGGGGAACATTTACCATCAGCATGACCATTCCTATCGCTTTGCTGATGGGTGTCTGGATGTTCCGCATCCGTAAGGGGAAAACCGTCGAGGCTACCATTGCCGGTGTGATCCTGTTGTCGCTGGCAGTGATTTTCGGAAATAACGTCGCCCATTCGGCAGCTTCAAGCTGGTTCCTGTTCGATCATAAGACCCTGACGATGCTGCTGGTAGGATACGGATTCTTCGCATCCGTTCTGCCTGTATGGCTGCTGCTTTCTCCCCGCGACTACCTGAGTTCCATCATGAAACTGAGTGTGATCGCCATGCTGGCTATCGGCATCATCATCGTTGCTCCGACCATTAACATGCCGGCGTTTACGCCCTTTACCAAAGGAGGAGGCCCGATCATCCCCGGTAAGTTGTTTCCCTATCTTTTCATCACGATCGCCTGTGGTGCAATCAGCGGTTTCCATGCTCTGGTGAGTTCAGGGACTACACCGAAGATGATCATGAGCATGAAAGACGTAAAGTTCATCGCTGCGGGCGCCATGCTTTCGGAAGGCATGGTCAGCATCCTGGCGCTGATTGCCGCTACGAGTCTGCTTCCGCTCGATTACTTCCAGATCAATATACCGGTAGAGAAATTCCAGTCATTCCTGCCTCAACTTCAGGCTATGGGTTTCACCGAATCCAACCTGACCCAGCTTTCAGCCGAAGTGGGCGAAAAGATCGCCGGCAGGACAGGCGGAGCCGTATCGCTTGGAGTAGGAATGGCATATATTTTCTCATCCATCCCCGGACTGCAGCACCTGATGAGTTATTGGTACCATTTCGCCATCATGTTCGAGGCCTTGTTCATCCTTACAACCATTGATGCCGGCACACGCATCGGCAGGTTCATTCTGCAGGAGTCGCTGGGAAAAGTCTATAAGCCCTTCGGACGAACGAACTGGCTTCCGGGCAACCTGCTTGCCAGCGGATTGATCGTGCTGGCCTGGGGCTGGTTTATCTATACAGGCAGCGTAAGCACCATCTGGCCGATGTTCGGAACGGCCAACCAGTTGCTGGCCACTGTAGCACTGGCAATCGGAACGTCCTTCATTATTAACCACGGACTGGCCCGCTACGCCTGGATGACCATCCTTCCGATGGCCTTCGTGGGATGGACCACACTCACCGCGGGCTACCTGAACATTGTCAACATCTACCTTCCTCAACTATCCTTACCCGACAAACATATCCAGGGATTGATCAACCTTGTCCTCACCGGAGCCATCATGCTTTGTGTCATGATCGTCTTTGTCGATGCCGTACCCAAATGGATCAAAGGCTTCCGGCAACAGTGGCCGTTGAGGGTAGTCAAGGGCATAGAGCCGGGAGCGTAGGGCTGATAGCAGGGTAATCAGGATGAATCCTGCCCGCCAGCCAGTCAATACGTGCCCTGAGACTATTCAACGCTCCCTCCCTGCCCGCAGGGAGGGTTAGGGAGGGTACACTATCCCCAGCACAACAAATTCCAATATTCAGACATCCGCTCCCTCCCTGCCCGCAGGGAGAGCCGGGGAGGGTACATTATCTCCAGAATAACCAATTCCATGATTCACACATCTGCTCCCTCCCTGAAAGCAGGGAGGGCCGGGGAGGGTAAAATGTTCTCTCTCTGATCATGCTGATATCACGATTCAGCTACCCTGATCAGTATCTGTCAATCCTCTGCATTTCAACTGTCAGGATTCTCCCCTTTCTGCATCCGGCTTTTCCAATTTATCCCGTTCAATTTCCTTTGTGAGTGCGGTCAATCCGGCAACGGCCCCCAGTTGCATGGACTCGATGGCTGTACTCGGAACAACAACAATCGTAGAATTAGTTTTCAATCCTTCGTACAGCATATTCATGGCGCGGAGATGGAATGCCGTGGGATTTCCGGAATAGGTCTGGGCAGCTTCTTCAAACTTGGATGCGATTTGCCGTTCCGAATCTCCTAGGATGACACGCGCCTGACGTTCCCGTTCAGCCTGGGCCTGCATCGACATAGCTGCTTCAAGTCCGGGCGGTATCAGCACATCCTTCACTTCTACTGAAATCACATTGATGCCCCATGGCTCGGTGCGCTCATCAATGATCTTCTGCAGGAGATGGCTCATCTTATTGCGGCCTTCCAGCATATCAGAGAGCATGGTTTTGCCGATCACATCACGCAGAGCGGTCTGGGCAGCCCAGCTGATCGCACTGTGGTATTCGGCCACATCAAGCGCAGCCTTTTTCGGATTCACCACTTTCCAAAACAGGACGGCATCCACATCCACGGGTACAGTATCCTTGGTAAGTGTTTTCTCTGCCTTGAAGGATGTGGTGATTACCCGGATATCGATCCAGTATGGGATGGTATCAATCACCGGAATGATGAAGAAAAGTCCCGGACCGCGAAGAATGTGAAATTTCCCGAGACGAAGAACCACGGCCCGGTTCCACTGGTCGGCAACTTTGGTAGATGCAGATACCAGCAATGCGAAAACAAAAAATGCTGCCCCTGTATAAACCGCATTGTTGGTGTTCTGCAACGAAAATGCCACGGCCAGACCAATCGCCATGATTACGAAAAAAAGCAATGCCGAAAAGAAACTCTGATTTTTCATACAACCCTCCTTTGGTAGGTTATTGAATATTGAGGCTGCACAGATTGACTGACTTTAACAACCTGGAAAAAGTCCTGAAAGGAAGATTTGGAACCCTCCTGTGACCTGCCCGCTTTCCCAGGGACATTTTCCTGAAAGCAGTGAGTAATTTCGTAACAGCCTATTATCCATAAATATACGAAATTTTGAAATAAGATTGATGATATAATCAGACCTTTCGAAAAGAATTTCTGAAGCCACGGAAAATCAAATTGTTAATTTCAGCAGTAAATACAATTGATCCAATAAATATTTGAATAATTTTGTACTAATCCTTTTCCCAAAGCAACTTTACCTCCTTTTGGGTTTTGTTTATAGAATAAACAAAATCGCCATGAAACTGGCCACTGCAATCATGCTTGTCCTTTCGCTGATCCTTGTATACACTCAGGATGCGGCCGGGCAGATGGTGATCGACAATACCGTTACACCTGAGCAACTTGTGCAATCCTTAGTGGGAGAAGGTGTTACCTATAGCAATGTAACCTTTCACGGCGGCGGGAATGCCAGAGGATTGTTTTCCGGTCCAAGCAACATTGGTATCGCTTCCGGAGTTGTCCTGGCTACCGGTAATGTTGCTACTATACCAAATCCGCCTAATTCCGGGATGGGAACATCCGGAACTTCTGCCGTACAGAACGATCCTGACATGAATGCGATCTGCACTACCAATACTAACAACGGTAGTATTTTAGAATTCGATTTCATTCCGCAGGGTAATCAGCTTAAATTCAACTATGTATTTTCATCAGAGGAATATGCGACCTTTGCTCCTCCCTGTAACTCTCCTTATAACGACGGATTTGGCTTTTTTATCAGTGGCCCGGGTATTTCCGGAACGTATTCTAATAGTTCCGTCAATATTGCCCTCATCCCAGGAACCTCAGTACCGGTTTCTATTAATAATGTGAATTGCAGTACAAATCCTGACTATTACATCACAAATTACAACGGCAATGGCGGCTGCATCGGTTGTGGAACCGGCGGGAAAATAACCGACCCGAATTTCGTATTCAATGCCTACACGACCGTTTTCCAGGCCACTGTAACTGTTGTCGCCTGTACAACATATCATATCAAATTGGCAGTTGCGAACGCGTCTGACGGTTCATTGCAGTCAGGTGTCTTTCTGGAAGAATCCAGCTTTTCGAGTACCCCGATCAATATCACCACTACCTATACTATTCCTTCTCTTGATACAGCCATGGTGGAAGGGTGTAATTATGCTTCTGTTACTTTCGGTATCGATTCGATCCCTGTTGTTAACGATACGATTCCTCTTATCTATAGTGGAACTGCAACCAATGGATTTGATTTCCCGGCCCTTCCAGCTAATCTTGTGATCCTGGCTGGAACACAGACTGCCACCCTGAATATTATCCCCTTCAACGATGGAATTGCTGAAGGAACGGAAACGCTCATCATTCAGTATTCAAATGTCACCTGTAGCGGCACTCAGACACAACAAACAACATTTTATATTAACGATTATCCTGTCCTTTCGGCCCATGCCCCTCCGGATACTACGGTAAACTGCAGTCAGGTCACTACATTAACAGCAACAAATGTAGGAGGAATACAGCCCTACCATTACCTTTGGAATACAGGTGATACCACTGCAGGAATTACTGTGGCGCCATCTTCTACCACGCTCTACTCGGTTGAAATAACAGACGGTTGCGGTTCATCCGCCAGCGACTCGGTTACAATTACTGTGCTTACCCCTCTGGTAGAAGCGGGAGTAAGTGATACCATCTGTGCAGGATCACCTGTCACCCTATCCGGAATCGCCCAGAATTATCTTCCTGGTTCCATTACCTGGACAAAAACAGGAGGATCCGGGACATTTATAAATACAAATACCCTTACTCCAACTTATACTCCCGCTCTCACTGAATCGGGACTGGTTTGGTTCAAACTTACCATTAACGGGACCGGAGGCTGTGCAGGCATTTCATATAGCGATAGTTTGAGTATATATATCGATCCCCTACCCACAGCTAATGCGGGGCCTGATGATGATATGTGCCAGGTGGACACGTACACGCTGGCAGGGACGGCATCAAACTACAACAATACAGCAGTCACCTGGCAGGAGAATGGTCCGGGCTCATTGGCAGCCGGGGCTTCACTGACTCCTGTATACACCCCTTTGGCCGGTGAGTCGGGCAATGTGCTGTTCATCCTGACGGTGGATGGTACAGGCGCCTGTTCTGCCCAGCAGGCCGTTGATACGATGATCCTGACGGTGAACCCGCCACCTGCCGTGGATGCCGGTCCTGTTGCCGCCATCTGTGCCGGCAGCACTTACACGATCATCAACTCCCAGGCTTTCTTTTGTCAGGGACTTCACTGGACTACCTCCGGCAGTGGTTCTTTCAGCGACAGCACCATCCTGCATCCAGTCTATACCCCCGGCGCCGCTGACATCGCCGCCGGCTCGGTGACACTCACCCTGCGGGGCGATGGTTCTCTTACCTGTGCCGCCATCCAATCGTGGGATAGCTTTGTGCTTACCATCGACCCTTTGCCTGTAGCCCAGGCAGGGCCTGACGGAGGTACCTGCCAGGGTACGAACTTCCAGGTGACCGGCGCCACGGCGCAATACGCCGTTGCCGGGGGCATCAGCTGGGCAGAGAACGGTCCGGGTTCACTGATCAATGCTGCCACACTTTCACCTACCTATGTTGCCGCTGTCGGGGAAACAGGGACGGTGCAGTTGGTACTCTCTGTTGCCGGTGCCCTGAGCTGCGCCTCCCAGGTCGCTGCCGACACCATGCTTCTTTACTTTACCAACCTGCCTCAGGTTACCGCCGGAGGCAATGCCACCATTTGTGCTGCCGACACTTACACGCTCGTGGCCAGCCAGCAGTACTGTTCGCAGGTTACCTGGTCTACCTCGGGCGATGGCGGGTTCAACAACATCCACCAGTTGAATGCCGTCTACACTCCCGGCGCCGGTGACAAGGCTGCAGGCACGGTGACACTCACCCTCACGGGACAGGGCCTTGGAACCTGCTCGTCGTTTACCGACAGCAAGTCCCTCACCCTGTGGATCGACCCGATGCCGACAGTTGACGCGGGAGCCGGCGGCACCTACTGTGTACAGTCACCTGTTCCCCTCACAGGTGCGTCGGTGGGCAACAACGGTACCTACCAATGGACAGGCGGCGACGGCACATTCAACAATGCTTCGCTGCTGAACCCTACCTATATGCCGGGAACGAATGATTTCACGCTGGGAAGCGTGAAGCTCACCCTCACCGTTCAGGGAACCCTTGCCTGCTCGTCGAAGCTGGTAAGCGGCTTCAGGATATTCCAGGTGACCTCATATCCTGCCCTGGATGCGGGGACTGATGATTATATCTGCAGCAACACGACGCAGTACCCGATGCATGGTGTACCGTTGAACAACATAGACCCCGGGACGGTATTGTGGACGTTTGTCAATGGTGACGGGACGTGGCTGACGGTACCTC
>CAZJCG010000049.1:18763-20718 GCA_964544545.1 uncultured Lentimicrobiaceae bacterium | reverse complement strand
GGGCCACGGAGAAAAACCAGATACCGACATTGGAGACTGTCTCTGATACGGTTTTGCGCTGCCTGCACCTCTGTGCCTCTCTGTGCTCTCTGTGGTGAAATATTTAATTAATCAACCACAGAGGACACGGAGGGCCACGGAGATACTGAAGACTTTTAATACAACCTCAAGAAGTTTCGAGCCAGCGGCTCCCTCCAGAGGAGTCTTCGGATCGATGAGGATTAATATCCATCATACCTGGAAGATTACAGCCCGTCAAAGAGAGGAATAGCCAGCCGGCTTGGAATCCATTAATTTTTATCATCGCCGAAATTTTCATTTATGAAATAAATATCGCATCTTTGCACCCACTTTTCGGAAAGCCCTGAAATTTCTTAGAAATCTCTAAACCGGGCATTTACGAATTATCCCATTCACCAATTAACAAATTTTATCATGCCAACCAAGATGAGATTACAGCGATACGGCAAGAAAGGGCAACCTTATTACCATATCGTGATTACCGATGGTCGTGCACCTCGTGACGGACGTTTTAACGAGAAGATTGGCACTTACAACCCACTCACCCGTCCTGCCGACATTAACCTGGATTTTGACCGCGCCCTTTACTGGGTGAAAGCCGGTGCCCAGCCCACCGAAACGGTCGCCGCCATTCTGAAATACACCGGCGTAGCCTTTATGCACCACCTGCTTAAAGGCGTTGCCAAAGGCGCCATGACAGAAGAACAGGCTCAGGCCAAGTTTGATGCATGGAAAGCTGAAAAGACTGCAAAGATTGAAAGCGCAAAGAAGGATGTTCTTTTGAAGGGAAAGACTGTTGAAAAGAAACGTCTTGAAGCTGAAATCAAGATCAATGAAGCCAAGGCAGATGCGCTCGCCAGGAAACGTGCCGCAGCCGCCGGAGTTGAAGCTGAAAAACGCGAAGAAGCCGAAGCAGCAGCCGAGGAAGCAACCACCAGCGAAGAACCTGTTGCTGAAGCAGGCGAAGAAGCTGCCGCTGAATAATCATCATTTTTCGTCCATGAACCGGGATGATTTTTTCCAGGCAGGAAAAGTTGTCAAACCCAGCGGTTCATCCGGCGAAGTGATCCTTACATTTAACAAAGAGATCACAAATCTGAGAAAAACGGAATCAGTGTTCATCCTTTTACAAGGAAACCTGATTCCGTTTTTTATTGGCCGGATTGAATCCAGAGGAAGCAACCAATACCTGGTGAGCTTTCTGGATGTCCACTCGGGCGAAGAGGCTGATCCCCTGCTGGGCGCATCCGTATTCCTGCCCAATTCAATGCGCCCCCGCAAACGGCAAAGCAAGCAATATGATCTCGACCTGGAAGGATTCCGGGTCATCGACCGGAATTTCGGATATATCGGTACGGTTTCAGGAGTACTGGAACTACCCATGCAGGAACTCCTTGAAGTGAACCATCAGGGCAAACAGATCCTGGTCCCGCTGGTAGAAGATATTGTGGAAGAACTCGATGGGCATTCCAAAACAATCTATATCCGGGCACCGGAGGGACTGATCGAAATCTACCTTTAGGGCGAAGGGCTGAGAGCTGAGAGCTGAGGGCTGAGAGCGGAGAGCGGAGAGCGGAGAGCGGAGCAGGCTGAGTAGACCTACGGTGGACATTCGATAGTTATTCAATAGTCATTTCCGCCGGCTGGCGGATCATTCCTCGTCATTCCTCATAAGTCCTTTTATCTTTTGCCTTTTATCTTTTGTCTTTAAATAGCTGAGGGCGTAGGGCTTAGGGCAGGGAGATACAGGATGGTCATTCCCGCCGGCTGGCGGATCATTCGATAGTCATTCGATAGTCATTCAATAGTCATTTCCGCCGGCTGGCGGATCATTCGATGGTCATTCAATAGCTATTCGATAGTCATTCGATAGTCATTTCGCCGGCTGGCGGATCATTCCTCGTCATTCCTCATAAGTCCTTTTATCTTTTGCC
>CAZJCG010000049.1:17264-18663 GCA_964544545.1 uncultured Lentimicrobiaceae bacterium | reverse complement strand
CGCCGGCTGGCGGATCATTCCTCGTCATTCCTCATAAGTCCTTTTATCTTTTGCCTTTTATCTTTTGTCTTTAAATAGCTGAGGGCGTAGGGCTTAGGGCAGGGAGATACAGGATGGTCATTCCCGCCGGCTGGCGGATCATTCGATAGTCATTCGATAGTCATTCAATAGTCATTTCCGCCGGCTGGCGGATCATTCGATGGTCATTCATGGTTTATACTTTTATCTTTATATCTTTATACCTTTATCTTCCTCTAGTTTTGTTTCTCGCAGATTTCGCAGAAAAAGATCGCAGATCATCGCAGAGGGTATTGACCTGTCTGCGTTAATCTGCGTGTTAATCTGCGCTATCTGCGAGAACCTAAAAACCAGAACCTGCCACGATTTTATATTACATCAGCTAATTAGCTAATCAGCTAATTAGCTAATATTCTAATTTTTAAATTTTTAAATTCCCAAATTCTCATCCATCTTTTATCTTTAAATTTTTATCTTTTATCTTTCAACTTCCCTACATTTATCTTTCAACTTTTATCTTTTATCTTTCCCTGTGTTTCACTTCAAGCAATTCAGTCTGAGCGATGAGAGGGCTGCCATGAAAATCGGCACCGATGCCGTGCTTCTGGGTGCCTGGACCAACGTACCCCCTTCCGGAAAGATACTGGATGTCGGAACAGGCTCGGGAATCCTGGCACTGATGATGGCACAACGATCCCTGGCATGGATAGATGCCGTTGAAATCGACAGGGATGCTGCAGGACAGGCCAGGCAGAATGCAGCCGCCAGCCCATGGAAGGAACGGATCCGGATATATACTAGTGCTTTCCAGGAGTTCATGATAGAGAACAAGGAGCAATATGACCTGATCATCTGCAATCCGCCCTATTTTGTCCGGTCGCTGAAGGCTCCCGACCCGGCAAGGAGAGTTTCTAGACACGATGAAACCCTGCCTGCAAATGAGCTCCTTCAGGGTGCAGCAACTCTTCTCCGGGATTCAGGCAGGCTTGCGCTGATCTTCCCCGCTGATGCCCTGAAATCATGGCTACTGGAAGCGGCTCTGACAGGATTTTATCCGGTCCGCACTTGCACTGTATTCTCAAGAGAAGGAAAACCGTCAACCCGGGTCATGGCTGAATTCAGCCGCGAAGCAAACCCTGCACAGGAATCCGGGAACCTGATGATCCGTTACAAGGACGGCCGCTACACGGAGGAGTATATCGAACTGACGAAGGAGTTCTATTTGGGGCTCAAATGAATGTGATAATTCGGTGATTCGGCGATTAGCTAATTAATAATTGGGGAATTTGGGAATTTGGGAATTTAAGAATTTAGGAATGTAGGAATGTGATAATTAGCAAATTAGCTGATTCGGTGATTAGACAATTAACATTGAGAAATT